>CAUJEM010000079.1 GCA_963169915.1 Myxococcota bacterium
CCAGCTCGTGCACGCTGACGCGCGCCGCCCCGGCGCGCGCGACATACAAGGCGGGCGCCCCCGTCTTGGCGTGTCGCAGCACCGCGTAGGCGCGCTCCCCGCTCGGCGAATAGCCGAGCGCCAGCGCCGCCCCCCGCGCCAGCGGCAAGCTCGCGGGGACCAGCGCGAGCGGGCGGCTCCCAGCTCGCGCGGCGCGCGAGCCGCCACGCCGTGGGACCATCAAGCCCGTGGGCCGGCAGCCCCGCTCGTCTGCGCGCGCGACGCAGACACCACCGACCATCAGCTCCCCCGTGGACGACAGCGCGAGCCGTAGCTGGGCAGGCTGCGCCATCGCGCTGAGCACCGGCTCGAGCCGACGGCCGCCGTCGACGCTGCGCAGCAGCTCGAGCGGCGCCGCGCCCGAAGCCGCGCCGCGCAGGCAGGCCACCACGCGGAGCTCTCCCGCGACGGCCAGCCTCACGTCGGCGCAGCCCTCGAGCTGCGGCGCCGGCCTCGTCGCGAGCCCTCCATCGAGCCGGCCCTCGCGCCAACGCCACCGCGGCGCCTTGGCATCGGCGCGCTCGAGCTGCACGTACCGCTCTCCTGCGAGCGCAGCGTGGCCGGCGCGTACGGCGCGCGCGCTCGGTCCCAGCGGCGCGGGGAGCTTGGGCTCGAGCCGCGGCTCGGGAGGCCGGCCGGTCAGCGGCTCGAGCTGTTCTACCAGCGGCGGCCTCCACACGAAGCGCCCGAACACGCCGAGCAGCTGCACCGCGCCGTCGGGCAGTGGCTGCAGCGACGTCACGCCCTGCCGTGGCAGGCCGAGCGGCTTCCAGCGCTGACCACCGTCGGCCGTCACCCAGTACTGCTCTGGCGCCGCCAGCGCCAGCCCAGCGCCGCCCTCGAGCAGCGCCACGTCGAGGAACGTGGCCTCGGAGCGGGGCGCTCGCTCCACCCAGCGCGCGCCCAGCAGCTCGGCGCTGAAGAGCTGCCCCGCCTCGCTCACGCCCGAGAGCGCTTCACCCACTGCGGCGAGGCGCACCAGCTCGACCGGGGGCGGGTTGGCGCGCAGCAGCGGACCGAGCGGCTGCTCCGCCTCATACACCGTGCCACTGGCGCCCACGAAGCCCCAGCGCCCCGCCTCGGAGCGCAGCGCCGCGAGCAGCTCTTCGGGGGCAGCCCACGCCGCCGCGGCGACGCTCCGGTGCGCCGCGTCGACCACCCAGCGCTCCCCCCGACCGCCGACGAAGAGCTCACGCCCCACGCCGAGCGGGCGCACTGCGCGCAGCGCCGGGTACGCCCGCGGATGGAAGCGCCAGCCGCGCTCCGTCTCCGCGCTGGCTGCGAGCTGCGGCCCGACGAGGCCCGGGCGCGGCCGGGGCGTCAGCGGCGGCGCGCACGCCAGGGTGGTCAGCGCACCACCGATGAGGGCGGCGCTACACCGTCGAACCAGCCCTGGGCGACCCGCCATGGCCGCCCAGGGTAGCAAGCCGCGCGCCGCTCGTGGGGCGCGCCGTGCGCGCTCGGCTCAGCGGCGGCGCAGCGCGAGGCCGAGCAGCGCCAGCGCTCCCAGCACCCCGGCCACGAGGGGAGGCGCGCCCGCGGGGGACGGCGACCCCACCGAGCAACCGCTGCTGCTGGACTCGCCTCCCGTGCGCTGAGACGTCGCGCCCGCTTCGTCCTCGCCGCGCACCGAGGCCAGGGTGCCGTCCGGGCGACACTGCCGCTCGCCGGTCGCGCCCTTGCAGTCGGCGCCGCCGCCCTCGAGGGGGCTAGCGCAGTCCGTGGCGACCTCCTCACACACCCAGGCGCTGGGGCAATCCGAGGACTGCGCGCAAGCGATGGCCTTGGGCGTGCAGATCTGGACGGCGCTGCCCGCGCAGTCGGTGGGAGGACAGTCCTGGCCCGGCGCGCACTCGATGGCGGGACAGGGCGGCGTGCTCTCCGTACACTCGAAGCTCTGCGGACAGTCCGCGTTGCTCGCGCAGGGCAAGGCGACGGCCTCGCACACGCGCACCGTGGAGGGCTCGTCACACCCTGTGCTGCCATCGGGGTTGCTCCAGCAGGTCCCCTCCGAGTGCTCCAGGCAGCGCATGAAGCTCGGGCAGTCCGAGTCCTGGGCGCACTCGATGGGCTTGGCCTCGCACCAGCCACGCTCAGGGGGCGGCTCCGGCGCGGGGCAGCCCGCCTCGGGATCGGGACAGCCAGGAGCGCTCTGCCCCTTGATGCACTGAAAGCCCGTCTGGCAGTCCGCGTCCACGGCGCACTCTTGCGCCAGCGCGCGACTGGGGACGAGCCCGACCAGCAACAGCCCCGCGAGGGGGAGGACACGTTGAAGCGACATGAAGAACCTCCTGCCAGCGAGCTTAGCAATCGCCGTACCAGCTCGCTCCCCCTGGTCGTTACCGCGCGAATTCCGAGCCCATCCCGCGCGGCTCGTCGCGCGCCCCTGACAGCCTCCGCGCTTGGCACAGCGCCGGCTGGCACAGACCCGCCGAGGCGAGCTAAGCAGCCCGACGTCATGACCCAGCCCCCCCCCGCCCCGACCCCCCGTGAGGAATCCCGGCGCCGCATCCACGAGGCCCTGCTCGCCGCCGGCCGCGTCGCCGTGGGCACGCGCGCCGGCGAAGAGGTGCGCGTGCGCATGATGCACCCTGGCGCCTGGCTCCCCGAAGACCCGGAGGGCAGGCCGCTCATCTACCTGGCCACCATGAAAAAGGATCCGAAGGTGATGGAGGTCGCGGCGCGCCCAGAGGTCGCGCTGCTCATGCACGAGTCCCCGGATGGCCAGGAGCACACGAGCTGGGAGATGGAGATCACCGGCCGCGCGGAGCTGGTCCGGGACGCGGAGGAGCGCCAGCGCGCCTCGGAGGCGACCCAGCGCACCTCCCCCATCGTGCGGCACCTGGCGCAGGCTGGGCAGCTAGACTTGCTCGCGTTCTTGCGCGTGACGCCGCGCTTCGTGAAGCACCGCGTCTTCGGGGAGATCGTCGCAGGGCGCCCCCCCTCCATCCTCGAGTTCGCGACGGCCGCCCACGACCGGCCGAAGGACGGCGCCCTGCTCCGCCGGCAGCTCGGGATCTACCAGGAGATCGTGCGCTGGCCCTCGCTCACGGCGAGCGCGGCGAGCGTGGTCGCGGGCGTCGCGGCCGCGTTCTTCACGACGGGCACCGTCGACTGGCTCTTCGCGCTGCTCACGCTGGTGGCCGCCGTAGCGCTCCAGGCCTGCACCAACATCAAGAACGATCTCGACGACCAGGCGAGCGGCGCGGACGACCGGAACCGCACGGCCGTCCAAGGCTTCACCGGAGGCTCCCGCGTGCTGCAGCGGGGGCTCGCGACGCGCGCAGAGCTGCTGATGGCCATGCTGGGGTTCGGGCTGCTCAGCGCGGGCATCGGGGTGTACCTCGCGCTCGCGGGGCGCCCGGGCGTCGTCGCCTTCGGGCTCGCCGGGCTCGCCCTCGGCTTCATCTACACCGGCCCGCCGCTACGACTGGCGCACCGCGGGCTCGGGGAGGTCGCCGTGGCGCTCGCCTTCGGCGTCGGCATCGTGTGCGGCAGCGCCTACGTGCAAGCCGGCACGGTGCCCACGGTGGCGCTCATGGCGGCGCTGCCCGTCTCGGTCTTGGTGGCGCTCGTGCTGTTCATCAATGGCTTTCAGGACGCCACCAGCGACCGCGAGGTGGACAAGCGCACGCTGGTGGTGCGGCTCGGCGTCGAGCGCGCGAGCCGCGGCTACCTCGTGCTAGCGGCGCTCGCCGCGGCGGCGCTCGTCGTCCCCGTGGCGCTCGGCGCGATGCCCGCGCTCAGCCTGCTCGGGCTCGCAGGGTTCCCCCTGATCTTGAGGGCTGCGCGGGTCACGCGCCAGCACTTCGCTGCGCCCATGGAGCTGGTCCCGGCCAACGCCTACACGGCCGTGGGGCACCTCGCGAGCACGCTCGGGCTGGCGCTGGGGCTCGCCTGGTCGCGCTTCGCGGGGACGGCGGTGCCGGCCTTCGCGGCGGTCACGCTGATCGGCGTGCTGGTCCTCGCCTACTACGGCCGCTCCATCACGCGGCTGGCCGCCGCCTTCTACGGAGTGAAGGACGCGGTCGCCCAGAGCTGACGGCAGCACACTCCGGGAAGCTTCCTCCTCGCCCCTACGTACCAAGGCGCCAGCATGAACGACCTCCGCCGTTACCCACACCTCCTCGCCCTCGGGCTTGGCCTGGCGGCCCTCCCGCTCGCCGGCTGCAGCGCCGACGAGGACTCGAGCGCCGGAGCTGCGCCGAAGGCGGTCGAGACGCTGGCCGACCAGCAGGACTCACCCCTGCGGGTGGAGGTCGCAGCAGGGCGCGTGTTCTGGTCCTCACCGGGGCACGCCGGGGAGGCCGAGAGCCCCGGCTACCTCCGCAGCAGCAGCCGCTCGGGCCAGGGGCTCCGCACCCTCCATGACGGCTCGGTCTCCGCCATCGGCATCATCGACGGCAGGCTCTACTGGGCCAAGGGCGCCAGCAACAGCATCGAGGCGAGCCCGCTCACCACGCAGGGGGCTGCTGAGACCATCATCCCCGAGGCAGGAAAGGTGGTGGCTCTGATCCGGCGCCAGGACGACGTCACCTGGACGGCGCGCGGGCCAGAGGACGCTGGCCCGGGGCTCGCTCGAGCCCCGCTCCGCGGCGGGGAGGCCGAGATCCAGGTGGCCTACCGGGATCTCCGGGAGCCGGGGTTCTTGGCGGCGGGCGCCGACGCCTTCTACCTCGCCGATGTGGGGCGCCGCGTCATCTACGCCGTGTCGCCGAACCTCCCACAGCGGACGATCGACGCGGGCTTCGACACCCTGGGGCACCTGGTGGCCAACGACCAAGCGCTCTACTTCACCGACAGCGGCGACGGCATGGGGCGCGTGCTGCGCCTCGCCCACGGCGCCGAGCAAGCCGAGGTCATCGCCGGAGATTTGCCCGGCGCCTTCGGCATCGCCCTGGACGAGCAGGCGCTCTACGTCACCACCAGCAGCCCGGACGGCGCGTGCCGAGGCCAGGAGCCCGCGGGCGCCATCTGGCGGATCCCGCTCGCGGGCGGCGCGCCGGTCAGCATCGCGACCGATCAAGCCTGCCCACTGGACATCGCGGTGGATGATCGAGCCGTCTACTGGGTCAACGCGGGGCTCGAGGGCGTCCCCAACTCCGGCGCCGTGCTGCGAGCCCCCAAGCGCTGAGCGGCGCCGCGGAGCGCCGCGCTGGGCAGCGATGACGTCCAGGGGGACGCGCGGAGAAGCCGCTTGACGGCGCTACCCCGGCGGCCGCAGCATCCCGCCATGCGGCTTCACTTCGGCTCGCTGGTCTCGTCGGTCGTCCTGTGCGTGGCGTGCTCCAGCGGGGACGGCGGAGGCGCCGGGGGCACCGCGGGCAGCGCCGGCGCCGCCGGTCACGCGGGCACGGGGGGCGGCACGGCGGGCAGCGCCGGGCAGGGCGGCGGCAGCGCCGGCCCCTGCACCGCCTCGGACACGATGACCTGGGCCGGCACCACCTACCATGAGCAACCGAGCGCGGAAGACTCCAGCGTGTGCGATCCACAAATCATGACCGTGGCCTACGAGGAGTTCCCCGGCGGGAGCGGACCGGGGCTCAACGTGCTGCTGCACTACGGCTTCTCGGCGGACGCCTCCAGCTTCTCCTCCTTCGTGTCCATGAACGTCCTCGGCGTCACGCTCGGCAGCTACTCCTACGGGCGAGATCCGGGCCAGGTCGGCGTCACCGTGGTGGTGCCGGGGAGCCAGTGCCTCGCGCGAGGGGGCAGCCTCACGCTCAGCCGCTACGATGGGCCCGGCGGGCTCGCCGAGGGCACCTTCGCCTTCACGGACTGGACCGCGCTCCGCGGCACGGAGTGTCCCACGGGCGACGTGACGGGCAGCTTCAGCATGACCGTCATCGCCAGCAGCGAGCTCGGCGGCCCCTGAGCCCGCGCGCGCGGTGGCGCTCAGCTCGCCGACGCGGCGTCCACGCTGGGCTCGACGAAGCGCCCGTCCGCCATCTCGTGAATGGTGTCGAAGACGTCGAGCGTGCGATGATCGTGCGTGACCACGACCACGGCGGTGCGCTGCTCCCGCGCGACACGACGTAGCAGCTCCATGACGTTGCGCCCGCGGACGCTGTCGAGCGCGGCGGTGGGCTCGTCCGCCAAGATCATGGCGGGCGAGGTCGCGAGGGCGCGTGCGATGGCGACGCGCTGCTGCTGCCCCCCGGACAGCTCGTCTGGCGTGTGATCCATGCGCTCGCCAAGATCTAGATAGCGGAGCAGCGCCTCGACGCGCGCCTGCACCTCCCTCCCCTTGCGGTCGTTGATCTCGAGCGCCAGGGACACGTTCTCACGCGCGGTGAGGAAGGGGATGAGATTAGATTTCTGGAAGACGAAGCCGATGCGCTCACGACGCACCTTGGCCAAGTCCCCGACCGGCCGCCCGTCACGCAGCACCTGTCGCCCCTCGAGCCACAGTGAGCCGCTGTCGGGCAGGGAGATGAGCCCGAGGGCGGTGAGCAGCGTGGATTTTCCCGAGCCGCTCGGCCCGAGCAGCGCGGCGACCTCGCCGCTGTCTACCGTGATGGACACGTCACTCAAGGCGGTGACCGCCAGCTCGCCCTGGCCGTAGGTCTTCGTGAGGGAGACGGCGCGGATGGTCTCCATGAGGCTAGCCCGCGAGGATGGTGGTGGGAGGGATGCGCAGCGCGCGCGCGATGGCCGCGGCGCTGGCGACGAGGGCGAGCAGCACCACGCCGGCGGCGCCGAGGAGCAGATCCTCCGTGCCCACCACCACGCGGCGTGGGAACGCTGGGAAGGCGACGCGCGCGACCAGCAAGGCCATCGCGTAGCCCAGCCCCGTGAGCATGAGGGACTGCTGCAGCACCATGGCGACCACCACCCGAGTGCGCGCCCCCATCAGCTTCAAGAGCGAGATCTCCCGGGTCTTGGCGGCGGTCATGGAGTAGATGATGAGCGCCACCAAGATCCCGGAGACGATCGCCAAGAGCCCGCGAAACAGCCCTATCTGCTGGCGCGCCTTGTCGACGACCCCTTGGAGCAGGAGCTGCCGCTGCTCCTCGGTGGACCACACCGTCACGTCCGTCCAGCCCGCCAAGCGCGCCTTGACCTGCTCGTGGCTGTAGCCGGGGGCGAGCTTCACCACCACCGCCTGAACCATGGGCTGCGCGAGCAAGCCCGCGGTGAGATCCTGCTCTCCGACCTGGCGACGGAGCGGAGCGCCCACCGCGAGCGGGAGCGCCTCGATCTGCTGCTGGCGCGCCTCACGCGCCTGCCGCACGGCCTCCGGGGGTTGGTAGGACTGGAGGCGCGCGCAGTCCTGGTTGGTGACGTAGATCACCCCATCCCCGCTGGAAGCGAGCACACCGCGCATCGTCCCCACCACCACGTACTCGTCACCGCCCAGCGTCAGCCGCTCGCCGAGCGCCAGCCCGAGGCTGAGGTCCGCGATGAGCTCCCCGTGACCGACCCTCAGCGGCCGACCCTGCTCCAGCGCGATCGGCGGAGGATCCGGCCAGGAGAGCCCGACCACGGTCGCGCGCAAGCGCTGACCACGGTGACTCCGCTGGAGGGTCGTGGTGGTGAACGCCCGCGACCACTGGACCCCGGGGACCACGCGGGCGCGCTGCTCGAGGTCGAGCGGGACCACCGAGCGCTCGGCGAAGGGGCCACGCGTGTCACGCTGCACGAGCCACAGATCGCCCCCGGCGGCCTCCACGAGCAGCGTCGCGTCGTCGATCATCCCTTGGTAGATGCCGCCCATCGCCAGCACGATGGCGAAGAGCAGACCGAGCCCAGCGGCCGTGGCCAAGAACCGCAGCTTCTGATGCGCGACGTCCTTCCACGCGAGGTTCACGGCTGCCCCGGCGCTTGCACCCTACGTCCCGGCGCAATCTCTCGACCGTCTCGAGTCGAGACGACGATCTGCTCTCCTGGCAGCAGCCCCTGCTTCACCTCGAAGAAGGACGAGCCGATGAGCCCCGGCTCGAAGCTGGCCAGTGCCGCCCGCCCTTCGCGCTGAACCAGGCAGCGCTGCTCGGCGAGGCGACACGCCTCGAGCGGCAAGCGCACCACCTGGTCGCGCGCCGCGGTCTGCACGTACACGTCCGCTCGCTGCCCGATGGCGAAGCGCTGCGGCACCTCCGTCAGCTCCACGTCCACCAGCACCTCGTGCGTCTGACGGTCGGCCTCCCGCGCGATGCGCGTCACCCGCCCCTGGTACGCGCGCTCTGGCTCGCTGCGCAGCACGACGCGCGCGGTCTGCTCGGTCGCGAGCTCCGCGATCACGGACTCGTCGAGCCAGGCGCGCACCTTCAGCCGCTCCTCCGCGACTCGAAACACCCACTGCCCCACCTGCGCGTGGTCGCCCACGCTGCGCGCGCGGCGCACCACGAAGCCGTCGATGGGGCTCCTCAGCTTCGAGCGCTGGGCGAGCGACGCCGTCACCTCGCGGCTCCGGCTCGCCACCGTGACCCCCTGCCCGAGCTGCGCGCGCGTCGCCAGCGCCGCCCGAACGTCCGCCTCGGCCGTCGCGAGGCGCGTGCCGAGGGCGTCTCGCTCCGCCGGCGGGATGACCCCGGCCTGCGCGAGTCGCTCGGCCCGCTCGAGATCCTCACGGGCGCGCTCACGCAGCGCCTTGGCTCGCTCGAGGTCCGCGCGGGCGCGCGCGGTGGACAGGCTGGCCAAGCTCCGGTTGGCGTCGGCGACGCCGAGCTGAGCCTCGAGCTCCGTGGCGTCCACCTCGGCGAGCACCTGCCCGGCGCGCACCACGTCCCCCTCGTCTACCGCGAGCTGGGTGATGCGCCCTGGTAGCTCGAAGCCGAGCTCCACCTGCTCCACGCTCTCCAGGAGCCCCGTGCCGAAGGCCTCACGCACGACCGGGCCACGGTCCACCGTCCACGTCTCGACGCCGAGCGGTCGCGTCCGCTGCCACGCGAGCACCCCCAGGGCGCCGAGCGCTGCCGCGGCGAGCAGCCCGCGCTTCAACCGGGCCCGCGCGGCGCGCCCCAGGCTCACGCTTCCCCCGTCTGAGGCGCGCTGACCAGCGCGAGCACGCCGTCCACGATCGCGGCGGCGCGCTCCCCGTCGAGCCCCTCGAGCTGGAGGTGGCGCATCACCGCCAGCATCTGCATCGAGCCCATCACCGTGATGGAGAGCGCCAAAGGATCGACGTCTTGACGAAACTGTCCGCGCTCTACGCCCTCACGCAGGGTGCTCACGATGTACGCCTGGGTAGCGTGCACCAGGCGCAGCAGCCGCAGCGCCGCCGCCGCCGGGAGCGCCAGCGCGAACTGCTCCGAGATCATCAAGCGGAGCACCCCGGCTTGACGGGAGGCGGTGGCCGCGCGCTGCCGCATGAACTGCTCGAGCCGTGCCTTGGGCGGGAGCTCTCCCGACGGAAAGTCCGCCGTGAACAGCGCCTCCACACGGCTGACCACCTCCTCCAAGATGGCGTCCCGCGAGGCAAAGTGCCGAAACAGCGCGCCGCTGGTGACGCCCAGCTCCTCGGCCAGCGCGGTGGTGGTGAGCGCTGCGATGCCCCGCGTGGCGATGAGCCGCAGCGCCGTCTCCGCGATCTCGACGCGACGACTCGGGCGCTCCAAGGGACTGACGGACATAGTGAGTAAGTAAGTTCTTACTTACTCGGTGTCAAGCAAGAAAAACGGCGCCGGCGAGGGGTCCTCGGGGGCGCCGACGCTTCGAGCGGTCCCTCAGCCCTCGATGAACGACAGGAGCTTGGCCTTGGTGGACAAGCCCACGAGCTGCCCCACGCGCTCACCGCCACGGAACAGCATGACCGTGGGGATGTTGCGCACCCCATAGCGGCCAGCGGCCACGGGGGACTCGTCGATGTCGAGCTTGCCGATCCGCACCTTGCCCACCAGCTCGTCCGCGAGCTGATCGATGACCGGCGCGAGCGCCTTGCAGGGACCACACCAGGTGGCTGTGAAATCTACGAGCACCGGCTCGCCGCTCTTGAGGACCTCGGCCTCGAAGTTCTGATCCGTGAAGGTCTTGACGTTCTGGCTGGCCATTGCGCCTCCCTGCTGAAGTGAGGCCCCCACGATAGCCGCTCCGCGCAGTGACGCAACGGGCTGCGCGCTCGGCCACGCCGCCACGCTGGGCGCCTCTTGTGCTAGCTTGCGCGCCCCGCGCTGCTCATGGCTTCCCCGTCGCGCCGCCGCTCCCCCTCACCCGTCGACTCTTCGTGCGCCGCCTGAGCGACGAGGTGTTCGAGCCGCTGGGCGTGGACCGGCTGCCGCCACGCTGGCCCGCGAGCTGGAGTGACGAAGAGGTCATCCTGGCGCTCGAGCCGCTGGTGCTCGAGGAGCGCCGCGCGAAGCTGCGGCAGGTGGCGGCGCGCCGGCTCGGCGGGGTCACGGTCCTGCTCGACCGCCCTCACGATCCGCACAACGGCGCGGCCGTGCTGCGCTCTGCCGAGGCCTTCGGTCTCCAAGCCGTGCACGTCATCCCCAGCGCGGAGGCCTTCCTCGTCGCTGGCTCGGTGTCGCGCGGCACCGACACCTGGCTCGACGTCCACCGCCACGCGACGCCCGAGCACGCCATCGCGCGGCTGCGCGAGCAAGACCTGGAGCTCGTCGCCACCCACCCGGAGGGAGAGCTGCTCCCCGAAGAGCTTCGCCAGCTGCCGCGCTGCGCCCTCTTGCTCGGCAACGAGCACCGCGGGCTGTCGGAGCCGCTGCGCCGCGCCGCCACCCGCTCGGTGCGCATCCCCATGCGCGGCTTCGTGGAGAGCCTCAACGTCAGCGTGGCCTCGGCCATCCTGCTCGCCGCCGCCACCCAGGGCCGCGAGGGGGACCTCAGCCTCGACGCACAGCGGCGGCTCTACGCGCGCGGGCTGTTCTCCACGGTCCGCCGCGCGCCCGAGGTGCTGGCGGCCCTGGACGTCTCCCGCGGCCGGTGACAGCCGCGGGCCCCTGTACTAGCGTGCGCGCCGCATCCCATGGCAAGGCAACCCAGCGGTAGCGTCCTCAGCGCCGGCTCCCGGCTCCGAGGCAAGATCTCGGGCGAGGGAGAGCTGTTCGTCGAGGGCTCGCTCGATGGCGATCTCTCCATCGGCGGCCCCGTCTCCATCGCGAGCGGGGGCTCGGTCACGGGCAACGTCCACGCCGCCGCGCTGGAGGTAGCCGGGCAGCTCCTCGGTGATGCGCAGGTGGAGGGCCCCATCGCGGTGCGCTCCGGGGCGGTCGTGCGGGGGCACCTGAGGGGCGCGCGGCTGAGCCTCGAGCACGGCGCCTCGGTGGCCGTCCAGCTAGAGGCGGAGTTCGACTTGGATTTGAGCGCGCGCCGCCGCTGAGCGCGCCGCACGGAACGAAACATTCGGGAGACACGCATGGCAGGCACGGTGATTGGCGAAGGGCTATCGTTCGAAGGTGAGCTCACCTGTGACGACGAGGTCGTGGTGCACGGCACGCTGCGCGGCACGCTCAGCACCGAGGGAGAGGTGTCCGTGGGCGCTCACGGCGTGGTGGAGGCCAACATCGACGCGGCCTCCGTCAGCGTGGCGGGCCAGGTGACGGGGAACGTCAACGCCCAGCAGCGGGTGGATCTGCAAGCAGGGGGCCGGCTCATCGGCGACGTGAAGAGCACCCGGCTCACCATCGCGGACGGCGCCTCGTTCAAGGGCAACGTCGACATGGGCGTATGAGAGGCACCACGATGGCATCCACCACTTCCAGCATCGGGCACAACAGCACGCTGCGTGGCAACGTCCGAGGTGAGGGCTCGCTCGCGGTGTACGGCCGCGTCGAAGGTGAGATCCAGGTCACCGGGGACGTCAGCCTGGGCGACGAGGCAGTCGTGCTCGGCGGCATCGCGGGGGCGCAGCTCAGCATCGACGGGCAGGTCCAGGGAGACCTCAGGGCCAGCGCGGCGCTCAGCCTCGGCCCCCACGCGCGCGTCATCGGGGACTTGAGCGCGCCCAGCATCTCCATCGCGGACGGCGCGCTCGTGCGCGGCGCCGTCACCACGGACGGCAGCGCGCCGGCTCGACCCACGCCCGCGCCGGCGGCGCGCACCAGCGCCCCAGCTCCGCGCGCCGCGGCGCCCGCGCGCGCCGTGGCCCCTGCCCGCCCGCCCGCGGCGCCGCCACGCGCCGTCGCGCCCGCCCCGGCCCCCACGCCGAAGGCCAGCACGGCGCCCGTCAAGGGCCCAGCCCCCGCCGCCAAGGCAGCCCCGCCGCCGCCCGTCGTCCGGGCGCTGCGCAAGGGCACCAAGGCCAAGCAGAAGTCGTCGCGCCGCTGAGCCCCAGCAGTGTTCATGGTGGACGAAGCCAAGCGCCAGCGCCTCATCACCCTGCTGCGAGAGCGCAGCTTCCAGCGTCGTCGGGTGCGCCTCGCCTCCGGCCGCGAGAGTGATTTCTTCATCGACTGCAAGCAGACGGTGCTCACCGCCGAAGGGCACGCGCTGGTCGGAGAGCTGATGTTTCAGCTCCTCGCGCAGCTACCGCCCTGTGAGGCGGTGGGCGGCGTGGAGCTCGGCGGCTGCCCGCTGGCCAGCGCGGTCTCGCTCATCAGCTATCAGCAGGGGCGGCCGCTGCCGGCGCTGTACGTGCGTAAGCAGCAGAAGGACCACGGCACCGCCAAGCTCGTGGAGGGTGACCGCTCACTACGCCCCGGTCTCCCCGTGGCGCTGCTGGAAGACGTCATCACCACGGGCGGCTCCAGCCTCCGCGCGGTGGAGGCGCTGCACCAAGCGGGCGCGAAGGTCATCGGCATCGTGGCCATCGTGGACCGCCAAGAGGGCGGCGCCCAGGCCATCGAGGCCGCTGGTTTGCCGCTCGTCGCGCTCGCGGCGCAGTCGGACTTCATGGGACCGAGCTAGCCCCCCCGGGGCGTCAGCCGAGCCGCGCACCCTGGGAGGGAGGGCTAGCGCGCCGACAGCACTCGGCTCACCATGAACTTCAGGTAGCGCCCCTCGGGGTGCTGCAACATCACCGGGTGGTCGAGGGGCTGCCCGGCGTCGTGCACGAGCTGGAGTCGACGGTGCGCGCGGCGCGCGCTCTCGACGAGCACCTCGCGGAAGAGCTGCGGGGAGACCTGCGCCGTGCAGCTCGCGGCGGCGAGCAGGCCCCCCGGCTCGGTGACGCGCAGCGCGGCGAGCATCAACCGCTCGTAGGCCTTGAGCGCTGGCCGGAGCTGCTCCCGACTGCGTGCGAAGCTGGGAGGATCGCAGATGACGACGTCCCAGCGCTGCCCCTGCTCCACGGCGCGGGACAGAAACTCGAGGCAGTCGCCGGTGACGAAGGCGTGGCTCGCCGGCTCGAGCCCGTTCTCGATGAAGTTGGCGCGCGCCGCGTCCAGCGCGGGCGCCGCCAGATCCACGTTGGTGACGTGCGCGGCGCCCGCTCGAGCGGCGTGCACGCTGAAGGCCCCCGTGTATGAGAACAGGTTGAGCACACGGCGCCCCTCGCACCACGGGGCGAGCCAGCGCCGATTCTCTCGATGGTCGAGGAACAGACCGGATTTTTGCCCGGCGTGCAGCTCTGCCAGCAGGCGCACGCCGTACTCCTCCACCACGAGGCGCGGCGGCGGGGCCTCACCCACCAAGAGCTCGAGGCGCTCCTGACCGCTCGCGCCGCGCCGGCGTCGCACGACGCCGCGCAGGCGCCCGAGCTGCTGCACCGCGTCCGCAGCCTCCGGCACCAGCGCCGACACCGCGTCCGCGTAGGTGAGCACCACGGCGAAGTCACCATAGAGATCCATGCTGAGCCCGGGCACCCCATCGCCCTCACCGAAGAGGCAGCGGTAGGCCGTCACTCCCGCGTGCCGGAGCGGCTCACGCAGCGCCCAAGCCTGCTCGATCTGGCGCGCCACCCACCCTGGGCTGGGGAGCGTCGCGCCAGCGATCATCCGCAGCGCGATGGGGCTCGAGGGATCCCACAGGCCCACGCCGCGGTGCTGGCCGGCCACGACCGGCACCCACGTGCCCGCTGGCGCTCGAAAGCCCGCCGGCACGTGCTCGCGATAGACCCAGGGGTGCCCCGCCGCCAGCGCCCGCTCGAGGCCGCGGGGGAGCTCGAGCGGGCGAGGCTCCCGCGAGGGCTCACGCAGCGTGATGGGGCGCTCCGCCCGGTCACGTCGGCTCATGCGCGCGCCCGCCCTTGGGTCATGACCTGCACAGCCCGAGACCGCGCGGCGGCTCTCAGAACACCTTCGTGCCACGCAGCCCGAGCATCAACCATTGATGCGTGGCGACACGGCTGATCTCCCCGGACTCCTCTTGGCCCCCGTAGGTGCCCGAGTAGTGGGTGAACTGACCCATGGTGTACCCCACGAACAGCCCGAAGGCCGAGCCGCTGTCGGAAGGGAAATCCACGCCGGCTTGCAGGTTGAGAAACTCCCAGCCACGGAGCTGGCTCGTGGCGTCACGCGCTCCCCCGCTGCGCGTCAGCCGGTGCAGCTCGTAGCCGAGCCCGGCGCCGACCCAGGGGTCCACGCTCGCGTAGGGGAGGAAGTGAAACTGCGCTTGGGCGCCGAAGCGCCAGTTCGCCCCGGAGCAGCTCTCCGAGGCAGGGCAACCAGGCTCCCCCTCGGCAGCCTCCTTCACCAAGATGAAGCCGTAGCTCCCATACACGCCCACCATCCAGCGGGGCGTGATGCGCCAGCCGAGATCCAGCCAGATCGGGATCTGCCCGTGGATCCCGTCGCCCAGGGGGCTCCGCTCACCGGTGCGCAGCTCCTGGATCTGTCCCATCGGAAACCCGAAGCCGGTGCGGAGCCCCAGCTCGAAGCCCCCCGAGTAAATGTCGAGCCCCTCCTCTTCCGGATCGGGCTCATCGTCCCGGCCGTCCCCCGAGCCCTGGCGCTCGGCTCGACGCTGCTGGGTCGGCCGCGTGTCCGTGCCCTCGTCTTCCGGAGGCACCTCGAGATCTTCCTCGTCGTCTCGCGGCAACACCTGACCTTCACGCCCATCGAGGACGGGGGGCGCGGCGGCGGCCACCACGGGCGCCACGGTGATGAGCAGGGACCAAGCGAAAGGGGCGAGGCGAGTGAGCACGTGGGTTCTCCGTGGGGAGGTCGATCATAGGCCGACGGGCGCGCTCGCGGCCCAATTTGCGGGCTCGGGCGCCCAACGATCCGTCGGCCGGGGCGCCCTGGGTCGGCGCAGGTGCGCCGAGCGCGCCCCCCTCGCCCAGCGGGGGCCCCCGCCGCCAGCCCCGGGTGACCCGGCACGCCAGGCCCTCGCTCGACGCGCGCCGTCACGACCGTTGACCCGGGTGCCGCGGTCCCTAGACTGCGCGCTCCTCGCGCGCGGAGCCTACCCCCATGCTGGTGATGAAATTTGGCGGCAGCTCGGTCGCGGACCGGGCGCAAATCGACAAGGTGCTGGGCGTGGTGCGCGCCCACCAGGGGCGGCGTCCGCTGGTCGTGAGCTCCGCGCACAAGGGGATGACCAACGCCCTCATCGCCGCGGGGCGCGCCGCCGCGGAGGGCGACGCGGCGGCCGCCGAGGTACCCATCGCGCTCCAGCAGAAGATCGCCGACGAGCTCGAGGTGCCCGAGAGCGTGCTCGCGCCGTTCTACGACGAGATCCGCGCGCTGCTCCGCGGCGTCTCGCTGGTGCGAGAGCTCAGCCCACGCAGCTTGGACTACATCTCGAGCTTCGGCGAGCGCATGGCGGTGCGCGCCTTGGCGGAGTACTTCAGCCATCACGGGCTCGCCGCGCGCGCCTACGACGTGTGGGAGCTGGGCTTCGTCACGGACTCCCAGTTCGGACGTGCCCGCCCGCTCCCCGGCTTCGAGGCAGCGGCGCGGGAGCGCTACCAGGAGCTCGCCGCGCGGAGCGAGGTGCCCATCGTCACCGGCTTCATCGGCAAGAACGAGCGTGGGGAGATCACCACCGTGGGGCGCAACGGCAGTGACCTCACGGCCACGCTGCTGGCCGTGGCGCTCGGCGCCGAAGAGGTGGAGATCTGGAGCGACACCGATGGGGTCATGACGGCCGATCCCCACCTGGTCGCGGGCGCCAAGAACATCCCCGTCATGAGCTTCGACGAGGCGGCGGAGCTGGCCTACTTCGGCAGCCGGATGCTCCACCCCGAGACGCTGCTGCCCGCCATGGGGCGCGACGTCCCCGTGCGCGTGCTCAACACCAATCACCCGGAGCACCTGGGCACGGTCATCGTGCAGCACGCTCCCTCGGAGCGCGCCGCCCTCACCAGCGTGGCCTACAAGGAAGGGCAGTGCATCTTGACGGTGCGCACCGCGCGGATGTTCAACCAGGTGGGGTATCTGGCGAGGCTCTTCGAGCTGGTCTCACGCCATGGCCTCGTGGTGGGCATGGTGGCCACCTCGGAGGTGAGCGTGAGCCTCAGCGCCTCGGACGAGGCCTGCGCGCGGCGAGTGCTCCAAGATGCTGCAGCGCTCGGCGAGTGTCGCCTGGACACCGGCAAGACCATCTTGGCGGTGGTGGGCGACCGCCTGCCTCAGACCCCAGGCATCGCGGCGGAGCTGCTCGCCGCGCTCGCCGAGGTCGGCGTCAACGTGGAGATGATCAGCTACGGTTGGGGCAGCATCAACGTGTCCATGGTCATCGACGACCGTGAGATCGATCGCGCCGTCAAGGCGCTGCACGGCAGGCTGTTCGAGCGTCCATGAGCCGCACGTGCTGCTTCGCGCTCGTCGGGATGTCCGGCGCCGGAAAGAGCTACTGGGCGCAGCGCGTCGCGCCGCTCGGGTACGTGCACCACGACTGCGACGCCGCCATCGCCTCGCGGCTCGCGGAGCTGGTGGAGCCCGCCCCCGCCGAGGCCCCCGTCGCCGCCCTCGGGCGCTGGATGGGCGCCCCCTGGACGCCAGGCTACACCGAACGCCAAGCCGCCTACCTCCAGCTCGAGGAGCAGGTGACGCGGGCGGCGCTCGAGGCGCTCGAGGCGCAGCCTCACACGCCGCAGCTCGTGGATCTGACGGGCAGCGCCGTCTACCTACCAGCGCCGCTGCTCGCGCGCCTGCGCGAGCAGGCGCGCGTCGTGTACCTGGAGGTCGGCGCGGCGCACCGCGAGGCCATGCTCCAGCGCTACCTGGCGCAGCCCAAGCCGGTCGTCTGGGGCGAGGGCTGGCAGCCTCGCCCGGGCGCCGCGCCGCTGGACGAGCTGCCTCGGCTCTACGCCGCGCTGCTCGAGCATCGGCACGAGCGCTACCAGTCCCTCGCGGACGTGACGCTGGACGCCGCGGCGCTCGAGCGTCACCCCCCCTCGGCAGAGCAGTTCGTGCGCTTGGTCTTCGACCTCGGCTGCTGACGCGGACGCGTGGGCGGCGGCCCGGGCTTCAGGCCTTGGCCTGCGCGGCGACGGCCGCCGCCTTGGCGCTGGCGGCCTCCGGATCTCCCAGGTAGCGGTGGCCGAGCGGACGGAGCTCTTCGGTGAGCTCGTAGACGAGCGGGATGCCCGTGGGGATGTTCAGCTCCACGATGGCCTCGTCCGAGATGCCGTCGAGGTGCTTGATGAGCGCTCGGAGGCTGTTGCCGTGCGCGGTGATGAGCACGCGCTGCCCGGCGCGGATGGCCGGCGCGATCTCCTCGTTCCAGAGCGGTAAGAACCGCTGCACGGTGTCCTTCAGGCACTCGCTCACGGGGAGCTGCGAGGGCTCGAGGCCCGCGTAGCGGCGATCGCGCGAGGGGTGCCCTGGGTCATCAATGGGCAGCGCCGGCGGCGGCAAATCATAGCTGCGCCGCCAGCGCAGCACCTGCGCGTCACCGTGCTTGGCGGCGGTCTCCGCCTTGTTCAACCCCTGCAGGGCGCCGTAGTGGCGCTCGTTCGCGCGCCAGCGCTTGTGCACGGGGATCCAGAGCTGGTCCAGCTCCTCGAGCGCCAGGTTCAGCGTGTGGATGGCGCGCCGCAAGACGGAGGTGTAGGCCACGTCGAACTCGAAGCCGGCCTCCGCGAGCAGCCGCCCGGCGGTGCGCGCCTCCTCCACACCGCGCGCGCTGAGCGGGACGTCGACCCAGCCGGTGAAGCGGTTCTCTTGGTTCCACTGGCTCTCGCCGTGACGCAGTAAGACGAGCTTCGGCATGGGGGGGACAGTATTGGACCGCGTGGGCACTGCAAGCCCTCGGAGCTTGCGGGCCTCGGCCACGGCCCTGCGCTCAAGGCCCCTTGCCCAGAAGCGTCGGGAGCAGGCCGAGCCCCACGAACAAGAGGGTGACGGCGAAATAGAGCAGCGACAGCGCGCCCGTGATGATCCCGATGACCGCGAGCGAGCTGCGCGCGTAGCGCTCCGGCTCGGCCCTGGTCCGCTGCAGCGAGGCGACCCCGAGCACCACCGCCACGACCCCGGTCACGATCCCGAGCAGGCTACAGCAGAAGGTGAGCATGAGGCCGGAGACGCCGACGATCGCCGAGTACTGACCGTAAGGCTCCTGAGCCAGGCCACTGACCGCGGGCGCGCCGCCGCGCTGCCCGTAGTCCGCGGCCACGCCGGGAGGCAGCCCGACCCCATAGCCGCCCGGCGGGCCGCTGACGTCGCCAGGGGTCCGCCAGCCACGGGCTCCGCCAGGTGGGACACCAGGCGGCGGCGCGCTCATGAGCCGAGCGCCGCAGGCGAGAGGTGAAGCGCGGCCATCACGGCTGCCACTATACGGCAATCCTCCGAAGCGCTGGAGCTTCGGAGCACAGCCGCTAGACTGCGGGGATGCGCCCCCTCGCCCTCGCCCTCGCCGCCGCTCCACTGCTCGCCCTCGGCTGCAGCTCGAATTCGGACCCCGCGGGGAGCGGAGGGGCCGCCGGCCACGCCGGTCAGGCAGGCGCCGGAGGAGCCGCGGGCGGCGCGGAGGAGGACGGCGGCGCCGTCTGCGCCGCGAGCGGGATCAGCAAGCGCCCCTGGGTGCAGCGCGTCGACGGCACCAGCGCGCTGATGCGCTGGGAGAGCTGCCGAGAGGGCACCAGCGGTGAGGTGACCTTCACCGCGCCGGGCGGCGCGAGCTCGACGGTGCAGGCCACCGAGAGCCCCTTCGTCATCGACAACCGCTACACCGCGCCGCTCAACCTCGACGCCCCCGCGGACGAGCCCGGGACCTACTACATGAAGGAGGCGCGGCTCACCGGGCTCACGCCAGGCGTCTGCTACACCTACGCGCTCACCGCGGACGCCAGCGCCACTGGGCGCTTCTGCACCTCCCCCCCGAGCGGCACCCCCTTCCACTTCCAGGCCATCGGCGACACCAACCCGGGGCTGGCCAAGGCACCCCAGGCGCTGCTGGAGATCACCAAGAGCGAGCCCTCGGACTTTCTGCTGCACGCGGGAGACTTGCAATACTACGCGTCCGGCATGGACACCTGGGCCTATTGGTTCCGGGAGCTGGCGCCCATGCTCTCGCGCGGGGCCTTCCTGCCGTGTATCGGCAACCACGAGTACGAAAAACCGGACGAGTACGAGCAGTACTACCACCGCCTCTTCGGCAACGCGGGCTTCGACGGGACGGACGCCTACTACCGCTTCGAGCACGGCGGCGTCTACTTCTTCGCGCTCGACACCGAGCAGGGCATCGCGGAGAACTCCCCGCAGCACCAGTGGGTCACCCAGCAGCTCGCGGACGCCAAGGGCCGGCCCGGCTTCCGCTTCTCGGTGGTGTTCTTCCACAAACCGTTCCTCACCTGCGGCGACACCGGCCAGAACGACGCCGCACGGAACTTGCTGACGCCGGCCTTCGAGGCCAACGACGTGCGGCTCGTCATCCAGGGCCACATGCACGGCTACGAGCGCTTCGTGGTGCCCATGACCAGCGCCCCGAGCAAGACCATCACCTACGTGACCGCGGGGGGTGGCGGCGGCTCGCTCGGTAACATCGACGAGAACATCGCGCGGGCGGAGTGCGCGCTGCGGGCGAAGCGCGCCAAGAGCTACAACATCGTGCTGTTCGAGGTCACGGCCAGCGGCATCAACGGCAAGGCCGTCGACCGCAAGGGCGAGGTCATCGACAGCTTCACCCAGGCCCTCGACTGAGCAGCCCACGCACGGCGCTCCTCACGCTCAGCGTCGACGCCGCACGATGAGCGCGACGAGCGCCGGCGCGCCCAGCGCCGCCGTGATCACGCCCACCGGCAGCTCACGCCCCGGGAGCGCCAAGCGCGCCAGCAGATCACACCCGACGAGGAAGCTGGCCCCCGCCAGCGCGGACGCCGGGAGCAAGAGCCGCGGCGCGCCGCCGAAGCCGAGGCGCACCGCGTTCGGTACGAGCAGCCCCACGAAGGCGATGGGGCCGCACCACGCCACGGCTGCCGCCACGCCGAGCGCCGCGCCCCCGAGCACCAGGACGCGCACGCGGCTCACCGCCACGCCCTGCGAGCTGGCGCGCTCTTCGCCGAGCAGCAGCGCCGTGAGCGGGCGGGCGTGCGCGAGCTGCACCGCGGCGCTGAGCGCCACCAGCGGCGCGAGCAGCAGCACGCCCTCGAAGCCCACCTGCGGCAGCCGCCCGAGCGACCAGCGCGCCGCGGCGGCCAGGGCGCCCTCGTCCGCCGCCGCCTGCAGGCCCGTGGTGAGCGCGCTGACCGCGAGCGTCACGGCGATCCCGACGAGCAGCACGTCGTCGTCGCGCAGGCGCCCCCGCGCGGCCGCCGCGCCCGTGAGCGCGCTGGCGAGCGCCGCGCCCAGGAAGGCGAAGCCCACGAGCCCCCAAGGGTGCTCCTGCCCCACGCCGAACGCGAAGGCGCTCAGCGCGCCGAGCGCGGCGCCGGCGGTCGTGCCCGCGGTGCTGGGCGTGGCGAGCGGGTTGCGGAAGATGGTCTGGAAGCTTGCGCCCGCGAGCGCCAAGGTGCAGCCCACGAGCGCGCCCACCAGCACGCGCGGCAGACGGAGCTGGACGAGTACGAAGTCCCCGGCGTCCCCGGCAGGCAAGCCTCCGGCGAAGGGCGCCAGCGCGAGGCTCACGGCGAGCAGCAGCCCGAGCAGGCCGAGCCGCGCCGTCACGGCAGGCGCTCCAGGGCCCACAGGGGGCGCCCGCCCGCGCGCACGAGCGACTCCACCCTGACGCCGTAGAGCAGCCCCAGGTGCTGCCCGAGCGCAGGGTCGGTGAGCGGCAGATCGAACTGGAGGCGCCCCGCCTGCAGACCGCAGACGCGCGTCGGCGCATCGGAAAAATGCAGCAAGCTCGGGTCGTGGGTGACGCTCAGGATGGCGAGCCCCTCGCGCACCAGCTCGCCGAAGAGCGCATAGAGCTCGAGCTGCTGCGCTGGGTCCAGGTGGTTGGCGGCCTCGTCCACGAGCAGCAGCGGCGCTTGCTGCGCCAGCAGGCTCGCCACCAGCACGCGCTGACGCTCGCCCCCCGAGAGCTGCTCGAAGCGGCGCTGCGCGAGCGGAGCCACGCCGACACGCTCGAGCGCGCGGAGCGCCTCGCGCCGCAGCGCCTCCTTGCCCTCCGCGAAGCGGAAGCGCCCCGTTTCCACGACCTCCACGGCCGTGAGCCCCTCCACGCTCGGCGGGTGCTGCGGGAGCCAGGCGACACGGGCGGCGCGCGCACGCGCACCGAGCGCCGCTAGGGGACTCCCCCCGAGCGTCACCTCGCCTCCTTGCAGGGGCACGCGGCCCGTGAGCGCGCCGAGCAGCGTGCTCTTGCCGCTACCGTTGCACCCCACGAGCGCACACAGCTCACCAGCGCGCAGCTCGAGCGACACCCCGCAGAGCACCTGCTGCCCGCCGAGGCGCGCGCTCAGCGCACGCGCGTGCGCAGCGAGCGCCGAGGGCCGTGCCGGGGTGGACATGTCGCCCTGCTCATCACCCGAAGACGCGCAGGGCGTCAACGCTGGCCGCGCCGAGGAGCGCGCGCCTCAGTCCACGGTCACGCTCGTGACGTAGACCGTGGTCGTGACCGGCGGAGGGATGAGCCCCCCCGTACACGTCCCCGGGCCGAGGCCAGCGAACAGCGCGTAGCCGATCTCCGCGCTCTGCTCCTCAGCGAGAGGCACGTCGAAGGTCCTCCAGCCCGTCGTCCAGATCCGAGCCGCTCCCTCCACACGCCAAGACGTGAACGCGCCGCTCTCGAGCGCGACCGACGTACGGCGCGGGCGCCCCCCCGGCACCGCGAGCTCGAGCCCCAGCGGGCTCGGGGCCCACGTGGGCGCGGGCTGGGGATCCCCCTCGTCCGGGAGCGTGATCTCCACACGGTAGCGCACGTGCAGCACATCACCGCTTCGCTGCAGCCGCGCCGCGAGGCCGGCGGGCGAGCCCGCGCCGCACGCGCCGCTCTCGAAGCTGCCTATCTTGGCGCAGCTAGCGCCCGGCTCACACGCCGCATCTCCCGGGGCGAGCCAGCGCACCCTGCCCCACTGGCCGTAGTCGATGGCATCGGCGCCGTAGTCGATCCGCGGCTGCGGCGGCCCGACCCAGAGGAGCTGGGCTGGCGCCACCAGCGCCGCAGCCGCGTGCCCTGCGAGATCTGGAGTCCCCGCCGCGACCTCGACGGAGAAGGACACGCCGCCGTCCGACCAGCGACGCCAGCGCCCCTCGGCCGCGAGCGCGCCGGCCCACGCGGAGGGCGACGCGGGCTCCGGGGTCAGCTCCCAGCCTAGCTCCGGGAGCCCCTGGGCGTCTCCCAGCGGCACGACCCCCAGGCGGCTCTCCCACGCCGCGGGCTGGACGCCCTCGGCGGCTACGACGACGAGGGGATCCCACGGCAACAAGGCGTCCCCCGGGCCGACAGAGGACGTCAGCCGCACTTGCAGCTCAGGCGCCGTGGCGTCCGGGGTGAGGTTCCCGTCAGCCTCTACGGCACCGCTGGACACCACGTCGCCCATCAAGAGCTCCTCCGTACCCAGGGCGCTCAGCGCCCCGCTGAGCCTCCCGCTGGCCGCGCGCTGTAACGTGAGCGTTGCCCAGGTATCCGTGGCCCCAGCGCCGCCAGCGACGACGACCGCCCCGGAGAGCGTCATCGCGGACCTGCTCAGCGTCACTGCGAGCGCTGACGCTTGCCCGAAGCGCGGCGTCACGACCGCCTGGTAGCCCTCACCCTGCCGCCGTAGGTCGAGGCGTAGCCGGACACCCTCGCTGGGCGAGGCGATGCCGGGGTTGTTCGGATCCTGCTGCCGCACCCCGCTGAGCACCACGTCGTAAGAGCCGCTCAGAGCCCCTGATCCTCCAGCCCCACCTGTGCCACCTGTGTCAGCGTCCGACGCCGCGCCACCGCAGCCCGACGCGAGGATGGGGGCTGAGACGGCGACGACGACGACGAGAGAACGGCACGGCATGGTCGCCGAAACTGCAAGAAGCGTTCCCCGCCCTACACGGCGCCCCAGCTCAGGGCTCCGGCACGGGAGCCGGTGGGGCGACGCTGAAGGCGCCCTGATCCACGGCCACCTTCGAGGGATCCTCCTTGGACACCGCCACGACGAGCCAAGCGCCAGGCTGCACGCGCGGCAGCCAGTGGCCCTCGATGGCCTGGGTGAGCTTGGCGCTGTAGGCGGCACCGCCCTGGGGATAGACCTTCACGGTCAGCTCCAAGCAGCGCTCACGCTTGGCGGTGATCCAGCAGTTGCCCTCCTCCATGCGGTCCACCCGCGCGGTGGTGGGGACGCCGCGCGCGATGAGCTCCTCCGTGCGATGCTCGAGCACGAGCGACGCCCCGAGGGCGCCGAACATCAGCACTGGGAGGCCGATGCCCAGCGCCAGCTTGAGCCGTGAGTCCCGCTGCGGGTTACCCAAGATCCCCAGCGCGGTCCGGAGATCCCGCTCCGCTCGCGCGCGCTGCTCGTCCGAGCTGGCGGCGGCGTGGCGCGCCACGATGCGCTCCAGCGTGGGCGCGGCCTTGGGGGCGTAGCGCAGCGCGCGCTCGAGCTGCGCCTGCAGCTCCGACGGCAACGAGCTCGTGCTCATGCTCCGGCTATAGCCGCCGTGAGCGCCGCTGACCACTCCCGCGCTCGTGTGGGCGGCCGCGAGCCGCTCAGCGTGGGGCCATGCGCAGCGCGCCGTCCAAGCGGATGGTCTCACCGTTGAGCATCTGGTTTTCCACGATGTGCCCCGCCAGCGCCGCATACTCCGCCGGGATCCCCAGCCGGGACGGGAAGGGCACCCCCGCGGCGAGCGCGGCGCGCGCCTCCTCCGGCAACATCTGGAGGATGGGCGTGTCGAAGACGCCCGGCGCGATGGTGTTGATACGGACGCCGAGCTTCGCCAGCTCCCGCGCGATGGGCAGCGTCATGCCTACGATGCCGCCCTTGGAGGCGCTGTACGCCGCCTGCCCGATCTGCCCATCGAAGGCCGCGATGGACGCCGTACACACGATGACGCCTCGCTCGCCGCTCTCTCCGGGTGCGTTGTGCTGCATGGCCTGGGCGCACAGCCGCACCATGTTGAACATCCCGATGAGGTTGACGTTGATGGTGAGCGTGAACAGCTCCAGCGGGAAGGGGCCGCCCTTCCCTACCACCCGCCCGGCGGTGCCGATGCCAGCGCAGCCGATGGCGATGTGCAAGCCGCCGAGCTGCTCGGTGGCGACGCGCACCGCCGCGCCGAGCTCCGCCTCGCTCGCCACGTCCGCAGCGGCGAAGCGCGCGCGCTCACCGAGCTCCACCGCCAGCTTGGCGCCCAGCTCCGCGTTCTTGTCCACGATCACCACGCGCGCACCGCGCTCCACGAAGGCGCGCGCCGTCGCCGCCCCGAGCCCGGATGCGCCGCCCGTGACGAGCGCTACCTTGCCTTCGATGTTCACTCGCTGCTCCTCTGTTAGTTCGAGACGCGCTGGGCGCCGGCCGGCGGCGTGGCCACCGCCTCACCCTGGGCCTCGATGACGTCCAGGCCGCGGGGCCTGACACGGCGCACCGCCCGCTTCAAGCGCGCCTTGAGCTTGGCGCGCGTGACGGCGCCGCTGTCCGGCGCCACGAGCAGCGTGACCCCCACCCCCAGGGCCGCGCCCGTCAGCAGGAGCGCCGCCGCGGGGACCACCCCGACCCCCACCACGCCCGCCGCCGCCCCCCCCACGCGCGTGGCGACCCGCGCCGCCTTGGCAACATCCGCCGAGTCGATCTTCGCGAGCCGTTGCAGCGCTAGCTTGGCAAGCTCGGTGGCGATGGGACCCATCTGATGCTCCTGGTCAGGGTGGCTCGGCGCTCTACGTGGATAGCCTAGCTTGCTCCTCGCCGCTCCTGCAAACTCCTGCGGCTCATGCGCGCTCTCCAACGCCTCCTGGCCCCCCCCCCCTCCACCGTCACGCTGCGTGCGCCGCGGCCGCGACGCACCGGCGCACGCCCGCGCTCACTCCGCGCGCGTGCGCTGCCGTGGACGTCGGCCCGTAGCGTGGCAGGGGGCGCGCCATGAGCGGCCTGCTCGCGCTCCTGGACGACGTCGTGGCGCTCGCCAAGGTCGCCGCGGCCTCGCTCGACGACGTGGCGGCGCAAGCCACCAAGGCGGGGAGCAAGGCGGCGGGCGCGGTCATCGACGACGCCGCGGTGACGCCGAAGTACGTCCACGGCTTCTCCGCGTCGCGTGAGCTCCCCATCGTGGTCAAGATCGCCAAGGGCTCGCTCTTCAACAAGCTCGTGGTGCTCTTGCCCTTGGCGCTGCTGCTGGCGTCCTACGCGCCCTGGGCCATCACCCCGCTGCTCATGCTGGGCGGCTCGTACCTGTGCTTCGAGGGCGCCGAGAAGCTCCACCACGCCCTCCACCACCCGCCCCCGGAGCGGGCCCAGCTCACCACCACGGACGACGGCGGCGTGGGGCTGGAGGAGGCGCGGGTCCGCGGCGCCATCAAGACGGACTTCATCCTCTCGGCGGAGATCATGACCATCGCGCTGGCCGCGCTGCCGCCGGGCCAGGGGCTCGCCATGAAGGCCGCCACCCTCGCCGTCGTCGCCCTCGGGATCACGGTGGCCGTGTACGGCGCCGTCGCGCTGCTGGTGAAGGCGGACGACGCCGGCCTGCTGCTCCACCAGCGCGGCGGCGCCCTGGCGGGGCTCGGCCGGGCCATCGTGACGCTGATGCCCCGGCTCATGAAGCTGCTCGGCCTGGTCGGGACGGCGGCCATGCTCTGGGTCGGCGGGCAGATCGTCCTGCATGGTGCGCACGCGCTGGGACAGCACCAGCCTCACGCCGCCATCGAGGCGCTCGCCGCCGCGGTGGGGGCCTCGCTGCCGGCGGTCGCCGGCGCGAGCGCGTGGCTCACGGGCGCGCTCGGCGCGGGGCTGTTCGGGGTCTTGTGGGGCGCTCTCATCCTGCTGCTGCTGACCCGCGGCCTCGGCCCGCTGTGGGCGCGCCTCCGCGCCCGCTGAGGCCGCCGCGCACCAGCGCGCGGGGGGAGCACGCTGCGGCGCCTGGCAGCGCGCGCTCCTCATGCCCTGCTAGGACCTAGCCTGTCACGCTGACCTCGAGCTTCGTGGTAGCCTCGCGCGCAGGCATGAAGATCGTGCACGCCGCAGATCTGCACCTGGACAGCCCCATGCGCCAGGTCCAGACGTACGAGAGCGTCCCGAGGGAGCACTTCCGTCACGCCACGCGCCGAGCGCTCGAGAACCTGGTGCGGCTCTGCCTGGAGGAGCGGGCGAGCCTCTTGCTCATCGCGGGAGATCTCTTCGACGGCAACTGGGAAGACTACAATACCGGGCTCTATTTCGTGGGGCAGCTCCAGCGCCTGCTGGAGGGGGGCGTCCAGGTGGTGTGGCTCCGCGGCAACCACGACGCCGACAGCGTGCTCACCAAGCAGGTCAAGCTGCCGGAGAACGTCCACGAGCTGTCCACCTCCGCCCCGGAGACGCGGCGCTTCGAGGCGCTGGGCGTCAGCGTCCACGGGCAAGGCTTTCGCGAGCGTGAGTGCGCGGTGGATCTCGCGGCCGGCTACCCGAGCGCGGACCCTGACATGCTCAACATCGGGCTGCTCCACAGCTCGCTCACGGGGCGGGAGGGGCACGACAAGTACGCGCCCACGGATCCCACGGTGCTCAGCCGCAAGGGCTACGACTACTGGGCGCTCGGCCACGTCCACGCGCACGAGGTGGTCGCGCAAGCGCCCTGGGTGGTCTATCCCGGCAACCTCCAAGGTCGTCACGTGCGGGAGCAGGGCGCCAAGGGCGCGGTGGTCATCACGGTAGACCGCGGACGGATCCAGAGCGCGGTCCACCGAGCGCTGGACGTCGCGCGCTGGGCCGTGTGCCAGGTGGACGTCAGCGCCGCCACGACGCGCGACGAGGTCCTGGAGCGCGCTCGGGAGCGCTTGCAGGCGCAGGTGGATGGCGCCGAGGGCCGCCCCGTCCTGGCCCGGGTGGCGCTGCACGGCGCCACCCGCGCCCACACAGCGCTCCACCACGACGTCGATCGGCTCGAGGCGGAGCTGCGCGCGGTAGCCATCGGCACGCGCGGCGCCGGCCTCTGGCTGGAGAAGATCCAGCTCCGCACGCGCCCCGAGGGGCTGGAGCTGCGTGCCCTCGCCCAGCACAATGAGGGCCTCGGGGCGCTCCTCACCGCGCTGGAGAGCCTCCGGAGCTCACCGGACGCGCTGGAGCAGTTCGCGAAGGAGGAGCTGGCGGAGCTCACTCGGCTGCTCCGTACGGTGGGTCCGGCGGCCCTCGAGCCCTTGAGCCCGTCCAACCTGGCTCAGGCGGTCGAGGACGTGGAGTCTACCCTCCTGCCGAGGCTGCTCGGCGAGGAGCCGCGGCCATGAGGCTCGAGCGTCTATCGCTGCTGGCCTTCGGCCCGTTCACCGACCACCACCTGGATCTGCACGCCACCGGGGTGCTGCACCTCGTCTACGGCCCGAACGAGGCCGGCAAGAGCAGCTTGCTCCGTGCCTTGCGCGGCCTGCTCTTCGGCATCCCGGTGCGGACGACCGACGGGCACCTGCACCCGATGACCAGCTTGAAGGTAGGCGCCAGCCTGGTGGACGCGAGCGGCCGCACGCACCACGTCGTCCGGTACAAACGCAACAAGGCGCCCCTCGTCGACCACGAAGGGCAGCCCGTGGACGCGCTGATCTGGCAGCGCCAAGTGCTTCAGGGGCTCGCTGACGAGACCCACGGCAGGCTCTTCGGCTTGGATGAGGCGGGCCTCCGTAACGGCGCGGAGGCGCTGCTGCTCTCGGAGGGCAACGCTGGCACCAGCGTCTTCGACGCGGCGCTGGGCGGTGGCACGCAGGCCGCGCTCGACGGCCTGAGAGCCGAGCTGAGCGCGCTGCTCAGCGCTCGGGGCAAGAGCAAGCTCCGCGACGCGCTCGCACGCTTCGAGCAGGCGGACGGCGAGGTGGCGCAGCGGATCGTGAAGTACCAGCGCTGGCAAGAGCAACAGCACGCGCGAGAGCACGTGGAGCAGCAGCTCGAGGAGCTGCGACGGCGTCAGAGCGACGCCGAGCGCGAGCAGCGGCGCCTCGAGCGCGTCCGTCGCGCTCGGCTGCCGCTCTCGAGCTACCGCGAGGCGCAGCAGCGGCTCGCGGAGCTCCGGCCGCTCACACCGCTCCCCGCTGAGTTCTCGCGGCGCAAGGGCGAGCTGCATCGCCGGCTCACGGACGCGCGGCGCGAGCAGGCGCGGCTCGAGGGGGACATCGCCGTCCGGCGGCAGCACGCCACCCGCGCCCCGGACCCCATCGTGGAGCTGGGGCGCGCTGGAGAGGACCAGCTCGCCCAGCGGCTCTACCAATACGCCGAGCGCGCCGAGCAGCTCCCCGTGCTCCACCGCCGGCTCGAGCAGCTCCGCAGCGAGGCGCTGGACGTCCTCCAGCGCCTCGGCGCGCCAGCGTCGCTCGCGGAGGCGCGGAGCGCGCTGCTGAGCGATCCCGTCAAGGCTGCGCTCTCGCAGCTCGTGGCGGAAGGAGAGGCCGTCACAGCGGCGCTCGAGCAGGCGCGCGGAACGCTGGCGTCACGGCGCGCGGCGTGCCTCGACGCCCCGTCCACGGAGGGCGTGGACCGGGCCAAGCTCGGAGAGCAGCTCACCGCGGCGAGGCGTCACGGTAACCTCGAAGAGCGCGCGGCCGAAGCGCAGCGCCGCGTCGAGGCGACGCGGCGGAAGGCGCGCGCCAGCCTCCAAGCGCTGGGCCACTGGACGGGCTCACTGTCGGAGCTGCGGACGGCGCCGCTCCCGTCGAGGGCCACGTGCCAGCGCTTCGAGGAGGAGCTCTCCCAGCAGCAGCAGCGGCAGACCAGGCTGGAGCAGGAGCAGGCTGGAGCGCGCGCTGCGCTCAGCGACGCGCTAGGGGTTCAGGCCAAGCTCGCGCACGAGCGAGAGGTCCCTACGGAGGAGCAGCTCGTCGCCGCGCGGCGCGCGCGGGACGAGCGCTGGACCACGCTGCGGGCGGAGAGCCTCCAGGCGCCGCTCACCGAGGCGGCGCTCCAGCCCTTCGAGAGCGCGCTGCGCGAGGCGGACACCCTCGCGGATCGCCTGAGGAGTGAGGCGGCGCGCGTCCAGGAGCTCGCCCGGGCGCGCGCCGCCGAGGACACCGCGCGGCGTCGGCTGGTGGAGCTGGAGGATCAGCGCGCGGAGCTCCAGAGGGAGCGCGCCACGCTCGAGGAGGCCTGGCGTGAGGCCTGGCGATCCGCCCGACTCGAGCCCGCCAGCCCGCGGGAGATGCTCGCGTGGTTGGAGCACAAAGACAAGCTGGAGCTCCTCGGCGGTCAGCTCGATGACGAGGAGGCCAGCCACGCCGCGCTCGAGCACGAGCTGCGGACCGCGCGCGCGGCGCTCGGTAGCGCGCTCGGTCGAGCGGACCTCGACCGCTCGCTCGAGCAGCTCATCGTACAGGCCGAGGGCATGGTGGTGGCGTTGCAGGAGCTCGGCACGCTGCGCGAAGCGGAGGCGCTCCTCCAAGCGGCCGAGCAGCGCCACCTCGCCTGGCAGAGGCGCTGGGGTGAGCAGCTCCGCCCCCTCGGGCTGGACGAACACGCGCTCACGGGCCACGTCCGGGAGGCGCTGCGGCTCCAGACGGAGCTCGCGCAGCACCTCGCGGCGCTCGCGGCGCTCGAGCCGCAGCTCGAGCTCCTGGAGGCTGAACAGCGCGCCACCGAGCAAGAGGTCGCCGGCTGGGTGGCGCGCTACGCCCCTGACCTGAGCGGCGTGGCCACGACGAGCGCCGGCGAGGCGCTGAAGCTCCGGCTACGAGAAGCGCAGCAGGTCCAGGGGGCTCACGCGCGGGCGCTGGACGAGCTGAAGCAGCTCGAGGCGCTCCGCGACTCCAACGACGGCGAGCTCCGCGTGGCTCGGCAGGGGCTCCGTCAGTTGGCGCTCGAGGTCGAGCTGCCGCTCCCCGAGCAGCTCGACCCTGCCGCGGAGCAAGCGCTGCTGCGCGCGCTCGACGCGCTCGAGGAGCGCGACACCCAGGCGCAGCGCCTCAGGCAGCGCGCCGAGGAGCTGCGGCATCAGCTCGAGGACCTGGGCGAGGGCTTCGGCCTCGAGGAGCTGTCGCGCGAGGTGGAGGCGCAGAGCCCAGACGAGGCCGCCCAGCGCCTCGTGGAGCTCGAGCGCGAGCTCAGCGACCACAAGCGCCGGCTCGAGGAGCGCTCCCAAGAGCTCGGGCGCCTGCAGAGCGAGGCGGCGAGCCTCGAGGCGGGAGACGTCGAGCCCGCGGTGGTGGCTCGTGAGAGCAGCGCCACGGAGGTGAGCGAGCTCGTGGAGCGCTACGTTCGCGCTCGGATCGCCTACCGGGTGCTGCAGCAAGAAATCGAGCGTTTCCGCGCGGCGCACCAGGCGCCGCTGCTCGAGCGCGTCAGCGCGCTGCTGCGGGAGCTCACCTGCGGCGCGTTCACACGGGTCAGCGTCCGGACCAGTGAAGACACCGGTGAGCTGACGCTCCACTGCCAGCGGGCTAGCGGCCCGCCCTTGGGGGTGAAGGCGCTCAGCACCGGCACGCGAGATCAGCTCTACCTGGCGCTACGGCTGGCCGCGCTGGAGCACCACGTCGCCCGGCTGGGACCCTTCCCCGTCACGCTCGACGACGTCTTGGTGCAGTTCGACGATGAGCGCACCAGCGCCGCGCTGCGGGTCCTCGGCGCGCTGGCCGCCAGCGGCGTCCAGGTGCTCTACTTCACCCACCACCAGGGCCTCGTGAAGCTCGCGGAGCGCACGCTCTCGCCCGCGCAGCTCGTCGTGCACCAGCTCCCGGAGCGCAGCGCCGCCACCACTCACCCCGAGTGAGCTCCCCGCGCCCCCTCGGGCGCTCCGGCGCATCACGGCAGCTCTTGCGGCGGTGGTAGCTCGCCGCCGGCGCGCACGTAGGCGATGATGGCACGGCTGAGCGCTTGGTCCGCCTTCTCGCACTTGTCGGTGACGGCGCCCATGGTCGCGCCCTTGCACTCGCTGCGCTGCTTCTTCACCGCTGCGTCCACCGTCGCGTCCGCGCGGAGCGCCTCGCGCTGCGCGTCATCCAAGAGACGGAAATGGACGTGCGGCGTCTTGGCGGCGGGCGGCGGCTTCAGGGTCAGCTCCTCCGTGGCGAGGCTGACGCAGCCGCCGTCCCAGCGGAGCGCGTCGTAGCCGCCCATCCCGCTCACCTGCATGCCGCCCTTGGGCTCCGCGCGGTGACGCAGCACCAGCACCTCCTCGTCGAACTCCAGCTCGCCCTCGGACGAGGCGCCGCCCGAGGCGTTCCAGGCCTTGGTCTTGCGCGTGAGGTACCCGCGCGTCCAGGGCGTGCCCTTGCGAAACATGTAGAGCGCGGCGGAGCGCCGCTGCGCGCTGCAGAGGCGCTCCACCCACTGCGGCTCCGGGAGGCAGAGGCCATCGTGCTCGGAGGCGCAGCTCGTCGGGAAGCTCGCGGGCGGCGGCGCCTCGGGCTCCGACGCCGCCACGGGCGTCGACGCCGCGGGGGCCGGCAGGGCAGGCGCCGCCGCGGGGCGCTCAGCGGCCGGGATGGGCGGCGCGGCGCCACAGGCCAGGATGAAACCAACGGACCCCAGGGCTAGCCAGCGCGTCTTCACGCGCCCATGGGAGACGCAGAGCCGCTCGCGGTCAAGCCGGCTCGCGCAGGGCGCCTCCCCTGAGCCCCCGCGGCGAGGCCGCTACTCCACCGTCACCGTCTTGGCGAGGTTCCTGGGCTGGTCCACGTCCGTCCCCTTGAGGTCCGCCACGTAGTACGCCAGCAGCTGGAGCGGCACCACCGCCACCAGCGGCACCAGCACCTCCGGGACGGGCGGGACGAAGAGCGTGGCCTGCGCCAGCTTGGTGACCTCCTCGTCCCCGTCCGTGGCCACGGCGATGACGCGGCCGTCACGCGCGCGCACCTCCTGGAGGTTGGAGAGCGTCTTTTCGTACTGACGGTCTCGCGGGACGACCACCACCACCGGCATGTCCCCGTCGATGAGCGCGATGGGACCGTGCTTCATCTCCCCGGCGGCGTAGCCCTCCGCGTGCGCGTAGCTGATCTCCTTGAGCTTGAGCGCCCCCTCGAGCGCGGTGGGGAAGCCCAGGCCCCGGCCCAGGAACAGCACGTGCTGGGCGTGCTGGAGGCCGCGCGCCACCTCCCACACCGTGTCCTTGCGCTCGAGCGCCTGCCGGACGGCGCCCGGCGCGGCGACCAGCGCCTCCAGCACCTCCCGCGCGCGCTCGGCCGTCAAGCTGCCGCGCCGGCGCCCCAAGGCCACCGCCAGCAAGAGCAGCGCCGCGAGCTGCGCCGTGTAGCACTTGGTGCTCGCCACGCCGATCTCCGGGCCCGCGTGGGTGTAGAGCGCGCCATCGGACACGCGCGGGATGGCGCTGTCGAGCACATTGGCCACCGCGATGACCTTCGCACCCGCCTCCTTGGCGCTCTTGAGCGCCGCCAAGGTGTCCGCCGTCTCACCCGACTGGCTGACCGCGATGACGAGATCTCGATCCGTGAACACGGGCTCGCGGTAGCGCACCTCGCTGGCGAGCTCCGCGTGCGCGGGGACGCGCGCCAGCTGCTCGATCCAGTAGCGCCCCGCCAAGGCCGCGTGGTGGCTGGTGCCGCAGGCGAGCAGCACCACGCGCTCCACGCGGCGGAGCTGCGCTTCGCTGAGCCCCAAGCCGGGCTCCTCCACGTCCCCTGCCTCGAGCCGCACGCGACCGCGCAGGGTGTCCTCCAGCGCGCGCGGCTGCTCGAAGATCTCCTTGAGCATGAAGTGCTTGAAGCCGCCCTTCTCGGCCTGTACCGGGCTCCAGTCCACGCGCCGCGGCGCGCGCTGGACGGGCTGCCCGGCCAGCGTCTCGATGCGGACGCCCTCGCGCGTGAGCTCCGCCAGCTCGCCGTCCTCCAAGAAGATCATCTGGCGCGTGCGCGCGAGCAGCGCGGGGATGTCGCTGCCGCAGAGGGTCTCCCCCTCCCCCAGGCCGAGCACCAGCGGGGAGGCGTGCTTCGCCACCACCAGGCGATCCGGGGCGAACTGGCTCATCACCGCCAGCGCGTAGGCGCCTCGCACCTCCCCCAGGGCGCTTCGCACCGCCTCCAGCAGTGGCACCTGACCTCCGCGCAGCGCCCGATGGATGAGGTGGGCCACGATCTCCGTGTCGGTCTCGCTGCTGAAGCTCACCCCCTGCGCCATCAACGTTCGGCGCAGCTCCAGGTGGTTCTCGATGATGCCGTTGTGGACCACCGCCACGTCCCCGACGAGGTGCGGGTGGGCGTTGGGCTCACTCGGCCGCCCGTGCGTCGCCCAGCGCGTGTGCCCCAGCCCCACCGTCCCCGTGAGCGCCACCTCCCGGAGCCGCTGCGCCAGCCGCTCGAGCTTGCCCACGCTGCGCACAACCTGGAGCCGCTGCCCGTCGTGGGTGACGAGCCCTGCCGAGTCGTACCCTCGGTACTCCAGCCGCCGCAGCCCCTCCACGAGGAGCGTCGACGCCTGCTCAGAACCCACGTAGCCGACGATGCCGCACATGTGCCTCCAGCCGGCGTGACCCCGGCCAGCCTAGCCTTGCCACGGCCAGCGCTCACGGGCCACTTTCCGGCGGCCCTAGGGTGCCGCTCCCTGCCGCGCGCTCGGGGCGCTCCGCTCGGCTCAGCCGGCCAGCGCCTCGGCGCCGCTGATGATCTCCATCAGCTCCGTGGTGATGGCCGCCTGGCGAGCGCGGTTGTAGGTGAGCGTCAAGCTCGCGATCATGTCGCTGGCGTTCTTGGTGGCGGCGTCCATGGCCGTCATCCGAGCGCCCAGCTCCGACGCCATGCTCTCCAGGAGCGCGCGGTACACGCTGATCTCCACGTACATGGGCACGAGGCGCTCCAACAAGGCCCCCCGGTTGGGCTCGTAGAGATACTCCACCGCTCCGCGCTCCTCCGGCTTGGTGGCCGCGGGCGCAGCCTCCGCCGCCGCGAGCGGGAAGAGCCGCTCCGCCACCGGGCGCTGGGTCATGGCGCTCTTGAACTCGTTGTACACGAGGTAGATGGAGTCCACCTCCGCCGCGCGGAAGGGCTCCAGCAGCTTGGCGGCGCAGAGCCCCGCCGTGTCCGGCTCCAGGCGCTCCCAGATGCCCTCGAACTGGTGCCAGAGGGGGGCGTTGCGGCGCTTGAAGTAGTCGCGCCCCTTCCGCCCGATGATGGCCATCTTCACCTCTTTGCCTTGCTCCTCGCACTCGTGCCAGAGCCGCTCGGCCGTTCGGTTGATGCTGCTGTTGAAGGCCCCGCAGAGCCCGCGGTCGCTGGTGATGACGAGCAAGAGCACCGAGCGCTCTGGCCGCTGGGCGAGCAGGGGGTGCGCCGGCTCTTGCTCGGTCTGCGCCTGCTCTTGCTCGGCGGCTTCGGCGTGCGCCGCGCCCGTCACCGCCACCAGCACGTCCCGCGTCTTCTGCGCGTAGGGCCGCAGCGCGCTGATGCGCGCCTGCGCGCGGTTGAGCCGCGCCCCCGCGACCATCTTCATGGCGCGCGTGATCTTCTGTGTGGACTTGACCGTCGCGATGCGCGTGCGAATTTCCTTGAGGCCCACGGCTCAGCTCCCGCTCGGCACGAAGCTCTGACCGAAGGCGTCCAGGACCGCGTCGAGCTGCTTGCGGATGTCGTCGGAGACCTCTCGCTTGGTGCGGATGGCCTCGAACAGCTCCGGGTGCTTGTTGTCGATGTACCTGAACAGCTCCGCCTCGTACTCCTTGAGCGCGGCGACGGGCAGCTTGTCCACGTGGCCCTGGGTGCCGGCGTAGATGATGACCACCTGCTTCTCCACCGCGAGCGGCTGGTACTGGCCCTGCTTGAGCAGCTCCACCATGCGCTGACCGCGGTCCAGCTGGGCGCGCGTGGAGGCGTCCAGGTCGCTGGCAAACTGAGCGAAGGCCGCCATGGCACGGTACTGCGCCAAGTCCAGGCGCAAGGTGCCGGCGTACTTCTTCATGGCCTTGATCTGGGCGTTACCGCCCACGCGGCTCACCGAGATGCCGACGTTGATGGCCGGGCGCACGCCGGAGTGGAACAGATCACCCTCGAGGAAGATCTGCCCGTCCGTGATGCTGATGACGTTGGTGGGGATGTAGGCGGACACGTCGCCGGCCTGGGTCTCGATGATGGGCAGCGCGGTGAGGGAGCCCCCGGACCAGGGGTCCCGCTTGATCTCCAGATCGGCGGCGTTGGGCTGCGCCTTGAGCGAGTGCTCCGCCTCTTTCTTGGCGTCCTCACCGACGTGCGCCTTGCCGTCCACGCCGACATAGCTCCAGTCGCCAGGCGGCGGCTCGGTGCCCTTCTTCACGACGAAGTAGCGCTCGCCCATCTTGGCGGCGCGCTCGAGCAAGCGCGAGTGGGTGTAAAAGACGTCGCCCGGGTAGGCTTCGCGTCCCGGCGGGCGGCGCAGGAGCAAGGAGAGCTGGCGGTAGGCGACGGCCTGCTTCGAGAGATCGTCGTAGACGCAGAGGGCGTGCCGCCCGGTGTCGCGGAAGAACTCCCCGATGGTGACGCCGCTGTACGGCGCCAGGTACTGCAGGGGCGCCGTCTCCGTGGCGGTGGCGGCCACGACCACGGTGTACTCCATGGCGCCGTGCTGGCTGAGCTTGTCCACCACCTGCGCGATGGTGGAGGCCTTCTGTCCGATGGCGACGTAGATGCAGTAAACGCCCTTGCCCTTCTGGTTGATGATGGTGTCGATGGCGATGGCCGTCTTGCCGGTCTGGCGGTCGCCGATGATGAGCTCACGCTGGCCACGCCCGATGGGGATCATGGCGTCGATGGCCTTGATGCCGGTCTGCAAGGGCTCCTTCACCGGCTGCCGGCCGATGATGCCGGGCGCCTTCACCTCGATCCGGCGGCGATCCTTCGTCTCGATGGGGCCCTTGCCGTCGATGGGCTGGCCGAGCGAATTGACCACGCGGCCGAGCATCGCGTCGCCGACGGGGACGTCCGCGATGCGGCCCGTGCGCTTGACGAGATCTCCCTCTTTGACGCCCACCGCGTCGCCCAAGATGGCGACGCCCACGTTGCTCTGCTCCAGGTTGAGCACGAGGCCGAAGATCTCTCCGGGGAACTCCACCAGCTCGCCGGCCATCACCCCGGCCAGGCCGTGGACTCGCGCGATGCCGTCACCGCTGGTGAGCACCGTCCCCGTCTCCGTGACCTGGACCCCACGGTCGAAGTTCTGGATCTGCTTCTTGATGATCTGGCTGATCTCGTCGGCGCTGAGCTGCATGGTGGTTCTCGTGCTGGTGCGCCCGGAGGCGCCTATCTGACTCGGGGTAGGGTGGGGAGAGAGCCGCGACGCCGTCTGCGCGGTGCCGCGATGAACCTAGGTCAAGCTTGGATGATCTGGCGCTGGAGCCGCTCGAGGCGACCTCGGACGCTGCCGTCGATGGTGTGATCACCGAGCTGGGTGACGAGGCCGCCCAGCAAGGAAGGATCTTGTGCCCGCTCGAGCACCACCTTTCCGCCGACCAGCTTCTCCAAGCGCTTGGTGAGCTCGGCGTACACGGACTCCGGGAGCGCGGCCGCGGACGTGACCGTGACGCGCACGATGCCCGCCTTCTCGTCCGCGAGCGCGGCCAGGCGACGGGCGATGGCCGGGAGCGCGAAGAGGCGGCGCCGCTGCGTGAGCACGCGCACCGTGTTGAGCGCGAGCGCGGTGATCCCGAGGCGCGCGGCGAGCGCCTTCAAGATCTCCGTGCGAGCCGGCTCACCGACCAAGGGGTCCTGCAAGACGCTGCGCAAGTCAGCGCTGCCCTCGTAGACCTCCGCCAACTTCTGGAGCTGGCTGGTGAGCGGCGCGAGCTGGTTGGCCTCGACCCCCAGCTCGAACACGGCCTGCGCGTAGCGCGCGGCGATGGCTCCTTCGTTCAAGCTCATGCCCGACCTCCCGTGGCGTTGAGGCCGACGCCGTCGAGCGACTGGAGGTACTCCTCGGCCAGCCGCTGCTGATCCGTAGCGCCGAGCTGCTTGGCGAGCAGCGCCGTGGCGCCCGTCACCACCTCGCGCGTGAGCTCTTCCATGACCTGCTCACGAGCCGCCTTGAGCTCCTGCTGGACCAGCAGACGCGCCTCGGCCGTCATGCGCTCGCGGCGCTCTCGGGCCTCACCCAGGATGCGCTGCTTCTCCTGCTCGCTGGCCTCCCGCATCTCCCGCTGCACTCGCTCGATCTCGTCGCTGATGTGCTCGAGCTTGGCCTGGTAGTTGGCGAGCGCGGCCTTGGCCTCTTCATGCATCTTGGCGGCCTCGTCCATCCCCTGCATCAGGCCCTCCTTGCGGCGGACCAGCGCCTCCGCGAGGGGCTTCTTCCCGATGCGGTAGAGCAAGAAGAACAGCACCGCCGAGTTGAACAGCAGCACGGACATGGGGATGGGCATCCCCGGCCGGCGGTAGAGCAGCGAGGGCTCCACGCCCTCCTTCTCACCGAGGATGCCGTACACCCAGTTGATGTCCGAGAACTCCGGGTCGTGGTGGTCGCCGTGCCCCGCGTGCTCGGCCGTGGCCTCGGGCTCCGGCGTCCCGAGCGCGGGGGCAGCCGCCGTGCCGAGCGCGAGCCCGAGGAGCAGGGTGTGGAGGAGCTTGGCCATGGCTCAGCGCACCTCCCGACCGACGACGGCCTGCGCCAGCTCTCGTGTCATGGCGGGAGCGCTGGCGGCGAGCTGCTGACGCAGCGCTTGCAGCTCCCCGGCGAGCTGGTGGCGCCCCTCCTCCACGACCTTGGCGACCTCCGCGCGTGCCTCTTCCAGGATGCTGGCCTCGAGCTTCGCGGTCTCCGTGCGGAGGCGATCTCGCTCCTCGGACGCCACTTGGCTGACCTTGGCCAGCTCCGCCTCGTACTGACGCAGCAGCTCCCCCGCCTGCTCTTGCATGCTGCGCGCGTCGGCGCGCGCGCCGTCCGTGCGCTGCTCGCGCGCCTCGAACACCTTCAAGATGGGATCGTACAAGAGCGGCTTGAGGACCACCATCAGCAGCGCGAAGACCACGAACTGCAGCAGCGCGAACGACGGGTTGATGTCGATTTCAGGACCGCTCATCGCTGTGGCGGCCAGGGTGCTACCGAGGGAGGTTGTAAGAGAGAGCATCGTGGCGTGTCCGAGCTGAGCCGCCTCGCCGATACCCACGCTGAACGAGCGCACCGGGGCGGCCGGCGCGCGCTCCTTACTATTGGGCCCCCGCACTGTCCAGGCCGACCGAGCCTCCCGGGCAGCGGCTCCGCTCGTGGCGGCCGATACAGCGCTAAATTCGTGACATCATGGTCGGAAATGGGGTGGAGAGGCGCACGAGACCGCTGGGCGGGAGCGCGGCGAGGAGGGCGGCGTAGCGACGCCCTCCGTGCGGCGCCACGGCGTCCGGCGCGACGTCGAGGAGCGGGGCGAGCGCGAAGGCGCGCTCCTCGAGCGCGGGATGGGGCACCTGCAGCCCGGGGACGGCGACACAGCGCCCGGCGATCCAGAGCAGATCCAGATCGATGACGCGCGGTCCCCAGCGCTCTCGCCGGACCCGCCCCATGCCCGCCTCGATGCGCAGCAGCGCGGCGAGCAGCGCGGTGGGCTCGGCCTCCACCCGGAGTCGCACGGCCGCGTTCAGATAGTCTGGCTGCGGAGGCCCTAGCGCCGGGCTGCGGTACAGGGCCGACTGGCCCGTGATGGCAGCCAGCTTGGACAGTTCGCGTGCAGCCGTAGCGAACATCGCCACACCGTCGCCTTGGTTCGAGCCGAGACCGATGACCGCGTCGAGCACGTGCATCCCTGATGCCTAGCTCATGCTAGCCTGCCCCGCGTCATGTTCGATCTCAACCATGGCGAGCTCATCGTCGTCGTCACCATCGTTGGCTTCGTCGTGACGGCCAATGTATGGCCGCGCCTCGGCGCCTGGTGCGCGCTCACCCTCAGTGGAAAGCGCTGAGCGCGCGGGGTCGCTCGGCTCCCCTTGGAGGCCCTGATGTGACGTCGACCTCGAGTGCCCCCCCGGACTCTCCTCGCGTGGGCGAGCAGCTCATCTACGTCAGTGATGAGTCCGCTGAAGCGGAGCGCCTCGTCAGCGCCCTGCGCGCGCGCGGTTATTCCGTCGTCGAGGTCCCGCTCGCGCTGCTCTCTTCCCGAGTCGCCACGCAGGTGCCTGCGCTCGTGCTCTGCGACGTGGACGCCGCGGGATCCCTCTCGCTCATCCACACCCTGCGCGACTCCGCCCACGGCGAGGGGGTCCAGGTCGTGTTCTTGGGCAACGCTGGCCGAACCCTCGAGAGCCACGCCGAGACCGTGCTGCGCGAGGGGAGCGCCTCGTTCATCCGCCCGGTGGACATCTACGCGCTGCTCAGCAAGGTGGAGGTCCTCATTGGCGCACCCGAGCCGAGCCACGGCCAGGCGCCGGCCAGCATTCGTCCGGCGCGGCGCCCCTCCCCGCTCGCGCCCGCCACCTCGACCCCTCCCGCGTCCGAGCGTGGCTCCAAGGCCGCCCCCACGGAGCAGGCTCCTCGCGGCTCGGAGCCCCCGCGGGTCAGCCGCGTACCGCACCGCCCCGCGCGCCTGGAGCCCGGCTCGGAGCACCCTGGGAAGCTCCTGTTCGGGCTCGAGCCGGAGCGCGGCGGAGCGCGCCCCGCCTTGCTGCCCAGCCTCAGCCCGGAGCTGGCAACCAAGCTCCGGCTCGCCGAGCAGCGGCTCAAGGACTCTCGCGCCAGCGTGGAGCCCCGGGAGCCGGAGACGCCGCCCCCGGGCGAGGTCGAGCTCTCGGCGGAGCTGATGGCCGCCTTGGCGGCGCCGCTCGACGAGGAGGACGTCGAAGACGGCGCCGAGTCGGTGTCCGACTTCGGCACGGGAGCGAGCACCGGAGGGCCTGCCACCGCGACGGGGCACTCTCGCGCGGGGCAGCTTGAGCCCAGCACGAACGTGCACCAAGCCGAGCTCGTCCATGACTCCCTGCCCCCCGGGACCCAAGCGCAGGCTCCGCCCTCCGCCCCGAAGCTGCCTCCCCTCGAGGGGCAAGACCCCGCCGAGCCCGGTCCTCACGACAGCGTCACCACCCCGCCCGGACCACGGCAGACGGGGCCAGCTCCCGGGTCCTGGCTGCGACCGCCCCCGCTCAGCACCACCACCCCACCGCCCACCCCTCCGGCCATCCCTCGCCCGCCCGTCATCACCTCGCTGAACGAGCCCCTGATGGTGCCTCGGGCGGCAGCAGCCGAGGCCGGTGGGCTCACGCGCGCCGAGCCCAGGTCGCCGGCGTCCGAGCACGAGGCGCTCGCGCTGCCCCCGCTCGCCTCCGCCGCCGCGCCGCCGCCACCCGCGCTGGAGCTCCCCCCAACGCTCGGCCCCGGCGGCGCGACGGCCGCGCTGGCGCGCGCCATCAAGGCGCGCTTCTCGGGCGCGCTGGCCTTCTCGGGGGACGGCGCCACCCGCCACGTCGCGTTCCGCGACGGGGACTTCGTGACGGCCAGCTCGACGCTCGACACCGAGACGCTGCTCGCCTTCCTGCTCCAGCGAGGCTCGCTGAGCCCACACGCCGTCCACGGCCTACGCTTGCCTGCCTTCGGGCGCCACGCCGGCGCGGCGCTCATCGCGCACGGGCACCTCCGGCAAGACGAGCTCTGGAGCGTGCTACGCGCCCACGCGGAGTGGCTCGTCGGACGCATCGCCGGCCTGCAGCACGGCGCCGTCGGCGTCGAGCCCAGCTCGTCGCCTCGGCTCCAGAGCGAGCCCACCGTGTTCGGAGGCGCCACCGGCGCCGAGGTCTTCGTAGAGATCTTGCGCCGGGCCACCGAGGGGGGCACCGCCCTCGCGACGCTCGGTGGCCCGCGGGCCCGGGTCGCCGCAGGACCCTCGCGCCGTCTCCTCGCCGAGTGCGCGCTCGCCGAGCGTGAGCACCTGCTCGTCAGCCGCGCGGACGGGGTCACCCTCGGAGAGCTCGTCGAGGCCGCCGGGTCCGCTGAGTTTGCCGCCACGCTGCTGGCGCTCACCCAGCTCGGGGTGATCGAGGTGCTCGCCCCCGCGGTCAGCGCGAGCGGCCAAGAGCCCGCCGCGCCGCGCGACGCGCTCGATGACGACGCCATCAAGCAGCGGATCGCCGTGCGACGTCGGCTCGTCGACGAGGGCGACTACTTCTCGTTGCTCGGCGTGGCGCGTGACGCCACCACCTACGACATCAAGCGCGCCTACCTCGATCTACGCCGGGAGTACGACCCCGGGCGCCTGCTCACGCCGGGCACGGCGCACCTGCTCGAGGACGTCACGTTGATCTTGGAGCTGCTGGACGAGGCCTTTGAAATCCTCAGCGACGGCTCGCGACGAGCACGCTACCGCCGCGCCCTGGAAGCGCCTCCCCTCTGAGCTGCGCGGCAAGCCCCAGGGCGTCCAGCTCGCGCTGGTCGCCAGGGCTCGCCGCGCGCTCGCGCAGCGTTGCCCCCCCGGGGGGCTCCCTCAGATGAGCTGGGAGTAAAACTCGACGACGAGCTGGGTGCGCAGCGGGAACATGACGGTGTCCGAGCTGGGCAGCGAGGTGACCTCCGCGGAGAAGGCCTCCTTGTTCACGCTGAGCCACGACGCCGGCTCACGCGTGCTGGCGAGATCCGCGCCCGACTTGACGTGACCGTTGCTGCGGATCCCCTCCTTCAAGGTCACCACCTGCCCGCGCTTCACCCGGTAGGAGGCGATGTCCACCCGCTTGCCGTCCACGAGCACATGGCCGTGGCAGACGAGCTGCCGCGCCGCGGGGATGCTGCGCGCAAAACCCGCGCGGAAGACCACGTTGTCCAGCCGCCGCTCGAGCAGCTCCACGAGCTTGTCACCCGTGGCCATGTCGCTGCGCGTGGCCTCCCCCATCAGGCCGCGCAGCTGACGATCGGTCAGACCGTAGTTGATGCACACCTTCTGCTTCTCCATCAGGCGCACGCCGTACTCCGAGAGCTTTCGTCGCGCGCTACCATGCTGGCCCGGCGGGTACGGGCGCTTCTCCGGCTTCTTTGGCGAGAGGCCGGGCAACTCCGTGCCCAACGCACGCATGGACTTCAGACGGGGACCAGTTCTACGACTCATGACCAGTGATTCTCCTTCGAGCTGCGCTTGCCCTGCCCTGACCTTCGGCGCAGAGCGGGCGCGCACCCTAAGGCGAAGGCGGAGCAAATTCCTAGAGGGAAGCGTAGGGTGACGGAGCTTCCGCCCGCGCGCTAGCCCAGGGAGCCAGAATTACACTGTGCTTGCCGCGGGTTGCGGGGAGGCTCGCAGGCACTGAACGCCCGTGCGCTGGCGCCGGGTGGGCGAGCTCCCGTCGGGGCCCAGGCGCCGGTGCGCCCGCTCGCCCGGGGGGGGACACCCCGAGCAAGAGCCACTAGGCTTCACGCTCGGCATGCTGCGCTCTGCTCTGCGGGTCCACCGCTTCCCCCTGCTCCTCGGCCTCCTCGCGGGGCTCCCCTGGGCGCTGAGCGCGTGCTCCGCGGACGACGCGGGAGGCGGTGGCGGGGGCCAGCAGTGTCCCACCGAGGCCAGTCGCTTCCCGACCGGTGACGCCAACGGCCACGCCGACCCCTACGGCGCCAAGGCTGCGGGCCAAGCGCGCGCGGGGCGCCTACTCAGTGAGGCGCAGCTCGTCCAGCCGGCGCACGGGCGTCAGAAGGTGCGCGTGGGCGACTTCGTGCTCGTCAACGACAAGCTCGCCGTCACCATCGAAGACCGCGGGTTGAGCGACGGCTACGCGCGCTTCGGTGGAGAGATCCTGGCCATCGACGCGGTGGGTGACGACGGCCGCCCGCGCGGCTGGTCGCGCTACCAAGAGACCTTGATGGCGCTGTCCATCGAGATGATCGACCCGGAGAGCGTGAGCGTCCTCAATGACGGCTCGAACGGGCAGGCCGCCGTGGTCCGCGTCACGGGCCCGCTGAGGCCCATCCCCTTCCTCAACGGCTCGCTGGGCGTGCTCTTCCCGCGCCGCTACGGCCTGCAGGCCGCGGTGGACTACGTGCTCGAGCCCGGCAAAGAGGCGCTGGACATCCGCCTCGGCATCCTCAACCCCGCTTCGGAGCCGGTGAGCTTCGCGCCCAACGGCCTCTCCGACGAGATGCACGGCTTCTTCCAGTACAACATGAGCCGGCTCGTCACGACCACGCGCGGCTTCGGCAAGGCGCGCGGCGAGGTGCCCTTCGTCGGCTTCGTCAGCGACGAGCGCGAGCTGGGCTTCGCCTGGCGGCTCGGGGACGGCGCGCCGCTCAGCACCGCGGTGGAGATCAGCGGCTTTCAGTACTTCACCGGGCCAGGCTTCAGCGTGGAGGGCTGCAGCGAGCACTGGGAGGACCACGTGCAGGTCGTCGCCGGGGGACCGGACTACGACGGCCTCGCCGCCGCGATCCGACGCGTGGACGGCGTCGCCAGCCGCGGCGTCAGCGGCACGGTGCGCGACACGCTCGGCGCCGCCGTCGCCGGCGCGCGCGTCCACGGCGTCGCGGAGGATGGCAGCTACGTCACCCGCGCGCTCACCGACGCGAGCGGCCGCTACGCGCTGTCCGTCCCCGCGGACGCCAGCGTCCGCTTGGAGGCGGTCTCCCAAGGCTACCCGCCGAGCGGCGCCGTGGAGGTCCCCACGAGCCAGGCGACCGCCGACCTCACGCTCGGCGCGACCGGCGTCCTCGCCGTCCACGCCGTGGAGTCTGGGAGCCTCGCGCCGCTGCCCGTGCGCGTCCAGGTCATCCCGGAGGCGCCGGTGGCGGAGCTGCCTGCCAGCTACGGGGAGCCCACGGAAGAGGACGGCAGGCTCTGGCTGGACTTCCCCGTGAGCGGGGAGGCGCGGCTGCGCGTCCCACCCGGCAACCACCGCGTCGTCGTCTCACGTGGCAGCGAGTGGGAGCTGCTCGACACCACGGTCGGCGTCGCCGCCGGACAGACGGTGGACATCCCCGTCCAGCTCGAGCACTCCGTCGACACCACCGGCGTGATGTGCGCCGATTTCCACGTCCACTCAGCCATGAGCGCGGACTCGTCCGATCCCGTCGAGCTGAAGGTGCGCGCGGCGCTCGGCGACGGCCTCGACATCCCCGTCTCCAGCGAGCACGAGTGGATCATCGATTTTCAGCCGGTCATCGAGCAGCTCGGCGCCGAGCGCTGGGCGTTCGGGATGCCGAGCGAAGAGCTGACCACCTTCACCTGGGGACACTTCGGCGTGGTGCCGCTGACGCCACGACCGGACGCGCTGAACAACGGCGCCATCGAGTGGATCGGCAAGCTGCCACCAGAGATGTTCGCCACCGTTCGGCAGCACCCCGAGCAGCCGCTGTTCATCATCAACCACCCGAGCGGCGGCGGCTTCGGCGCGTACTTCAGCGCCGCCGGCTTCGACAAGAAGACCGCCACCGCCAGCCGAGAGGAGCTGTGGAGCACGGAGTTCGACGCCATCGAGGTGTTCAACGGCTCCGACTTCGAGGCCAACCGACGCCGCAGCGTCGCCGACTGGTTCGCGCTGCTCAACGCCGGCTTCACGTTCTGGGCCACCGGCGCCTCCGACAGCCACGGCGTCCGCACCGACCCCGTGGGCTATCCGCGCACCTGCCTGCAGCTCGGCACGGACGACCCCACACAGCTCACGGGCCAGCGCGTGCGCGACGCGATGGCGCAGGGGCGCGCCATCGTCAGCGGCGGGCTGTTCATGACCGTGAGCGGACCTGGCGGCGCCGGGCCCGGCGGCACCCTCCAGGGGCCGCTCACCGAGGCGGACTTCACCGTCACCGTGCAGGCGCCGAGCTGGCTGGATGCCACCACCCTGGAGGTCATCGTGAACGGCGAGACCCAGCTCACCGAGCCGCTCTTGCCGCTCGGCGCAGGGACGGGCAAGCGCTGGGTCAACCAGGTGCGGGTCCAGCTCGACCGCGCTCGGCCTCGGAGCTGGGTCGTCTTCCATGCGCGGGGCGAGGGAGATCTGGCGCCCGTCCACCCGGGGCGCGGCGTCTTCGCGGTGTCGAACCCCGTCTTCATCGCGCAGTGACGCGCGCCCCCACGAGGCTCCCTCCCGGCCAGCGGCCCGAGCGCGGATTGTTCGGGATTTCTCGCCGCCTCCACTCCGCCGCTTGCGGCCGGGAGCGGGGGCGCTAGCAGAAGGGGTATGACTCGCTCGCACGGTAGCCTCTGGGCCCTCGTCTGCTGCCTCCCCCTCGCCTGCGCCGGCGCTCCGACCCCCACCGCGCCGCCAGCGTCGGAGCCTGCTCCCACCGCCGCACCGGAGCCGGAGCCCGCGCCCAGCGCCGCCGAGCCGGCCGCCGCCGAGACGGCGGCCGCCGAGCCGGAGCCCGCGCCCGCGCCGGAGCCGCCCGCGCGCCCCAAGTCTGCGGCCACCATCGGCGGCGTGAGCATCAGCGAGATCACGAGCGCGGCGCTCGTGGAAGAGCTGCGCAAGCTCGGCTGGGCGCCGCCGGACACGGCGGTCGGCGGCGGCACCGTGGGCAAGTACGAGAACCTCGAGATCGGGATCTCCAACGGCACGCTCGCCGGCCTCGTGGAGATCATCCGGCCCGCCGCGTCACCCACGGGGGGCAGCGCCAGCATGATGGCGCCCAAAGATCAGAAAGGCATGAAGGAGGGGCGCGGCGCCGTGTACTTCGACGAGAGCACCGAGGTGCTGGTGGTCGTCACCTTGGCGGGCAAGCCGGCCGAAGCCAAGAAGCTCCTCGAGAAGCTGATCAAGAAGAATTGAGCCGGGGCGCATGCTAAGCTGCGCATCGGTTCGGTGCGCGGCGCACCGCTCGCTCACCCACGGTGTGCCCCTTGCTTCTTCGCCCTCCGCTCTCGCTCGCCTCCACCACGCTCGGGCTGCTGCTCTGGGCCAGCAGCGCGTCCGCCACTGACGCCGGCGCTCCTCCAGGGCAGCTCCCGCCGCGCCCGGCGGACGTCATCGCGGAGTACTGCGGGGACGCCGCGCGCCAGTGCACGCGCGCGCCGCTGCACTACGAGAAGACCGTCCAGCTCCCCATCGCCTTCGACTACGACACCGGCTGGGTTCCGAACAGCAGCGCGCTGCAAGTCCGCTTCTACGTGAAGGTGCCGGCGGACACCACGGTCAAGCTCGACGGCTTCCTCGAGACGCAGTGGCCAGAGGCCATGAAGCTCACCGCGCCGCCCGCCCGCCTGCGTGGCGGCTACCTAGGCTTCGACTACGGGCTCGAGGTGGGCGCGCAGGTCAAGTTCTCCATCGCCGGGATCAACTGGCAGGGCAATATCCCCTATTTCCCGCAGATCAACTGGCATCTGGCGCAGGAGCGCTTCTTCGACTCTTGGGCGTTCCCGCCGGACGCCGGGACCGCCTCGGCCTTCTCACCTCAGCTCCGGCTCTTCGAGGTGAACCTGCTCGCCTTGGCCAACATTCCCAGCGCCGTCGCCAAGGGCGGCGTCGCCCTGGATCTGAAGGGTGAGCTGAAGGCGGAGTACACCACCGAGCGCCTCCGGGTGGAGCTGGCGGAGGAGGGGGACGCGGACATCGTGGCCAAAGGCGGCGCCATCCAGCGCCGCTTCCCGGGCGGCGCCTTCGTGGAGTACGACGTGTGGCCGGAGGGCCGCGTGGACTACGACGGCGTCTTGCACCTCTTGCCTACGGCCTTCGTCGAGGTCCTGGGCATCGGCGTCAGCTTCCCGCTGTTCGACATCCCCATCGGCGTGCCGCTCGGCGGGCTGGACTTCGACTTCGACCCGGTGCGCGTGCACGTGCCGCTCCCGGACATCGAGCCGCTCACCGAGACGGGCGAGCCCTACGTCCTGGATTTTGGCGCCGTGCCCGTGGGCAAGAGCGAGAAGCGCACGCTCACCTTGAACAACCTGGGTGAGGCGCTGGCGCTGGCGGGCGCCTTCGTGGAGGCCCAGCACGCGCAGAGCTTCACCCTGCTGCGCAGCACCTTGCAGATCGATCCGGAGGCCTCGGACGACTTCGAGGTGCGCTTCCGTCCCACGAAGCCCGGCAGCTACGACGCGGCGCTCACCTTCGTCACCAATGATCCGGATCAGCGCTTCGTGAGCGTCCGCCTGCTCGGCACCGCCACCGAGCGGGAGCGGCCGGACTACGGCACGGCTGGCTCCGGCCCCGTCACGCCGGATCCGGAGGAGCCGGACGCGGGCACCTTCTACGGGGAGAGCAGCGGGGAGGACGGCGGCTGCGCCTGTCGCGCCGCGCCTGCCCGGGCGCCGCTCGGCTCGCTCGGTGGCGCCGGCCTCGCGCTCACCCTCGGCCTCACCCTCGCCCGACGCCGCGCGCGGCCCTAGGGCGCCTCTCGTTCACGCCACCTCATCGCTCGCCCACTCCTTCACCTCGCCCAAGGTCCACCCATGCTTCGCTCTCCGCGCTCCCTCTTCTGGCTCGCCTCCTCCACGCTGACGCTCGGCGTCGCCTCTAGCGCGCACGCCGCCGACCCCTGCCTGACCGCCTACGAGTGCTCCCAGGGCTCCTCCATCCGCTCCCCCAACAAGCTGAAGGTGGAGAGCACGGACCGCCTGCAGACCGCGGTGGACACCGGCTGGGTACCCAAGTGCACCCCACCCACCACCGACGGCCACTGCGATCAGCCGCTGCAGTTTCGCGCCCAGGTAGCGCTGGATCCGCAAGGGCAGACCCCCCTCTACACCATCGACATGAGCAAGGGCACCTTCATCCAGGTGTCTTGGCCCACGCCGGAGGCCTTCGTGGTCACCCTGCAGCCCAGCACCCGCAAGGACGCCACGCTCAACATCACCCACACCATCACCCCGGAGATGGGCCTCTACTTCAACGTGCTGAGCTTCAAGTTCGAGATCAGCTTGGACTCCACCTTCTTGCTCAACAAGCTCCCCAACGCCAGCTTCGACTACGTGGCGCGCGGCAACGGCAGCTTCGAGCCCTGGGGCTTCGGCGGCGCCCAGGTCAACGTCAAGGGCAACGACCTCAACAACTCCAGGATCATCGGCATCACGCTGAAAGACCTCGAGGGCATCACCGGTAACGACAACATCACGCGCGTCATCGACGGCGGGCTGTACCTCAACGCCACCACCAATTCCGACTTCCAGTACAAGACCACGCTGGTGAAGGTGAGCGGCGGCAACGGCTCCATCACCACGCAAGGCGGCCAGACCACCTACCCCATGGTGGACCTGGACGCGCTGGATCTGAACGTGTCCGTGCAGGGCACCCTCAGCTACGACGGCACCATCGATTTCAAGCCGGTGATCACCATCACCAGCATCGCCGGCATCGGCGTCAACCTGAACCTACCCTTGGATTTCGCCACCCTGGCTGTGCCCTACGGTGGCAAGCAGGACGTCCCGGTGAGCTTCAACGCCGTCACCTACCACGTGCCGCTCCCCAACCTGTACGTGGAGGCGCAGGGCAGCTTCATCGATTTCGGGCGCCAGGACACGGGCAAGCGCGTCATGCAGCAGGTGGGCATGGAGAACACCGGCGAGCTGACGGCCGTCATCAAGGACGCCTACTGCGACGATCCACAATTCACCATCTCCTCGAGACCGGGCACGCTCGGCACGGACGAGAACGCCACCATCACCGTCAACTTCCGAGCCACGCGCGCCGGCTCCCACGAGTCCCGCTGCACCGTGGTCAGCAACGACCCGGACTCTCCGGAGCAGAGCTTCGACGTGCTGGGCTTCGGCGTGGGCGCCACCCTCCCGGACGATCAACCCGGCGGAGCCGGCGCCGGAGGTGGTGGCGGCAGCGGCGGGGGCTTCAACGAGGACGCCTTCGATGACTCCGCAGACGTCGGCAGCTGCGGCTGCCGCACCGCGCCCTCGGGCGGAACCAGCGCGGGCTCGCTCGCCGCGCTCGCGCTGGCGGGGGTGCTCGGGCTGCGGCGACGACGTCAGCGCTGAGCCAGGGTCGTGAGCCGCGGGGAGCCGCTCACTCGGCGGCGCCAGCGCTGCGCAGCGCCAGCACGCGCAGCTCGCCGTCCACCACGCCGAGCTGCACCTCGCTCCCCGCGCCCAGCGCTCCGGCGAGCACCTGCTCGGCCAGCGGGGCCTCCACGAGCCGCGCCAGCGCGCGCTTGAGCGGGCGCACGCCGAGGCTCGGCTCGGAGCCCCCTTGGTCGAGCAGCGCCTCGATGGCGGCCTCGGAGAATTCGAAGCGGAGCCCGCGCGTGGCCGCGAGCCGCTGCGCGAGCTGCTCGAGGGCGCGCTGCGCCACCTCGCGCACCTGTGCGCGCGTGAGCGGCGAGAAGACGATGACCTCGTCGATGCGGTTGTACAGCTCCGGAGGCAGGCTAGCGCGCGCGGCGGCGACGACCCCGCGCTCCACCTCCGCGTGCTCGGGGGCGCTCTCCGCCCCGAAGCCCACCCGGCGCCGCGCGCTGCTGCCGGCCGCGTCGGCGCCGAGGTTCGAGGTCATGACGATCACGGTGTTCGTGAAGTCCACCAGCCGGCCACGGCCGTCCGTCAGCCGCCCCTCGTCGAAGAGCCCCAGGAAGGCGAGCAGCACGTCCGGGTGCGCCTTCTCGATCTCGTCGAGCAGCACCACCTGGTAGCTGCGCTTACGCACCGCCTCGGTGAGCTGCCCGCCCGCCTCGTGGCCCACGTAGCCGGGCGGCGCGCCGATGAGCCGGGCGACGGAGTGCGCCTCGCCGTACTCCGACAGATCCACGCGGGTCATGGCGCGCTCGTCGTGGAAGAGCACCTCCGCGATGGCCTTGGCCGTCTCCGTCTTGCCCACGCCGGTGGGGCCGAGCAGGAGGAAGGTCCCGATGGGGCGCCGCGCGCCCAGCCCAGCGGCGCTACGCCGCAGGATGCGCGCGATGCGGGCGACGCCCTGCTCGTGCCCCACGACGCGCTCGGCCAGGAGCTGCTCCAGCCGGAGCAGGCGCTCGGCGTCCGTCTCCAGCAGCCGCTCGACCGGCATCTCGCAGAGCTCCGCCATCACCTCCGCCACCCCGCGCGGCTCCACGGTGCGCTGACCGCGGCGGTGCGCGCGCGCGCCAGCGAGATCCAGCACGCCGAGCGCCTTGTCCGGCAGCGCGCGCCCCGGCAGGTAGCGGACGGACCAGCCGATGGAGAGCGCCAGGGCCTCTTCGCTGTAGCGGACGCGGTGGTGCTGCTCGAAGCGCCGCGCGGCGTCGCTGAGCACCAGGAAGGCCTCTTCTCGTGAGGGCTCGTCGATCTCCACCATGGAGAAGCGGCGCGCCAGCGCGGGCTCGGCGTCCGTGAGCCGGCGCCACTCCTCCGGCGTGGCCGTGCCGAGGCACACGAGCTCGCCCCGCGATAGCCCGAGCCGCAGCTCCGCCACCAGCTCGTCGGCGCCGTCACTGGTGAACAGCAGGTGCAGCTCGTCGAAGAAGAGCACCACCTTGCCCTGTCCCGCGGCCACCTCGGATTTCAGCGCGCCGACCTTGCTGGCGAGCGCCCCCCGCAGCCCCGTGCCCGCCAGCAGCTCCGCCACGGGCAGCTCCACGATGACGCGCTCGTCGAGCGACGAGGTGGCGCCCTCGCTCCGCGCGGCGAGGTGTGCCAGCCCGCGCACCACGCTCGTCTTGCCGACGCCAGGGGCGCCCACGAGCACGGCGCTGTTGCCGTGGCGCTTCGCCAGGACATCGAGCACCTGCTCGAGCTCCTGCTCTCGCCCCACCACGGGGTCGAGCTCCCCCCGCGCCGCGGCGAGGGTGAGGTTGCGTCCCAGGCCAGCCAGCGTGGGGTAGAGCTCCGGATCCAAGACGAAGCGCGCCGCGCGCTCCTGGTCGTGCGTGGGAGGGCTAGGGCTCGCCGCCACCAACGCCGGCAGCGCGGCTGGGCGCGCCGGGGCCGGCGCGAGCTCGGGGCTCGGGCTGCTGCGCGTGAGCACCACGGGGGGTACGTTGGGGCGCGGCACCATCAGGGACTTGCCGGGCGGTGGGTAGGTCGGGATGGTGACGCCCTGGCCCGGCCGTGGGTCACGGCTCCGCGGCGGCTGAGCGCGTCCGGAGACGCCGCGCTCGCTCGGGGGGCGCGCGGCCGCCGCGCTGCGCGGCGGCGCCTCACGCGGTGGCCGCGCGGGGGCGCTGGACTTACCCTGCAGCGCCAAGCTCATCACGGCGCCGCGGAGCCGGCCGACGTCGTGGACCACGCCCTCGGCGATACGGTGGCTCAGCAGCAGGCGCTCGGAGAGGAGGGCCACCAGCAGGTGCGCCGCGTCTGCCTCCGCGGCACCGCAGCGCTTGGCGAGCTCTCGCGCCTGCTGGGGTAGCTGCGCGACCAGCTCCGCGGGCTCCGCGCCCTTCGTCACCTCGAGCTTGGAGATGGCGTCCGTCCCGAGCCCGCGCGCGTTGAGCAGCTCACCCACCTTGGTGAGCTGATCGGCGACGGCCCAGAGCCAGTGGGCGCTCGAGAGGGGCTCCGCGCGCTCCCGTGCGCGCTCGAGCGCCACCTGCTTGAGGAGCTGCAGCGGAGTGGTGGGGCGCGTCGAGGTCATGGTGAGGGGGCTTCTCCCCGGGGGCTAGCCTTCGCAAGACCAGGGCCCGGCGGGCAAATTCCCGGCGCTCACTCCAGCGCGGGGAGCGAGAGCTTGCGCTCTCTCCGCCGGTAGTCCCAGATTTCGACCGCTCCTGGCCCCCCCACGGCCAGCCAGGGCCCGCCCGGCGCGAGCACCACCTCGCGCTCGCTGGCGGTGCGGGCCAGCCAGTCGTCGCCGGAGCGCGGGAGCGCGGGCAGCGCGAGCGCTCGCTCGAACAGCAGCTTACCGCGCGCGTCGAGGACCGCCAGGGACCACGCCTGGGCGCCGCCCTCCGTCGCCCCCTCCGAGAAGAGCACGGCGAGCACCTCCGCGTTGCTCGCCGCCGCGAACGGCGAGCGCCCGAAGCTCCCCTGCGCGACGACGCGGCAGGCCGGCGCGACCTGGAGCAGTCCCCAGCGCCCCGCCTCATCGAGCCACCACGCCGTGTCCACGCGCGTCCCCGGGAGCAGCCGCCAGGGCTGGGACCAGGGGCTCCCACAGCCGAGCGCCCGTGGCGCGGCCGACACCTCGGAGCGCATCAGGCCGGCGCCGGAGCCGTACAGCAGCGCGCCCCCTCCGAGCACGGCGAGCGCGCGGCCATCATAGCCCGGTAGCGCCACCGGCTCATCGATGCTGAGCCGCTCCGGACGCTGACGTGGCCCCTCGAGCACCCAGGGGTACAGCGCGTCCGAGCGGCGCGGCAGCAGCCACACGCGCTCACGCGCGCGCGGGTCGGCGCGCAGCGTGCTGCCGGGCAAGAGCGTGAGCCTGGGCAGCTCGACGAGCGCTCGCGCCTTCGGGCTCAGAAAGAAGCTCGTCGGCCCTCCCAGCGCGAGCAGCGCGTCGTCCGCGAGCCGCACCACGCGCGTGGCGCCGGGCGTCGCGAGCGACAGGTCCTCCGCGAACGTGGGTGACCGAGACGTCACCAGCCGCCCGCCGCCGAGGCGCGCCAGGTGCTCTCCCGCGAACACCATCCCCTGCGGCTCGCTCTCCTCGGGCGCCAGGCTCAGCTTGCTCCGCGCCGCGACGACCGCGCTGGCCACGGCGCTCGCCGCCGCGCTCGCCCGCGCGCGCTCTGCGGCCAGGGCCTCCGGCGGCGCCGAAGCCCCTGCCGCGCTCGCCCCACGGGGCGGCTCGAGGTCCGGCGCGCTCGGCGTCGTGCGCTCACACCCCGCGAGCGGCGCCGTGAGCAGGAGCAGCGCGGCGGCGCCTTGCAGCCTCCGCCTCCCCAGCAGCCCGGGACCCTCCCGCGCGCTCATCGCCCGCCGCTCCCCGAGCGCCGCGGCTTGTTCTTCTTCGGCCTTGGGATCTCCCGCTCACGCTCACCCACGACCACGTCGCCGTAGTCATAGCGCAGGAAGCGCCGGTAGGTGCCCTGCGCGTCCCCACCGAAGAGCCACAGGACGCGCGCCTCGCCCCCCTGCTGGAGCACCGGCGCGTAGCGCTCGCTCGGCACCCAGCCGAGCAGTAAGCTCCTGGCCAAGCTCACGCGCCCGACCAGCACGCCGCACGAGGGGGCGACCCCGAACCCGCTGCAGCCCCCGATGACGACGAGCTGCTCGTTACCACTCGGGCGCCACACCCACTGCCGGTCGAAGACGAAGCGCTCCGGCTCTGCGATGGTGCGGCGCTGCTCCTCGCGCAGCATCGCGAAGAGCGCGCGCGCCACGTCGCGATCCACCTTGGCGCGCACCTCCAGCGGCTCCCCTCGCGTCACGCTGAGCGTCACCTCCGCGGCGTTGCGCTCGCCCGCGCAGCACCGAAAGCCAAGGTCATCACCCTGCCGCTCCGGGGCACGCGGCGTGGCGTGGACGCAGCGCGTCCCGAGCGCCCCGTTGGCGTCGTTGCCGCCGCGCAGGGTGCCCCAGGGGCGCGGCTCGTCACGCCCCCACGGGCTGTCGGTCCACTCGTAGATCCCGCCCACTAGATCGGCGACGCCGAAGCCGCTGACGCAGCCGGTGAGAAAGCCGTTCGGTCGCAGGCCAGCGCGCCCCGCGGGCCCGCAGCGCGCCGCCTGCCACGACGTCCCGTAGGGATAAGGCAGGTTGTCCGGTCCCTTGCACGCGCGCTCCCACTCGAGCTCGCTGCAGAGCCGTTTTCCCAGCTCCTCACAGCGCCCGCGCGCGTCCTCACGGCTGAGCCCAGTGACGGGCAGCGCGCCAGGCTCATTGGGGAAGGGCAAGCGATCGATGAAGAACGGCTTGAGCACGAGCTGCTCACCCGGCATTTCTCGGTCCGCCATCCGCGGGAGGACGTCGGGTGGGGTGCCCGCCACCAGCGGCCCCCCGGGGATCCACACCATCCCCACCCTGGCGGCTGGTGCCGACGCCGACGGCGCGAAGGGAGAGCCACTGGCCGACGGCGCGGCGCCGTCCGCGACGCCGGGCTCCCGTCGGCACGCCAGGACGAGCACCCCCAGCAGCGCCCGGGCGAAGCCGCGCCCCGTCACGGCTCGCGCTCTTCGCGCTCCCGTAGCCCAAGCTCCTTCATCTTGAGCTGGAGGCCCTTGCGCGAGATCTTGAGGAGCCGCGCGGCGTGCGTGACGTTGCCCTGCGTCTGGCTCAAGGCGCGCACGATGAGCTCACGCTCGAGCCGCACCATCGCCGCCTTCACGCGCTCCTTCAGCCCGTCGCTGGCCCCCTCCGCGAGGGAAGGCGCTGCGCCGCTCGACGGCGCGGTCGCTGGCCCCACCGGCTCCCGTAGCTCCGGGGGGAGATCGTCCACGGTGATGGAGACGTCGTTGCAGAACAGCACGGCGCGCTCGATGACGTTCTCCAGCTCTCGGATGTTGCCCGGCCACTGGTAGCGGCAGAGCGCCGCCAGGGCTTCCCCGCCCACGTCCACGACGCGCTTGCCGAGCCGCTCGTTGAACTTACGAATGAAGTGCCGCACGAGCTGGGGGATGTCCTCCGCCCGCTCCCGCAGGGCCGGCAAGCGGATGGGCACGACGTTCAGGCGATAATAGAGGTCCTCACGGAAGCTTCCCGCCGCGATGTCCTTCTTCAGGTCGCTGTTGGTGGCGGCCACCAGCCGCACGTCCACCCGCAGGGTCTTGATCCCCCCGACGCGCTCGAACTCGCTCTCTTGGAGCGCCCGCAGCAGCTTGACCTGCATCTCCACCGGGATGGCGCCGATCTCATCGAGGAACAGGGTGCCGCCGCTCGCCAGCTCGAAGCGCCCGGGCTTCGAGCCCACCGCGCCGGTGAAGGCGCCGCGCTCGTAGCCGAACAGCTCGCTCTCCATCAAGTCGCGCGGGATGGCGGCGCAGTTGACCCGGATGAAGGGGCGGTCACGCCTGGACGAGTTCTCGTGGAGGGCACGCGCCACCAGCTCCTTGCCGGTGCCGCTCTCTCCCGTGATGAGCACCGTGGTGGGAGAGTCCGCCACGCGCTCGAGCACCTGGTAGACGGCGGTGATGGCCGCGCTCGTCCCGATGACGCCGTAGCGCAGCGGCGCGCTCGCGTCGGCCCCAGGCGCGCCGTCCCTCGACGCCTCCGCGGCGGCCAGATCCCGGGACTTGAGCGCCTTTCGGAGGATGCTGCGCAGCTCCGCTTGATCGAAGGGCTTGGTGATGTAGTCGAAGGCCCCGGTCTTCAGCGCCTCCACGGCGTTGTCTACGGTGCCGTGCGCCGTGATCATCACCACCGGCAGCTCGGGATCGAGGGCGAGCGCCCGGCGCAGCAGCTCCATGCCGTCCACCTTCGGCATCTTCAGATCCGTGATCACCAGATCGAGGTGGTGCTCTTCCAGCATGGTCAGCGCATGCTCGCCGTCCTCCGCGACGAAGACCTCGTAGCCCTCTCGCGTGAGCTGGGCGCTGAGCACACGCCGAAGGTTGGGCTCGTCGTCGACGACCAGGATCTGCTTGGGCTCCGGCGACATTCCCTGGCTCACTCACTTGCAGCGCGCGCTGTCCTTGGCCTCCGGGCTGAGCGAGCTGCAGTAAAACAGGAGCGTCTTACCGTTCCCTGGGGCGCCCGCGGCCACGATGGAGCGCTCCCCCACCTGCGGCATGGCGACCGAGGCCCCGAGCTGATCGTCCTCCTCGGCGGACGAGATGAACCGCACCTCACTCAGCCGCTCGGGTTGGCTCCCCTCGGCGTCGTACACGAGGACCGCGCCGGCGCGCGTGACGCCACGCACCTTCATCGCCGGTGCGCCGACGGCGACCTCACCGTCTCCATCGCCGTCCAGGTCACCGACCGCCAGCGCCTCACCGAAGCGTGAGCTGCTGCAGCCCTCGATGTCCGGCGTCTGCCCGCAGGTGAACGACGCGATGACGCCACCGGCGGGCAAGGCACCGAAGCTACAGTCCGCGCCGTTGGTCTCCGGCAGCGCTCCCAGGACCGCGCCGCTCAGCACCGTGACGACGCCCGAGTCCGAGACGACCAGGTCATCCACGCCCGCGCCCTGCACGGGCCCTGACGCCAGCGCCTTGCCGAAGCCGGGGGCGCTCGCCAAGCAGCCGAGCCGCTGGACCGTCTGGCCGTCCGTGCTGCGGAAGAGCCAGAGGTGCCCCTGCTCCGGCGCGGCCACCGCGAACACCCGCGCGCCACCCCCGAGGCGGACGCTGGCCACGGTGGCGCCGAAGCTGGCGTCCACCCTGGGGGAGGCCGGCACGAGCTCCACCGGATCGAGGCTCTCCGACCAGTAGTACCAGGCCTTGGCGATGACGGGCGCCCCCGCGATCACGGCGGGCGCCTCGTCCTTGTCCGAGGCCAGGCTCACGATGCCACGCTCGTCCTTGCGCAGCGTGGGCAGGATGAAGCCGGAGAGCACCGAGGGGGGGACGTCCAGCGCATACTCCAAGTTGCTGGCGCAGCGGAACAGCAAGCCCGGCACCTGCAGGTTCGACTGGCCGATCCCAGAGGCGAAGCAGAGCGGCTCGAGCCTGCCCCCTGGGACGAGCGCCCGCCCGAGGCCCGCCGCCGTGGCGCCGAGCGAGCAGATGGTGTCGCGCTCGAGACAGTGGCCCGTGTCGACGGCGTCCAGCATGGGGCTGGCCGCCTGGCCCAGCTCGAAGGCGGCGCCGCTCGAGCGCCCCGGCGCGCCGCCAACGAAGAGCAGCGAGCGCTCCTCGTTGCGCGCCGTGGCCAGGCTGACGCCGAAGCCACTCATCTTCTCCACCTTGGACAGGGCGACGACCGGCGTCTCATCCGACAGGTCATTGAAGCGCGACCACGAACAACCCACGCCGCCACCCGCCGTGAGCAGGGCGAGCGCGACGGATCCGACGACGACTCTGCGCGACATCAGAAGCTCCCTCCAAGGGCAAAGCCACCCGCCGTGCTCCCGAAGGTGGGCGCGAAGCGGAACCCAGGGCTCGTCTTCGGGGCTGGCCGCCGAGCCACCTGCACCCGCGCTGGCCCTCTCGCGCCGGGTCGGCGCTTCTTCACGTCTTCGAACTCGACCACGCCGGCCAGCTCCACGCTGGACTCCGGGAGCGGGTCCTTGATGAAGTTGTAAGTGGCGAGGATGCCGAGCACCCCACCCACCGCGAAGCCCACGTCGGCGCTGATGGAGTAGATGGTGCCGCGCAGCAGCCGCTCGTCTTCCTGCTCGAGCACGCCCGCCTTACGGTCCGCCTGGAGATCCTCCTCCAGGCGGTTGGACTCCAAGCCGAAATACGTGGCCGCCCCGACGAAGGCCGCGCCGATGATCGCCTGCGTCCACGCCGTCCCCCGTGGATACTTCGGGATGAGCGTGACCTTGAGCGGCTGCGTCTGGCCACGGGGCACGGTGATGTCGCCCTCGAAGGTCTTACGGCCGTCCCCGGTGACGGTGAGCCGATGCTTGCCGGAGGTCGCGCGGATCATCAGCGGCGCCTCGCCGCTCTTCCAGCTCCCCACCGGCTTGTCGTCGAGCCGCACCTGCACGTCCGGCGCGTTCGACTCGAGCCGCAAGAACCCGTAGCCCACGCGCACGAGGTTGACGGTGATCGTCTTCTGCTCACCCTGCTTGAGCGTCACCTTGGTGCGCAGCGGCTCGAAGCCGGGCGCCTCCACCAGGATCTTGCGGGTGCCCGAGGGGACTAGCGCGCCGTAGGGCGTGGTGCCCCACTCTGGCCGGGCCTTCTTCTCGTCGTCCAGGTACACGTAGGCGCCACGCACGTTGGCGGCGACGCGCAAGAAGGCCATGAAGGCGCCCTGGGAGAGGTTGGCCTTGAACTGGTAGACGCGGCCGGACTGCACGTCCATGTCGGTCTCGCTCAGGTTGAAATCGCGGAATTTCTCGATGACCACGTGATAGCTGCCCACGGCCAAGGTGAGGTTGGCCGGCGCCACGCCGCTCTGCACCTCACGCCAGCCAGGGTTGTCCGCGCCAGTCTTGAAGGGCGCCGCGGTCGGGGTCGCCCGCTGGTAGATACGAAACGGCGCGCCGGGGGGATCCGTCTCCACCATCACGAGCGACTTCATGACGGAGGGCTCGTCCTGGACGTCGACCACCGGGGGTGCGACGACGCCCCCTTCGGGCACCGCCCCGTCGGGAGCGCCACCGTCGACGCCGCCGTCCCCAGGGGGCGCGGCCGCCGCGACGGCCGCCTCGATGCGCTGGATGCGCTCGCGCACCTTGTCCGCGTCGGGCGCCGAGGGATCCACCTTCAGGTACTCTCGGAAGCGCTCGAGCGCGCGCTCGTTCACGCCTAGCTTCTGGTAGCAGACGCCGGCGTTGAAGAGGAAGGCAGAGTAGGGGTGGTCACGGTAGCCGGACTCGAATTCCTGGGCCGCCGCCTCGTACTGCTTGGCGATGAACAGCTCTTGCCCTCGCTCCATCCGCTGACGGATGAGATCGAGCTTCGAGCCGGCCTGCTGGGCGAGGGCGGGCGCCGCCGAACCAAGAAACAGGGCCAAGGCGCAGAGTAGCGCCTTGAGCCGATAAGCGAGCGAAGTGGTCACGGCCGGAGCCTTCCACAGAGCAGGCGCCTGGCACAAGCCACCACCGCACCGCAAGCAATTCCGCCGTGGCTGAAACCCAAGGGGGGGGGGCGGGAGGTCGCGGCTTGCGTTCCGCGAGCGTCGGCGTATTTGTCCGGCGGCCACGGCTGGTGATGTGATAAGCGAAGGCAAAATCGTTATGCTCCGACGCGGTCTTCAGTCCCTCCTTCTGGCTAGCGGCGCTCCCCTCCTGGCGGCTACCGCCTGGGCGGCACCGCCCAGCGCCACTCCTTACGCTCCCTGCACCACGCAGGCGTCGGAGTCCGACGTGGCCGCGGCGAAGGGCGCGTTTCAAGCCGGACAGGTCTCGTTCAACGAAGGCGACTACGCGCGCGCCATCACGTACTGGGAGGACGCCTTTCGGCGTGATTGCTCGGCCACCACGCTCCTGAAGAACCTGGCGCGCGCCTATGAGTCGGCCGGCAACAAGGCGCAGGCGGTCGTCGCGCTCGAGACCTATCTCGAGCGCACCCCGAACGCGCCCGACAAGGACCAGCTCGAGCGACGCATCGACGTGCTGAAGCGGCAGCTCGCCGAGGCCGAACCCACCGCCACCCCTGGGCCGGATCAACCCGGCCCCGGAGGCACCACCTCGGGTCCCGACGCGACCACCCCGTCCGCTCCGGAGGAGCCCTCCACCACGAGCGGCGGGCGGCCTCTCTGGCCGCTGTACGTCGCGGGTGGCGGCTTGGTCCTCGGCGGCGTAGGGCTCGCCGTCTTTCTCCCCGCACAGTCGGACGTCAACGACGTCCTGGACAAGTGCCCGGATTTCGTCTGCCCGGACAACGTCACCAACGCCGCCAGCCTCAAGAAGAAGGGCAACGACGCCCTCTCCACCCGCAACATCGGGACCGGGCTGATGGTCGGCGGTGGGCTGGTGATGGCGGGCGGCTTGGTGTGGTACTTCCTTCAGCCCGTGGAGGCGCCGGCCACGGCGAGCGGTCAGCGGGCGCCCCGCCTGCGGACCGCCTTTGCGCCCGTCGTCTCGCCGCAGTTCAGCGGTTGGACGCTGAGCGGCACCTTCTAGCGCCGCGCCCCCACGCTCAGTCTCCGGTGGGCGCGGCCGGCGCTGGACGCCGAGGCGTGGTGCGGCCCCAGGTCGGTAGCGCGGGCGGCGCGTCGTCGATCACGGGGAGCTCCTCCGAGGCGCGCGCGGGCAGGGCGCTGGGAATTGCCCGAGCGACGGGCGGCGTGAAGACGGGCTCGAGGGGCGGTGGGGTCTCGCTGGCCGAGCCACCGCACGCGCCGAGGAGCGCCACGCCCACTCCGAGCAGCAGAGACCATGGCAAGAGCTGAGCGCGCACGCGCCAGCTCTAGGCGCACCGCGCGGTCGCCGCAAGCGGGGCGTGCGCTGGCTCGCGAGCCTGGGCACACGGCGCCCAGCCTGGAGCGCCCCGTGGCGGCGGGAGCTCCTCATCGACGACGTGGCGCGGCGCGCCTAGAGTCCTCGGCACATGATCGGCCGGCTCACTGGGACGGTGCTCCACGAAGATCTGGACGGCAGCGTGCTGCTCGACGTCCGTGGCGTAGGCTACGAGCTGCTCGTGCCTCTGGGCGCGCTCGGACGCGCCACGGCCTCCGGGGCCGGGGAGGAGCTCATCCTCTACGTGCACACCCACGTCCGGGAAGACGCCCTCGAGCTGTTCGGCTTCGCCTCGGAGCTGGAGCGGCGCGTCTTTCGGCTGCTGCTGTCGGTCCCCAACGTCGGGCCGAAGACGGCGCTGGGCGTGATGGGCGCCATGAGCCCGAGCGAGCTGCTCGGCGCCGTCCAGCAGCGCGACATGACGCGCCTCGGTCAGGTGCCGGGGATTGGGAAGAAGACCGCCGAGCGCCTAGTCCTGGAGCTGAAGGACAAGCTGGCTCGCCTGACGTCACTGCCCGCCGCGAGCCCCGCTGCCCCTCAGCACGCCAAGGGCGAGCGCCTCATGGCGGCGCTGGTCGGCATGGGCTACCGTCCGGTCCAAGCTGAGCGGGCCGTCAAGGCGCTCGCCTCCGAGCTCGACACGCTCGGGCTCGAGGCGCTCCTGAAAGAGGCGCTGCGCGTCCTCGCTTCGTGACGCTTGACCGGGTGGAGTGACCGTAGATAATCGCGCAGTTACAGTGTTCGTCGCGCCCCGGCGCGCGGGCAGCCAGCATCAGCGAGCCAGCGAGGAGGAGTCAGTGATTACCTGTACCAAGTGCAGCAAGGACAACCAGGACCACTACAAGTTCTGCCTGGGCTGCGGTGCCGAGCTGCCTCGCGGGAACGCACCCAAGCCCTTCACGGCGGCCACGCCTCCGCAAGGTGTCCCCGCCGTGGTAGCGCCTGCGCCGGCGGCGGCACAGGCGCCTGCACCGCCGCCAGCGCCTGCACCAGTGCCGGCGCCTCCTGCTAGCGCCGCCCAGCTCGCGCCGGTCGCGCAAGCGCCGCGCCCTGCAGCGACACCGGCCGCTGCGCCCGTCGCCACGCCCGCTGCCGCCGGCCCCGTCACCTGTCCTCAGTGCGGACACTCGAACCCCACGAGCAACCGCTTCTGCGCGGCGTGTGGCTACAGCATGGCCAGCATCGCGCCGGCGCCCGCGGCGCCGCCCGCGGCGACCAGCGGCGGCCTCGAGGGCGTCACCCTCACGGCGCTGCGCGCCGATGGAACGGAGGCCGGTCATCACCCGCTCGCTGGTGCCTCCGCCACCGTGGGGCGTGACACCGGCTCCATCTTCGCCGGTGACAGCTACCTCTCACCCCGTCACGCCACGCTCCGTCGCGCGGGCGCACAGGTCTTCGTCAAAGACGAGGGCTCGCTCAACGGCGTGTACATCAAGCTCCAGCCCAACGTCCCCTGGCCGCTTCAGTACGGCGACATCTTCCGCATCGGCCAAGAGATCATCCGCTTCGAACAGCTCGTCAACGCGCCGCCCTCCCCCGATGGGGTGGAGCGCTTCGGGAGCCCCGCCAAGGGCTACATCGGGCGGCTCGCCCTGGTGATCGGGCGGGACACGACCGGCAACGCCTTCCCCATCCCGGAGCGCGGCGTTCACTGTGGTCGCGAGCGAGGGGACATCCTCTTCTCGGAAGACGGCTACGTCTCCGGTCTGCACTGTCGGATCGGCAAGGGAGACGACGGCAACGTCTACCTCACGGACGTCGGCAGCTCGAACGGCACCTTCGCACGCCTCTCGGCGGAGCACCTCGTCGCGCCCCACGACATCCTGCTCATGGGGCAGCAGCTCTTCCGCGTGGACTACTGAGTCCACGTCATGCTCCACGCCCCGGCAACGCACCTGGGGGCAACCCTCGACCCCTCGCAGAGCAGCTCCGCATGACGACTCCGAAGACCATCCGCGTCGTGGCCGCCGTCATCGAGCGCGACGGACGCTACCTCATCACGCAGCGCCGCCCGAGCGCCGTGCTCCCGCTGCTCTGGGAGTTCCCCGGGGGCAAGGTCGAGGCCGGAGAGACGGACGCCGAGGCGCTGAAGCGTGAGGTCATGCACCGGCTGGGCGTGAGCGTCCAGCCGGGGCGCATCATCAGCTTCGTGAGCCACCCCTACGAGCACTACGCGGTAGACCTGTACCTCTATGAGTGCACGCTCGCGGTGGGGGCGGAGCCCGTGGCGCGCAACGTGAGCGCCTTCGCGTGGGTGTCCAGCGCTCAGTTCGAGCAGTACTCCTTCACCCCCGCGGACGAGCGCTCCATGAGCCGCCTGCTCGGGCTCGACTGAGGCGCGCGCTGGCCTCGACGTCCTGCCGACGCGCAGGGCTCGCCGTGAAGCCGAGGACGAGGCGCGGCAACTGCGCGCCCACGCCGCCCGACGCGGCCACCGATGAACCTGTGGCAGATCCGAGAGGCGCTGCTGCGCGGGCTCGCGCCCCTCACCTGCGCCGGCTGTGACGCGCCCGTCGAGCGCGGCGCCTTCTGCGCGGCGTGCCTGGACGACATCCCCCCATGCACGCCCCCACCACGACCGGAGGACGAGCTGCCCGTGCTCGCGGCGCGCGTCTACGCCGGCGCGCTGCGGGAGGCGATCCAGCGGCTCAAGTATGGGCGGCGCCCAGAGCTCGCGGGGCGCCTCGCGCCGCTGCTCACGGCGCGGCTGGAGACGCCGCTCGAGCAGACGCTGCTCATCCCGGTGCCCGTCCACCCGCGGCGGCTCACGGAGCGCGGCTACAACCAAGCCGGGCTGCTCGCCAGCGCCATCCCTCGCGCGCGCGTCGCGCACCACGCGCTCCGGCGAAGGAGCCTGGAGCCGAGCCAAGTCAACAAACCCGCCGAGGCGCGGCGCAGCCTGGGCGACGCCTTCGTCGCGCACCGCGTGCCTCCGGAGCTGCGCGGTCTGCACGCGCTCTTGGTCGATGACGTGTACACCACGGGGAGCACCGCGCGCGCGTGCTGCCGAGCCCTGCGCGCGGAGGGGCTGCACGTCGCGGGGGTGCTCGTCTTGGCTCGCGCGGGGAGAACAATTCTCCCCATGTCGGGGTAAATCGCGAGATACTCACGGCTAGGGCCAACACCTGATGACGGCGAGCGCTTGGAGATGGGTCGGGGCCGACGGCACGCAGCACGTCGCGGAGCGCGCCACGCTCGAGGCACGGCTGCGCGCTGGAGACCTGCCTCCCCACACCTTGGTGTGGCAGCCAGGCTGGGCGGAGTGGGTGCCCGCGCAGGCCGTCGCCGAGCTCTCGGTGGCACTCGCCCCACAGCACCGACGACCACCTCGGCTCATCCGCCGCGGCCCGCTCGACGCCCCAGCGCCTCCCCCAGCGCTGGGCGGCGAAGAGCCTCCTCGCCCCGGGCTCCGGCCGCTCGCTCCCCCCAAGCCGCTGGCGCCCCTCGCACGGAGCGCGAGCGCCGCGCCGCCACCTCCCCGTCCCGTGCCGCCGGCGCGCCCACCCCTCTCCACCCTCGGCGAGGACGAGCTCCCCACCGTCCAGCACACTCTCCGCCCAGCCGGCGCCGTGCCACCACCACCACAGCGGCTCCCGTCCACGCCCCAGCCACCGCAGGCGCTCAGCACGCCGCTACCCGCCTTCGTCGCTGCGCCGCAGCCCACCGTCCCCCTCGCCCCACCCGTGCCTCGCTGGTCGGAGCCGCCCGAGGCCGCGGGGGTTACCAGCGCTACGGCGGCGCCCCCCGCGGCAGCGCCGCCGCCACCCAGCGCAGCGGCGCCCCCCGCGGAGGAGGAGGCCGCAGCGCCCAGGGCCATGGCTCCCAGCGCGAGCGTGCCCCCAGAGGCCGGCGTGCCGCTGCCCATCGTCGAGCGAGAGCTCGAGCGGCCTGCCCTCGCGCCGCTGCGCTCGGAGCAAGCCACGCTGCCCGGCCTGCCACCACCCGCGAGCCCAGCGCCCACGCCGTGGTCACCTCCGACCACGACGCCGTCGGCGTCGCGCCCCATCATCCCCTCGCTCACGGAGCCCAGCGTTCCGCGGCCGGCGCTACCTACCCGCCCCGCAGCCCCTCCCTCACGACGGGCGGCGCTCCTCTTGCTCGGCGCGACGGCGGGTAGCGCCGGTGCGCTGGCCGCCGCCGTCGCGGCGCGCTGGTCCGAGGCGCCGCGGGTCACGGCGCCCACGGCCTCCCCCAGCGCGGCGAGGCCACCCACTCCGGGGCCCGCGACCAGCTCATCGCTGCCCTCGCCGAGTGCGCTCGGAGCGCGCGCCGCCGAGCCCACGCTCGGCGCCCGCCCCTGGGCCGCCGATGGTCGCCGCGACGGCTGCCTCATCCTGCACCAGGCGCGCCGCATCACCCCCTCCGTGGACGGCTCGGTCGCGCTGTTCATCACCCCGGACGCCGCCCCACGTCACTTCTGGGTCGGCTTCGCCGCCAGCGCTGCGGAGGCGCGCGGTCTGCGCCTGGACGCGGAGACGCTCAGCCCCGGCGAGCGCCTGGTGCGCCCGGGGCTCAGCGGCTTGACGGGCGTCGTCCCCTCGGAAAATGGGCAGTTTCAGGTCGATCGGGCCGAGGCGGGCGCCTCGCTCCGCGCACTCCGGAGCGTGCCGGGCGGCGCTGGCTTCGCGCTCGGCGTCAGCCCAGAGGGGCTGGTGCGTCGAGGCGCCGACGGAGCGCTCAGCGTCGTGTGGCCTGGCGGCGGCGACGCAGAGAGCACCGAGCCGCGCGCCGAGCGCCTCGGTGAGGGCTTCGTCGTCGCGCTGCGGCGCGGTGGGCAGGCGGGCAAGCTCCTGGTGGGTCACCTCGACGGCGAGGGGCGCGCGGTGGGGGCGCTGAGCGAGGTCACGACGGACGCGGCGCTCCTCGGTGTGCCGGCGCTCGCCAGCGCCGGAGGGCGCGCGCTCCTCGCCTTCGCCGCCAAGCGCGCCGCCTCGGACCGCTGGGGCCTGCAGCTCGCGCTGCTGGGCGGCGCCGAGGCGAGCCCCCGCGCCGTCGCCTTCGAGCCGCCCGGCGCCGCTGGCGGCGAGCAGATCGCGCCCGCCGTCACCGGGCTCGCCGATGGTCGCTGGCTCCTGCAGTGGACGGAGGGGGCCCCGGGCGCCTTCCGTGTCCGCGTCATCACGCTCGGCGCGACCCTGGAGGCGCCGACGGACCCCGTGACCGTCTCCGCAGCGGACGTCAACGCAGGCCAGGGCACGCTGTGCGCGCACGGCGCGGACGTCCTCTCGCTGCATCTCGTGAAGACCGAGGCAGCGCACTCTCTCTGGGCCACTACCCTACGCTGCCTATGAGCTCACGTCGCCCCCTCCTGCTCGCGCTCTCGTTGCTGTTCGGCAGCTCCTGCCTCGTCGCCACGGGCGGCTTGGGCTGCGGGCTCTGGGGCAGCGCCGGCCCGAGCACCGTAGGGCAGGGCAAGCTCTACCACTCCGGGGAGGCTCGCTTCGACGAGCTCTTCAGCCAGCTCTTCGAACTCCAGCGCGAGCTGGCGCACCCCGAAGAGGACCACGCGGCCCTGCTCCAGCCCGTCCAGCGCGCGCTGGAGCTCCCCACCACCGCGTCGAGCGAGGCGAGCTACCAGGCGCTGGAGGCGCGCCTCCAGGCGCTCCACGCGCGCGGCGTGCGCCTGGAGCGCTCCCCGGCATCGGCGCCGACCAGTGACGCCGTCTTCACGGTCCACGGCGCCGCGCCCAGCGAGGCCGACGCCGCGCTGCTCACCGCGCTCCGCGCCTATGGCCTGGGACTCCAGGCGCTCGAAGCGCGCCGACGGCGTGATGAGCTCACGCTCGCCAGGCTGCGACGCCACGTCGCGGAGCTGCGCCCCACCGTCGACTCCGCGTTCCGCGCGAGCTGGCGGCGGCGGCGGGAGGTCCACGACAACCTCGACGACGCAGAGCAGCTCTTTCCCATCCTGGAGGCGCGCTCGCGCGAGGCGCTCGCGGCGCTCCGCGCCCACCTCGAGCGCGTGCAGCGCCTCCTCGCCCCGGCGACGCCCCCGGTCGCCGCGCCACCGAGCAGCGGCGCCGCTGAGCGCCGCGAGGCCGCCGCGCCCGCCACGCCAGCGCGGCGCACGGCCCCCCGGAGCGCTCCCGCCACACGGCCAGCGTCGCGACCTCCCGCGCCGCCGAGGCCTAGGCCAGCCCCAGACTTCGAGCCTTGAGCGTGCGCGCTCAGCGCTGGGTCAGCGGGCCACGGACGGCCGAGCGCTCCAGGAGCTCCACGACCATCTGGGTCGTGATGGCGACCGGGAGCAGATCCATCTCTCCCCCTGGCCGCACCACCACGTAGACGGGGATGGCGCTGCGGCCAGTCTTCCTCAGCCACGCCTCCATCACCTCGTCCTCTTCGGTCATGTCCACCTTCATGGGCAAGACGCCGGTCGCCTCGAGCGCCTGGTGCACGGCGGGGGTGTCGACGAAGAGCTTGTCGTTCGCTTGGCACGAGGTGCACCAGTCCGCCGTGAAATCAAGGAAGACCGGGCGCCCCGCGGCCAAGCTGCGCTCGATGTGCCGAGGATCGAACGCGGCCCAGTTGATCTTTCCGTCCTTCACGGCCGCGTGCGCCAGCGGCTCCCCGCCCGGAGCTCCCGGGAGCGCTGCGGCCTTGGCGCGAGGCGCGAGCGGCACCCAGGAGAAACCAGCGACGACGACGGCGACGATGGCCCCGCGCAGCCCCCACCGGCGCAGCGCGCTGGCGTCCAGCCCTCCGAAGCGCCCGACACACCACACGCAGAACCCCACCACGAGCAAGAACGCCAAAAAGAGCGTCGCGCTCTCCGGTGGGAGCTGGCGCTGCAGCACCCCGTAGAGCCACACCGCCGCCCCCATCAGCGTGAAGCCCATCAGCTGCTTGAAGGTGTCCATCCACGCGCCCGGGCGCGGCAGCAGCTTCCCCACCGCTGGCACGAAGCTGAGCAGCACGAAGGGGAACGCGAGGCCGAAGCCGATGGCGACGAAGACGAGCAAGCTCAGCCAGGCCGGCGTGCTGGCCTCGACGGCGAGCGCGGCGGCCGGCCCGAGGAAGGGCGCCGAGCAGGGCGTCGCCATCACGGCCGCGAACCACCCGTTCGCCACCGAGCCCAGCCACCCGTGGCGCTCCTTCCCGGAGCCGCTCACGCTGAACTCGAACACGCCCAGCGCGTTGAGCCCGAACACGAACAGCACCAGGGTGAGCACCGCCACGAAGGGCGGGTACTGGAACTGCATGCCCCAGCCCAGGCTCTTGCCCGCGCTGCGCACCAGCAGGACCACCACGCCCAGCGCGAGCAGCGCGCTCATCGTCCCCAGGGCGTAGCCCACCCCATGCACCCGCTGCTCCCGGCGCGACTGCTCTTGGCTGCGCATCAGGGTGAAGGCCTTGAGCGTGAGCACGGGGAGCACGCACGGCATGATGTTCAACACCAGCCCGCCCAGGAACGCGAAGGAGAGGAGCAGCAGGGGATGCATGAGCTTGACGGACTCTAGGGACGCCGGAGCCCCGGTAGAGGCCTACGCACCCGAGGAATGATTTGTTTCATAGCCGGAGCCGGCGCTCAAGGCTCGCGCTCCGCGCGCGTGGGGGCGGTGCTCCGGAGCAGCTCTCTGGCACGGCGCACCTCGAACGCCAGCGCCACCTCGAGCGCCGCGCGCCCGCTCGTGACGCGCTGGACGAAGGCTCGCAGCAACCGACGGGCCTCCTCTTCTTTGCCGAGCGCGTGGGCGAGCTCCGCCCGCACGTACTGACCATAACCCTGACCGGCGGGGCTCTCTTCCAGGTCGAGCAGCAAGGACTCCAGATCGTCACCGCCGAGGCCTCGGGCGCGCCGCACCAAGGCCCGCTGAGCCTGGTAGAGCGGCCGCTCCCCCCCAGCCCAGCGGACGGCCCGCGCGAGCACCCGCTCGGCCTCCGCGAGGGCCCCAGTGAACGCGAGCACCGTGCCCAGCGTCCAGAGGTGAAAGGCCCGGCGGGACGCCGGCCCGACCCGGCTGGCGAGCCTGAGCTGCTGAACGGCCGCGTTGACGTCACCCTGCGCCAAGCAGGCGCGGGCCACGTCCTGTCGCACGACGTCCGGCATGACGGACGCCGGGAGCATGCGCTCGGCCGTGGCCCGAGCGGCCTCGAACCGTCGCTCCTCCATCTGGGCCAGGTAGAGCTGGCGGAGCAGGAGCACCTGCAGGGTGGGGTCCAAGGGCGCCGCCGAGCCGAGCCCCTGCGTGGCGTACTTGGCACGCTGCCCTGCGCTCCGCGCTCGGCTGGCACGCTGAAGGTACACCTCCGCGCTGGCCTGGGCGCGAGGCGTGGCGGCAGCGCGGCTCATCCTGCAAATTTAGCAGCGCTCTCCGTAGGGTCCAGTCTCGCGGCCGTCCCCGTGGCTTCTCTGGTTGCAGGCGACCCCGGTCACTACTCAAGATGGCCCCATGAACCGCCCCCTCGCGCTCGCGCTCTCCTCGGCCACGCTGCTCGCGGGCTGTGGCCAGCCGGCGACGGCGGAGCAGTGCGAGGAGATCGTGGAGCGGATCGCCCGGCTCGAGCTCGCGGCGCGCAAGGTGCCTCCGCAAGAGCTCGAGGCAGAGGTCAAGGCCACCAAGGCCAAGGTAGCGAGCGAGGCGCTGATGCGAGACTGCGTCGGCAAGCGCATCACGGAGTCCACCCTGCGCTGCATCCGCGAGGCCAGCCAGTCCGAGACCATCTTCGACCAATGTCTGTGAGAGCCCCCCTCTGCCTGCTGACTCTGCTGCTCACCGGCTGCGCTCCACCCCTGGGCGCCGCGGAGTGTGACGAGCTGCTCGCGCACTACACGGCGTTGCTCGTCCACCAGAGCCGCCCCGAGCTGAAGGCCGGGGAGGTCGAGGAGCTGCAGCAGCGCGCGCGAGCGCTGCTCGCGAAGCTCCCTGACGAGGCGGACTGCTCGCGCAAGGTCTCGCGGCGAGCGTACCAGTGCGCCATGCGCTCGCACGACGTGGACGGCGTCGAGCGCTGCCTCGTCTATTGACCCAGGCTCGCGCGCCGCGCTGGGGTCAGCGCTCCGGCGCCATCGCCCGGATGAACATCTCCACCAGCTCGAAGGGCATCCCCGTGGGGAGGTTCAAGATGGGCATGTCCACGCCGAAGCTGCGCCGTCGCTTCAGCTCCGCCACGCACTGCTCGGGATCTCCCGAGATGGTCAGCGCCTCCACCATGGCCGGCGTCACGGCGGCCGCGGCCTGACCGCGCGTCTCCTTGTTGGCGTAGAGCTCCGCGACACGCTGGCACTCATCCGCGTACCCGAAGCGCGACAAGAGCTCGATGTAGTAGTCCCCCATGCCGCCGATGTAAAAGGCGATGATGTCGCGCGCCATGTACTCGGCGGCGCTGCCGCCCATGGGGAGCGCCGTGGTGAAGGGCGCGGTGGTGATCTCGGAGGGGTCACGTCCGCTGCGCGCCGCGCCGGCCGCCAGCCACGCGCGCCCCTGCTCGAGCTGCTGGTAGGGCCAGAACGTCGGTAGCCAGCCGTCCGCCAGCTCACCGATGGACTCGATGGCCTTCTGGCGCAAGGCCGCCACGTAGATGGGGATCTTCGGCCGCGTGGGCGTCATCGCGAGCGAAAACGGGCGATACTCGGCGTTCTCCGCGCCGGCGTCGCTCAGCTTACCTCCCGCCAGCAGGGTCTGGACGACGCGGATGACGTCCCGCGTCTGGGTGAGCGGCTTCTTGAACTCGCGCCCGTGGAAGCCCTCGATGACGCGCTGACCGCTCGTCCCGACGCCCAAGATGAGGCGCCCCTCGCTGATCTCGTCCAAGGACGCGGCGCTCATGGCGAGGATGGCGGGCGAGCGGCTGAACACGTTGACGATGCCGGTGCCCAGCTTGATGCGCTTGGTGTTCAGCGCCAGCTCGGTGAGCAAGGTGAAGATCTCGTAGCCCCACGCCTCCGGGAGCCAGAAGGAGTCGTACCCCAGCTCATCGGCGAGCTGTGCCGCGCGGAGATAGAGCTTCCTGTCGTAGTTCTTCCAGAAGGCGATGAGGCCGGTGCGCTCGGTCATGCGCGCATCCTCGCACGACTGGCGGGTCGCTGGACAGCGCCGCGGGCGGCGCCCTCGGCGCAGGGCGCTGACGCTCCCCAAGACGCCGATGGCCGGCGTCCCCCGCGGGGGAGCCGGCCATCGCGCGGGCGCGCGCGGACGTCGCGGTCAGCGCGAGCGGCGGCGGCGCAGCCCGACGGCCACGCCGAGCGCCAGCAGGGCCAGGCCCGCCGGAGCGCCGCTGTTGCGCGGGGCGCCAGGCACCGAGCAGTCGCACGAGCCGCCCTCGGCCTTGGCCTTCCCGCCGCCCTCGCCTGCGCCACCGTCGACACCGGTGCCACCCGTCCCACCACCGCCCGTGCCGGCGCTGCCCGCCGTGCCGGCGCTGCCCGCCGTGCCGGCGCTGCCCGCCGTGCCGGCGCTGCCCGCCGTGCCGGCGCTGCCGCCGCTGCCGCAGTTGGCGATCGGAGTGCCCCCGCAGGTGCCCTGCCCATCGCAGACGTCGTTCTCGGTGCAGTCGTCCCCGTCGTCGCAGGTGGTGTCACGATTGGCCGGGGTGTAGCTGCACTGCCCACCGCTGCACTGGCCGTTCGGCAAGTAGCAGGCGCCAGGCGGCGTGGTGCAGACCACGCCGTTGCACGAGTCGTCGACGCAGAGCCCGGTGAGCGCGTCACACCCTGCGCTGCAGTCGCTCAGCGTCTCGGCGTAGGTGCAGGAGGTCTCGCCGGCGCTGCAGGCGCCGACGGCGGCGTAGTGACGCGATTGCGTGGTCCCGACACACTGCGCGGCCGGCGGCTGGTTGCACACCAGCGCCACGCCCTGACACGTGCCGGCGCCGTCGCACGCATCGGCCGAGGTGCAGGTGTCACCATCGTCGCAGCTCACGCCGGCGAGCTTCGGGTGGTACTCGCAGCTCCCCTGAGAGCAGGAGCCCTCGTAGCACTCCGACGGCGGCTGATCGCACACGACGCCTCGGCACGGGTCGTCGTTGCACAAGCCCGTGGCGGCGTCGCAACCATTGCTGCACTCCGTCTCCACCTCCGTGAAGGTGCAGTCGCCGGTGGCCGCGTCGCACGCCCCACCGCTGAACTGCTTCGAGTAGACGCCGTTGCAGACGGGCTGCGGAGCCACACAGCTCTTCACCGAGCCGACGCAGAGGCCGTTGCCGTCACAGCCGTCGGGCTCCGTGCAGTGGTCTCCATCGCTGCAGGCCGCGCCGCCCGGCAGCGGCTGATAGGTGCAGGCGCCCGTGGCGGGCGCGCAGGTGCCCGTGGCCGCGTAGCACCCGGTGTTGGGGGGAGTGGCGCAGGTCACGGGGGTGCCGGCCTCACACGTCCCTTGCACACAGGTTGCCTCACCGTTGCACAGATCTCCGTCGTCACAGGAGGTGCCGTCGAGGACGTTGTCGTGCGTGATGAGCCCCGTCGCCGGGTTGCAGACGTCCGTGGTGCAGGGGTTACCGTCGGAGACGACCGCTGGAGTCCCGGCGCTACAGACGCCCTGTCCGTCACAGGAGTCGTTCAAGGTGCAGCCGTTGCCGTCGCTACAAGCGGCGCCGGACGACTTGGGGGTGTAGACGCACACGCCGCCGTTGCAGCTCCCGGCTGCTTCGTAGCAGTCGTTGGGAGGGGTGTCGCAGCTGACGCCGGTGCAGGGGTTCGGGCTGCACGCGAGCGCGGTGCCGTCGCAGCCGTAGGGGCAGTCCGTGTCCGTGATGGCGTAGTCGCAGCCCACGCCGCTCACGCACGCCGGGCTCTGCCCAAAGGTGCGCAGCGTGTCGCCGTCGAGGCAGAAGGCCGGAGGCGGCGTCGTGCACTGCTCCAGCTGGCCGGAAGAGCAGCCGCCCTGGTCGTCGCAGCTATCGCCGGTGGTGCAGGCGTTGCCATCGCTGCAGACCTCGCCCTGCGCCTTCGGTGTGTAGACACAGGTGCCGTTGGTGCAGACGCCGTTCGTCTCGAAGCAGCCCGTCTTCGGGGGCGACTTACAGGTGACCCCCGCGCAGGGGTTGCACGTGGTCGAGTGGTTCTGTGGGTTGGAAGAGTCGTAGTTGCGGAAGAAGTCCGCGCTGTTGTCGTCCGTGTCGATGTTCGGCGTGCAGCTACCGCCGCGCCGCTCGTAGCTCTGGTTGACGTTCCCAGTCAGCGGAGCGAGCGGCGTCCCTTCGTGAAAAGAGGCGCCGCCGGCGGTCCCCACCTGGTCGACGATCTGCCCGGCCTCATTGACGAGCGCCACGCCGCCCTGATCCGGGATCTCCCCGGTGGTGTACTCATAGTTGGCGCCCCGCGTTCCAGAGTAGCCCTGGCTGCCGTGGTTGGCGACGAGCCGGAATTTCCCTGGTGCGATGGTGACGCCGTTGGGGAAGGTGACGAGCGTCGTGACGTTGCCCGAGGCGTCGCTGGCCTGCAGCTTCATCCTCGAGAGCACCAGGTTGCTGGTCGTCGGATTATAGATCTCGATGAACTCGTCGTTGGCGCCGTTGGGGCCACGGCTGCGGTACTCACTGATGACGAAGGACGTGGGCGCGGCGAGGGCCTCGCCGCTCATCAGGGCCGGCGCCAGCACTGCAGCAGCGACCGTAAATAGGCGTAATTGACGCATAATAGTTCCCTTCCTACTGAAACTATTAAACTATACACGACTCTTGCCCAGGCTCGCAAGCCGCGCTCGGGCGCACCACCACCCCGCCCGGGCCGCGAGGGCCTCCCTGGGCACGGCTCCTGCGCTTCCAGGGAGACGCCGGTCGACGGCGCGGCGCGGCGCGGGCACGCTGCGCACCATGGTGCTCCATGACCCGAGCCGGCGGCTGCTCCTCGGTGCGGCGATGGTGGCGATGGTGGCGCTGCTGGGCCCGCTGCCGCTCGTGGCCGCCGAGCCCGCGCCGCGCCCGCCCCCCGTGATCGATCTGCACGTGGATCTGTCCTACCAGGTCAACTTCCGCGGCCGCTCACTCGCGGACGGCACCGGCCAGATGCCGGCGAGGGAGCTCCTCCCGGGCGGCGTCGCCGGCGTGGTGCTCCCGCTCTACGTGCCACGCTGGGCCTCCGAGCTGGGGCCACGCGAGCAGGACTGGACACGCTCACGCCAGCGACTCCTCGAGCTGCTGCCCTCGACCCCCCCCTACGCGCTGCCGGGCTGCGCCGTCGCCGAGGGGAAGGTGCGGACCTGGTTCGCGCTGGAGGGCGCCGGCCCGCTGGCGGCCGCGCCCGAGCGGGTGGGGCACTGGGTGCAACAAGGCGTGCGCTTGTTCGGGCTCGTGCACACCTGGCACAACGAGCTCGCGACCTCGTCGGGCGCCCCCAACCCTTCGGGGCGCGGGCTCACCGAGCGAGGGCGGGAGGTCGTCGCCAGGGTCCACGCGGCCGGCGCCAGCGTCGACGTCAGCCACGCCTCGGACGCGGCGACGGAGGAGCTCATCGCGCTGGCGCGGCGCGATGGCCGGCCGCTGGTCGCCACGCACTCGAACGCTCGGCGGCTCGCGCCCCACCCGCGCAACCTCAGCGACGGCCAGCTCCGCGGGATCGCCAGCACGGGCGGGGTCGTCGGCGTCAATTTCCACTCGAGCTTCCTCGTGCGGGGGCGCCGGGCCAAGCTCGCGGACGTCGTGCGCCACGTCCAGCACCTCGTGCAGATCATGGGCGTGGAGCACGTGGCGCTCGGGAGCGACTACGAGGGAGACATCCGCCCCGCCGTCGGGCTCGAGAGCGCTCGGCAGCTCCCACGGCTAGCCGCGGCGCTCCGGGCCAAGGGGATGTCCGAGGGCGACGTCGAGAAGGTCTTCGCTCGCAACGCGCTCCGCGTCCTCTGCCCCTCGGAGTGAAAAGCCACTTCCACCGCCGCAGGGCCCAGTGTAAGCGGTGGGCCCCTCCGAGGTGACCCGATGGCTGAACTCGAGACCCGCTGCCTAGACGCGTTCCCTGCTTGGCTGAAGACCCTGGGTGACGACGCTCGTGCGCTCGCCGCGCTCACGGTCGACACCTCGCTCCCCGAGGCGAGCCGCCGGCCGGTGGCGAGCGCGCTCAATTACCTCTTCAAGTCCCTCGATCTCATCCCGGACGGCATCGAGGACCTCGGCTACGTGGACGACGCCTTCGTCCTCCGTGAGGCCGCCGCCCAGGCGCTCTCTGCCGGCGCAGATCCCGCCGGCACGCTGCCGCGGCTCGCGGCGGACGCTCGCCTCGTGGAGGAATTTCTCGGCGCGGACTACGCGCGGCTCCAGCGCTACGTGCGAGACCTCCAGCACGGCGCCGTGCGCGGGCGCTCCGTCGCGGAGATCGTCAGCGACGCCGCCGTCGCCGAGGCGCTCGCGGCGGAGGTCGGGAGCTGGGGCCAGAGCTACCAGGCGCCGACGTTTCTGCGCGACGAAAAGACGCTGACCAAGCTCCGCGCCTTCCTCGACAAGAAGCTGCCGGCCTGAGCGCCCTCAGGCCACGCGGCGGCGGCGCAGGGCACCCGGCCCACCACCGGGGCCCGGAGGGCCCCCGGCGTCGCGGACGGCCTCTTGGCGCGGCTCGCCGCCCCCCACCCTCACGTCCACGTACACCTGGGCGCGGCGCGCCGCCGGCTCGAGCCCCTTGGCGAGCACGCCCAGGGTGAGCGCGGTGCGGCTCCCAGGCTCGGCCGTCAAGGTGAAGCTCCCACCGCCGACCTGCTGGAGGCGCGCGATGAGGCCACGCGCCAAGATCTGGCGCGCCGAGGTCGCCTCGGCGTCCGTCCGCTCATTGGTCATGAGCACCATCCTGCGCAGCCGCCAGCCCCCCGCCTCGAGCCGGGTGATCCGGCTGGCCACCTGGCGCACCAGCGAGTCGCTCGGGCCGGGGTAGTGCTGCGCCACCACGGCCAGGTCACCGGAGTTGCCTGGCGGGATCCAGCGCGGCCAGCTGCCGCCGTACTCGATGACGACCAGCGAGGCGTCGCGCGTCTCTGTGCTTTTCATCGCAGCCTCCACCTAGGCGCAGGCGGCCCGCTCGGCCAAATAATCGCTCCTCGCCGCTGCGGGCCAGGGCGACGGCGGGCCCCGGCGCGCAGCGGACTTCGCGCCGGGGCCCGCCTGGCGTAGGCTGATGCGCCATGGCTCCCAGCGCTTGGGTCCGCTCCTCGATCGTGGTGTGGCTCGTCGCCGCCTGCTCCAGCGTGCTCCCCTCACGGGAGCCCTTGGGCGGCGCCGAGGAGCTGGACGCCGGAGCGACGAGCACCGACGGGGCCGCGCCGAGCGCCCAGCGTCACACCCCAGCGCCCGCCCCCGAGCCACCGGCCGCGGATGACCCCCCTCCGCCCCCCAGCGACGCACCGCTCGGCTCCGCAACCGCCGCGCCCAGCGGGAGCGCACCCGTCGCGGCGGCCCTGGGCTCTGACCCCCGCTGTGACCGCTCGAAGGGCAAGCCCGGGGACTGCATGAAGCTCGAGGCCCCCGCCGGGGGCGAGTGCGTCAGCCTCTACTCCCACATCGCGCTCTGCAACGTCGGCGCGCGCGTGCTCCTCCCTGGCGTCGCCCAGGCCTTCGTCGGCTGCCTCGCCGCGGCCTCTCGCAGCCAGGCCATCTGCGAGCTGGCCACGAGCGGGGAGTGCCTCACCAAGGCCCTCGCCACGACCTGTGAGGACTCGGCCGCGACGGCGGTCTGCGAGGGCCTGTTTGCTCGCTGCTCCCCGTCAGAGGAGCTCGCGCGCTTTTTCACGCCGATCACCTGCTCACAAGGGCTCGCGTCCTTGCTGCCTGCGGCGCGACGCGAGCTCGAGGAGTGCTTTCGTACCCGCTGCGACGTCGAGGCTTGCCTGGCGACCCTGATGTAGCCGCGCGCCGTCAGCGCTGTCCCTGGCGCGCCGCGCTGGATAGCTTGAGCGGCAGCTCGAGCGCCCGCATCGGCTCGACCTCCCCATAGAGCACCGCATACGCCGCCCGGCTCGCGAGCACGCGCTTGGTGTAGCGCCGCGTCTCGATGAACGGGATGAGCTCCACCCAAAGATCCAGATCCTCTGCTGGGCGCTCCCGCCGCCACCGCGCGGGCCTTCCTGGGCCGGCGTTGTAGCCGGGGATGGCGAGCCAAGGATCGTCGGCGAAGCGGCTGCTCAGCGCCGCCAGCGCGCGGCAGCCGAGCGCGATGTTGACGGCCGGCCGCTCGAGCGCGCGCGCGTCATGGGGGAGCCCCGCGCGCTTGCCGTACAAGGCCGCCGTCGGCACGATGAGCTGCATCAAGCCGATGGCCTTGGCCGGGCTGACCGCGCGGGGGTCGAAGACCGACTCCTCCCGCATCACGGCGTACACGAGCGCCTCGTCGAGCCCCGTCGCCTTGGCCTCGCGCGCCACGATCTCATGGTACGGACGGGGAAACGACAGCCGCCACACCTGCGCCCAGTCCCCCTCCGGCCAGGCCGCCGGCAAGGCCACCAGCAGGCCCCGCGCCAGCGCCGACGACCAGCGCGCGACGCCGGCGCGAGCGTAGAGCGTCGCCGCTGCCCAGAGGAGCTGAGGCGCCGCGCCGCCCGCGTGGACGCCCAGCGTCTCCAGCTCACGCCGCGCGGCCTCCAGCTCACCGACCCGCAGCAGCTCCATGGCGCGGAGGAAGGCGGGCGCGCCCAGCTCTTCGGCCGTCGCCTGGATGAACGGCTGACCGCTGCTGCGCGCGCGCGCGCGATCGAGGGCGCGCGCGGCGCGCTCCGCGTCCAGCGCAGACAAACGCGTGAAGGCGCTCAGCATGTAGTAGCTGAGCGGGAGCTGCTCGATGAGCTCCTCGAAGTACCGGCAGGCCGCCTCCTGCTCCCCGAGGTGGAGCAGGGCGCGCGCCAGAAAATAGCGCTCCCTCCCCGCGTACTCCGCCGAGCGCCTCGGGTCACGGCGCGTGGCCAGCTCCTGGACGCGCGAGAGCACGGCCGCAGCGCCCCGCCAGTCACGCTTCTCCAGCCGGCGCAGCGCGAGGCGAAAGACCCCCTCGAGCGCCATGTCCCCCTCGGGGTAGTCCTCCGGCAGGCGCGACAGCAGCTCCGTGAAGCGCGCCTCCACGCGCAGCTCCCAGTAGCTCATCGCCGCATGCCAACGAGCGTCGTCGGCCAGCGTGCTCTGCGGGTGTAGGCGCTCGAGCTGGGCGTAGCGCTCGACCGCGAGGGCGTGACGGCCATCTTGCGCTGCGTAGCGAGCTCCCAGAAAGAGCAGTCGCGGGTGCTCCGACCAGCGCTCGCAGCGCTGGATGGGCTGCGTGAGCACGTCCGCGGCGGCGCCCGCGGCTTTCTCGGCGGCGAGCGCCCGCGCCTGGAGGAGCGCGGCGGCGCAGCCCAGCTCCTGCCAGCGCTCCGCAGGGGGAAGCTGCGCGAGGAGCGCCTCGGTCGTCTCTCGGACGACCGAGGTGAGGCCCGCCTCGAGGCGCGTCTCGGCCTCCAGGAGCCGCTGCGCGGGGCTCAGCTCTCGCCACTGCGCCTGAGCCGCGGGCGTCAGGCGCGACAGCGCTTGCCGCTCGAGCCGCTGCGCACGGCCGTAGAGCGCGCTGCCCGCGGGCTGCCTCACCCGCACCCCGCGCGCCAGCTCGAGCGCTCGCAGCAGCTCTCCCTCGACGACCTCCGCCGAGGCGCCTGGCTCCGGGGAGGACAACACCTCCGCCAGCCCGAGCTCGAGGGTAGCCCGCTCGGCCTTCGATGCTGGCTCGTAGGGCGGGGAGGCGTAGCGGATGGCCTGCTGCCGCTCGCCGAGGAGCCGGGCCGCCTCGAGCCGCAGCGCTCGCACCTCCACCTCGAGCGGCTGCACCTCCGGGAGCTGCTGGAGCCACGCCTGCGCGCGCCTCGGATCTCCGGCCCGCAGCGCCACCCGCGCGGCCCCTGCCCGCGCGTAGGGCGCGAGCGCCCAGTCCTCGGCGGCCGCCAGCTCGTAGGAGACGCGCGCGCCCGCGAGCTCGCCAGCGCGCTCTCGGAGCAGCCCGAGCAGGTACTGGAAGCGCGCGACGTCCACGGGCGCGGGCGGCAGGTGGCTCATCGCTCGGGTCAGCTCCGCCACCGCTCGCTGCGGCTGCCCGGCCTCCAGCGCCGCCGCGACGGGCTCGAAGCCGGGCAGCGCCACGAGCGGCACGAAATCCTCGAGCGAGCGGGTGGCGAGCGGCGGGAGCGAGGGAGGCGCCGCGGACGCCGACGGGGCCGGTACGTCGAGCGGGGTGCCCCAGGGGAGCGGTGGGCGCTCCGTCGTGGTGGACACACACGCCCCGGCGACCAACACCCCGACCCCAGCGACCCCCAGCGCCCAGCGCGCCGTGGCCTGCGCCCGGAGGGCTCGAGGGAGCGCGCGCCAGCGGGAGGGGCCCACGCTTGGAGCCTAGCCCAAGCTCAGCCAGGGCGCGACGCGCGAGGCCTCCGCGCCCTCAAGGCGCAGCGAGGAGCTGCCGCGCGCGCTCCACACCGAGGCGCTGCGCCTCCTCGGTCGACTCGATGGGGCGCACCCGCGCCTCGCTGCCCGTGAAGGCGATGTAGGTGACCCCAGAGTCGGCGCCACCGCGCACGGGATCTGGATCGATCCCGAGCCGCGCGGCGAGCGCGTACGAGCCCTCACCGATGACACCCCGCGGTCCTAGATCGCCGATGGGCGCGTAGACGACCTGCCCACGATGAATGACGGCGACCACGCTCCCCATCGCGAGCCCCGCCGCGCGATAGTCGAAGCGCTCGCTGGCGAGCGGGACCACCACGAAGGGCAGGCTGGCGGCGTCGAGCGGCTCGCCCTTGGAGTCCACCGCCGCCGTCTCGGCTTGGAAATAGGGATCGGTCGTCTCGTTGCAGGCCGCGGAGGGCTTACCATCGCAGTCGACGTCCAGGTCGGCCTGCCAGTAGACCGCGGTGGACAGGTGACACACGGGGATCTCTTCTGGGCGGCCGCTGTCGGTGGCGTACCGCCCGGCGCTCGGCCTGGCGCAGCGCTCCACGAGCGCGAGCAGCTCTTGCGCCGTGGGGGCCGCTGCGCCCCCAGCGCCTCCAGCGGGCGCGCCACCCGCGCCGGAGGCGCCAGCCACGCCCGCCGCACCACCCGCGCCCGCCGCACTACCGGCACCCGCCGCGCCACCGGCGTCACGCCCACTCCCGCCGTCGCTCGCCGTCCCACCCGCCCCGCCCGCGCCAGCCGCCCCACCAGCGCCGCCCGCGCCCGCGCGCTCGCACTCAGCGTCCTGGCAGGTGGACGGCTCCGGCGCGCTGCAGCCCAGCACTAGCGCAGCGCCCAGCAGCGCCCCGAGAGCGCTCCTCATGGGCCTTGCTTCCCGGCTGCCCCTGCTCGTACGGCGACCCATCGCTCATCGGCTCCTTCCTGCTCCCGCTCCTCTTGGCGCGCGCGCTCCGCCGCCACCCAGCGCTCACGGTGAGCGCCGAGGGCTCGCTCGTCCGTGTCGGCACGCGCGAGCTGCGCGCGTGAGCGCTCGGCCTCGACGCGCCTAGACTCCGCCTTGGACGCCACCAGCGCGAGCCGCTCAACGAGCTGCGCCTCGCGCTGCTCCGCGCCCACGCGCCACTCTGCCGCACGCACGAGCTCCGCCACGGTGGCTTGCCCTGCCCGGAGGCGCTCGGCCTCCGCGGCGCCGAGGCGCGCGCGCTGCGCCTGCGTCTCTCGCAGCTGCTCGGCGGCGGCGGCCTGCGCCTGCAGCGCGCTGCGCTGGCGCTCGAGCGCCTGCGCGAGCTGCTGGCGCGCCCGCGTCTTCGACGACTCTCGGAGCCGCAGGAGCGCCTTCAGCGGGTAGCCCTTGCCCATCCCCACAGCTTACAGAGAGCGCGCGCCGCTTCAACGCCCGGGCTCGGGTCTGCGAACCCACACCTCGAGGTGCGTGGGACGCCCGAGAAACCACGTGGGGAGGCGCCCCACGCGCTCGTAGCGGCTGGGGAGCGCGTCGAGCAGCGGGGTGAGCAGGCGCTCGGCGGGGCTCTCCGCGCTCCATATCCGAAACAGGTGCTGCCACACCCACCGCTCCACGGGGCTCACCACGATGACCTTGGGGGGATGGCGCTCGAGCTCGCGACGGTCATCCTCCAAGACCGACTCCGGGTACTGATCCACGAACAGGATGGCGCCTCGGAGTCGCGGGCGCGGGCGCCCCAGCAGCGGCGCTAGCTCCACGTCTTCCGGCAGCACCAACACGGTGTCCGTGGGAGCGCTGTGCTCACGCACCAGCGCGGCGGCCCTGAGCTGCGTCTGGGCACGCGCGGTGACGTAGAGGCCCCTCCAGTAGCCGGGCTCCTCCACCAAGCGACGCGCCTCGAGCGCCCGCTCGAACTTGCCGGAGTAGCCGCTGGCGAGCACCAGCGAGAAGAACGCCGCGCCGAGCCACGGGCTGCGCGCGCGGCGGAGCGCGGTGAGCCCCCAGAGCAAGGCCAGCGCGACGAGCGGCGTGTTGTCGTAGAACGCGCGCAGCTCCGGCGCGGACGTGTTGTGCAGCAACGAGCACGCCACGGCCGCGATGACGACCATGTTGTGCGCGTGCCCGACGCGGCGCTGCTCGTCACCCGGGGCACCTCTGAACACCCGCGGCGCGAGCGGCGCCGCGAAGAACACCATCCCCAGCGGCAGCGCCAAGCTGGGGAGCACCTTGACGCCCGAGAGCGCCGCCGAGAGCGGGGCCGGCAAGGCCGTCAGCGGGCTGAGGAGCAGCGCCCACGCCCCACCGAAGCTCACCAGCGCCGCCACGGCGACCAGGAGCGTCCCGCCGCGCGTGAGCCGACGCTCTCCCGCGAATTCCACGCCGAGCTGCGCCGCCCCTGGTCGTGAGAGCCAGCGACGCCCCACGTAGCCGAGCAGGAGCAGCGCCAGCAGCGAGGCCGGCAGAGCCGGCAGGCGCACCACGTAGCCCCACAGCACCTCGAGCAGGTGCAGGCTCCCTCCCTTCAGCCGAGGCCCGTCGCGGTAGACCGCGGCGAGAAAGCCGGAGAGGCTACCGCCGGGCAGCGCGACGGCGAGCAGCGTGAGGCCCAAGCCAGCGAGCCACCCGAGCCCCCACGCCTCCACCGCGCAGCGAAGAAGACGCCGCTGCGGCGCGGCCCCGCTCCGCCAGGCGACGAAGGCGCCGTAGCCGAGCGCCGCCACCCACCCCAGGCTGAGGCCCACGCCCGTGCTCTGCTTGAACAGGTGGCTGAGCCCCGTGAGGAGCCCCACCCATGCCCAGCGCCAGCGCGCCTGCCGAGGCTGGGTCGCCAAGGCCGCCGAGGCGCCCACGGCCAGCGAGGCCCACGCCACCACCTGCGCCGTGGGATCGTAGGCGCACTCCTTGGCGAGCTGCATGACGACGACCTGGCTGCCCAGCGCCACGAGCGGCGCCAGCCGCGGCTGTCCGAGGCGGCGAGTGAGCCACCATGCGGCGAGCCCCATCCCCACCTGGCACCCCGCCGTGAGCCACAGCTCCGACGAGAGCAGCCACTCCCCCCGCCACCAGCGCAGGAGCATCAGCAGGTAGAAGCTCCCTGGAGGGATGGGCAGCACGGCGTCCTCATAGGCGCGCCGTCCCTCCCAGAGCTGCTGCGCGGGCCCGCTGCTCCAGCCCGAAAACTCCACGTCACCATACCAGCCGTTGGTGAGGTGCTGGACGTTGCGGCTGGCGAACAACGTGGCGGCCCCAAGCACCAGCGCGAGCTCGAGCGCCGCTCGCCACCGCTCACCGACGCCGTGCGCTCGCTCCGTGCGCTCGCCGAGCGCCTCGCGCTGCGGTTCGTTCATGGCAGCACCCACAGCTCGAGCAGGCTCGTGTCCCGCCCGTAGGTGGTGCGAAAGACCCTCGGCTGGCGCTGGTAGCCCGCGCCGCTCAGCCTGCCGAGCACGCGCGCGCGCAGGCGCCAAGCGGCGCTCGTGCGAGCCCGGTCCCCCCAGGCTTGCTCGAGCTCTTCGTCGCGCGCTGGGTGCACCACCACCAGCTTGGGGGGGTGCGCCTGGAGCCACGCCCAGTCGCCCTGGAGCGCGCGCACCGGGTACTGATCGACGAACACCAGCCCTCCCCGCAGCGGCGGGCGCGGCCGGTCGAAGAGCGCGACGAGCTGTGGATCCTCCGCGAGCACGAGCACCTCGTCCGTGGGCTCGGTGAGCGCCCACACCTGCTGGCGCGCCGCGATCAGCTCTTGCCCCCGCAAATCGAGGAGCATCCCCTGCCAATAGCCGGGGGGCGCTGGCTCCAGCGTGGCGCGGGCCCGGTTGAGCTCCGGCTCCCACAGGGCGTGGGCCGCCAGCAGCACCGGCACCACGGCGAGCCAGGGCCAGGCGCGCTGCTGCCCCGCCTCGACGAGCGCCACGACGCCCACCGCCGACAAGGCCGACAAGCCAAAGGCGCCGCTCGACACGCTGTAGCCCAGGGCTTGTGCGGCGCCCGCCACCACGCCCATCACGGCCAGCGTCGCGCCCGGGTGCACCGCCTCGCCCGCGCGGAACCCTGCCACCGCGCCGCCCGCTCGTAGCGCGACCAGCGCTACGCCGAAGTAGGCCAGCAGCTCCGAGCGCCGCGCCAGCCCGAGCCAGCTCCCCGCCACCTGCGGCAGCCAGCCGAGCACGTAGGCTCCAGCGCCGAGGAAGCTCAGCATCAGCGCGGCCGCGGCGAGCCAGGGCCCCCAGCGCGGCGGCCTGCGCGCGGCCTCACGCGGGCGCCGCACCAGCGCCCACCAGAGCACCACCGCCGTGGCCACGAGCGAGAGCGGCACGGCGTCGGTCTTGGCCCAGCGCAGCCACAGGAGGCGCGCCACGCTCCCTGGCGTGCCCGCGTACTCGAAGCCATCCACGAACAGCACTCGAGACCACCCGAGGACGCCTCCGCCCAGCGCCAGCGTGCAGAGCAGCGACGTCGCCGCGCCCGCGAGCGCCCCTTGGAGCACCGCGCCCCCGAGCGCGCGCCAGCGCCGCCCGAGCGTGAGCCCGGCGGCGAGCGCCAGCACGGCGCCCAGCCCGCTGGCTTGATCACAGCCGACCGCCAGCAGCGCGCACGCGCCCGCCACGCCCGCCCACGCGCGCCGCCGCTCGCGCTGCGCCTTGTCGAAGGCCAGCAGCGCGAGCAGCACGCACTCCGCGGCGAGCCAGAGGTGCAGCGCCTGCGGCGCGACCAGCAAGCTCAACGCCAAGGCCGTGAGCGACGCGAGCGTGGCGCCGCGCAGCCCGAGCCACGGCGCCCCCAGCCACCCGACCGTGAGGGCCAAGGCGGGGCGCAGCGCCGCGATCATCACGAGCTCGTCGAGCAGCCTCACCCGGCCGCTGAGCACCTGCCAGAGCCGCATCAGCGCCAGCGGGAGCGGCGGCATCCCCACGATGAACTCCTCGTAGAGGCCTCCTCCCCCAGCGAGCCTCGACGCCAGCGCGCCCGCCCACCCGGCGATGTCCGGATCCGCGTGCACGCTGTGGACCAGGCGCGGCACCATGACCGCGGCGTAGACCGCATACGCGACGCCGGCGACGAGCCACGCCAGCGCTGCCTCGCGCAGCTCGGCCGTCGCTTTGGGCGTCCTGCTCACGACGGACGATGAACTAGCCGCACCCGCTCACGTCGGCAACGCCCATGCGCGACGAGCGGCGTTCCTGCCGCGGGGCGTGGTGGCGCTCAGCGCTCACTCGAGCGCGCGTGCCACTCCTGCACGCTGCGCACGGCCACCGGCACCCGACGCAACGCGGCCCTGACCTCGAGCGCGTCCACCGCCGCGAGCGCCGCCGCCATGGTGGTGAAATACGGGAGGTTCTTCAGCAGCGCGTTGCGCCGGATGGAATAGCTGTCGCGGATCGCCTTGGCGCCCTCGGTGGTGTTGATGACGAGCTGGATGGTCCCGGCCGTGATGGCGTCCACCACGTGCGGGGACCCCTCCAGCACCTTGTTGATGCGCTCCACCGGGATCCTCGCGCAGCCGATGGCCTCGGCCGTGCCCGCCGTCGCCACGATGCTGAGGCCGAGGTTACGGAGCCGGCGCGCGATGAACGCCGCGGCGTCCTTGTCGTCGTCCTTGACGCTGATGAAGGCGCGCCCTCGATCCGGGAGCTCCACCTTCGCCGCCGCCAGCGCCTTGCCGAAGGCCTGAGCCACGCTGGTGGCGATCCCCATCACCTCGCCCGTCGAGCGCATCTCCGGGCCCAAGATGGTGTCGACCCCTTGGAACTTGGAGAAGGGGAAGACGCTCTCTTTCACGGCCATGTGCTTGGGCAGGTGGTCGTCGTGGGGCGCCAGCTTGGGCAGGCGGTCGCCCACCATGGCGCGCGCCGCCAGCTTGGCGAGGGGGCGCCCCGTGGACTTGGAGACGAAGGGCACGGTCCGTGAGGCCCGCGGGTTGACCTCCAAGACGTAGATGGCGCCGTCCTTGACGGCAAATTGCACGTTCATCAAGCCCACCACGCCCAGCTCACGGGCGAGCGCTTGGGTCTGCTGCTCGATGGCCGCCACCGTGCGCGCGTCCAGCGAGTGCGGCGGCAGCACGCTGGTGGAGTCACCGCTGTGGATGCCAGCCTCCTCGATGTGCTGCATCACGCCTCCGATGAGCACCTGCTCGCCGTCCGAGACGCAGTCCACGTCCACCTCGATGGCGTGCCGGAGGTACTGGTCGATGAGCAGCACCTGAGAGCCGCCCTCGTCCTCGGCCGCCTGGATGGCCACGCCCACGTAGCTGGTCAGCTCCTCGGCGGAGTTGCACACCATCATGGCGCGCCCGCCGAGCACGTAGCTGGGACGCACGAGCACCGGGTAGCCGATCTCGTCCGCGACGCGCAGCGCCTCCTCCACGCCCGTGGCCGTGCCAGCGCGCGGGCGCCGCAGCTCGAGCTTGCTCAGCAGCGCGTCGAAGCGCTCGCGGTTCTCCGCGCGATCGATGGCGTCGGCGCTGGTGCCGAGCAGCTTCACGCCCGCCTGCTCCAGGGGGAGCGCCAGCTTCAGGGGCGTCTGCCCCCCGAACTGCACGATGACGCCCAGCAGCTCCCCCGAGGAGGCCTCCTCCTCGCAAATGGCGAGCACGTCCTCCAAGGTGAGCGGCTCGAAGTAGAGCCTGTCGGCGGTGTCGTAGTCGGTCGAGACCGTCTCTGGGTTGCAGTTGACCATCACCGTCTCGATGCCCAGCTCCCGCAGCGCGAAGACGGCGTGACAGCAGCAGTAGTCGAACTCGATGCCTTGGCCGATGCGGTTGGGCCCGCCGCCCAGGATGATGACCTTCTTCTTGTCGCTGGGCAGCGCCTCGTCCTCGGACTCGAACGAGGAGTAGAGGTAGGGCGTCTTGGCGACGAACTCGGCGGCGCAGGTGTCCACGCGGTTGAAGACCGCGCGCACGCCGAGCTCACGCCGCTGCTGGCGCACCTCCGCCTCCGTCAGGTTTCGGAGCTCCGCGAGCTGGCGGTCACTGAAGCCGAGGCGCTTGGCCCGGGAGAGCGTCGTGGCGTCCAGGGCGGGCGCCTCCCGCAGCCGCCGCTCCTCCTCGACGAGGCGCGCAAACTGCGCCAGGTACCAGGGGTCGATCTTCGTCAGCGCGTGGACGCGCTCGACGCTGAACCCCTGGCGGAGCGCGTCCACGACGAAGAAGAGGCGGTCGGCCGTGGCCACGGGTAGGAGCCGCGCCAGGGCCGAGTCATACTCACCCTCCTGGGCGGGCGGCAGCGTGGGCCGCGGCGCGGCGGCCGGTGGCGCCTCCTGCGTGACGTCCCGCTCCACCGCCGGGGTCGCCGCGAGCACTCGGTAGTCGAGCCGCTGCATCAGGCTCTCCATGCCGCTCTTGCCCGTCTCGAGCGAGCGGGCGGCCTTCTGGATGGCCTCCAGGAAGGTTCGGCCGATGCTCATCACCTCGCCCACGCTCTTCATCTGCGTCCCCAGCCGCGGATCGGAGCCCGGGAACTTCTCGAAGGCGAAGCGCGGCCACTTCACGACCACGTAGTCGATGGTCGGCTCGAAGGCGGCGCTCGTCCCGGTGATGTCGTTGGTCAGCTCGTCGAGCGTGAAGCCCACCGCGAGCTTCGCGGCGATCTTCGCGATGGGGTACCCCGTCGCCTTCGACGCCAGCGCGCTCGAGCGAGACACGCGCGGGTTCATCTCGATGACCACCATGCGCCCGTTGGCCGGGTTGACCGCGAACTGCACGTTCGAGCCGCCGGTCTCCACGCCGATCTCCCGCATCACGACCCGCGCGGCGTCCCGGAGCCGCTGGTACTCCTTGTCCGTCAAGGTCATGGCCGGCGCGACGGTGATGGAGTCCCCGGTGTGCACGCCCATCGGATCGATGTTCTCGATGCTGCAGACCACGATGAAGTTGTCCGCACGATCGCGGATGACCTCCAGCTCGTACTCCTTCCAGCCGAGCACGCTCTCCTCCACCAGCACCTGATGCGTGGGGCTCTGGCTGAGGGCCCACTCCACCTTGGCGACCAGCTCCCCTTCACCGTAGACGATGCCGCCGCCCGCGCCGCCCAAGGTGAAGCTCGGGCGCAAGATGACGGGATACCCCGACTCTTGCACGAAGGCCCGGGCCTCCTCCACCGAGTTGGCGTGCGCGGAGCGCGGGCACTCGAGCCCTGCCCGCGCCATCGCCTCCTTGAAGAGCTGGCGATCTTCAGCGGTCCGGATGGCGTCCACTTGGGCGCCCAGCAGCTTGACCCCGTGCTGGCTGAGCACCCCGTGCTCGTGCAGCTCGAGCGCGAGGTTGAGCGCGGTCTGCCCCCCCAGCGTCGGCAGCACGGCGTCCGGTCGCTCACGCTCGATGATGCTGGTGAGCGTCTCACGGTCCAGCGGCTCGATGTAGGTGCGGCGCACCAGCTCCGGATCCGTCATGATGGTGGCGGGGTTGGAGTTGACGAGCACCACGTCGTAGCCGAGCTCCGTCAAGGCCTTGGCGCCCTGCGTGCCAGAGTAGTCGAACTCACAGGCCTGCCCGATGACGATGGGCCCCGACCCGATGAGCAAGATCTTCTTGATGTCGGTCCGCTTGGGCATTTGAGAGCTCCCGGTGTGAGGCGTGGCGGCGCTCTAGCACAGCTCCGCGAGCGCACGGGGAAAACCGGCGCGGGGCTCCGGCGCCCAGCAAGGCAGTACGCCGGAGCGCACGGCCCCGGGGGCGGCGTGCTCCGGCGTGAGCAGGGCGGCCAACCCCGCGGCTCCGCGGCGCCTACTTCGCCGCCGCTGCGGCCTCGTCCGCCTGGAAGGCGTCGACGTCCGGCTGGTACTCTCGGCGGTCCTGCAAGGCCAGCATGATGAAGAGGGCGGCGAACAGCACCGAGGTGAGGAACACCAGGAGGTGGTACTTCTTGTCCCACCAGAGGTGCATGAAGATGGCCATCACCAGCGCGGCCTTCACGCTGGCGATGCCCATCGCCACGATGAGGTTCATGGAGGGCCCGAGATCGATGGCGGTCGCCGAGACCGTCAGCACCGTCAGCACCATCAACGCCCCGAAGACGCCGAGCAGCATCTTCAGGCTCACGACGTGACCGATGCTGGCCTCCTCGCCACCGGCGTGGCTCGGCGCAAGCTGCTGGTGGCCCTTTGCCTTGTCGTCGCTCATCTCATTCACTCTCTACGTAGGGTGGCTCAGCGGGGTGGCTCGAGGGGCGCTCAGTGGATGAGGTAAAGCAGGGGGAACAGGAAGATCCAGATGAGATCCACCAGGTGCCAGTAGAGCGCCGCAAAATCGATGGGGCCGTAGTACTTGGGCCCAAACTGCCCCTTGATGGCGCGCACGAGCAGCCAGATCCACACGCCGATGCCGATGAGGACGTGGATACCGTGCAGGCCCGTCATGAAGAAGTAGATGCCAAAGAAGATGTGCGCGTTGCGCGGACGACTCGGCGGCTCGTCCACCGCGTTCTTGCCGATCACGCCCGCCGCCTCCAGCGGCTGGAGCGCCTGGCGCATGGCCACCCCCTTCTCGGGCAGCTTCAGGCTGGGGTCCTCGTCGAGGCCGTTGGTCTCGGCGTAGAGCTGCTTCGCCACCGCCGCGCTCTCTGGGTGCTTCTCCTTGAACGCGGGGGTCTGCCACACCATTTGCTTCGGGTCGAAGGCCTTCCCGGGCAGCAGGCCATCGTGAAATTTGTGGGTGTACTCCACGTACTTCACGCCCATGAACCCGAACGCGCAGACGATGGTCACCACGATGTTGATGATGAGCAGCTTGGTCTGACGGAGCTGCGCGCTGCGCACCGCCCAGGCCGCGGTGAGGCTGCTCAAGATGAGGATACCGGTGTTGATGGCTCCGAGCTTCGTGTCCAGGAAGTAGTGCGACCACACGAAGATCTCCGGGTGGATGGCCCGGTAGATGGCGTAGGCGCAGAACAGCCCGGAGAAGAACAGCACCTCCGTGACGAGGAACAGCCAGATCCCCAGCTTCCCTGACTCGAACTGCTGCTCCGGCTTGTCGAAGTGATGGGCCACGTAGGGGTAGCTGTGCTCAGGGTAATGAGCGTGCTGCCCGTCCTCCCCACTCGCGGGGGCGGTCGTGGCTTCCGTCTTGGCGCTCAGCGTGCTCTCAGTCATCGTTGGGTTTCCGTCCGGGTGCGTCGCGGTCCACGGGCTTGGTGCGCTGGGTTGGTTGTCGGCCGCTCACGCGGACTTCGGCACGTAGCCACCGATCTTCTCGTCGTAGGTGAGTTTGTCGTACTCGAAGGGATCTCCGTCCACGACGGGGGCTTCCTTGAAGTTGTAGTAGGGCGGCGGCGAGGCGCAGGTCCACTCCAGGCTGCCCCCGCCCCAGGGGTTCGCCGGCGCCTTGGCGCCGCTCTTGAGGCTCTTGAACAGCGCGACGGCGACGACCACGAAGCCGAGCCCGAGGATGAACGAGCCCAGCGTGGAGAGCTGGTGCAGCCCCTGGAACTCCGGCAGGTAGTTGTAGTACCGGCGCGGCATGCCGCGGCTGCCGAGCAGGAACTGCGGCAGGAAGGTGATGTTCAGCCCCAGAAAGACCAGCACCGCCGAGATCTTCCCGAGCTTCTCGTCGTACATCCGGCCGCTGATCTTCGGCCACCAGTAGTACAGGCCGCCCACGAAGGCGGTGACCGCGCCGCCCATCATCACGTAGTGGAAGTGCGCCACCACGAAGTAGGTGTCGTGGAGGTGCAAGTCCACGCTCATCATGGCCAGGAACATCCCGGTGAGGCCACCGATGACGAACACCCACAGGAACACGAAGACGTAGAGCAGCGGCGTGTCCAGGTGGATCTTCGAATTGTACATGGTGGTCAGCCAGTTGAAGATCTTGATGGCCGTGGGGATGGCGATGAGGAAGCTGATGGCGCTGAAGATGGTGCTCGCCAGCACGGACTGACCGCTGGTGAACAGGTGGTGGCCCCAGACCAGGAAGCTGAGCAGCGCGATGGCGACGCTGGAGAGCGCCACGAACTTCGCCCCGAACAGGCGCTTGCGGCTGAAGGTGGGGACGATCTCGCTGATGACCCCGAAGGCCGGCACGATCATGATGTAGACGGCCGGGTGGGAGTAAAACCAGAAGAAGTGCTGGAAGAGCACCGGGTCCCCGCCCAAGGCAGGATCGAAGATACCGATGCCGACCACGCGCTCCACGATCAGCATGAGCAGCGTGATGCCCAGCACCGGGGTGGCGAGCAGCTGGATGACGGCGGTGGCGTAGAGCGCCCACGGGAACAGCGGCATGCGGAACCAGGTCATCCCCGGCGGGCGCAGCTTGTGCACCGTGACGATGAAGTTGAGCCCCGTGAAGATGGAGCTGAAGCCCAGAATGAACGCCCCGAAGGTCGCGGGCACGACGGCCGTCTGCGTGGTGGTGCTGTACGGGGTGTAGAAGGTCCACCCGGTGTCCACCGCGCTGATGCCCATGCTGATGATGAGGAACAGCGCGCCGATGCAGTACAGGTAAAAGCTCATCAGGTTGAGCCGCGGGAAGGCGACGTCCTTCGCGCCGAGCTGGAGCGGCAAGATGATGTTGCCGAGCGCCGCCGGGATCCCCGGGATGACCACGAGGAACACCATCACCGCGCCGTGGAGCGTGAACATCTTGTTGTAGGTGTCCGCGGACATCACGGTGTGCCCGGGTGTCAGCAGCTCCGTACGGACGGCGAGCGCGAAGAAGCCTCCGAGCAGGAAGGAGACCAGGACCCCGACCAGGTACATCACGCCGATCCGCTTGTGATCCAGCGTGAACAGCCAGGAGGCGATGCCCCGCTCGTGCGTGAGGTAGTTGTCGTCGCCGCCGATCTGCTGCGTGAGGGCGTCTGCGGTAGTGGTGGAGGCAGCCATAATCGTCTCTTACTTCTGGGCCTTGATGAAGGCGATGAGGGCGTCGATCTGTGCGTCGGAGAGCTTGCCCTTGTACGTGGGCATGGACGGGCCGAAGCCCTTGGCGATGTGCGCCTGCGGCTCGAGGATGGACTGCTTGACGTAGTTCTCGTCCACCTTGCTGGCCGGGCCGCTCTCATGCTCTTGCAGCGTGTCCCAGATGCCCTTGAAGCTCGGGCCCACGCCGGCCGCCCCCGTCAGGGAGTGGCAGGCCTGGCAGCCCTGCTTGCCGTAGAGCAGCTTGCCGTGCTCGACCGGATCGTCCGGTGGCTTGTTGGTGGCCTCGAGCCAGCTGTCGAACTCCTCCTCGTCCTTGTGGACGACGAGCTCCGCCACCATGTTCGAGTGGTCCGTACCGCAGTATTCCGCGCAAAAAATGGGGTAATTGCCCGGGTTGTCCGCGCGGAACCAGAGGCTCGTGTAGCGCCCCGGCACGGCATCCATCTTGAGACGCGCCGCGGGCAAGAACAGGCTGTGCACCACGTCCACGGAGCTGATGGTCAGCTTGACGTTGCGCCCGGCCGGGACGTGCAGCTGGTTGTCGTTGTAGCCGTTGGGATACGTGAAGATCCAGTTCCACTTCTGGCCCTGGACCTTCACCTCGTAGGAGTCCTTCGGCGCGGTGCGCATCTGCACGAAGCTCTTGAAGCCCCACACGAAGAGCACGATGACGACGAGCAGCGGCGGGACGCTCCAGGCGAGCTCCAAGCCCGTGTGGTGATCGAGCGTCCCAGGCGGTGGCAGCTCGTTCTTGGAGCGCGCCCCGGCGCGGTACCTCTTCGCGAAGTAGACCATCACCGCGGCGATCACCACGGTGATGACCACGCTGCCGTAGACGAGCGCGTTGTAGGCGTCGTCCACGTTGCTCACGTTGGCGTCCGAGACCGACGCCGGCATCATGAACCAGGGCGAGTCCGGGAGCTTGGGCTGCTCCGGGGCCAGGAGGGAAATCGACGACAAAAGGTGTTGGACGGCGGCGTTCATGAACTCGTGCTCTCTAGCAGGCGCTTCTTGCGTTTCTCGGAGCGCCAGAGCGCGCCGAGGGCGGTACCGAGCAGCAGCACCGTCAGCCCACCGCCAGCGCGCATGATGTTACGCGCCACGGGGGCGTAGCGGCCCTCGGTCTCGTCGTAGTGAAAGCAGTAAAGTAAGAGGCGGTCCATCGAGCTGCCCACCTTGCCCTGGGAGGCCTCCACCAGGCTGAGGCGCAGCGTGCGAGGAGGGTGCTCCAGCCCGTAGAGGTAACGCATCACGCGCCCATCCGGCGACAGCAGCATGATGACCGAGGCGTGCAGGTACTCCTTGCGCACCTCGTTGTAGGCGTAGCCAAACCCCAAGGCGCTGGCGGCCGCCCGGATGCTGGCCTCGTCCCCCGAGAGGAAATGCCAGCCCTCCACCGCCGCGGGGCGCGCGTAGTCTTTGAGGTAGCGCTGCTTGAAGCGCTCGGCGCTCTCCGGCGTCTCGGCAGGATCCAAGCTGATGGTGACGATGCGAAAGCGCTCACCCGCCGTCCACTCCAGCTGCTTGAGCGACTTGACGAAGCCGTTGAGCTGCAAGCTGCACAGCATGGGGCAGTTGGAGTAATTGAAGGTGACGATGACCGGGAGCTTGTCGTCGAAATACTGACGCAGCTCGACGGGCTGGCCTCGCTCATCCTTGAACTTGAGGTGCAGCGGCCAGGTGTCGCCGAGCTTCTCCTCGACGTCCACGCCCTCGAGCCGCCGCGGGAGCGCCTCCATCCGGTCGAGCTTCTGCTCGCGCGCCACCGGCGCCGCCACGGCAGCGCCCGTCGCTGCGACGAACGCAGCGGCGGCGAGCGTGGTGAGCCAGTGGAACTTCGCGGACATAGGGACGGCGGTCGTAGGTGGGTCTGGGAAGCGCGACTACTTCGTCTTGGGGGCCTTCAGGGGCTTCGGGGGCTTGGCGCTCGTGGCGCTGCCCGCGGGGGCGGCGCTGCCAGCAGCCGGAGCGTCACCCGTGGGGGGGGCGGCGGCGCTGCCGGCGGGGGCGGCGCTGCCGGCTGGGGCGGCGCTGCCGGCCGCCGGAGCGTCGCCGCTGCCCACGGGCGCGGGGGTGGCCTCGGCGCCAGCAGCGGCGCCCTCCGCGCTGGGCGCGGCGGCGGGTGCCGGCGCGGTGGCCGTCTCCGGATCACGCGTGAGATCCGCGAGCACCGCGGACTCCGCCATGTCGATGGGGAGCCGGACGATGCCCTTCTCCTTGTCCACCCAGCCCACCGAGCGGTGCAGTAGATCCGTCTGGTCACTCACCATTTCACGGATCGGGGTGGTGACGGCGTGCGCCCCCACCGCGTTCTCCGTCTCGGTGATCTCGGCGCGCACGGCGCCGAACAGCGCCCACACGATCCCGACCGTGGCGAGGATACCCACCGTCCAGGCACTCCCCACGACGACGGTGTTGACGTTGTCTTCTTGAGCAGCCATTGCCGTCCATGCCCTCAAAGGTTGGTGAAGGCCAGCGACTTCTCCAGCCGCGGGTCGTTCACGGGAACGAGGTTCTTCTTGCGTGCGTTGAAGGCCGCGCCGGCGATGAACAGGGCGACCAGCGCCAGCAGGCAGGTGAGATCGAGGAGGTGGAAGGGCAGCGTGGCGTTCACGGCCTCACCCGCGGGGGCCTCCTCCAGCACGCGCGCCAGGCGGGTGGGCTGCACCAGGTAGTACAGGTCCACGTACTGCATGATGAGCAGCCACAGCGTCCAGGCGGTCAAGGCCCCACGGCGCCGCTTCACGTGCTTCGACATCATGCCGAGGAAGGGCACGATGAAGTGGCCCACCAGCAGGAAGATGGCGACGTACTTCCAGTCACCCTCGAAGCGCACCTTGTACCAGGCCGTCTCCTCCGGGATGTTCGCGTACCAGATGAGCATGAACTGGCTGAAGGCGATGTAGGCCCAGAAGACGACGAAGCCGAAGGTCATCTTGCCGAGATCGTGCAGGTGATGCACGCTGACGCTCTTGACGAGGCGGCCGCGCCCCTGCAGCCACATGGCGGCCAGCGCCAAGAGGCAGTTGGCGCTCATGAAGGCGCCCGAGAAGAAGTAGACGCCGAACATGGTGCTGAACCACGCGGCGTCCAGCGACATGAGCAGATCGATGGCGGAGAAGGTGAGCGTGAGCGCCACCAAGATCATGCTCGGGGCGGCGATGCCCTGCCAGCGGCGCGTGACGCCCGCCTCGGGCTTCAGATCTTGTGCGACCGAGCGCTTCAGCCAGAAGCGTGACAGCGCCGACCAGAAGACGAAGTAGAACACCATCCGGCCGAGGAAGAACCCGACGTTGAGGTAGCCCGCCTTGCCGTGGAGCAGGTGGCTGGCCTCCACCTTGGCGTGGTCCGTCCAGACGTACAGCGCGTGGTTGCCCATCACGATGGGGATCAGGATGGGGAGGCTGAGCAGCGCCAAGAGCGGCATGTTCGCGGCGAACAGCTCCCCCAGGCGCCGCACGACGACGCTCCAGTGCGCGTTGACCAAGTGCTGGAGCGTGACCCAGAACAGGCACCCGAGCCCGAGCGCGAGCACGAAGGCGTAGGCCACGAGGTAGGAGAAGGAGAACTGCGCCAGGTCGTCGCCCGCCGAGACGCCGAGCCCCAGGCTGGCGAGCAGCGCGACGACGCCCACCGCACCCGCGATCTTGAACACGTTGTCCGCCAGCCCCTCGGAGCTCACGTTGTCTCCGTTGGGGAGCGTGACCCCGGCAGCGCTCGTGGAGCCCTGCGCCGGCTGCTGCTTGGGCGACTTGCCCGCTTTGTCGGTGTTTGCCATCTCTAGGGTAGCTCCGGCTTCACTTCAGCGCGCCGCGCTCGCTCTCGGGGACGTCGGTGGGGGCGGCTGCGGTGCTCCGCTGGAGCGCCCGCATGTACAAGATGATGTTCCAGCGGTCTTCGACGCTCACCTGATGCCCGTAGCCGGGCATGTTGCGAACGCCGTGGGTGATGCTGTTGTAGAGCTCCCCCACCGGCTGCTGGCGCAGGTAGTCCTGGTGGAGGTTGGTGGGCTGGACCCAGGTGCCCTGGCCCAGGGCCGCGGCGCGCTCGTGGATCATGCCGTCCCCGTGACCGGACAGGCCATGGCAGGGGGCGCAGAAGATGCCAAACTCACGCTCGCCGCGCTTCATGTTCTGCTCACTCGGCGCGATCTCCTTCGGGAAGGTGCGCGCCCAGGCGCCGCCCTCGAGCTTGCCGCGATAGAGATGATCGTCCTCTTGGAGGTTGCCCTGCGCCACCGTCCCGGGGACGTCGCCGCGCATGCCGCGCAGGTCGGCGAAGATGGGGCTCTCCTGCTGCGCCTTGATGTGCGGCTGGTTGTCCATGTTGGGGACGAGGTGGATGCGCGGCTGATCGCTCTTCGAGACGCGCGCCTTATACGCCAGCGCGAACGGCAGGATGGCGAGCGTGGTCAGCACCGCTAAGGCTCCCAGGATCACCGTCGGGAGCTTGTCCGAGGTGACGCGGTCCTCGGCGACGTCGTCCAACACGGCTGGGTGCGTGGACTCGAGCAGCGCGCGGGTGTCGGTGGCATCGAACTTCTTGTCGCGCGCCTCGATGAGCAAAAAGAAGCGATCGTCGGTCACCTTCGCGAAGCGACGCTTGAGGTCCAGCGGGTGAGAGGGGTGCGGCAGCCCGTTGAGGGCGAGCATGGCGCCGAGCGTGGTCAGCGCGCTGAACAGCACCGTGGTCTCGAAGGCGATGGGGACGTTCGCCGCGATGCTCCAGAAGGGCTTGCCGCTGATGACCCAGGGGTAGTCGATGACGCTCGTCCAGTACTGAAACCCGACGCCCACCACGCAGCCGGTGAGGCCGGCCCAGAACACGATCCAGGGGAGCACCGTGGGCTTGATGCCCATGGCGGGGTCCATGCCGTGGATGGGGAAGGGCGTGTAGGTGTCCCAGTGCTCGTACTGGGCATCACGGACCTTCTCGGCGGCGCGGACGAGCGCGGTGGGGTTGTCGTACTCCGCCAGCAGACCGTGGAGGGGTGCGGAGCCGGTGTCGTTCGCCTTGTCGTTGTCAGTGCTCATGGCTCGCGTCCGTCAGTGATGATCGCCGTGGGCGACATGGGCCTCGGGCATGATGGACTTCACCTCTGCCATGGCCACCATCGGCAGGTAGCGGCAAAACAGCAGGAAGAGGGTGAAGAACAGGCCAAAGCTGCCTCCGAGCGTGAGGTAGTCCACCGGCGTGGGGATGAAGTAGCCCCAGCTTCCAGGGAGGAAGTCACGCGCCAGGGAGGTGCCGATGATCACGAAGCGCTCGAACCACATGCCCACGTTGACGATGACGCCCACGATGAACGCCACCCACGGGCTGGAGCGCATCTTCTTCCACCAGAAGATCTGGGGGCTGACGACGTTACAGAAGATCATCGTCCAGTAGGCCCAGGCGTAGGGGCCGAAGGCGCGGTTCTGGAACGTGAAGCCCTCGTACATCGACCCGGAGTACCAGGCGATGAAGAACTCCATGCCATACGCGTAGCCGACCACCATGCCGGTCGCGAGGATGACCATGGCCATCAGCTCGATGTGCTTGATGGTGATGATGTACTTGAGCCCGAAGAACTGCCGCGCGGGGACGGCCAGCACGAGCACCATGGCGAAGCCGCCGAAGATGGCGCCGGCGACGAAGTAGGGCGGGAAGATGGTGGTGTGCCAGCCCGGGAGCTGCGCCGTAGCGAAGTCGAAGGACACGACCGAGTGGACGCTGAGCACCAGCGGCGTGGCCAGCGCGGCCAGCAGCAGGTACGCGCGCTCGTAGCGGTGCCACTGCCGGGAGGAGCCTCGCCAGCCCATCGCGACGAGGCCGTAGGCGGCGCGCTTTATGGTGCTGGTGGAGCGATCCCGGAAGGTAGCAAAGTCCGGGATCATGCCCATGTACCAGAACAGCACGGACACCGTGGCGTAGGTGCCGACCGCGAACACGTCCCACTCGAGCGGCGAGCGGAACTGCGGCCACATGCCCATCTGGTTGGGGATGGGGAACATCCAGTACGGCAGCCACGGGCGGCCGATGTGGATGCCCGGGAAGATGGCGGCGCAGGCGACCGCGAAGATGGTCATGGCCTCCGCGAAGCGGTTGACGGCCGTGCGCCAATTCTGGCGGAGCAGGAAGAGCACCGCGCTGATGAGCGTGCCGGCGTGACCAATGCCGACCCAGAACACGAAGTTGGTGATGTCGAAGGCCCAGGCGACGGGCACCATGTTGCCCCACGCGCCGATGCCCTCCCACACCACCCAGCCCAAGCAGGCGCCGAAGATGGAGAGCAAGGTCAGGGCGATGCCGAAGGCGATGTACCAAGCGCGTGGCGGCTTGGGCACCTCCATCACGCGCGAGACGTTCTGGGTGATCTTGGCGAAGACGTTGTCGCCAACCGGGGGGCCCTGGTAGGGGTTCAGTCCCGAGGTCGCGGCGGACACCTCAGCGGCGCCGGCTTTGATGGTCGCGGCCATGCTCAGGCAAGCTCCGGGTTGGGGTTACGGATACGCGCCAGGTACTGCAGGCGCGGCAGGTTGTTCAGCTCTCCCAACATTGCGTAGGAGCGCGGGTGGAACTGCTCGTTACGGACCTTCGCGTCACCATTGTTGAGATCCCCGAAGGTGATGGCCGCCGTGGGGCAGGCCTGCTCGCAGGCGGTCTTGATCTCTCCGTCTTTGACCCGCCGCCCGGCGTTCTTGGCCTTGATCTTCGCCTTCTGGATGCGCTGGACGCAGAAGGTGCATTTTTCCATCACGCCGCGCGAGCGGATGGTGACCTCAGGGTTATAAGCCAGCTTGCGCGACTCATTGTGAGGATCTTTCATGTCCTCACGGAAGTTGAAGTAGTTGAACTTCCTGACCTTATACGGGCAGTTGTTGGCGCAGTACCGCGTGCCGATGCAGCGGTTGTACACCATGTCGTTGAGGCCCTCGTGGCTGTGCATGGTGGCGCCCACGGGACAGACCTGCTCGCACGGGGCGTTCTCACAGTGGTGGCAGGTGACGGGCTGGAAGGCCACCTCCGCCGCCGCGGTGGTGCCGCGGTAGTAGCGGTCGATGCGCAGCCAGTACATGTCGCGCCCGCGCTCCACCGCGGCCTTGCCCACGACGGGGATGTTGTTTTCGGCCTGGCAGGCGATCATGCAAGCGCTGCAGCCGATGCACTTGTTCAGATCGACGCTCATGCCCCACTTGTAGCCGTCGTACGAGGCCACCGGCTTCCAGAGGCTGAGCAGCGGCGGGTGGTGCACCATGTGCTTGGCAAAGTCCGGAGCCTTCTCGTACTCCGCCACCGTGCCCTCGCGCATGAGCTGCCCGATGCGCTCGGAGATGCCCTTCTGACCCATGGCGTCCATCACGAAGCGATCTTGGACGCCTGCCAGGAGGTACTTCTCCCCCGTGGCCGTGACCTGGAGCCCGCCGCCGAAGTCGTAGAGCTCCGTGCTGCGGAGCGCGTAGGCGTTGACCCCGCTAGCCGGGATACGGTCCGCGGCGCGCCCGGCCACGACCCCCGACTCCGTGCGGCCCCAGCCGAGCTGGACGAAGATGGAGCCGTCCGGCTGACCCGGGGAGATGACCGCCGGGATGGTGAGCTCCCGACCGCCCACGCCGAGCTTCACCAGCGTCGAGTCCTCGACGCCGAGCCGAGCGGCGGTGCTGGGCGCGATGAGCGCCACGTTGTCCCACGACACCTTGGTGAAGGTGTCGGGCATCTCGATGAGCCACGCGTTGTTGGCGAAGCGACCGTCATAGAGGCGGTCATCCGGGCGCAGCACCAGCTCGAGCTGGCCGTTGCCGAGCTCGAGCCCGGCGCGCTCACGCTCCGAGAGCGTGACCGCCGCGATGGCCTGGAGCGCCGGGGGCACGGTGGCGACCTTGGTGCCGGCGACCAGCCCGTCGTGGATGGCCTTACGCCATTTGCGATCGTCGCCGAGCAGCCCGGCGTGCGTGGTCCGCAGCAGCTCCAGGCCGGTCTGCTTGGGCTCGTCCGCCAGGAGCGCGAGCAGCTCGATGCTGGAGCGCCCAGCGTAGAGCGGCGCGATGAGCGGCTGCGCGAAGCTGAGCGTCCCGTCCCAGGCGAGCGCGTCGCCCCAGGACTCCAGCCAGTGCGCCGCGGGCAGGTGCCAAGCGCACTTCTTGGCGGTCTCGTCCTCGTACAGACCGAGCTGCACCGAGTGCGGGACCCCCGCGAGCGCCTCGGCGAAGCCCACATCTGCGGGCGCGTCGTAGACGGGGTTGACCCCGAGGACGATGAGCGTGTCCACGCTCTTGGCCTTCATGGCCTGCGTCAGCGTGGCGATGTTCTCACGCGACCGGGCGCGGTTGGGCTCGTCCTCCGTGTAGCTGACGGTGGCGCCCACGTTGCCGAGCAGGGTGTTGAGCCGGTGCGCGAGCGCGTGCACCTCCGGGGGCTGCTGCTCGCCCACGACGATGAGGCTCTTGCCAGGCGCGGCGACCAAGTCCTTCACGAGCACGCTCAGGAACTTGGTGACGTAGGCGTCTTCGAGGAACGCGGCGCTGGGCTTGGGCTGTGGCGCCCCGGACGCCGCCGCGCCCTGGAGCTGCTCGGAGAGCGCGGCGTCCAGGTAGACGGCCACGGCCTTGATGAGCTCGGCGCGCAGCGCGAGCCGGTGGTCCGCGATGCTGCCCACGTGGGTGAAGGTGCTCTCGATGGCGTAGAGCCGGCTCATCCCGCCGTCCGGCTCCCGGCTCCGCCCGAGGTCGCGCGCCCAAGCGAGCGCGTTCGGGTGCTGGACGGCGAAGTCCGAGTCTAGGCTCAGGATGACCTTCGCCTTGTCGAAGGCGTAGTGGGCGCGGAGCGGCTTGCCGAAGGCCAGCGTGCTGCCGACGCGGCTGTTGTCGTCGTCCACGGCACAGTAGTCGACCCACACCATCTGCGGGAAGACGGCCTTGAGCCGCTGCTGTAGCGCCGCGCGCGTGGGCGAGCTGCTCGGCTCCGCCAGGACGCGGAGGCTGGCGCCACCGTTGGACGTGAGCGCCGCGCGGCGCTCCTTCCACCACGCGGTGAAGGCGTCCCAGGTGGCCGCGGCCCGGCCGTTGCCTTCGGCGCGGCTGGGGGCCTTGCTGCGATCCGGATCGTACAGCTCCAGGATGCCAGCCTGGTGGAGCATGCTCGTGCCGCCGCGGCTGCCAGGGTGCGCCGGGTTGCCCTCCACCTTGATGGGGCGGTTGTCGTAGCTGGCCACCGTGAGCCCCACGGCGGCGCCCCCGAGCTCCATCATGGTGCTGAAGTGGCGCGCCTCACCCGGGACCAGCCCCTCGGGGCGCCGCGAGTACGGCAAGATCTTCTCTTCGGGCCAGCGGCACCCCGTCACGCCGGCGAGCGCCAAGCTGGCCCCGGCGATCTGCATGAAGCGCCGCCGCTCCGGTGAGTCGAGGGGCAGCTCCTGCAAGGGCTGCGCGAACTCACGCTCCATGAACTCCTGGAACTCCAGGCGACCTTCCAGCTCCGCGACGCTACGCCAGTAGCGGGGGGCCTTCTTCTTGGGATCTACCGGTGACATGTCGAGCAGTCGGTGGGGGGGTTGATGTTGTACTTCTTGCGCAGCTCCAGGCCGTGCTCGACCTGCTTCTTCGGGGGCTTGTAGTCCATCTTGGTGACCAGCTCCGGCTCGCGCAGGTGGTTCTCCGGCGCACGATGACAGTCGAGGCACCAGCTCATGCTGAGCGTCTCTTGCTGGAAGACCTGCTCCATCTTGTCCACGCGGCCGTGGCACGAAGAGCACGGCACGCCGCGAGTCACGTGGGCGCTATGATCGAAGGACACGTAGTCCGGTAGGTCATGGACCTTCTTCCACTCGATGGGAGCGTCCGTGCGCCAGCTCTCCCGGACGGGCTCGAGCTTGGGACTCTTCGTGTGGATGCGCGCATGGCAGTTCATGCACGTCTCGGTGGGGGGGATGGCAGCGAACGCCGCGTTCTCCACCGTGTTGTGGCAGTAGCGGCAGTCGATCCCGAGCTCGCCCACGTGCAGCGCGTGGCTGTACGGTACCGGCTGCTCGGGCATGTAGCCCACGTCGGTGGTCTTGGGAGAGGCGCCGTACCAGATGAGGCCCGTGAGATAGAGCGGAGCGCCACCGAGCAAGGCACCAGCGAGCACCCGCGTCTTGTTCGCCCATCGGGGAAATACGAAGAGATCCATCGTTTCAGATCGGGGAATGGCCGCGGCCCCGCATGTGACACGAGGCGAGGGGCGTTGACAGCTTCTGGGGTTCTGGGACTTCGCGCGAGGCCAACGGGGCGGGCGAGGCGCGCGCTCCTGGTCCTGCGCCCTGACTCCCCGATAAAGAACCGAAGCCGATACCGAGGGAGCGGAGGGGTTGGACTGAGCCGCTGGAGGCTGCCTCGCTGGAGGTGGAGGAGCGCCCAACGGCCCGGGTTGGCGCGCGCGGTTATGCGGCGAACGCACCAGAATGTAAAGCTAACGATGCGCTGCGGCTGCAATCGCAGAAAAGGCGCAAAGTGCCGTTACGTTATATTTTGCGCTGGAGTATGCCCTTCTGTCGCGCTGCGCTTCCGTCGCCCGCCGAGCGGGCTCGCCGGCGGGGGCGGCTCGTCCCGCGCCTCGCGGACGCTGCCTGGTGGCGCCCCCCGACCCCGGGGCGCCCAGCGCGAGGCCCCCTCCCGCCGGGCGCCGACGCGGGCTCCACCGTCGCGCCCCGGCGCTCAGTAGTCACGCATTTGCTTGCGGATCTTACCGATGGCTTGCTCTTGCAGCTGGCGAATGCGCTCGCGCGACAGGTTGTACTTGTCGCCGATCTCTTTGAGCGTCAGCTCGTCCTCGTTGTCGAGGCCGAAGCGCCAGCGCAAGATCCGCGACTCGATGGGGGTGAGCGTCCCGAGCAGGCGCTGCACCTCGGCGGCCCATTTCTGGTTGGCCAGGTTGTCGTACGGTGAGAGTGCGTTCTCCTCGACCAGGAAGTCGATGAAGCGTCGTCCGTCCTCGTCGCCCACGGGGCGGTCGAGCGAGAACGGCGTCTCGGCGTACAGATCCTTGACCTTCTCGAGCTTGTCGCGGGGCACGCCCGTCTCCTTCTCGAGCTCCTCCGGCGTCGGCTCGTGGCCGGTGCGCGCGATGATGGTCTGGGTCGCGCGCGCCACCCGATTGTAGGTGTCCAGCATGTGGACCGGGATCCGCACGGCGCGGCCCTTGTCGGCCAGCGCGCGGCTGATGGCGTGGCGGATCCACCACGAGGCGTAGGTGCTGAAGCGATACCCGCGGCTGTGATCGAAGCGCTCCACCGCCTTCATCAGGCCGATGTTGCCCTCTTGGATCAGATCGATGAGGGGCAGGCGCCCCCGGTTGTAGCGGCGCGCGATGCTGACCACGAGCCGGAGGTTGGCCTTCACGAAGCGGTTCTTGGCCGCGCGCTGGCGCGCGTCGCAGCGCCGCACCTGCTCGAGGTAGCGCCGGTACGCGGGCGTGTCGGGCACGGGAGGAGAGTCCAAGCCCAGGGCCTCGCACTCCTCGGCGGGCAAGAGCGGCGCCCCCGCGAGCTGGACGGCGCGACAGAGCCACAGGCGATCGCTGTCCGGCAAGCGGATGGCGCGCGCCAGGGCCTCGCACTGCTCCGCCCACTGCGCGCGGTCCTTCACCGTCGCGCGCCTCTTCGACCGCCCCTGCGCGTCACAGAGCTCCAGCAAGCTCGCGAGCTGCGGCACGCTCACGCTCTTGGCCGCGCGCTCCTCGTCCTCGTCCTCCGGGCTCCCCTGCCCGCTCGCCGCGATGTCGCGCTCGAGCTGCCTCAGCAGGCTGGGGGCCAGCGGCGCGTACGCGAGCAGCGCCATCCACAGCTCGATCTCCGCGCGCTCGACCGCCTGCGCCGCCTCCACCTCATCGTCCGGGCCGAGCACCTGGTGGGTCGCCATCTCACGGAAGTAGCGCGACAGCGTGGAGTCCGTGCTGCCGTCCACCGGGGCGCTCCGCGTGGTCGACGCGTCGCCCTCGCCGTCACCGCTGCTCGACGCGGCCTGCGAGCGCGCGCGGATCACGGTGTCCTCCGAGGTGTCCTGCTCGTACTGGTGGATGGCGGCTTCTTCTTTCGACATGGAAACCTCGGCTAAGGGGTGGGCGGTCTTGGGCTAAGGCGGCGAAGCGGGCGGCGCTCTGACGAGGGGCAACCCCCGAGGCGCCCTGGTGATTCCCACTGTGCCCAGCTCGTGGGACAGCGGGTGAGGATGGCGAAGGTGAAGAAGTGCGCTGCTGTCAAGCACCTAATACTGCAATGATCATGCCGCTCCTGGGTTCCCTGGGTTGCGCCGGAGCTCGACGGAGCGCCGCGGCATCAACGTTCACGACTGAAGCTCTACGAATGAGGCGGGCCCTGCGATCCATCGACTCTTTCCCGAAAATCAGTGGCAGCTCCCGAGGACACCAGGAATGAAAACCTCCGCCTGCAAGGCTGCAGGGCCAAGGTGCAGCGCCAGGCGAACGCCCGCGGGGGCGCCGAGGAGCGGGGCCGCAGGAGGCGGCCCCGCGGCGCGACGTAGCCGCCAACCTTGGGCCCCCGACACCCTAGGTCAAGGGTCAGGGCGGTGGGGAGCCCCCCGACGCAGGTTGCCCCAAGGCACCGAGCTATGATCGAAATGTCGCGGGCTGCCCGCCTCTGACGACGCAGCCCGTGGAACGCTGGCGGACGCCGCCCACGGCCAGCGCCGCTCAGAACTGAGCGAGAAAGCGCGGGTGGTTCTCGAAGAGGAGCCGAATGTCCGGGATGCCGTAGCGGAGCATGGCCAGGCGCTCGATCCCCATGCCGAAGGCAAAGCCCGTGAAGCGCTCCGAGTCGATGCCGCAGCGCTCGAGGACCTCCGGGTGCACCATCCCGCAGCCGAGCACCTCGAGCCAGCCCGTCCCCTTGCACACACGGCAGCCGGCCCGCGTCCCCGCGGCGACGTCACAGAAGACGCAGCCGACGTCCACCTCTGCGCCCGGCTCGACGAAGGGGAAATAGCTAGGGCGAAAGCGGACGGGCGCCGCCTCCCCGTACAGCCGGCGAGCGAAGGTGGTGAGCACGCCCTTGAGGTGGGCGAAGCTGACCCCCTCATCGACGAGGAAGCCCTCCACCTGGTGAAACATGGGCGAGTGGGTGACGTCGTCGTCGCGCCGGTAGACCGCGCCGCCGCTCACGATGGCCATGGGTGGACGGCGCGCGGACAGCTCCCGGCTCTGGACGTTGCTCGTGTGCGTCCGCAGGAGCGTGCGGAGCTGATCGTCCCCGCCCACCCGCACCCAGAAGGTGTCCTGCATGTCCATGGCCGGGTGCTCCGCTGGGAACGCGAGCTTCTCGAAATTGTTCAGCTCCAGCTCCACCTCGGGGCCCCAGGCCTGCTCGAAGCCGAGCTGCGCGAAGATGTCGAGCACCTCCCAGCGCACCTGCGTGATGGGATGCAGATGCCCTCGGGGCGCCGGGGCGCGGCCGGGCAGCGTCAGATCCAGCGGTGGGGCCGCGAGCTCCGCGGCGCGCGCGGCCCGCGCGAGCGCTTCGCGGCGCGCCTCGAAGCGAGCCTCGACCTCCTGCTTGACGCCATTGACGAGCTCCCCCATCTCCTTGCGGCGCTCTGGGGGGACCTGGGCGAGCAGCTTCAGGAGGCTCGTCAGCTCACCCTTCTTGCCCAGGACGGAGGCGCGCAGTGCGCGCAGCGCCGCTTCGTCTGGCGCTGCCTCGAACTGCTCATGAAACTGACGGCCGAGCGCCGCGAGCCCCGCGCTCAGTGCTTCGACGGCGTCCGCCACGACCGTCAGGGCGCGGCGCTCGCCAGCTCGGTGAGCTTCTTGAAGGCGGGCGCGTCGTTGACGGCCATGTCCGCCAGCACCTTCCGGTCGAGCTCGATCCCGCTGCGTCGCAGGGCGCCCATCAGCCGAGAGTAGGTGGTGCCGTTCTCACGGCAGGCGGCGTTGATGCGAGCGATCCAGAGCGCACGAAAATCACGCTTGCGGAGCTTGCGCCCCACGTAGGCGTAGGTCCATGACTTCCAGAGGACGTGCATCGCTTGGCGGATGCGGTTCTTCCGGCCTCCCCAGAACCCCTCCACCTGCTCGAGGACGCGCTTGTGACGACGGCGGGCGGTGACGCCCCTCTTGACTCGTGCCATTGTGCGGTTGCTCCTTGATCGCTCAGCCGTAGGGGAGGAGGAGCTTGATGCGCTCCTGCATCGCGGGGGCCACCATGTCGTTGTCGCGGAGACGACGACGGCGCTTGCGTGACTTGCCAATCATGCAGTGCTGGTTGCCGCCCTTGGGGCGACGGATACGACCGCTGCCGGTCACCTTGAACCGCTTGGCAGCGGCTCGATTGGTCTTCATCTTGGACACGACGTCACTCCTTCGATCGGCAGGCGGGCCAAAACCGCTTCGGGGCCTGCACGACGAGGGGCGCCTTATGACCAAGCCCCCGAGGCTCGTCAAGCCTCGGCGCCTCTCCCTGCTCAAGCGAGCAGCCACGCCTGGGCGCTCAGGGGCTCGCGCCGCGCAGCTCCAGGGCGAGCGCCTCGATCAGCGCGTCGACCTTCTGCCGCACCGGCCCATGCTCGGTGATCCCGCTGACCACGACGGCGAAGGCGGCGCGCCGGCGCGCCGGCGGCCCGCCGTGGAGGTAGCCGGCGAGCGCCACGGTGCGGGCCAGCGTGCCCGTCTTGGCGCGCAGGTCGCGCTCGGCGCGGTGCTGGCGAAAGCGCGCCCGGAGCGTCCCATCCACGCCCGCCACGGCGAGCTGCCCCTCGAATTCTGGAGCCAGCGCAGGATCTCGCAGCGCCGCCGAGAGCAGGCGCGTGAGGGTGCTGGCGCTGAGGCGGTTGGCGTCGAACAAGCCCGACCCGTTGATGAACTTGGTGCCGGGCGAGAGCGCGCCGATGCCCTTCAGGTACTCGAGCGCCACCTGCGCGCCCTCGGCGCTGGTCCCCGCCCGCCCCTGGGCCTCCGCGCCGAGCGTCTTGAGCACCATCTCCGCCGTGAAGTTGTCGCTCTCTTTGCCGAGCGCGGCCAAGACGACCGGCAAGGGCGGGGACTCGTGCACCGCGAGGACCGCGCGCTCGTCCGCGCCGCCGAGCGCGACGCGCCCGCCGAGCTTGATCCCCTCGGAGGCCAGCGCCTGCGCCAAGGCTCGGCCCGCCAGCAGGCGTGGATCTTCTACCCGCCGCGCGAAGCGCGCCACCGGGCTGCCCTCCGCGATGCTGCCGCCGACGAGCCCGGACAGCTCCGTGCCCTCCGCGCGCACCGAGAACTGCAGGCGCTGTCCCGTCCCCGGCTCGGTGGTGTCGATGGTGCCCGACGAGCGCAGCGCGCCGGGCGGCTCGAACCAGTGACGCGCGGGCTCTCCGGCGCGCCCCGGCTGGACCAGCAGCGTGACCGCGTTGCGCTCGAGCGACACGGCCGCCACCGGCGCGCGGAACGCCGACCACTCGTCCGGCTGCTGCTCGAAGGCCGGAGGGATGAACTGGTCGTCGAACCGGCTCTGGTCCACGAGCAGGTCTCCGCTGACGCGGACCAGCCCTCGGGCCCGCAGCTGAGCGGCGAAGAGCACCAGGTGCTCGACCGCCAGGGTGGGATCTCCGTGGCCTCGCAGCACGAGCCGGGAGGCCACCCCACCCTCGATGCGGCCGAGGACGCTGGTGCGCCACCGGTACGCTGGGCCCAAGCGTGAGAGCGCCGCCGCCGCGGTCACCAGCTTGGAGGTGGAGGCCGGGTTGACCGGGGTGTCCGCGTCGAGCGACGCCAAGCTCGCGCCCGAGTCCACGTCCACCAGCGCCACGACCGCGCGCCCCCCTCGCTCGCGACACCACGCCCCGAGCTGCTGCACGGCCACGCCGAGCCTCCCCTTCGCGGCGTCGTCGAGCGCGGCCGACGCGGCGGGCGGGGGCGCGGCCCGCGCGGGCTCGGCGACGATGAGCGGCGGTTCGCCGAGCCGCTGGGCGAGCAGCCCGCCGCCGCAGAGGGTGAGGACGCCCACCAGCGCGGCGCGTCTGCTCGAGTGACCCTGGAGCGCCCTCATGCCGCGCCTAGGGCTATCAGGCGTCGGCCAGGCGCGCAAACCGTCGGGGCGCCGTCAGGGGCGGCGCAGCGCGCGCGCGCGGTCGTTCCAGTACCGGGCGCGCGCGGCGGCGCCGACGGCGTCGAGCGACCGCGCGAGCCCCAGCGTGGCGAGGCGATCTTCCGGACGTAGCACCACCGCGCGACGAAAGAAGCGCTCCGCGCGCGCGTTGCCCCGATGCGACAGCGCCTCTTGCCCCTGCGTGCGGTACGTCAGGAACGCCTGCTCGATCCCGCGGTAGTCGGAGGGCGCCAGGCCGTTCAGCTCGAGCAGCAGCTCACGCGCTCCGTCGAGATCGCCCGTCAGCGCGCGCGCATCGGCGAGCTGGCCCGTCAGCGTAGGATCAGTAGGGTGCTGGTGGTGCGCGCGCTCGGCCCACTTGAGAGCCTCGGCTCCATCGCCCGCCAGCAGCAACGTGCCGATGAGCCCGGACAGCATCGCGACGTCCTTGGGCGCCAGCTCGACGGCTCGGCAGTACGCGCGCCGCGCGGCCTCGAGGTCACCGACCTTCACGGCGCGCTGCGCCTCCGCCACCGCGCGGAGGCGCTCGCCGCGTTCCGCGACGACATCGGCGCCCGGCTCACAGCTCGGCCCCGGGCTCAAGGGCTCCCCTCGCGCCAGCACCGCGCTGGCGGAGGCGGCCGCTGCGCTCACCGCCGGTGGCTCGACGGCGGCTGCGGGGCCCTCGAGCGGCGGCGTGGCGGCGGGCGGCGCCGGGGCGACGGACGCCACGGCGCCCACGGTCGCCTCCGGTAAAGGCAGCCGCGCTCCCTCGCGCGCTGCCGCTTCGACGCTCGCCTCACTCGCCCGGTCACTGAGAAACGCCGCGAAGGCGCCCGCCAGCCCGCTCGCGACGAGCAGCCCCGCGGCCGCCGTGACCCCGAGCCACAGCCGCAGCGACCGCGGCCGCGCGCTGGCGGCGGGCCCTGGCGAGGGGCCCCCCTGCGGCGCTGGAGCGACGCTCGGCTCGCGCGCCTGCGTGGGCGCCGGCGCCGCTGAGCTCACCGCGAGGCGGCTCGCGACGGCGGGCAGCGGCGGTGGCCGGTAGGTGGGGCGATCCGCGGCCTCGCGCGGCGGCTGCACGAAGGAGGCGCTGCTGAGCTCGAAGCTCGGCGGCGACACGTTCGCCGGCACCAGCGAGAACTCCGGGACGGAGGCCGCCCGCGGGACGCTCACCGCTGGGGCCTCCACCACCGGCTCCTGCGGCGCTAGTACGCTGGGCGCCACGAGCACGGGCTCCCGCTCGGCCTGCGCGAGGGTCACGTCCACGGGCGACATGATGTTCGCCGAGCCCACGTGCTCCACGGGCTCCACCGTGATCTGCCCGTTGGCGAGCCCGAGGAGCGAGGCCACCGCGCCCACACCCTGCAGCGCCGCCCCCGTGGCCTCGCCCTCCGCGCCGGCGAGCAGCCCCTCCGCCAGGTGCAAGCGAAGGCGGTAGCGGGGATTGACGACGGTGGCGCGCAGCGGGCGCGAGGTGCCGGCGAGCTGGCGCAGGAGCCGCGCCGGGCCGAGCGCGTCCAGCGCGAATTCGAAGGCAGTCCCCGCGGCGAGCAGCTCCGCGAGCCGGCGTTCCGGGGCGGACAGGTCCGCGAGCTTCTGGATGAGCTTGGCGGTCAGCGGCGCCAGCTCTCCATCCGCCCACAGCTCCTCCCAGCTCACGGCCAGCAGCGCCGCCCACCGCAGCCGCGTGTCGGCGCGCATGCGCTGCACGAGGGCGTAACCGGCGCCATAGAGCGCGGTGGTGCCCAGCACGAGCACCGCGGGGTCGTGAGGGCGCAGGCGTGCCAGGTGGACATCCGAGGGGTGGAGATCGGTGACGACGACGCTGGCGCCGCGCGCGCGCAGCTCTTGGGCCACGGCGTCCGCGCGCGCGGCGTCGTCGTCCGCCAGGATGACGCGCACACCGGCGATGGAGGGCCCGTCGAAGCGCGACTCACCGACCGCGTCGAGGACGTCCAGCGTGCCCCCGGAGCGCTCGTCGAATTCCCACTGGAGCGGCTCCGCGCGGCTGATGGTGGCGCGCACCCGCTGCACGAAATCATCGATCAAGGTCGCCAGCGGCTTGCCTCGGTCGAGCACGAGGCGCACCGGCGCGCCGTCGGCGTCACCCGAGTGGACGCTCAGGATGCCGCTGCGCAGCTCCCGCCTCAGCGTGGAGACGAGCTCATCGAGCGTGGACTCACCGACGTCAGCCCCCTGGGCCTGTCCCGGCTCGGGCAGCGCGCGCGCGAGCCCAGCGACCCGCTCAGCGACGGCGTCGATGCTGGCGGTGCGAGGGATGATGGCGACGGCGCCGTGTCGGAAGGCGGCCAGGCGCGCGGAGAGATCGGCGTCCTCGCCGAGCAGCGCGACGGGCACCCCGCTGCCCTTGGGCGAGCTCGCGAATTGCTCGAGCATGGCGCGCCCGCTCGCCTCGGTGGCGTCCCCGACCAGCAGCACCAGATCCGGCGCGGTCGTGACGACCGCCTCGAGCACGTCGCGCCCCGTCGCCGTCTCGACGTAGACGCCGTGGCGCGCGAGCGCGCCCTTCAGGGCCTCGAGCATCTGCTCTCCCGCGCCGAGCACCAAGACGGTCGGCTCTGCGGCGACGAGCGAGCGCCTCGGCGCGGGCTTGGGGACGACGGTGGGCGACGGCGCGGGGAGACGGTCTTCGTAGGTCCGCGTCCGCTGCGGCGGCCTCATCCCGAGCGGGCGCGGACGAACGCTCGCGGGCCGCGGGACGTGCGGCGCCGGCCGCGGGACCGGGGCGGGGCGCGGAACGGGCGCCGGTGGACGACCACGCTTGTCAGACCCGTTCTTCACTCATCGGATTATTTCAGACCCTCCACTCCCGGGCCAGGCTGGACGCTCGCTCACGTCGGCGCGTGTGGTGTCGTGTAGGATGCTTCCATGCGACGCGCCCTCGGCATCCTCCTCGGCAGGCTCGCCGTAGGGCTGCTCACGGGGCTCTCGTCGGGTTGCCACGAGGAGGGCGCGCCGCGCCCGGCGCGCGGTGACGCGCGGCTCGAGCTCATCCTGCCCCAGGATCTCGCGACGCTCGACCCGCGCTACGCGACGCGCGGCCTCGACGTCAAGGTGACGCGACTGTCGCACGCAGGCCTGACGCGCATCCACCCCGACACCCTCGAGCCCATCCCCGCCGCCGCCGAGTCCTGGCGCGCGCTGGACGATCGGACGCTCGAGCTGCGCCTGCGCCCTGGCGTGCGCTTCCAGAGCGGTCCACCGCTGCGCCCGGAGGACGTGTGCGCCACGCTCGCGGCGCTCGCCGACCCGCGCCTGCAGAGCCCACACCGCGCCGTCGCCAAAGACGTCGACGGCTGTGAGCCCCTCGGCGCCCACGCCGTGCGCCTGCACTGGAGCGCGCCCCGCGCCTCGCGCCTCGCCGATCTCGAGCTGCCGCTGCTGCGCGCGGACGAGGCGCGCGCAGCGCCGAGGGTGGACGGACGGCTCGACGGCTTGGGGCCCTACGTCGTGACGCGGCGCCAGGGCGGGACCCTCTGGCTCGACCCCGCCGAGACCGGCCTCGATCCACGGCCGCGCCGAGGCCTGCGCCTACGCAGCGTCCGTGACGAGAACGCGCGTGCCCTGCTCGCCCTCTCGGGCCGCGCGGACGTGCTCCCGAACGCCTTGACGCCGGCGCTGATCCCGCCGCTGACGGAGCGCGGAGAGCTCTCGCTCGTCACCCGCCCCGGGGCCAACCTCACCTACCTCCTGCTGCACGACGAGCGACCCCCGTTCGAGACGCCACGCGCTCGGCGCGCCGTCGTCCAAGCCATCGACCGCTCCGCCATCGTCGCTCGGCTCTATGGCGGCTACGCGCAGGTCGCCGACTCTCTGCTCCCTCCCCAGCACTGGGCCGCCCTACGCCACCCGCCAAAGCTCCCCTTCGACCCCGCTCGAGCGCGCGAGGTGCTCGCCGATGCGCGTGGCGTCACCCTGCTCGTGTCCACCGACCGGCTGCGCTTGGTGACCGCGCGGGTGATCGCGCAGATGCTCGGGGACGCCGGCCTGCCCGTCGAGGTCGTCCCGCTCGATCTCGGCGCGCTGCTCGCGCGACTCGACCGGGGCGACTTCGATCTGGCGCTGCTCCAGTTCCCGGAGCTGACCGAGCCGCATTTGTTGTCCTGGTTTTTCCACGCGCAGGGCGTCCCCGGCGAGGGCGGCGAGGGGAGAAACCGCGCGCGCTTCCGCGACGCCGCCACCAGCCAGCTCCTGGAGCTCGCCGGGCGCACCATGGACCGTGAGGCGCGACGCCGCCTCTATGAGCGCGCCTTGCTCCAGCTCGACGCCTGGATGCCCGTGGTGCCGCTCTGGCACGAGGACCAGCTCGCGCTGGTCTCCGCGCGGGCGCGCGGCTTCTCGCCCAGCGCCGAGGGGCGCTGGCTCGCGCTCGCGGCGCTCCCGTAGCGGAAATGACGCCGCGCTTGCATCGAGCCCCGATCGGCGCAAGAACGCGGCTCCATGCTCTCCGCATGGTGTCGTCGGACGCTCGCCGTCGGCGTTGGTAGCGCGGCGCTGCTCCTCTCCGCAGCCGCCGCCGCCGACGAGCCGGTCGCGCCTGACGAGACGGATCCGGGAGCCTATCCACCAGCGTCGGCGCGCGCTCAGACCATCGCCACCGGCGCCCTCGTCGCTGGGGTCTGGTACGGCGGCGCCCTCGGAGCCTCCTACCTCTGGCCCGATGCCCCCGGCGCCTCCGAGCTCCGCATCCCCGTCGCTGGCCCGTGGATGGCGCTGGCAGACACGGGCTGCCCCGCGCGCGAGCCGAATTGCAGCACCTTCTTCGTCGTGCTGCGCGCCATCCTCACCACCATCGACGGAGTCGGACAGGTCGGTGGCCTCGCCGTCATCGCCGAGGGCCTCTTGCTGCCGACCGCGGACTCAGCCACCTCGACGCCCCGCCCCGCGGCCCGCGGCGCGGCGCGCGTCACCCCCGTCCCCTACGTCGCCGGACGCGACGGCGTCGGGCTCGGGCTCATCGGCGTCTTCTGAAGCTTGGCCGCGCGAGCGGCAGAGGTTCCCTGACGAGGGACGGCAGCGCTTGGCTTGTTGGACCGTACGGAGACCCCTTTCACATGATGCCGATGCACCCCCTCCCCGCCCGTGGTAGCCGCTCCGTGATGGAGCCCGCGCGATGAGCCGCCGCACGAAATACGTCCTCATCACCGGCGGCGTCGTCTCCGGCATCGGCAAGGGGCTCACGTCCGCGTCCATCGGCGCGCTCATGGAGGCGCGCGGGCTCAGCGTCACGCACATGAAGCTCGACCCGTACATCAACGTGGACCCCGGCACCATGGCACCCAGCCAGCACGGCGAGGTCTTCGTCACCGAGGACGGCGCCGAGACGGACCTGGACCTCGGTCACTACGAGCGCTTCGTCTCACGCAACCTCAGCCGCGCTGCCAACGTCACCACCGGGCGCATCTACGAGGCCGTCATCACCAAGGAGCGCCAAGGCAAGTACCTGGGCGCCACGGTGCAGGTCATTCCGCACATCACCGACGAGATCAAGGCGCGCATCCGAGAGGCCACCGCGGGGGTGGATCTCGCCATCATCGAGATCGGCGGCACCGTGGGCGACATCGAGTCCCTCCCCTTCTTGGAGGCCATCCGGCAGCTCAAGCTCGAGGCCGGCTTCGACAACACCATCAGCGTCCACGTCACGCTCGTGCCGTACATCTCCGGCAGTGAAGAGTACAAGACCAAGCCCACGCAGCACTCGGTGCGCGCCATGCGTGAGATCGGCATCCAGCCGGACGTGCTGGTGTGTCGCTGCGCCATGCCCATCGCGCGCGGCCTCAAGGAGAAAATAGCGCTGTTTTCCAACGTGCCGGTCGAGAGCGTGATGAACAACACCGACGTGGCGTGCATCTACGAGCTGCCGCTCGTCCTCCACGCGGAGGGGCTGGACGCCGTGATCACCGAGCGCCTCAACATCTGGTCACGCCAGCCGGATCTGTCGGCGTGGAAGCGCCTCGTGGACAAGTTCAAGCGGCCCGCCCATGGGCGCTTGAAGATCGGCATCGTGGGCAAGTACGTCGCCAGCAAGGACAGCTACAAGTCGCTGCACGAGGCGCTGGTGCACGGCGGCATCGCGCAGGACGTCGGGGTGGATCTCGAGTACATCGACTCCGTCGAGCTCGAGCAGGGCAGCCCCGCGGCGCAGCTCAGCGGCCTCGACGGCGTGCTGGTCCCGGGTGGCTTCGGGGACCGCGGGGTCGAGGGCAAGATCGCCGCGATCCGCTGGGCGCGGGAGAACGGCGTGCCGTTCTTCGGCATCTGCCTCGGGATGCAGCTGGCCGTCATCGAGTACGCCCGGGACGTGGCGCGCCTGGCAGACGCCAGCTCGCTCGAATTCGGCAAGGGCTCGAGCCACCCCGTCATCCACCTGATGCCGGATCAGCACGGCGTGGTCGACAAGGGCGGGACGATGCGCCTCGGCGCCTACCCCTGCAAGCTGAGCCCCGGGAGCCTCGCCGCGCGGATCTACGGGACGACGGACATCAGCGAGCGCCACCGGCACCGCTATGAGTTCAACAACGACTACCGCGACGTGCTCTCGCGCGCAGGGCTGGTGCTCTCCGGCCTGAGCCCGGACGAGCGGCTGGTGGAGGTCGTGGAGCTCCCGCAGCACCCCTTCTTCATCGCCTGCCAGTTTCACCCGGAGTTCAAGAGCCGCCCCATGAACCCCCACCCGCTGTTCTCCAGCTTCGTGGGCGCCGCGCTCGAGCGGCGGCGGACGCTGGCCGCGCGCGCGACCGAGGAGCCCACCACGGGGACCCAGCCGCGCGTGAACTGAGGCGGCCTCCGTCGCATGGGGTTGACGGGCGCGCGGTCCCTCCCGTAGCGTCCAGCCTCGCGAAGCTAGGGGTGCCCGGCGCCTTCGGACGGCGGGCTGAGACAGACCCTTGGAACCTGATCCGGTTCGTACCGGCGTAGGGAAGCTTCTTGGACATCGGCGCGCTGCGCGCAGGATCCCTCCGGCTTCGCACCCTTCGAGCCCAGGAGTCCGCAGCATGTCCACCTCGTCCAAGTCAGCGCCCTTCCCCGTCCCCCCGTTCGCGCGCGCGTGCATCGACGCCGCCGCGGGGGCATGGGGTGCCTCCTTCGGTCACCCCTTCATCGTGGCCCTCCGAGAGGGCAGCCTCGCCCCTGAGCGGTTCCGCTTCTACCAGATGCAAGACGCCCGCTACCTGGAGGCCTTCTCCGACGCCAGCGTCCTCATCTCCACGCGCTGTACCAGCCCGGCGGACAAGCTCTGGTTCATCGACGCCGCGCGCATCGCGCTGGTCACGGAGGGGGAGCTGCACGCGGGCTACGGCAAGACGCTCGGCTATGGGCCGACCGACATCGCCACGCTGGAGCTGACGCCCACCAACCGCGCCTACCAAGATCACATGATCTCCACGGCGCTGCGCGGCAGCTTGGTGGAGGCCGTCGCGGCCTTGACCCCTTGCCCCTGGCTCTACATCGACCTCGGGCAGCACCTGCTGGAGACGCTCCGGACCATCCCCGACGGCCACCCGTACGCGGCCTGGCTCCGGATGTACAGCGACCCACAGTTCAACTCCTTCATGGAGCAGCTGCTCGAGCGCCTGCAGCGCTTCGCGGACGGCGCCGACGCAGCCGCTCGCGAGCGCGCCACGGTGGCCTTCGTCACCAGCGCACGCTACGAGTGGATGTTCTGGGATCAAGCCTGGACGAGCCAGGCTTGGCCGGTCTAGGCGCCGTCGCCGGCGCGCCCAGCCGGGTGGGGTCGTCCCCGCCCGGCGTCGCCCGCGAGGCCTCCAGGGGCCGCCGTCGCTGTGCTAGCCTCGGCTCGATGAGAGCTTGGCTCAGCACCGTGTCGGCGGCCGTGATCTTGGTGGGGTGCGGCACGGCGCCGCTCGTCGACACCGCTCGCTTCGGAGATCTTCCCGCGCTCGAGCGCGGGCTCGCGGAGGAGGCTCGACGAGGGACGCTCGACGCCAGCCTCACCCAGGACGTCGCGGAGGCCGTCGCCGGGCGCGAGCTGCTGTCCGCGCAGGGTGAGGCTGCGCTGCGGCGCCTGAAGGCCACACGCGCCTGCGCCAAGCCGCTGATGCCCGTCCTGCGAGAGCTCTCGCGGGGCACGGATGACGCCGCCGCGGAGGCCGCGCTCATCCGGCTCGAGCTCGGTGACCTCTCCCACGCGCGCGCGCTCGACGACTGGGAGCAGGCGGCTCATGGCGGGTTCCGGGCGGTCGCCGCCCGCGCCGCCGTGGCGCGCGAAGAGGACGCGCTCCGGCGCGAGTACTTCACGGACCCGGACGGTCGAGTCCGCCTCAACGCGCTGCGCGCGGCCTTCGAGGCGCGACAGAGCGCGGACCTCGACGACGTGCTCGAGGCCGCGCGGCTAGAGCCGGACGCGCTCACGCGCACGGCCGCGCTCCGCGCCGCCGCCGCCATCGGGGGCGAGCGTCCCGTCCTCGCCTTCAAGGACTACTGGCCGTCGGCCTCCCCCGAGGTGAGGCTCGCCATCGTGGACGCCTGGGCCCTCCCCAGCGCCTTCGAGACGGGCGGCAAGCAGCAGCTCTTCAACGTCGCGGAGGCTACGACGGGGCTCCCGCAGGTCGCCGCCCTGGTCGCGCTTCAGCGCCACGGTGAGGCGAGCATCCAGGGGCTCTTGCTCGGCGCGGCGCGCAGCGGCAGCCGGGAAGAGCGCGGCCTGGCGCTCGCGGCGCTCCCCCTCACCGCCCCCGCCGTCGAGGCCCTGGAGCTCGCCAGCCGTGACGCGGAGCCCTCGCTCGCCATCCTCGCGCTGGAGCGCCTGGCGGCCGTGCCCGCCAAGCGCGCCGGCGCGCTCCGCGGCCTCGAGCAGCGCGCCGCGGGCCGTGAGGCCCCGAGCGCCGCGCGCCTCGCGCTCGCGCGGCTCGGAGTACGCAGCGTCACCGCCCAGCTCACGCGCCAGCTCTCGGACCCCAGCGCGGCGCTTCGACGCGACGCGGCACGAGGACTGCTGGCGCTGGGGCTCGTGGCGCAGACCGCGCCCGCCCTGGCCGACCGCGATCCCGGCGTCAGGACGGACGTCGCCTGCGCCGTGCTCCTGACGCGCTAATCCGCCGCGCCAGCCGCGCCGGGGCTCCCGTCCGCGCCTCGAAGCTGATAAACCGACCGGTCATGAAGTGGATGCGCAGCCTGGGTTCGGTGTTGCTGATGGGCGTGGCGAGCTTGAGCCTGTCCGGGTGTCTGAAGACGGTCTTGCTCAACGGCCAAATCAAGAGCACCCGCGAGGGCTCGAGCGCCGTCAACACCCTCCACGACTACGAGATCGCGCGCTCGGTCGCCTTCGCTGGCATCGCCCAGATCGAGGGGATGCACCAGCTCGGGCCGAACAACACGGACGCGCTGTTCATGCTGACCCGGAGCTGGGGTGGCATCGCCTTCGGCTTCATCGAGGACGACTACGAGCGCGCGGTGGAGGCCGGGGACGAGGTCATGATCGCCTACCACCAGCAGCGCCTCCGCTCCGCCTTCGAACGCGCCAAGTTCTATGGCAATGAGCTGCTCGGGCACACGGCGGAGGGCTTCAAGGAAGCCACCAAGAACACCGAGACGCTGAAGGCCTGGCTCAAGGAGAACTTCACGGAGCCCGAGCAAGCGGAAGACCTGCTGTGGGCCGGGTTCGCCTGGGTCGGCTTCGTCAACTCCTCCAAAGAGGATCCCGCGGCCGTCGCGCAGCTCTACATCGGGGTCGCGCTGGTGGAGCGCTCGGTAGAGCTGGACGAGACCGCCGTCTACGCCACGGGGCACACCATCCTTGGCGCCTACCACGCCCGCACCGCTGGCGCCGAGCTGGAGGAGTCCAAGCAGCACTTCGACAAGGCGCTCGCCATCAACGGGGGGGGCTACCTCTCCACGCGGCTCAACCTGGCGCGCCTCTACTGCGTCAAGAGCGACAAGGCCAACTGGGAGAAGACCCTCCGCGAGGTCCTCGCCGCGGGAGACCCCCTCCCGCAGGCGCGGCTCCAGAACGTCATCGCGATGCGTCGAGCCCAGCGCTACCTCGGCAACAAGATCTGGCAGGAAGATTGCGGTTTCAGCGGATGACGCAAAGCGCCATCGTGGCGCATTGCAGCATCACGGGCCGTGGCTCTGACTCGCCCCCGAGGGTATTCTTCGCCCTGCGTGAGCAAGCTTTGGATGAAATCCTCGCTCGCTCCGTCTCACGCCTGACTCGTCTCTCATCGAGAGCCCACCCGTTTCGTCTTCTAGGAGGTTCCCCGTCATGGTCCGTAAGCTGATCGTCCCGCTGCTCGCCGGCGCTTTCTTCCTCGTGGGAGCGCCAGAGGTGGCCCACGCCAAGACCACCCTCAAGATGGGGACGCTCGCGCCGAAGCGCAGCCCCTGGGGCAAGGTCTTCACGGCCTGGTCCAAGCACGTCTCACAGAAGACCAACGGGGAGCTCGAGATCGAGTGGCTGTGGAACGGCACCGCCGGTCCCGAGAAGGCCGTGGTCGGTAAGATCAAGTCGGGACAGCTCACCGGCGCCGCCATCACCGCCGTGGGCCTCGCGGAGATCCACAAGCCGATCATCTCCTTGCAGATCCCCGGCGTCTTCAGCACCTGGGCGGACCTCGACGCGGCCCGTGAGAAGCTCCGGCCGGAGTTCGAGGCGGCCATCAACGCGGCCGGCTTCCACCTCGGTGGCTTCGGTGACGTGGGTCAAGCGCGGCTCATGTCCAAGGGCTACGCGGTCAGGGTCCCCGCGGATTTCAGGGGACGTCACCCGGGCGTCATCCAGGAGGACATCATCGGGCCGAAGGTCTACGAGGTCATCGGCGGGGTCACGCCGGTCCCCTCGGCGGTCACCACCTTCCTCCCGAAGCTGAACAGCGGCGCGGTGGACGCGCTCACCACGCCCTCACTCGCGGCCGAGCAGCTCCAGTGGGCCTCGCGCTTGGATCACATCAACACGGCGACCACCGGCTTCGGGATCGGCGCGGTCGTGCTGAGCAAGAGCGTGATGGATGGCCTCCCCGCGGATCAGCGTGAGCTGATGGTGGAGTCGGGGCGCAAGGCCGCCGCGGCGCTCACCAAGAGCATCCGCGCCGAGGACAGCGCCGCCTTTGGCCGCCTCAAGAAGAAGATGACCGCGCACGACCCCACGGACGCAGAGAAGGCCGAGTGGAAGGGCGTGTTCCGCCAGGCCTGTGAGCGACTGAAGGGCGCGCTGCCCGCGGACGTCCTGGCGAAGATCGGCGCCTGCTGAGACCCAGGGCCCATCACCGCGACGAGCCAGCTCTCCTGGGCTGGCTCGTCGCGTTTTGTGCCCTAGCGTGAGCCGGGCGGAGCGCTCCCGTCGAGCCCGCACCAAGAACGCCTCAGAAGGGGTGACGTCCGCTGCCGTAGGTTGGTAACCTGCGCCGCCATGTCTGACGAGCCTGAGCGCCCCTCCCAGCCGCCCGCCAGCGCCGACTCTCCCACCACGGAAGGAGACTCCGTCGCAGTTCCCCCCTCACCCCAAGCCGCCGCACCCGAGCTGCCAGCCGCGGCCGCCCCGGAAGTGGAGGCGCCGCGCTCCGCGTCAGCCAGCGCCGTGACCCGTGGTGAGGGCGGAGCAGCACCAGAGGACGAGCTGGAGCCTAGCGCTGCCGCTCAGGCCATCCCGGCGGATGAGGACGTCGCGGCCTCCTCGGCGGCTCCGGTCAGCGCCGCCGCGCCGGAGCCGCCACCGCTCCTGCCCAAGCAAGCCTGGGGCGCGCCGCTGGTGCGCATCGACGCGCTGTGGACTCGCTTCGAGATGGGGCTCGCCACGCTGGTCTTGCTGCTCGAGATCGCGGCGCTCAGCGTCTGGGTGGCCCTCAAGGGCCTCTCTACCGGCTGGGACGGGACCAACCGCGCCGGCCTGGCGTTCCGGGCGATCCTGGGCGCCACGGTCCTCGGCTCCATCGCCTGGGCCGCGCTGCGCAAGCAGCCGGAGCGCACCCGCAGCGGCGTCACCGCCGTCGCCGTGCTCCTGGGCTTCCTCGGCGCGCGCCTCTGGGCCAACACCGGCGCGACCTGGTCCTCCAACTTGCTCAACTGGTACCAGCAGGGCTCCTCACTCACGCTCTTTGGAGGGCTGCGCGGCGTCGGCACGCGGCTCACCATGCTGCTCACCCTGCTCGGCGGCTCGCTCGCCACCGCGGCCGGCAAGCACATCACCATCGATCTCGTGACGCGCTTCCTGAAGCCGAAGGCGCGCGTCGGGGTCGTGGTCTTCGGCTGGCTCGCCACCAGCATCATCTGCTTCTCGGCGAGCTGGGGCTTCCTCGATCACATCGCCATCGAGGACTTCGGCGCCACCAAGGACGCGGCGGCCGCGACGAAGATGAGCAAGATCACAGAAGATCTCGGGCAGGATCTCTTCATCGCTCGCAAGCAGCTCGGCCTCGACTTCAAGACCCTCCCGCACGTCCTCCAAGGGGAGCCCTACTCGGACTGGCTCGAGGCGTCCGAGTGGAACGCCTGGCTGGACGGCTCTGGCATGGCCGAGCGCTACGGCGCAGACAAGGTGGAAGAGCTGAAGATGCCGGCGGGGCAGAAGCGCGCGCCCATCGTCGTGGTGCCCGGCAAGGGCGAGCCGCGGGGTGAGCTCATCCACGCGGCCAACCTGATCTTCCCGATTGGGCTGTTCATCATCGCCATCCGGTTCTTGCTGCTCGCGCTGCTCACGCTGAGCGGGCACCGCAGCGTGGACCCCGAAGGTCATATGGAGCTGGGCATCAAGAAGCGCGTGGACGCCGACGGCAACCCGCTGGAGGCCGCATGATCGTCGTACTCTTCGTCCTGGTCTTCGCCCTCATCGGCGCGCCCATCTTCGCCGTGATGGCGGGCACCGCGCAGCTCGCCTGGCTCACCAACGAGACCGAGGGCCTACGCTTCGTCCGCAACCTCGCGCCAGACGTGCTGGACGAGCGCTTCGCGGGCTCCCCCATCCTCGTCACGGTGCCGCTCTTCACCTTCATCGGCTATCTGATGGCGGAGTCCAAGGCGCCCGAGCGGATCGTACGTGCGTCGGACGCCTTCCTCGGGTGGCTCCCCGGCGGCCTCGCCATCGTGTGCATCTTCGCGAGCGCCTTCTTCACCACGCTCACGGGCGGCAGCGCCGTCACGATCGTGGCGGTCGGCGCGCTGCTCTACCCCGCGCTGGTCAAGTACGGCTACCCCAAGGACTACTCCCTGGGTCTGGTGATGACCGGCGGCAGCCTGGGCCTGTTGCTCCCGCCCAGCCTCCCCATCCTCATCTACTCGATGGTGGCGGGCATCGACTTCACCAAGGCCTTCAAGGCCGGGCTCATCCCAGGGCTCCTCATCATGGTGATGCTCAGCATCCAAGCCATGTACATCGGGGTAACACGCAAGATCCCGCGGACCAAGCCCAGCCTGAAGGAGATGGCGCGGGCGCTCTGGATCATCAAGTGGGAATTCGGCCTGCCCGTGCTCATCCTCGGCTCGCTCGGCATCGGGCTCGCCGAGGTGGACGAGGCCGCGGCGCTCGCCGCCTGCTACGTGCTGTGCGTGGAGCTGTTCGTCCACAAAGACATCACGAAGAAGGATCTCCCCCGGATCACCAAGAACTCCATGGCCTTGGCCGGGGCGCTGGTGCTCATCATGGCGATGGCCAACTCCCTCGCCAACTTCATGATCCTGGAGGACATCCCGGGCAAGGTGTTCCGCTACGTGACGGAGGAGCTGGGCATCACGGAGAAGTGGCGCTTCCTCATCGCGCTCAACGTCTTCATGTACGTCCAAGGCATGTTGATGGAAGGCATCAGCAGCATCTTGGTCGCGGTGCCGCTGCTCATCCCCTTCGCGTCCGAATTCCACATCTCGCCCTTCCACCTGGCCATGATGTTCCTCCTCAACCTGGAGATCGCCTTCATGAGCCCGCCGTTCGGGCAGAACTTGTTCGTCGCGAGCTTCCGGTTCAACCGCCCCATGGTGTCGCTCTATCGGCTCAGCCTGCCGTTCATCGGCATCCTGTTCCTGGCGCTGTTCATCATCATGTACGTCCCCAAGCTCTCCACGGTGCTGGTCCAGGGGGACATCGACGCCGCGCGCGCCAAGGCGGCGGAGAACCACGAGCCACCGCGTGACGCTTGGATGATGGAGTGCGCGCAGCAAGACCGGAACAACCCGCTGCCGTGCTCCGACGCCGACCGTAAGTGCTGGGGCGAGAAGGGCGACGGGCTCGGCTGCGACGCGAACGGCGTGCCCATCACCGAGCCCAAGGAGGAGCCGCAGCACGACGACTCCAAGGGCGACGAGCCCAAGGGCGACGAGCCTGGAGACGACAGCGACGCCATTTTTGGCGATGACCCCGCCGGGGACAAACCCACCGGAGACCAGCCCTCCGAAGATCAGGCGGTCGAGGACATCTTCGGCGATGGCCCCAAGAAGCCCGACGGCGCGGCCGGAGCCCCCGGCGATGGCGAGAAGAAGGATGACGAGAAGAAGGACGGCGAGAAGAAGGACGAGGAAGAAGAGCTGGACAAGATCTTCGACTGAGCGCGCCCGCCGCCCCTGAGGGGGCTCGGTCGAACCCCCGCGGCGGCGCCACGCCGCTGCGGGCGGGAGCCCCCCGTGAAGGCGCCCCTGCATGCCCCGACGACGCGCGCCGTTCCGTGGTAGAATGGCGCTTGTCATGGCTGAAGGGGCAAGCGTCGGGGGTGGTCCCACCTACAAGGGCGCGGGGCTGCGATCCTGGCTCGCCGCCTTCACGCAGCTTCATGGGCAGGAGGCGGTGCGCACCACCCTCGCCCTCGTCGAGCCGGAGCTCCGCGAGGCCTTCGTGTTTCAGCGCATCACCGCGAGCGGTTGGTACCCCCTCGGCTGGTCGCGCGCACTGCACGCCGCTGCTCAGCGCGCCACGGGCAAAGGGCCGGCGCTCGCCCGGGCGATCGGCAAGGAGGCCATGCGGCTGGATCTCTCGGGCATCTACCGCGTGTTTCTCATCGTGGTGTCGCCACAGGCCATCATCGGCAAATCCGCGCGGCTCTTCAGCTCCTTCTACTCTCACGGGAGCATGTCCGTGGTGGAGGCGCGCTCCGGGATGACCCACGTCAAGTGGGAGGGCTGCCACGGCTTCGATCAGAACATCTGGCAGGACTTGCTCGGGAGCTGTGAGGCCTCGCTCGAGCTGTGCGGCGCCAAAGATCTGCGTATCCGCTACGTGGAGGGCGGACGCGACGGGGACGTCGACGCGCAGGCGCAGGCCTTCTGGCGCTGAGCGGCGCCGCCGGCACGGCGCGCCGCTAGCGCCGCTCCAAGCGGTAGGCAGCGGTGCTCAGCGCGCTGACGCCATCCGCTCGAAAGCTGGGCTGCTCTGCCAAGATGTCCTCCACGGCGAGCCGCTCCACCGCCCAGCGCGGCTCGAAGCGCCGCGCGAGCTCCTCCCGCTCCACGCTGAAGGGCGGGCCCTGGAGCTGCGCTTGCGGGTACTCCAGCGTGATGAGCAGCCCGCGGCAGCCCGGGGGGAGGCCGCCGTAGACGTGCTCCACGTAGCGCGCCCGCAGCTCCGGCGGCAGCGCGATGAGCGCGGCTCGGTCGTACACCCCCTGACACTCGGCGATGACGGAGGGCGCGAGCTCCAGCACGTCCCCGCGAACGATCTCGAGCTGCCCCATCCGGTAGCGCTCCCCGCTCGGCAGCGGGGTCACCTCGGGCTGGAGCGCGTGCTCGGCGACGAGCTGCTCCACGGCCTGGGACGCCAGCTCCACCCCGAGCACCGCGTGCCCCTGCGCCAACAACCAGAAAAGATCGAGGGATTTCCCGCAGAGCGGGACGAGCACGCGGCTGCCGCGCGGCAGCCCCACCCGCTCCCAGTGCCGCTCGAGCAGCGGCGTGACCTGCGACTGGTGAAAGCCGATGCGCCCTTCGCGCCAACGCGTGAGCCAAAACTCGTGCTGCATGCCGTCCTCAGAAGCGCCATCGGGCCATGGCCCGGCCGCCGTAGACCCAGTCCATCGTGCTCCCCTCCAGCGTTCGGAAGGCCGAACCGGGCGCGAGCGCGCCACCCTCCACCCCGACCGTCAGCTCCGCGCGCTGGACGTAGGCGCGGTAGCGCACGCCCAGATCCAGCTCCGTGCCCAAGGTGCGCCCCGCCTCCCCCCCGAGCGCCGAGCGCGGGCTGCCCCCGGCGAGCCCCGTAGAAAATGGATCGAGCATCGGGACGCTGGCGAAGGCGAACAGCGGTCCGCCGTAGGCCTCCAAGCCCGCCACGGGGCGAACCCTCAGCTTGGGACCCACGGCGATGGTGTTGGTGGCGCTCCCGCGCGTCGGCACTCGCTCGAGGTCTTCGGCGGGCCTCCCAGTGAGCAGCGGGTCGCCCGCGGTCCCGACGGTGCGCGCCGTCTGTGCGCTCATCACCTGCCGGAACAGCAGCAGCCCAGCGCCGTAGTTCGGGTCCACGCGGAAGCCGTTCTCTTCGGCGTCGTAGGGGTTCTGATCGCCCGAGGCGAACAAGAAATCCACCACGCCGCCGAGCATCCCCGCGTCCACCGAGCCGCGGGCGGCGCCGCCGAGCTGGCGGACGCGATGGCGCGGATGCTCGACCGTCGCGCCGAGCTCGGTGTTCCCTTGCAGGTAGGCCCACTCCGTCTCCAGCGTCAGCCCCACGGCCCCGAGCGCCACCTCGCTCTTGGCGGTGACGTCGAGCATGGTCACGCGGGTCCGGCGCCCTCCGGCGCTCTCCTGCTCGCGCCGCACGAACATCAGCCCCATGGAGTGCGGCTTGCCCATGCCCAAGAAGCCCGCGCTGAAGAATTGCCACGCGCGATCCCCCGCGAGCAGGCGATCGTCCTGGTAGACGCTGTCGACCCCGAAGCTCGCCGCGAGGCCCAGCGTCGGCTCCGGGCCCGTCAGCAGCTGCGCGCGCAGCACGCGGTCCCCGCCCCGAGGGTCGACGAAGGCGGCGCTACCCGGCTCCCAGCCATGCGCTCCATCGTTCGACACCAAGCCCAGCCCGAAGTGGCTCGTGTTGAGCCCGAGGTCCACGTGCAGCACCGGCCCCAGGGAGATGCGCGCGTGGAACTTCCTCAGCCCTGCGCTCAGCCCCTCCTCACCCGGGTAGCCCTCCCCGGGCTCACCCGGCGCCGGGGCGACGGTCCCCGTCGGGAGGTCGGCCTCCACCTCGGCCAAGAGGGCGCTCGGCGCGAGCGAGGTCCCCGTGAACAAGCGAGCGCCGACGCGCAGCTCGGGGCTCATGCTGGCACCGCCGAAGCGCGAGCCGTAGCGATCGATGGGAAACCGCGACACGCCCTCGCCTCGCGCGGCGAGCGACAGCGGCAGCTCGAGGAGCAGGCACTGCTCGCCCGCGAGCCGCAGCCAGGGTCGATAGCTCGCCACCTCCCCCGTGAGCAGCGCGCCAGGGGCGGGCCCCCGCGCCGGCGGGAGGACCTGGTCTGCGCACGCCTCGGGGGACGCGGCGCGCGCCGCGGTGGTGACGGCGAGGAGCGTCAGCGCGGTGAGCGCGGTCATCGGGACGACTTTCATCGGGATCTTCCTCACTGCAGCGGGAACGTGGGCCAGGGGCAGCTCGAGGTGACCTGGCACCCATCGAACGAGAGCTCTCGCGCCCCGCTCGCGACGTAGCGGCCCAGGATGTTCAAGAGGTACGTCCCTTGATCGAAGGGGCGCGAAGGCTCCGGAGACACGAAGCCGTGCTTACCCTTCGCGGAGATCATCGGGATGAGCAGCCCGGCGTGCGTCCCGTCGGCTCGCCGCTGCACGAGCCGCAGGGGCGGGTTCAGGTGGGGGACGTCGAAGCCGTCGTCCGCGCCGACGACCGAGGCAAAGTCCTCCACGTCCATGAGGACGGGCTCACCCTGGCCGTTGTGGTAGTGGCCGAGCCGCGAGGTGCCCTCGATGGTGTGGGTGTCGAGCAGCACTTGGTTCTGGGACTTGCCGTAGCGCGGGTCGTCCCGGCTCCAGCCCACGAAGCCCGCGGCGCGCGCGAGCCCGATCCCCGCAGCGACGGCCACCCCCGGGTCGCCGTTGGACGGCATCACCAGCACGCTGGTGCGCGGCGTCTCGCCGGTGGCGTAGGTGAAGGAGCGCGTGCCGTCCCAGTACGGGGCGAAATTCGCAGGATCAGCCGCGTCGAGGGCGATCTGTGAGAGCCCGAGGAAGCGCCGGAGATCCGGGGTGGCGCGCCGCTGCCCAAAGCCATCCGTCACCGCCACGAGCGGCGTCCCCGCCTCATAGAGGCGCCCGTCGAGCGTCACCTCCTCACCGAAGCTGGAGATCTCCACGTAGGGCGGCGCCTTGGGCACCTCACAGCCCTCGCGCTCGCGGGGCAGCGCGCCGCCAGGGTAGACGCGCAGCGCGAGCTTGTCCCCCTCGTCGGACGGGACGGTGACCCGGAAGCTGCCGGAGGGCTGCACCACGGCGCAGCGCCACTCTCCCGTCATCGCGTTCGTCAGGACGACGGTGTCACCGGACGCTAGCGTCGGCAGCTCATGCACGCGCAGCGCGACGTCGCTGGTCTGGCCGCTGTTGACCCGCACCTTCAGCGCGCCGCCCTCTGCGAAGAAGAGCGGGCCGAGGGTGCGCAGCACCATCGCGTCCCGGATGCCGCTGAGCGTCGAGCGCGTGCCGATCTCGCTCAGGTTGCCCCCGGGGACGATGACGACCCCGACCTCCAGCGCCGGCTCTATCCCCGCGAGCAGACCCCCGGTGATCCCGCCGAGCGAGCCGCCGATCACGTTGAGCGGCGCGCTCCCGCCCACGTCGACCTGACCATCGCCATCGAAGTCGCCGGCGAGGCCCGGGCTCCCCGCGCCCGCGGGATCGAAGCTCCAGCGCCGCTGGCCGTCGAAGGACCGCAGCGTGCGCAGCACCTGCATGGAGTCCACCATGGTCTGCCGGACCATGTCCCGCGTGTGAAAGACGTAGGCGCTCCAGAAGTCGTCGCCGGAGTCCACGTTGCCGTCCGCCGTCCAGTCGAGCGCCCGACCGTCGAGGAGCGCGCTCCCGAGCCCCGCGAGCCCTGCGTCCTTGAACATGCCCCGCACGAGCTCGATCTGCGTCGCGGGCAGACCAACGCCGTGGCTGGGCCCGTTGATGCCGAGCGTGGCGATCCCGTAGCTGGCGAAGAGCCCCGCGAAGGGCAGCGCCTCGAACATGCTGCCCCCGTGCCCGTGGATGAACATCGCGACCGGCGCCGGTCCGCGACGCTGCTTGGGGACGAACATCCAGAACTGGACGTCCTCGGGACGCGGCGGCGCCTCCAGATCCCACACCTGCTCATAGAGCGGCAGCCGGTGGCCACTGGCGTCCTCGCGCGGGAAGAGCTGTGGCGACCGGATAGCGCCGGCGACGAGAAAATCCACGTTCTGCATCGTGGCCTGGAAGATGCTCTTCTCCTCGTCGGACGAGCCGGTCAGCGAGAGCAGCTTGAGCGCCATCGGGACGAACTGGTCCATCTTGACCAGCTTCGTCCCAGCCGCGCCGGGGGTCGGCGCTCTGACGTCGGCCAGCGTGGCCAGCTCCGCCGGGAACTGCTTGCCGAGGGCGGAGAGGCGCCCTCGCTCGTAGAGGCCATCGCGGACGTCGCGGTAGTCCTGCGTGAGGTTCTGGGTGGTGAAGCTCCAGGTGAAGGCCACGTCCTCCAGGGTGAGCCCATGGCGCCCGAGGCAGCTCGGCAGCTCTCGGAGCGCCTGGGTCTGCCCGGCGTGGTTGATCCCGTCGAAGGGGGAGCGCACGGGCTCTCCGTCAGGAGACGCTAGGCGCCGGGTGAGCACGACCGCGTAGGTCGTCCCCTCCCGCATCGGCATGATGGGCTTGAGGATGAGCGAGCGGCTCTCTCGCTCGTAGAAATCCATCAGCTCGGAGCCAGGCCGGCCATCGCGCGTGTTGGGGTGATCGAGCACGCCGTCCATGTCCGTGTCCTCGCCGGGATCGAGGACGCCGTTGGCGTTGAGGTCTTCCTCCACCTCCTCGAAGACGAGCGTCTGCAAGCCGTCTCGGGGGTCGGCCTCGAACAGGCTGGTCTGCGCCAAGACCTGGGGCCAGTTGCCCTGGCCCAAATCCAGCGGGATGGCCTCGCAGCGCCCCGGGGAGCCCGCGGTCACGTCGAGCACCAAGACGACGTCGTCGCTGAAGTCGAGGTTGTCACGCCGATGCCGCGCGTAGATGGGCTCCACGTCGATGGGCGCGTCGAAGCTGACGCTGATGGGCGCCAGCGTGCCCCAGCCCGAGAGCGCGTCGAGCTCACGGCGCGTGGCCCGCTCCCAGCGGGTAGTGCCGACCGCGACGCTGGCGTTCAGGCGCCGCCCGGTGGGCGAGGACGCGTCCTCCCGAGTCGCGAAGTCATTGGGGAGCGGGATCTCCGCGAAGGGCTGGTGGAAGACGTCGAAGCGCACGCTCGGGCCCTTCCCAGCAGGGGTGGGCCCGAGCGCGTCCGGGGGCTCGGACATGCAGCCGCTGACGCCCAACAGCGCCACGAGCGCGAGAAAGGACCGGTGGAGCTTGGCAGACATCGCGGGCACGGTTGTACACCGAGGGCGCCCATCGACACGAGCCAGGAACGCCACGCGCCGCGCTCTCGGGAGCGCACGCTGGGTCCCCCTCGGGCCTTGGCTCCGCGGTAGCGGTGGAGGGTGGCCCCGTAGGCCCTGGTGACGCCGCGCGCGCCAGCCCCCGTCCCCACGCCTCACCGCGCGTCCGCCCTCCCGCCTCCGCCCCCGCGCTCCCCCCTCACGGGCGCGACGGCGCCCTGCTCCTCATGGTGCGAGGGCCCACGGTGACCGCTTCACCCGCGCGCTCCGCGGGGGACCGAGGCGAGCCCTCAGATTCGAATGGTCTTCCAGTCACCACGCCGAAACTTCCACGTCATCACGAGGGCCAGGGCGACAATGTAGGTGAGCGCCGCGCTCCAGATGCCCACCAGACCGAAGCCGGTCGTGATGCCCAGCACCCAGGCGAGCGGCACCAGGCAGAGAAAGTGCAGAAAGAGCTCCGCGAGCATCACGAAGCGCGTGTTGCCCGCCCCGAACAGGGCCTGCGTGAGGATCATCGCGAGCGCGATGAGCGGCGTGGCCAGCCCCATCATCCGCATGGGGAGGCTCGCCGCCTCGAGCACCGCGGGGCTGCTCGTGACGAGCGACAGCAGGGGCCGCGTGAAGACGAGCCCCTCGAGCAGCCCCACCACGGCGAAGATCCCGAGCCCCAAGCGCACGCTGACCCAGCCGAAGCGCTCCGCCTTGTCGCCGTCTCCCGCGCCCAAGGACTGGCTGACGAGCGTGGCGGCGGAGGTCCCGAAGGCCAGGCACGCCGTGAACGTCAGCTTCAACACGCCGACGATCACCGTGGTGGCAGCGCTGTTGACGGCCTCCGCCCCCTCACCCAGGCCGCGCGCCGAGTGCTCCAGCGCGTCCAAGCGGCTGACGATGGTGCTGAAGAGGGCGAAGCCCGTCATCACCGCGATGGTGGCGACGGCGCTGGGCCAGCTCAGCCCCACGATGTCCCGGACCAGCTTGCCGTCGACCTTGCGCAGCGAGAAGGGCTGGAAGCGGGCTCGGTACGGCTGACGCAGCGCCCAGCCGATCATGATGGCGAGCCCAATCCAGGTGGAGACGAAGCCCGCCAGCCCCGCCCCGGCGATGCCCATGCGCGGCGCCCCCCAGCGCCCGAAGATGAACATCATGCACAGCAAGACGTTGAAGGAGTTCATCACCACGGCGCTGACCAGGTGCACGTAGGTCTTGCCAATCCCGTCGAAGAAGCTCTTGAACGAGAAGGTCATCACCATGGAGGCGATGCCGAGCAGCCGCCAGTGGAGGTAGGCCTCCGCCGCCTCACGCGCCGCTGGCACCTTGATGAGGTGCTCCAGCAGGAACGGCAAGCTCAGGTAGCCGAGCAGGGTGAACAAGCAGCCCGCGACCAGGGCGAAGACCCAGGAGTTGACCAGCACGGCGCCCGCGTCGTGCTCCTTGCCCTCCGCGAAGCGCCGCGCGGCAATGGCCTGGGTCCCCACCGAGATGGCGCTCAGGGAGCCGCCGAACAGCCAGAGCAAGATGAGCGACGGGAAGAGCGCCGCCTGCGCGTTGCTGGACTCTGGCTGCGGCAGCCAGGAGAAAAACACGATGTCGATCTCATTGACGATGCTCTGGCTCAGCATCGCCGCGACGGTGGGGAGCGCCAGCCGCAAGACCACCGCGTAGGGGTTGCCTTGCGTGACGACGGGGCTGGCGCTGGTGGCGGGGGCTACGTCCATGGGGCGGCGCCCGGTCTAGCTCAGGTTCTCCGCCCGACCAATTAAGCTAGCGTGCGCCGGATCGGTCCCCCACGGCCAGAGCACGCGCGACGCGCTCAGTGGAGGCGCGCGGTGCGCGTGATCTCACCCATCTTGCCCGAGCGGTAGTCCAGCACCGCTTGCTCCAGCTCTTCTCGGGTGTTCATCACGAAGGGGCCGTAGTGGGCGACTGGCTCCTCGATGGGAGCCCCGGCCAGGAGCAGCAGCCGGGCCGTGCTGGAGCCCCCCCGGAGCCTCAGCGTGGCGCCGTCGCCGAGCAGCGCGAGCTGCCCCTCCCGGACGCGCTGCCCGCGCTCGCCGACCAGCGCCTCCCCCTGGAAGACGTACACGACGGCGCGGTGGCCGGGCGGCACGGGCAGCCGCAGGTCGGCGCCCGGCTCCAGGGTCCAGTCCTGGAAGACGACCGGCGTATGGGTGTCGATCACCGCCTTGGCGCCGAGCGCCTCTCCGGCGATGACGCTCACCCGCGCGAGCCCGTCCGCGGACGTCGCCTTGGGGATCCGCGAGGCCTCGATGCCCTGGTAGCGCGGCTGCGTCAGCTTCAGCCGCGCGGGCAGGTTGATCCAAATTTGGAAGCCGTGCACCTTGCCGCCCTCGCGCTGGATCCGGCGTGAGGGCATCTCCGAGTGGACGACGCCGCCCCCCGCCGTCATCCACTGCACGTCTCCGGGCCGGAGCAGGCCGTGGTGGCCCGCAGAGTCCTCGTGCTCGAACTCACCCTCGAGCAGGTACGTCACGGTCTCGAAGCCTCGGTGCGGGTGATCGGGGGCGCCCACCGCCTCTCCGGGCGCGTACTCTACCGGCCCCATCTCATCGATGAGCAGGATGGGATCGACCAAGCGCAGGCCCGCGGTGGGGACGGGCCGACGAACGAGGAAGCCAGCACCTTCACGCTGGGTGTGCGCGTCCACGACGCGAGAGACTTCACGGGAGGTGTCGGGCTGGGTCATGGGGGCTCCTTCGGTGCCCCAGCAGCCTAAGACCTCACGGCGACGCCACCACCGCCAGCGCCGGCAACGCTGTGTTGCTCCCCGGCGGACGACTCCGCTCGGCACGGCGCGCCGCGCTCCCACCGGGGAGCGCGGCGTCCCCGCCGCGCGTGCGAGCGAGCCTCAGCGGCGCGCCACCTGCGACGGCCCCGCGTACAGACGGATGAGGCTGCGCGCGTCTTGGTTGCTGGGCTCGGTCGTGAGCAGCCGCTGAAGGGTCGCGACGGCCTCCTTGGGTTGGCCCACCGCGCGCTGCATCCGCGCGAGGTGGAGCTGCGCCTCGGCGCCCTTGTCGATGGCCGCCCACTGCCTCGCCACTCGCGCCGCCTCACCCCAGGCGCGCATCTGCGCCGCCGTCTCGCTCCAGGTCTTGAGCACCACGGGATCATTGCGGTGATTGCGCCCGAGCTTGCGGATCTGGTTGAAGCCCTTGATGCGCTGTCCCTTCTCGATGAGCGCGTGCGCCTCCGCGAGCTGCGCCTCCAGCGGGCTCGTCGGCGCGGCCGCGGCCTGCTCCTGCGCGGGGGCAGCCGGAGCCGCCGCGGGGGCCTCGGCGAGCTGACCTTGGGGCCCGAGCTCGTCGCTCGCCTCGTCATCGCCCAGGTCCGCGCCGTCCTCGGCCGCAGGCGCCGCAGGAGCGGCCACGGCGAGGGCCGGCGCTGCGGGCGCGGCGCCCTCCTCGGGCGCGACGCCCGCGCCCTCGCCCGGCTGCTGATCGGTCGGGCCCTCTCCCTCGTCGCCGACGACGGTCGTCCCTTCGTCCACGGCGGCCAGCGCCTCGCTCGTCTCCTCTGCCGGTGCGGCGGCGGGGGGCGCGCCGCGCAGCTGCTGGACGAGCGCGCTGGCGCGCTCGCGCAGGGCCGGACGGCTCACCCCCAGGCCGACCGCGCCGACCGCGAGGCCGAGCGTGACGATGACGCCGGCGTAGAGGAAGGCCTGACGGCGGGCGTGACGCGGCCTCGGCGCCTCGAGGGCCGACGTGAGCGCCGCGCCGAGCTCTTCGGCGCTCTGCTGACGGTCTTCGGGCTGGGGCTCGAGGGCGCGGGAAACGATCTTGTCGAACATGGTGGGGATACCTCTCTCTGGTGAACGTCGCGCGACAGGCTGAGGAGCCCGGTGGCTCTTCGCATCGAGCAGCGCGACGATGCTCGACTCCTCGAAGGGCAGGGTCCCGGTGACGCCCTCGTAGAGGACGACCCCGAGCGAGTAGACATCGGCGCGCGGATCGAGCGGCGCCCCGCGCGTCGCCTCGGGCGCGGCGTAGGCCGGCGTCCCGACGAGCTGCAGCGCCTCCTCATCGGCGGCGGGCGGTGCGGCGCTAGCTCCGGACAAGCCGAAGTCGAGCAGCTTGACGCAGCCGCTGCGCGTCAGCATCAGGTTCGCCGGCTTGATGTCGCGGTGGATCACGCCGGCCCCGTGCGCGGCCGTGAGCGCCGCGCACACCTGCACCCCCAGGCGCGCCGCCTCTCGCCAGTCCAGCTTGCCCACGCGGGCCAGGCGCACCTCCATGGTCTCGCCGTCGAGCAGCTCCATCGCGAGGAAGGGGCGCCCGTCCGCCGCGATCCCAAAATCCGTCACGCGGACGACGTTCTCGTGCTCGATGGCGGCGATGGCGCGCGCCTCCTGCTTGAAGCGCTCCACCTGCGCCTGGCTCCCCACGTGCTCGGCCGAGAGCAGCTTCACGGCGAGCTTACGGTTCAAGTCGACGTGCTCGGCCAGGTAGACGACGCCGCTCGCGCCGCGCCCCAGCTCGCGCAGCAAGCGGTAGCGGGTGCCTTCGAGGAGCGCCTCCGGCAGCTCCGCGTCCAAGGGCGGCGGCGACGGCGGCGGCGTCGTCGGCGCCACGCGCGCCGGGGTGAGCTTGCGCGCCGCGGCGATGAGGCGCTGGAACTCCGCGCGCGAGCGCGCCGGCTCGGCGGGGTAGAGGCGCCCCATCAGGTGCTGGATCCGGGCGCGGACCCCGCGCTCGCCATCCGCCAGGCTCGGCGCCGTCTTGAGCAGCTCGATGAGGTCCTGAGCCGCCGCGCGCGCCGAGGCGTAGCGGTCCTCCACGCGCGTCGCGGTCAGCTTGCCGATGATGCCATCGAGCGACCACGAGCAGCCGAGCGTCGACGCGAGCGGCTCCGGGTGGCGCTCCCCCGCGCCCACCGCCGCCATGTGCTCGGCGGCCTCCCCCGACAGGAAGCGGCGCCCGGCGCAGAGCTCCCACAGCATGATGCCCACGGCGTAGAGGTCCGCGGGGACGCCGCCCGGCGTCTCGTTGGCGACCTCCGGGGCGACGTAGCCGGGCTTGGCGTAGACGATGCCGGCGACGGTGTGGCAGCGCCTGTTCTCCCCCTTGGCCGTCCCAAAATCGATGACCTTCAGCTCGCCGCTGTAGCCCACCATGACGTTCTGCGGCGAGAGATCACGGTGGACGATCTCGAGCGGGCGCCCCGTCGCGTCGGTCCGCTCGTGGACGTGACTGAGCGCCTCGCACAGGCTCACGCCCATCGCCACGGCGTCAGCCCAGTCGATCTTCAGGCCGAGCTGAGACGCCCGCTGCCGCACCTCGCCCAGGTTGCGCCCCTCGATGTGCTCGACCACCACGTAGGGCTTGTCCTCGTGGTCCGTCGCGGCCTCGAGGATCTGAGCGACCCCAGGGTGGTGGAGCTGGGACTGGATCCGCGCCTCGTCGAGGAAGCGCGCCAAAAATGATCGATCCTCCAGGTGCTCTTTACGGATGAGCTTCACCACGCAGGCTCGCTCGGCCCCCTCGATGCCACCCGCCGTGGCGAGGTAGACCTCCCCCATGCCACCGCGCGCGATCTGGCGGAGTAAGGTCAGGCGGCCAAAGCGCCGAGGCAGCACCTCACCGGCCTCGAAACAAGATGAATTCTCTTTTAGTTTCGAGCTCTTGGCACTTGTTTCGGCGGAGGACATGAGCCGAGCTTGCCCATGTAGGTTCACGTAGGCAAAGAAAGTGGCGAGCCGCTGCCTCCGGGCTCGCTCTCGGGAATGGAGGGCGGGCTCGCGGGTTAGGTGCGTAACGGCTCGTGGACGGCTATGCTGCGGGCCTCCGCTCGATGCGCTCCTCCTCGTCCCTCTCGGCTTGGCTGCTCCTGCGCGGCCCTCAGCTGCTCGCGCTGGTGGTCGCGCTGGGCGCGCTGCTCGTGCCGGGTCGTGCGCTGGCGTGGGCGCCCATGTGCGATGAAGACGCACAGTCCATCGAGGCGCCCGTCCCGCTGAGGCTCGCTGACGACAGCGCCATTCGCCCGGGGAAGGGCTGTGACTCGGCGCGGGAGAAGGCGAGCATCGCCCCGCTCGCGCCGGAGTCTCAGCATCACCACCTGGCGGCGGCGCCCGGCATCCTCCGAGCGCTGCCGGTGCAATTCGTTCTCCCGAAGATCCCAGGGCTGGAGCACGTCCCCATCCGAGCGCCCGCTCGTGACGGCGCGCGGGCGGCCTGCCTGCGTCCCCCGTTCCGCCCTCCGCTGGGCTAGAGAGCGCCTACGCTCGCTCCACCCTGGGCGGGTCGGAGCCTCCTTCATCCATCAACCCCTGCGAAGGGCGCCGCTGGCGCCGCGCTGGGCTGCCCTCGCACCTCCTGGGCCCACATGGACCTCGGTGGCTGTTTTACGGCGCTCTCGAGCGCCCCTCTCTCATCACTGCTTGGAGAATCATCAAATGAACAAAGGTACCGCCCTCGTGGGCTTCTTCATGTCGTTCATGGTCGGCATGGGGCTGATGTGGACCATCAATCGTGACAAGACGGGTGACCTCAAGGCCGAGCCGGGCCTGGTCGCAGAGGGCGTGGATCAGAGCGCCGCGGCCGTCCCCGTCTCCGCGAAGGACCCGTTCTGGGGCAACCCCAACGCGCCCGTCACCATCGTGGAGATCAGCGATTTCGAGTGTCCGTTCTGCAGCCGCGTGGAGCCCACGATGGAGCAGATCAAGACCACCTACGGCCCGGACAAGGTCCGCATCGTATGGAAGAACAACCCGCTGCCCTTCCACGCCAAGGCGCGCCCCGCGCACGAGGCGGCCGTCATCGTCCACCAGCTCGGCGGCAACGACGCCTTCTGGAAGTTCCACAAGCTCGCCTTCGCCAACCAGCGGGAGCTCACGGCTGAGAACCTCGAGAAGTGGGCGGTCGCCTCGGGGGTCGACGGCGCCAAGTTCAAGGCGGACATGGCCGCGAAGAAGGGCGCCGCCAAGGTCGACGAGGATCTCGCCACGGGCCGGAAGATCGGCGCCAACGGCACCCCGAACTTCCGCATCAACGGCGTGGAGGTCAGCGGCGCGCAGCCCTTCGAGGCCTTCAAGAAGGTCATCGACGAGCAGCTCGCCGAGGCCGCCAAGCTCAAGGTCAAGCCCTCCGAGGTGTACGTCACGCTGACGAACAAGAACGCCAAGGCGGCGCCCGCCGGCCAGGACGACGCTCCGCAGAAGCCCGCGGAGGCCCCCAAGCCGCCGCCCGACGACACCACCATCTGGGCCGTCCCGGTCTTGAAGGAAGATCCCGTGCTCGGGCCGGCGGACGCCCCCGTCACGATCGTCATCTTCTCGGATTTCCAGTGCCCCTTCTGCAAGCGCGTGGAAGACACGATGAAGAAGGTCCGTGAGACCTACGGCAACGACGTGCGGATCGTCTGGAAGGACAACACGCTGCCCTTCCACCCGCGCGCCAAGCCGGCCGCCGCGCTCGCGCGGATGGCCTACGACACCAAGGGCGACAAGGGCTTCTGGGACGCCCACGAGGCGCTCTTCGAGAGCCAGCCCAAGCTCGAGGACGCGGATCTCGAAGGGATCGCCAAGAAGCTCGGCATCGACTGGGCGCGCACCAAGGCGGCCATCGACAGCGGGAAGTACGACAAGCTCTTCGGCGCGAGCATGGATCTCGCGGCGGACTTCGGCGCGCAGGGCACCCCGCACTTCTTTGTGAACGGGTACCGCGTCAAGGGCGCGCAGCCCTTCGAGAAGTTCAAGGAGGTCATCGACGCGCAGCTCGCCAAGGCCAAGGGGCTCATCGCCGCCGGCACGCCCAAGGCCAAGGTGTACGAGGCGGTGATGCGCGAAGGCAAGGCGCCTCCACCGCCCGAGAAGAAGGAGGTGGCAGCCCCCACCAAGGCCAACCCCTTCCGCGGGGGCGCCACGGCCAAGGTCACCATCCAGGTGTTCTCGGACTTCCAGTGCCCCTTCTGCAAGCGCGTGGAGCCCACCATGGACGAGATCGAGAAGGCCTACGGCTCCAAGGTGAAGATCGTGTGGCGCAACATGCCGCTGAGCTTCCACGAGGACGCGCCGCTCGCCTCCGAGGCCGCGATGGAGGCCTTCGAGCAGAAGGGCAACGCGGGCTTCTGGGCGTACCACAAGGCGCTCTTCGAGGCCCAAGGCACCCCCGACGGCATCAAGCGCCCCGGCCTGGAGAAGATCGCCCAGGAGCAGGGGCTCGACATGGCCAAGTTCAAGGCGGCCTTGGACTCCCACAAGCACAAGGCCCAAGTGGACGCGGACAACGAGATCGGCCAAAAAGCTGGCATCAGCGGCACGCCGGCGGCGGTCATCAACGGCTACTTCGTCAGCGGCGCGCAGCCGTTCCCGGCCTTCAAGAAGCTCATCGACCGCGCCCTCAAGGAGGCGGGCGGCTGAGCCGAGGCTGAGCACGGGGGGAGGCGCGAGCGGTGAGGCCCAGCGGGCCTCGCCGCTCGCGTCGTTGAGGGGGGTAGTCCGCCGAGGGCGCGCTTCAAGGCTGGCGCGCGCCGATCGCCTCGATCGCCTCGGGCAGCTCTCGACTCCCCCGCAGACACGGAAAGCAGTCACTCCTGCGGCGCCAGCCACAGCCCGTCGTCAGCTGCAGGTTCCGGAGGTGAGGGAGGCTCCGTGCGTCGCCTTCGGCCTTGGCGCGCGCCAGGAGCTGCTTCTTGGCGGAGCAGGTCGGCGCCCAGGCGAGCTCCAAGGCGATGAGCAACGCCGGTGAGGCGCTCTTCTTGCCCTCCGCGCTGCGCAGCCACTTGTCGGCGCGCGCCTTGAGCGACGGCACCTCCTTGCCGCGGGACAAAGCGTAGATCATGTCGGCGCCGGCCTGCCCCAGGTGCCCTTGCATCAGGCTGAAGGCCTGCTCCCGCGTCGCCTCGCGTCGGACGGCCTGCTCGACCAAGCGCCCGAGGACGACGTCGGTTTGGAGCTGGGGCTCGAGCTCCAGCGCGCGCTCGAGGGAACGGAACGCCTCGGGGTAGCGCTCCTCGTCATCGAGCGCCACCGCGAGCGCCAGGTGCAGCCGCGCGTCCCGCGGTGACTGCCGCAGCTCCTCCTCCAGGACGCGTGAGCCAGACCGCTCGGCGCTGACCACGCCCGTCTGCGGCCCCGCGCTGGCGGAGGCCGGTGTCGCCAGCGTAGCGCTGGCGCTGGGAGGCGTCGACGGCGTGGGGCTCCGGACCACCACCACGACGACCAGCGCCAAGGCGCTGAGCAGCACCCCGGCGAAGACGGGCACCGCGAGCACGAAGGCTCCCGCCGGGATCTTCGTCAGCGGCGCTGGGAGCCGTGCGCACCAGGGCTCGAGCTCCTGCTCGAGCCGGCGCACGAGCTGCTGGAGCGGCGCCGCGCCGAGCGCGAGCGCGCCCCAAGGCTCGCGGCTGCCGGTCGAGCCCCCGAGCTGCGTGATGGCGACCGCGGACGCGCTGGGCAGTGAGGCTCTGGTGCCGTCTCGCGCGCCGTCAGGGTGGCTCCCTCGACGCTCCGGGGAGAGCGCCTCCAGCTCCGCGAGCACCGCTTGAGCGCTCTGCGGACGCGCCGCAGGATCACGCTCGAGCAAGCGGAGCATGAGCTGCTCGAGGGCCGCGGGGACCACCACGCCCGGCGCGCGCTCACGGAGCGGAGGGACGCTGGAGGAGAGCTGCTGCGCCAGCAGGTTGACGTGACTGGCCGTCTCGAAGGGCCGCTTGCCCGTCAGCATCTCGTAGATCATCACGCCGAGCGCGTAGAGATCCGCGCGCTGGTCGACGCTCTCCCCCATCGCCTGCTCCGGCGCCATGTACTCGGGCGTCCCGAACACCATCCCCACCTTGGTGATGGCCCGCCCCACCCCAGGCGCCAGCGAGGAGGCCTCCTCCACCGGCACCTTGGCGACGCCAAAGTCCAAGATCTTCACCAGCTCCGGCGCCTGGGGCCGCGGGACGAGCATCACGTTCTCGGGCTTGAGATCCCGGTGGACGATGCCGGCCGCGTGTGCGGCGCCGAGCCCCGCCGCGAGCTGCCGGGTGACCTCCACGGTCCGCTCGACGCTGAAGCGCTCGGCATCGAGCGCCTCGCGCAGACCTTGCCCATCGATGTACTCGAGCACGAGGTACACGGTGCCGTCCGGGAGACGTCCGAAGTCCGACGCCGTCGCGACGTTCGGGTGCTCGATCGTCGCGGCGGCCTGCGCTTCGCGCTCGAAGCGCGCCAGCACCTCCGGCACCACGGCGAGGTCGTCATGGAGCAGCTTGACCGCGAGCCGCTTGTGCATGAGCACGTGGTGCGCCTCGAAGACGCGCCCCATCCCCCCTTCACCGATCAGGCGATCGAGCTGGTAGCGCTCGGCGATGATGCTGCCGACATCGTGCTCGACCACGCGTCAGTGGCCTTGCATCAGTAGGGGTTGTCGCTGGCAGGCTCTGGCGGCTTGGGCGCGGGTTTCGGTGCGGGCTTCGGCGCAGTCTCAGGCTTCGGCTCGGGCTTCGGCTTCGCCACCACCGGCGCGGGCGCCGGCTTCGGCGCCGCCGCTGGCTTGGGCTCCGGCTTGGGCTCCGGCTTGGGCTCCGGCTCGGGCGTAGGCTCAGCGCTAGCGCTGGGCGCCGGCGTGGCCTCCACGCTCGGCTCGGGCGCGGGCACCGGCTCGGGCTTCGGTGGCTCCGGGGTGGTGGGCGGCTCGACCGCGGGGCGCGCCTCCGGCGTGGCCGCCGGGGCAGGCGGCTCCGGCGGCGGCTCCGTCGGGCGCGTTGCAAAGAAGATCCCACCCGCGATGACGGCGACCGCAGCCAGCAGCCCGAGCATCTTTCCAGTGCCGCCGCTGCCCTTGCCCTCGAAGGCCGCGACGCCCGGCGCCGCGGCGCCCGTCGGCTGCGTCGGCGGTGGACGCTCGCTCTTGGGGGCTGCGGCGGGCGCCGCGCTCTGCGCCTTGGCGGCAGGGGCCTCGCTCTTCTGCGCTGCGGCAGGAGCCTCGCTCTTCTGCGCTGCGGCAGGGGCCTCGCTCTTGGACGCTGCCGGCGCGGGCGCAGGGGCGACGCTCTCGCCCTTGGCCTCCGCCGTGGCCTCGCTGGGCGGCGGCTCGCTCTTGACGGTCGCTGGCGGCGCCGTCTCCGGCTCAGAGACGGACGGCTCCGCGGCCGGCGGCGCCGCGGGCGGGGGCTCCTTGGAGGGCGCCTGCGCGACGCCGACCTCCGCCAGCGAGCCTCCTGCCTCTTTGAGCGCCTCCTGCAGCAGCTCCGCCGCCTGCTTCATCACCGTCCGGTCCTCCGGCGGCGGCATGTCCGCCTCCGGGTCCCCGCTCGCCTTCGGGAAGAAGCCCTCCGCGGCGGGGGGCTCGGCGCTGGCCGTCGGCTTGGGCAGGTTGGCCACGTTGATGGCCCCGAGGCCGATCATGGTGGCCTTCCGGACGGGGCCACCTGCGGGGGCGGGGGCCGGGGCTGCCGCGGGCGCTGGCACGCTGCCGCCTCCCTCCTGGCCGTCGGCGCCGGCCTCGAAGGCGCTCGTCGCGCTGGCCGGCCGGGCGTCGACGAGCCGATCGATGACCCGCTTGGAGTCATCGTCAATCTTGATGAATTTTACGCCCATCCCCGCGGGCGAGTCCCCCGCGGCGTCGCCGGACTCGCGCTTCCACACGACGCGCCCGACGCCCTGCATCACCTTCTGATCATCGGTGATGCGCACCTCGAACTTGAGCAGGGTGCCAGGAGGGAACGGCGTGGGCGTCTTGATGAACATCCCACCGCGGCTCACGTCGTGGGAGTGGTGCTCGATGAACTCATCGAGGGTGGCGCTCTTGTAGCGCACCGTCATGGTCAGCACCTTCGCCCGCGGATCCTTACGCGTGTCCTGAGTCATTCAGCGTCGCTTTCGGTGAGTGAGGTCGCCCCAGCACGCGCACGTTCAGCCAGGGGCCATCATGGTAGTCGACTGCGCCCTTCGGCCCAAGCCTTTGCGGACGCTCGCCACGTCCTCCTAGCGGGTGGAAAGCGCCGTAACACTGGAACTTTCCATCGACATTTCGATGGCTTTGGCATAATGTTACCCCACCTTTCGGGATGACGCACGCCGAGCACTTCCGCGCGCACCACCGCCGCACCTGGACCTTGGACGCCAGCCTACGCCCGGGCCACGGCTCCGAGGCCGAGCTCGAGGTCACCGTGCTGGACGTCGGCCTGGGCGGCGCGGGCCTCTCCCTCGCTCGGCCGCTCGAGCCAGGCTGCTCCTTCACGCTGACGCTGAGCCTGCCGACGCGCTGGGCACCGCTGGAGCTCCAGGCCAGCTCGCGCTGGTGTCACCCCGAGGGGCCGGGGTGGCGCGCCGGGCTCGCCTTCGAGCTCCGCGACGAGCTGGAGCTCGCGAGCTTGATGGAGTTTCTGGCGCTGGAGCCGAGCTGAGCCGAGCTCAAGCGTCGGCGGGGGGCTCACGCTCCGAGCGAGCATGCGCGATCTGCAGCTTCAGCCCTGCGATGAGCTGCGGATCGGCGCCCTCCTGCTCCAGCGCGGCCAAGGTCGCCTCGAGCAGCTCGAGCGAGGAGAACTTGGCGGCCATGCTCGGGAGGGGAACCTTGAGCTGCTCGTCGATCTCTCCGCGCGCGAGCGCGCGCTCGAGCGCCTCATAGTAGCCGTCGAGCAGGTGCACCATGCCGTGCACGCAGCGCCCGAGCTGGCGCGCCGTCACGGTGCCGTCCTCGATGGGGAACTCGATCATGGGGCGCACCTCGCCGTCGTTCGCGTCGTACTCGAACTGCACCAGCTTCGTTCGCCACTGCATCATGGCGCAGGCCCGCAAGAACACGTCGACGTGAGGCCCCTTCGCCACCAGCGCCATGGGGACGAACAGCTTGAGATACTCCCCCTCCTCCTCCACGAGCAGCACCATCCTCAAGAGCCGGTTGCCTCCGGGGCTCCGGTACGTGTCCATCTCGAAGCCGATCTCGATGTGCGACTCCCCCAGGTGGTAGGTGAGGTCGAGCTCATCCAGCAGCTCAGCCAAGTAGCGGAGCGTCACGGCCATCGAGCGACCCTAGCGCGCCGCCCGATCCACGTCAAAACAGCTCACTCGCGAGCAGGACGTCGCCGTCGAACACGAAGCGCCCCTCGACCGACTCACCCCGGAGCACGCGCGGGAGCCAGAGCACGTCGTCGGCCCACATCTGCTCGAAGGGCAGCGCGTCCAGCGGCGTCCACTGCGGGATGGCCTCCGCGGTCGTCTCCGGGCAGCCACGAAAGCTCATGGCGACGTAGACGTGCATGAGCATGGAGTACCCATCCATGAACTGAAAGCTCAGCCGACCGCGGTGACTGAGCTCCAGCGGGGTGATCCGCAGCTCCTCCTCCACCTCGCGCACCGCGCACTGGAGCAGCGTCTCCCCTGGCTCCAGGCGCCCTCCCGGGCCGTTGATCTTTCCGGCACCGAGGCCGCGCCGCTTGCGGATGAGGAGCACCTCCCTCCCGCGCAGCACGAACACGAGCGTGCTGGTGTCTCTGGGGCGCCACCCGTCCCAGTCGACCGCCGTCGACGTGGGGGTCAGCTCGCTGCTGGACATGATTCGCGCGCCCGAGAGGATTCGAACCTCTGACCTACGGCTCCGGAGGCCGTCGCTCTATCCAGCTGAGCTACGGGCGCTCGCGGGCCTTCCTAGCTCAGCCGCTAGCTCAGCGAAAGGGTAAGATAACGGCCCGGCCGAAGAGGGCGCCGCGGCCACCGTCGGCCCCCCGAGGCCGCCCGCTCCGTAGTAGCTTCCGTGACATGCTGGAGGTCCGACCCGTCGCGTGCCTGAGGGACAATTACGCCTACCTGGTCGGCCTGAAGGGGCAGCCCGAGGTCGTGGTCGTCGACCCGAGCGAGGCCGAGCCGATCGCCGCGGCGCTCGCGGCGGGGGGGCAGCGGCTCGTCGCCCTCTTGAACACCCACCACCACTACGATCACGTCGGGGGGAACGAGGCCCTGGTGGCGCGCTTCGGCCCGCTCCCGGTCGTCGCCCACCAGACCGATCGAGGACGCGTCCCGGGACAGACCGTCGAGGTCCTCGCGGGCGACGTGCTGAGCTACGCGGGGATGCGCTTCGAGGTGCTGCACGTCCCCGGGCACACGTTGGGTGCGGTGGCCTACGCCGGCCATGGCGTGGTGTTCACGGGAGACACGCTCTTCGCCGGAGGCTGCGGGCGGCTCTTCGAAGGCACCGCCGCGATGATGCACCACAGCCTCAACGTCACGCTGGGCCAGCTCCCCGACGACAGCCTCGTGTACCCAGGGCACGAGTACACGGAGAACAACCTTCGCTTCGCGCTCACGCTGGAGCCCACGAACGAGGCCCTACGGCGCTGGAGCGCCGCGGTCGAGGCCCAGCGACGTGCGGGGCAGCCCAGCGTCCCCTCCTCGCTCGGCCAGGAGCGCGCCGGCAACCCCTTCCTGCGCTGCGCGAGCCCGGCGCTCCGCGCGTCCCTCGCGGAGCGCCTCCCCACCAGCGGCCCCGTCGACGAGGTCGCGGTCTTCGCGGCGGCGCGCGCCGCCAAGGACGCGTTCTAGTGGCGGCTCGAGCGCTCGCCGGTGCGCTGACGCTGCTGGCGCTGGGCGCGGCCTGCGAGCGCCCGGAGCCCTCGGCGCACGCCCGGGCCGCTCCGAGCGCGCGCGCCGCCACCCCGCCGACCTCGGCCGCCGCCACCTCCCCGCTGCACCCGCCCGGTGCCCCAACCCCCTCCGCACGCACCTCGGCCTCACCGCGCCCCCAGCAGCCCGGCGCGGAGCTGACCTGGACCTACCCCCACACCAGCTATGGTCTGCTGCACGTGGTCGTCACCGTGCCCGCGCACCACGCCGGCGAGCGACTCCCGGTCCTCGTCGCCTTCCACGGCAAGGGTGAGGCGCTGAAGGGTCCCGCTCGCGGCGCACGGGGCTGGGTCGAGGACTACGCGCTGCCGCGCGCGCTGCGGCGCCTCGCCGCCCCACCGCTCACCGACGCGGATCTGGAGCACCTCTCCACGCCCGGGCGCCTCGCCCAGCTGAACGCGGCGCTCGCTGCGCGCCCCTTCGGCGGCGTCATCGTCGTCACGCCGTACACGCCCAACATCCTGGCCGGCTCGCGCTCGCTGGAGGCAGCAGCGCCCATGGCGCGCTGGCTCGTCGACGAGCTGTTGCCGCGCCTCATCCGGGAGACCCCGGCGCTCGCCGAGCCCAGCGCCACGGGCGTCGACGGGGTCAGTCTCGGTGGCAGGATGGCCCTGCTCGTCGGGCTCGCCGCCCCCGAGCGCTTCGGCACCGTGGGCGTCTTACAGCCCGCCTTCGACAGCTTCGACGCCAGCGAGCTGGCGCGCCGGGCAGCGCGCGCAGTAGCGCGCAACCCGAGGCTCAAGTTTCGGCTCCTGACCACCCACGACGACTATTTCCTCGTCGCCACCCGCAGCATCGCGCGCGCCTTCGAGAGCGCCCGGCTCCCGGTCGAGCTGGTCGTCCTGCCGGGCCCCCACGACTACGCGTTCAACCGCGGCCCTGGCGTCTATGAAATGCTGCTCTTGCACGACCGGAGCCTGCGGGGCTGGCCCACGCTGCCGCCGCCCGCGCCATAAATCCGCGCGGCTTCGGCGCTAGCGGTTGTCGCAAACCTCCGGCAAGGCTACGGCAGGCCCCTTGCCGGCACTGAGTACCCCCCCGGCGCGGAGGCAACGGAATGACCAAGTTCGAAGGCCCGCAGTCTGGTGACGCCATCACCATGTCCTCCAGTGGCACCCTCAACGTGCCCGATCAACCCATCATCCCCTTCATCGAGGGCGACGGGACGGGCCCGGACATCTGGCGGGCCTCCGTCGCCGTGCTGGACGCGGCCGTGGCCAAGGCCTACGGCGGCAAGAAGAAGCTCGCGTGGTACGAGGTGTACGCCGGCGAGAAGAGCAAGAAGCTCTTCGATAGCTGGCTCCCGGACGAGACGGTGGAGGCCTACCGGAAGTACCTCGTGGGCATCAAGGGGCCGCTCACCACGCCCGTGGGCAAGGGGATCCGCTCGCTCAACGTCGCGCTGCGCCAGATGTTGGATCTGTACGTCTGCCTGCGCCCCGTCCGCTGGTTCACCAACGTGCCGAGCCCCGTGAAGAAGCCGGGCGACGTGGACATGGTGATCTTCCGTGAGAACACCGAGGACATCTACGCGGGCGTGGAGTGGGAGGCCGAGAGCGAGGGGGCGAAGAAGCTGCTCGCGTTCTTGCAGGACGAGCTCGGGGTGAAGAAGATCCGCTTCCCCGCCACCAGCGGCGTGGGCATCAAGCCGGTGTCGCGCGAAGGGACGGAGCGGCTCGTCCGCGCCGCCATCGAGTACGCGCTCGGGCAGAAGCGCCGCAGCGTGACGCTCGTGCACAAGGGCAACATCATGAAGTTCACGGAGGGCGCCTTCCGTGACTGGGGCTACGCCCTGGCGACGCGAGAGTTCCGTGATCGAGTGGTCACCGAGCGCGAGAGCTGGATCTTGGGCAACGCCGAGGCCAAGCCGGGGCTCAGCGTTGAGGACAACGCCAAGCTGGTGGAGCCCGGCTACGACATGGCGCCCCCGGAGTTCCAGGCGGAGCTGCGCGCCGAGGTGGAGGCGGCGCTGGCGCTGCTGCCCACCCACGGCAACGGCCAGTGGAAGCGGCTCTTGCTCATCAAGGACAGCATCGCCGACATCACGCTGCAGCAGGTGCTCACCCGCGCCAAGGAGTTCGACGTCATCGCCACGATGAACCTCAACGGGGACTACCTGTCGGACGCCCTGGCCGCCCAGGTGGGCGGCATCGGCATCGCGCCGGGCGGCAACATCAACTACGTGACGGGCCACGCCATCTTCGAGGCCACGCACGGCACCGCCCCGAAGTACGCCAACCTCGACAAGGTCAACCCCGGCTCCGTCATCCTCTCCGGAGAGATGATGCTCCGTCACCTCGGCTGGGACGCCGCGGCGGAGCTCGTCATCCAGGGGATGAACGGCGCCATCGGCCACAAGACCGTCACGTACGACTTCGCTCGGCTGCTCGAGGGCGCCAAAGAGGTCAAGTGCTCGGAATTTGGCCAGGCCATCATCTCGCACATGTAGCGCCGCGCGCAACCCGCGCCGCTTCGGCACGAGTGGGGGCGCATGTTCCCCTCACCTCGCCGTCTGCGCCTCGAGCGCTGGCTCCTCTGGGCGCTGCCCTCGGTGTTCGATGCTGTCCTCGTCGTCGCCTGCGGCCTCGACGGCTCCCTCGAGGACGCGCCCGAGCCCGCGCTCTCGGGTGAGCCGGAGCCCGAGGGCGGCGGCGCGCTCGCCGACGCGCCGCTCACCCCGCAGGACGCCGCCAGCGACGGTGACGCCCGAGAGCCCGAGCCCGCCCCGAGGGCGGCGGTAGCGGAGCAAGGCGCCCCCTGCACCGCCGAAGGGCAGCTCGCGTGCGAGGGGCACGCGCAGCGCTACGTGGTCCAGTGTGACGAGGGGCGCTGGGTGGCGCGCGCGCCCTGCGCCGAGGACGAGCGCTGTGACACGCGGCTCGGTGCCAGCGCCGGGAGCTGCCTCCCGCTCGTCCCGGAGTGCGCGGGCAAGAGCGCCGGAGCCGTGGTCTGCGCCGGGCTCGAGCGCTCGAGCTGCGGGGTGGATCTGGTGACGAGCTCCCCGCTGCTGCCTTGCGCCTACCGCTGCAGCGCGGGGAGCTGCAAGGGAGAGTGCCACCCCGGCGCGAGCGAGTGCGTCGGCGACGGGGGTCTCCGCCGCTGCACGGCCGGCGCGCTCTGGAGCCCGGTGGAGGCGTGTCCCAGTAGCGCGCCCCGCTGTGAGGACGGCGCGTGCACGGCGTGGGGGCCAGGCGGCACGTGCCACGACGCCGAGCTCGGCCGCTTCCGCCCGATCGTCGAGCCGCGCCCCGGGCAGCTCGTCATCACCGAGGTGCTGGCCAACCCGACCAACGAGCCCAGCCCCGCTCCCACCGACGCGACGCGCGAGTGGTTCGAGGTCGTCGCGCTGGCGGCGGTCGATCTGAACGGCGTGCAGCTCGACCGCGAGCGCGACACCGCGCCGCCCACGATGCTCGAGCGGCTCGACTGCGTGCACCTGAGCGCCGGTCAGCACGCGCTCTTCGCGCGCTCCGTGGAGCCGGCCGCCAACCGCGGGCTGCCCAGGGTGACCGCCAGCTTCCCGTTCACCCTCGTGGACACGCGCGGCGAGCTGCGCCTGCTCGACCGCGCGGGGCTGGTGCTGGACGCCGTGAGCTGGCGCTCGGCCACCAGCGGTGTCGCGCGCCAGCTCAGCGCGGGCACCCTCAGCGCCGAAGCCAACGACGACGACCGCGCCTGGTGCGCCGCCACCACCCTCTACAACGGCGTCGACCGCGGCACGCCAGGGGCGCCCAACGACGTCGTGTGCCCCTGAAGGCGCTAGGCTCAGCGCCGCCTCAGCTCGAGCTCGTCGCCCCCGTCGAACAGCACGAGGGCGTCGCCGTCAGCGGTGAACCCCAGGCTCGCGTCGTCGCGGCGGGGACAGAGGAAGCTCAGCCTGAGTCGAGCGCCGCTCACCTGCACCCGTGCGCTGAAATGGCTCGCGGCGCTGTCCGGCAGGGAGTCAGCACCCTTCACGAAGACGTAGTCGAGCACGGCGCCGCCGTCGCGGACGCGCGCGGCGGCGCGCATCACGCTGGGGAGCCGGGCCTCGGGCTCGAGCGACCAGCGCACGTGCCGCACGAGCGCGTAGTCCCCGTCGAGCAGACGTCCGCCGCGCCCCTCCGGCAGCCGATCGACGGTGAGCTGCTGCTCGACGACCTCGGCCCGCGGCAGGGCGATGGCGCCACAAACGCCCGCGTCCCCGGCGTCGGGCTCGGTCGTGCTGACTCCGGCGTCCACCGGCTCGAGCGCTAGCTCACACCCGAGCCAGGGGAGCATCAGCAGCGGCGTGAGGAGCACCGCGCGCGCCGCCTCGCGCCGCCAGAAGGTCATGGCTCAGGCTTGTAGTACGAGGCGAGGAGGCCGGGCGGCCGAGTTGCACCGGGAGCGCTTTCGCTGGACAATGGGCCCGGCCTTCGGACGGTCTCGAAGGCACATCGAGGAGGCTTGGCGTATGCTTTGGAATCGACTAATGGGTGGCGCGCTCCTGGGGCTCGCCGTGGTGGCCGCGGCCGGCTGTGAGAGCGGCAGCGATGGCGCGACGGACGGCACGGCGGGCAGCGGCGCGGTCGACGGTGGCGCGGGTCAGGGCGGTGGCAGCGCCGGTCAGGGCGGCAGCGCCGGTCAGGGCGGCGGCAGCGCCGGTCAGGGCGGCGGCAGCGCCGGTCAGGGCGGCGGCAGCGCCGGTCAGGGCGGCAGCGCCGGTCAGGGCGGCAGCGCTGGTCAGGGTGGCGGCAGCGCCGGTCAGGGTGGCGGCAGCGCCGGCCAGGGCGGCGGCAGCGCCGGCCAGGGCGGCGGCAGCGCCGGTCAGGGTGGCGGCAGCGCCGGTCAGGGCGGCGGCAGCGCCGGTCAGGGCGGCAGCGCCGGTCAGGGCGGCGGCAGCGCCGGTCAGGGCGGCAGCGCCGGTCAGGGCGGCGGCAGCGCCGGTCAGAGCGGCAGCGCCGGTCAGGGCGGCAGCGCCGGTCAGGGCGGCAGCGGCGGGACGGGAGGCACTGCCGGAACGGCAGGGAGCGGCGGGAGCGGTGGCTCGACGTCACCGGCCCCCGAGTGCACGCGGAACGAAGACTGTCAGCTCGTCTCGGACTGCTGCACCTGCAGCGCGTGGCCGCTGGGGAGCCGCCTCCCGCCACAGTGTGGGCAGACCTGCGTCCAGTCGGCGTGCGATGCCGCGGGTGTCAAGGCGGCCCAGTGTGTGGCAGGGCAGTGCATCACCGCGCGGGACTGCGACAAGAGGCATGTCCAGTGTCGCCAAATGCCCCCACTGTGCAAGGCCGGCGAGGTGCCGAGCGTCGTCGGCACCTGCTGGGGTTCCTGCGTACCGGCCAGCGAGTGCCAAGCAGTGCTGGCGTGCACGAGCTGCGGCGCGGACGACACCTGCGTCCACGTACAAGCTGGCCGAGACATCAGCACACACTGCGTCCCCACCCCCACGGATTGCAGCGATGACGAGACCTGTGCGTGCATGGGCTCGCGGGTCTGCATCCCGCCCACACGGACCTGTCAGGACACTCGCGATGGGCTGCGCTGCAGCGGTCCCGGCCTAGGGGGCTAGCGGCGCCAGCCGCGCCGCTGGAGGCCCCTCGATCGAGGGGCCTCCACGGCCGCTGGCACCGCGTGGGCTCAGCCCAGCAGCTCTTGGACCGTCTCCCGCTCGCTCACCAGCTCGGCGTTGGTGAGCTCGAGCTTGGACTTGGCAAAATCGGTCATGGCGTAGCTGGTGATGACCTCGTAGCTCCCCGGCTCCGTGGTCCGCACGGGCACGCCCGCCCAGATCCCCTTGGCGAAGCCATAGCTCCCGTCGCTCTCCACCGCGACGGAGTGGATGGCGCCAGGCGTGCTCAGCGCGCGGACGTGGTCCATCATGGCGTTGCCGGCGCTGGCGGCGCTGGACTGCCCGCGGGCCTCCAGCACGGCCGCGCCGCGCTTGCCGATCTTGGGCAAGAACTCCGTCTCGAGCCACGCCTTGTCCGTGATGACCTCGGTGACGGGCTTGCCGCCGATGGTGGCGTGCGTGAAATCGGCGAACATGCTCGGGCTGTGGTTGCCGTAGATGTAGAGGTCCGCGATCTCCGTGATGGGCACCCCGGCCTTCGCCGCGAGCTGACTGACGGCCCGGTTCTGGTCGAGTCGCACCATGGCGGTGAAGCGGCTCTTCGGCAGGCGGCGCGCCTGCTGAGCGGCGATCATGCAGTTGGTGTTGCAGGGGTTGCCGACCACGACGACCCGCGCGTCGTCTGCCGCCACCTCGTCGATGGCCTTGCCCTGGCCGACGAAGATCTTCCCGTTGTCCTTGAGCAGGTCCGCGCGCTCCATCCCGGGGAGGCGCGGCTTGCTGCCGACGAGCAGGCACCAGCTAGCGTCCTTGAAGGCCACCTTCGGGTCATCGGTGAGGACCATCCCAGCCAGCAGCGGGAAGGCGCAGTCCTCGAGCTCCAGCGCTACGCCGCGCAGCGCGGCTTGCGCCTTCTCGACGGGCAGCTCGAGGAGCTGCAAAATGACGGGCTGGTCCTTGCCCAGCATTTCCCCCGCTGCGATGCGAAACAGCGTGGCGTATCCGATGTTGCCGGCGGCGCCGGTGAGCGCGACTCGAACGGGCTTTTTCATGGCTGAGCTTCTCCGGGTGGAACCGATGCGCGGGAGCTAGCGCCGCGTGCCAAGGGACGCAACGTCCCTCCGCGGGCGCCCTCCACGCCCACCACGGGCGGCAGTGCCTGGTCGCCTGTGCTGTTGTCCTGGGACGAGCCTTGGAGTAGCTAACCGCGGCGCGGCGTGCCGCGCCGCGCCCCACCAGGAACGACGCCATGAAAATTCACGAGTATCAGGGCAAGCAGATCTTCATGCGCTACGGCATCCCCGTGCCCAAGGGCGTCCCCCTCTTCGACGTGAAGGACGCGGAGAGCGCCGCCCAGCAGCTCATCGCAGAGACGGGCGTCCCCGTGGTGGTCGTGAAGGCACAGATCCACGCGGGGGGCCGCGGTAAGGGCGGCGGGGTCAAGGTGGTCACGGGCGGCCCTGCCAAGGCCGCAGAGGTGGCCAGGCAGCTCATGGGCATGCAGCTCGTCACCCACCAGACCGGGCCGGAGGGGCAGAAGGTGCGCCGGCTCTACCTCGAGCAGGGGCTCGACATCGCGCGCGAGCTCTACCTGGGCATGGTGGTGGACCGGGAGCGGCGCCGGATCGCCATCATGGCCTCCACCGAAGGCGGCGTGGAGATCGAGAAGGTGGCCGAGGAGCACCCGGAGCGCATCGTCACTGAGTGGATCGACCCCGTGCTCGGCCTCATGCCCTACCAGGCGCGTAAGCTCGCCTACGCGCTCGAGCTAGGCAAGGGGAGCCCCAAGCCCAAGGAGACCATCGCGGCGTTCACCAAGCTGCTCACGGGGCTCGGGCGCCTCTTCGAGAAGGAGGACTGCTCGCTCTGTGAGATCAACCCGCTCATCGTCACCAAGAGCGGAGAGGTGGTCGCGCTCGACGCCAAGCTCAACTTCGACGACAACGCCGCGGGACGTCACCCGGAGTGGGAAGAGCTGCGCGACCGCGACGAAGAAGATCCCGTGGAGCTCGAGGCGCACGCCGCCGGGCTCTCCTACGTCTCGCTGGAGGGCGACATCGGCTGCCTCGTCAACGGCGCTGGCCTCGCCATGAGCACCATGGACATCATCCAGAGCGCCGGCGGTCAGCCGGCCAACTTCCTGGACGTCGGCGGCGGCGCCACCAAGGAGCAGGTCACTCAGGCCTTCAAGATGATCCTCTCCAGCCCCAAGGTGAAGGGCATCTTCGTCAACATCTTCGGTGGGATCATGAAGTGCGACGTCATCGCCGAGGGCGTGGTGGCCGCCACCAAGGAGCTGGGCCTCACCGTGCCGCTGGTG
>CAUJEM010000080.1 GCA_963169915.1 Myxococcota bacterium
CTGGTGCCCGCGGCGGACGCCCAGGCCGAGGAGCTCCCCGGCTCGGCTCTCCCCTGGGGTGGGCTCGGGCGCGCGGGGGGACTGCGCGCCGACGAGGATGTGGGGCTCTCCGTCGGCGACGATGGGATGGTGACGGTGGCGCTGAGCGCCGCGCGCCAGATCATCACCACGGACGGCGAGGGCGAGCGCCTCGGGGGCGGCTCTTGGCCGCCCGAGGCGCGCAGCGTCGGGGGCTTTGGTGGCGCGCTGCTCGCCGTCACCTCCTATGAGCACGAGCACTATGAGTCGCTCGATGGTGCGGCGAGCTGGCGGCCGCTCGGTAGGCTCCCGGCGAGCCCCTGCGCCGGCAGCGGGCGGGACTGTGAGCCCGTGGTCGCCTGCTCGGCGAGCGGCTGCCTGCTCGGGGACGCGCTGACGCGGCTCGGGTGGGGCGGCGAGTCGGAGCAGCCGCTCCCGCGGCCGAGCAGCGCGCGGCGCGCGCAGGTGACCCGCACGGCGCTGCTCGAGCCGCTGAGCTGTAGCCTGGCGCCGGAGGGTTGGCGCTCCCTGCCGGGGGTCGCGGCGCCACCCGCGGCGGCGAGCCTCAGCCACGGTCGGCTCGCGTGGTTCGTCGGAGGCCGAGACCTCCAGACGGGAGAGGCGCGGCTGAGCTACGCCCTCCGCCACGGTGGCCCGCTCGAGCAGCGCGCGCTCCTCGGCCCCGTCGCGGCCCCCGAGCAGGTGGCGCTCGCCGTCAGCAACGCGGAGGACGGCGTGGCGGCGCTGCGCGTCTCCGTGGGGGGCACGGCGCCGCCGCAGCTCGCCTGGTTCGACGCCGAGCAGGGCCGGGTGCACCTGGCCACGCCCTCGTGGCGTCCTGCCGCGCCCACCCTCGTGACGCTCCCTGGCGCGCGCGCGCGCGCGCTCGAGCTGGCGAGCCTGTCGGTGCTGCGGGGCGCCGCGGTGGTGCAGCCGACGTCCGAGCTGGGGCGTGAGGTGTACCTCTACGACGGCGCGCAGGAGCGCTCCTTGCCGGCGATGGTGGGCGGGGTGCGAGGCCCCTGCCGTCACTGTGAGCCGTGGCTCCTGCTCATGAACGGCGCGCTGCAAGGCTACTGGGTGTCACCCCAGGGGGAGCTGCTCCTGCGTGCTGGCACCGGAGACCACGAGGACGCGGCCATGACGGTGAGCGAGCCCCTACGCGCCGGCCGCGTCGCGGCGCGCTCGCTCGGCAGCGTGGGTGGAGCGCCGGCGCTGCTCGTCTTTCGCGGGGAGGAGCGCCGGCGCGCCGCGCGCGCCGCGCTGCTGCCCTTGCAGGCCACGGGCGCGCTCGTGGGCGAGCCCCTCGCGGCGCCCACGCAGGCGCACCTGCCGCCCCAGCTCACGCCCTGCAGCGAGCAGCAACGCCAGCACACCCCGCGCGTCTTGGCTCCCTGGGTGCCCGGCACACGCCGCGCGGTGCTGATCAGTGATCGGAGCGAGGCGCCCATCACCCTGCTCACCGCGGAGGCGGTGCTGCACGGCACCCCGGAGGCGCCCTGCGTCGCTGCGTACTATGCGGAGGCGGTCCCCGCGGCCCGCCCTCGGAGCGCCTCGGGGGGGGAGCGCGCGGTGCTGCTGGCGGACGCGCTGGACGCCTCCTTCTTGTTCCGCCGCGTCCCCTCGGCGCCGGGCTCGCCGCCGAGCGTGGAGGTGCGCCGCCTGCGCTGCGAGCTCGCCCCCACGGCCAGCGTCCCCGCCGAGGTGGACGCGCAGCCCGGCGTGCAGGTGCTGGTGGACTAGGAGCCGCCGCCCCAGCGTGGGCGTGCCTTGTGTCGCGGTGGCGGGCGGCGGTACGCTACGTCATGCACTCCCCATCTCGTCCCTGTCCTTGTTGTTACGGCACACGCTTCGCGTGCTTGCGGCATGCCTTCGTAGAGGTCGCTCACCGGGGCGCCTCGGAGGGCCGCACCAACCCGGTCTTCACCCTGATGCTGTGCCTCGGCTGCGGTCGGACGGAGTGGTTCACGGACCCCGCCGCTGCGATCGCTCATTGGAAGGAGCTCGGGGGCGTCACCGAGTTCGCCGAGGTTTCCGGGAAGTCGTCACCCTGACGTAGCGCCCGCGCCCGCGGTCCGACGCCGCGGCGTCGGGACGGTTTGCACCTCGGGGGGCGCCGTTCTAAGCCGCGCGGCGATGATCCCGCGTTATACCCCGCCAGCCTTCGCCGAGCTCTGGAGCGACGACACCCGGTACGCCACCTGGCTGGAGGTGGAGCTCGCCGCGGCCGAGGCCATGGAAGAGGCCCAGCTCATCCCCGCCGGCACGGCCGCCACCCTGCGCGGCCTCGAGCTGAAGCTGGACGCCGCCGAGATCGAGCGCATCGAGCGCACCACGCGTCACGACGTCATCGCCTTCCTCACGCACGTGGAGGCGCTCGCGGGCGCGCCGGCGCGCTGGCTGCACCGCGGCATGACCTCCAGCGACGTGCTGGACAGCTCCTTCGCGCTGCTGCTCACGCGCGCCGCGGAGCTGCTGCTCACGCGCGCGGATCGGCTGGTGGACGCGCTGGCGGCGCGCGCTCGGCAGCACGCGCTCACGCCGATGATCGGGCGCTCGCACGGCATCCACGCCGAGCCCACCACCTTCGGCGTCGCGCTCGCCGGGCACCTGGCGGAGATCAAGCGCGCGCGCGCGCAGCTCAGGCAGGCTCAGCAGCTCATCGCGGTGGGGAAGATCGCGGGCGCGGTGGGCACCTACGCGCACCTCAGCCCGGAGGTGGAGGCGAGCGCGCTGGCACGGCTGGGGCTACGGCCAGAGACGGTGAGCACGCAGGTGGTCGCGCGGGATCGTCACGCCGCCTACTTCAGCGCGCTCGGGCTGATGGCGGCCGCCATCGAGCGGCTCGCCACCAACGTGCGACACTGGCAGCGCACGGAGGTGGGGGAGGCGGAGGAGCGCTTCGGGCAAGGGCAGAAGGGCTCCAGCGCGATGCCGCACAAGCGCAACCCCATCCTCACGGAGAACCTGTGTGGCCTGTCACGCGTCGTGCGCGCCGCCATCACCCCAGCGCTCGAGAACGTCGCCCTCTGGCACGAGCGGGACATCTCGCACTCCTCGGTGGAGCGGATGCTGGCCCCGGACGCGACCGCGACGCTCGGCTTCATGCTCGAGCGCGCCGCCGGCGTGGTGGAGGGCTTGGTGGTGTATGAGGAGCGGCTCCGAGCCAACCTCGAGCGGAGCGGCGGGCTCTACTTCAGCGAGGGGGTCATGCTGGCGCTGGTGGAGCAAGGGCTCGCGCGCCAGCGCGCTTATGAGATGGTGCAGCGCAACGCCATGAAGGCCTTCCATGGGGAGGGGAGCTTCCGCGAGCTGCTCGGCGCCGACCCGGAGCTGGGCGCGCTCTTGCCCGCACACCAGCTCGACGCGATCTTCGATTTGTCTCACGCGCTGCGCTTCGCGCAGACCATCGTGGACCGCGCGCTGGCGGCGGACTGACGCTCACGCCGCCAGCGCCGCAGGCTCACGCCCGCCACCACCAGCAGGTGCCAGGGCCGCAGCCCGCTCCGCTCGTCGGCGTAGACGGGGCGCACCATGATCTCCCGCACCCGCGCGCCGCGCGCGGCCAGCATGCCGAGCAGATCGTTGGGGTAGCCGTAGCGCGGCCACAGCTCGTGCAGCGGGAGCCGCCGCGCGCAGCTGGCGCGGAGCGCCGTGTAGCCACACTGCGTGTCGTCCACCCGAAGGCCGGTGAGCTGGCGCGTGAGCGCTGACAGCGCGGCGCTGCCGAGGCGCCGCGCCCAGGGCATGTCGTGGGCACGAGGGTGCAGGAAGCGGTTGCCCTTCACATAGTCCGCCGGGCCGTCGACGAGCGCGTCGAGCAGGTGCGGGAGCTCGGCGGGATCCATCTGATCGTCACCGGCCATCACCACCAGCGCGTCCGCGCCGCGGGCGAGCGCGTGCTCGTAGCCGCTGACGATGGCGGCGCCGACGCCGCGATTGACCGTGTGCGTGACGAGCTCCACCCGCGGCAGCCGCGCCGCCCGTACCCAGCGCCCGAGCCCATCCGGGCTGGCGTCGTCCACCACCACCACCACGTCCACCCAGGCGGGCAGCCCCGCGAGCATCCGCGGGAGCTGAGGCAAGGCGCGAAAGGCAGGCACTACCACCGCGACGGACAGGCCTCGGAACATCGGCGCGCGCTTAGCGACGGACGCGCCGCTCTGCAAGCTCCAGTCGACGCTGCGGGGCGCGCTTGCTACGGCTAGCGCCGTGAAGCGCCGGCGAGCCTTGGCATGGGTGGCGGGTCTGCTCGCGCTCGGCGCGCTGCTCGGGTGGCTCGGGCTCCGGCTGAGGTTTCCCCCGGACACCACGCCGGAGGGCGCGTACCTGCGCGTGGTCAAGGCGGTCAACCTGGGGCGCGCGGAGGACTTCTTCGCTTACCTGGAGACGCCCGCGCAGCACGCCTGCTACTCCATCGTGCGCTACCGGCGTGAGGCGCGCGAGCGCGTCCTCGGCTCCTACCCGGAGCCGGAGCGCAGCCAGCTCGCGGGCGCGTGGGAGGCCGCGGCCTTGGCGGGGGACGGCCCCCCGCTGTTCGCGCTGGAGGCGGAGCGGCGCGGCTGGCTCGCGCGTCTGCGCCGTGATCTCTCGGGCATCGTGGAGGTGGAGGTGGAGGGTGAGCGCGCCACGGTGGTGACGGCGCGCGGCACGCGCTACCCATTTCGCCGTCGCGACAACGGCATCTGGGGGCTGACGCTGTTCACCGCGGCCCTGGTGGCAGAGGCGGAGAAGGCCGCGCGGGACGCGGAGATGGTGGACAAGGCCGCCGCGGACTACGACCGAGCGCGGCGCCAGGGCGCCCCCGCGGCGCCGAGCGCGGCGCCGCCCTAGGGCTCCCGTGCGGCGCGCCGGCGGGCGTCTGCGTAGCGGTAGCCGGCGGGCGCGCCCTGCTCGACCGGCTGGCCCGAGGCGAGCCACCCCGGCAGCCGTCGCCCGAAGGCGTCCCGGCTGCCCTCGAGCCCGTGCGCCAGGTTGGCCACGGTGTAGCCGTGGGCGCCCAGCAACTCCGCCGCGTGCTGGGAGCGCGCGCCCGAGCGGCAGACGAGCAGCAGCGGCTCGTGCCGCGCGAAGGCCGCGAGCAGGGTGGGGATGAAGTGCACGTTGGGCACGAGCTCCTCCCCCTGCGCGAACAAGAGGGGCACGTTGAAGCAGCCAGCGATGTGGTGCTGCGCGTACTCCTCCTCCGTGCGCACGTCCAGGCCGAGCCAGCCGGCTCGGAGGAGCTGTGCGGCGCGCTCGGGCGAGGCTTGTTCGACGCTGGGCTGGGGGGTCACGCTGGGATCCTCACTGTGGGGGTACGAGCGGCGCGGCGGTGGTGGTGCCCGCGCCGTAGAAGGACAGCCGCCCCAGGCCCGTGAGCGGCAGCGCGCGGCCTGCGCCCGTCTGCAGATCGAGCTCCACGAGCTGGCCGCTGGCGCTGAAGCCATAGGCGGTGCCCGCCCAGAACGCCAGCCCATAGAGATCCGCGTAGCCCGTGCCGCCCACGCGCCCGAGGATCTTCAGGGCCTTGCCGGTGATGGGGTCGATCTCGAGCAGCGTGTCCGTGGCCTCGCCGCCGAGCAGGGTCTTGGCCGTGAGGTACGTCTTGCCGCCGATGACCGAGACCACATCCCCGCTCGAGGTCCACTGCCGGCCCGTGTCGTTGGGGTTGAGGCTCCCGACGGTGGTGACGACGCCAGTGTCCGGATCGATGCGGACGTAGTTGGCGCCGGTGAAGCCCACCATGGCTTCGCGCGTGGCGTCCAAGGTGCCGATGGGCAGGAAGGTGAGGGAGTTGGGGTAGGAGCCCGTGCGGGTGATGGTGCAGTGGGCGGTCTTGGGATCGATGGTGGCCAGCGCGCCGCCGTCGTTGCCGAGCGTGCCCACCATGCGCCCGTCTTTGTCGAGCGCGAGATCCCACATCTGCATGCTGCCGAGGCAGTCGAAGTCCCCCAGCTTGGTGACCACGCCGCTGTAGGGCTCGAGCTTGTAGAGCGTGCCAGCGCTGTGGCCGTACACCGCCCCCTCGGGTGGTGGCGAGCCGCCATCCGAGCCGGGGGCGCCGCCCAGGTTGAGCTCGCCCCCGGCGCCCGTCCCAGCGCTGCCAGCGCTGCCGCCTGCTCCGGCGCTCCCCTCCTCGTCGTCAGGGCTGGCGCTGCTCGCAGAGCAGCCGGCGAGACCGAGCGCGGCCAGGAGCAGGAGCGAGGACGCTTTCATCGTCGTGACTCTAGCAGCAGAAGCCGGGCAGGCGTCAGCGTGGGAAGTTTGGTAGGCTCCGGCGCAGTGATGTCGACAGTCAGCGCCGGGGCCTTGCGCCTGCTGCCGCTCGGGGGTCTCGGTGAGATTGGCATGAATTGCCTCGCCGTCGAGCACCGGGAGGGCATCTTGGTGGTGGACTGCGGCGCCGGCTTCCCGCAAGACGACTGGGGCATCGACGTCCTGCACCCGGACTTCTCGTGGCTCACCGAGCGCGCGGAGCGCGTGGTCGGCGTGTTCCTCACGCACGGCCACGAAGATCACATCGGGGGGCTGCCGTTCCTGCTGGAGGAGCTGAAGGTGCCGGTGTGGGGGCCTCCGCACGCGCTGGGGCTCGCGCAGCGACGCCTGGTGGACCACGGCCTCGCGCTGCACGAGCTGGACTTTCGCCCGGTGCACGCCGGCCAGCGCTGTCAGCTCGGGCCCTTCGAGGTGGAGCCGGTGCGGATGTCGCACTCCATCGTGGAGGCGACGGCGCTCTGCCTCCGCACGGACGTGGGCACCGTCGTCCACAGCGGGGACTTCAACTTCGACCCGGAGCCGCCGGACGGTGAGCCCACGGACGAGGCGCGGCTGAGGCAGATCGGTGAGGAGGGGGTGCTCGCGCTGCTGAGCGACAGCACCAACAGCGACGTCCCTCAGTCGCGCGGCTCGGAGGCGGAGGTGGCGCGGACGCTCGAGCGGCTCGTCCTGGGCGCCGAGCAGCGCGTGGTGGTGTCGCTCTTCGCCAGCAACGTGCAGCGCCTCATCTCCCTCGGGCACATCGCGCGCGCCTCGGGGCGCAAGCTGTGCCTGCTCGGGCGCTCCCTGGGCGTCAACGTGGAGCTGGCCGCTCAGATCGACCGGCTCCATTGGCCGAGTGATCTCCTCGTCGCGCCGGAGCAGGTGGCGGAGCTGCCGCGCGAGCGCACGCTGGTGCTCGCGGGCGGCACGCAGGCCGAGCGCAACTCCGCGCTTCGCCGGCTCGCCTCCGGCGAGCACCAGCACTTGAAGCTCGAGGCGGGCGACACCGTGGTGCTCTCGAGCCGCGTCATCCCAGGCAACGAGCGGGCCGTCCACGAGCTGTACTGTGACCTGCTCCGCCTGGACTTGAGGGTGTTCACGCGGCGCGAGGAGCCCGGCGTCCACACCAGCGGGCACGCTACGCGGCAAGAGCAGCAGCGGCTCATCGAGCTGCTCCGGCCACGCTACTTGCTGCCCGTGCACGGCACCTTGCACCACCTGCGCCGTCACGCGGAGCTCGGCCGCGCGCTGGGGGTGCAGGTGCCGTGCGTGGTGGAGTGCGGCACGGCGGTGGAGCTCAGCGCGTCGGGTCTGCGGGAGGGTGAGCGCTTTCAGTGGGGCAAGGTGCCCATCGCCATCGGGGGGGAGCGGCTGGAGGGTGAGACGCTCAAGCGCCGCGCGGAGCTGGGGCGCGCGGGCATCGTGCACGTCGCGCTCGTGCTGGACGCGCTCGGCCGGCTCTTGGCGCCGCCGGCCGTGGGCGCCGTCGGCGTCCCGCGCCTGGACGTGGACGAGGCGGCGCGCCGTGGCCTCGAGCGGGAGGCGGCGCGCGCGGTGGAGCGCGCACGCCACCGCGGCCAGCTCCCCGCGGAGGAGGTGCGGCGCGCGCTCCGGCGCGTGGTGCTCCAGCTCACCGGCTCGCGTCCCAGCATCGAGGTGCAGGTCGTGGAGGTGCCCCGGTGAGAGCCGGCGCTGCGCTGCTCGGCGCCTGGCTCGCGCTCGGCTGTGACCGCGCGCCGGAGCCCAGCGCGCCGCCGCCGCCGCCCCCCGCTGCGCTCGCGGCGCCATCCAGCGGCGTTGCCTCCCGGCCCGAGCCCTCGGGCACTGCCGCCGGGTGGAGGCTGCCCGCCGCGCGCCGGCTCGTGGCCTTGGGAGACGTCCATGGCGATCTCGAGGCCACGCGCGCGGCGCTCCGCCTCGGCGGCGTCATCGACGCGGAGGACGACTGGATCGGGGGGGACAGCGTGGTGGTACAGACGGGCGATCAGCTCGACCGCGGCGACGACGAGCGCGAGATCCTCGAGCTGCTCAGCCTGCTCGGGCGCAGGGCTCGCGAGAAGGGGGGCGCCCTGCACGTGCTCAATGGCAACCACGAGACCATGAACGTGCAGGGAGACTTTCGCTACGTCACGCCAGGGGGGGCGCGGGACTTCGTGGAGTTCGCTGGGCAGCTCCCGGGGAGCGCGCGCGTGCCGGAGGCGCTGCGTGGCCGCGCGGCCGCGTTCTTCCCCGGGGGGCCCTACGCGCGTCGGCTCGCCGAGCGACCGCTCGTCTTGATGGTGGGGACCACCGTCTTCGCCCACGGCGGCGTGCTCCCGGAGCACGTGCGCTACGGCATCGACGCCATCAACCGTGAGGCTTCGGCCTGGATGCGGGGGCAGCGCGCGCCCACCGAGCACGTGAGCGGCGAGCAGTCTCCAGTGTGGACCCGGCGCTACTCCGAGGGCGAGCCCGGGGCGGCGGACTGTCAGACGCTGGCGGAGGCGCTGCGCCTGCTCGGCGCGGAGCGGATGGTGGTCGGGCACACGCCGCAACGCCAGGGCCCCACCTCGGCCTGTGAGGGCAAGGTGTGGCGCATCGACGTCGGCATGTCTCACCACTATGGCGGCCGACCCGCCGCGCTGATCATCGAGGGCGGCGCGGTGCGCGCGGTGCCGTGAGCGGGGGGAGGCCGAGCGCGCGGACCCGCGGCGCGCGCCGCGGCGTGTTGGGGGTGAGGCCGCTCCGGCGCGACGACGGGCGCGGCGCGCTACGCGCGCTCGAAGAGCGTAGAGATGCCCTGCCCGACGCCGATGCAGAGGCTAGCGAGCCCGTAGCGCGCCTTGGGGGTCGCGCGCAGGGCGTGCAGCAGGGTGACGACGATGCGCGCGCCGGAGCAGCCGATGGGGTGCCCCAGCGCGATGGCGCCGCCGCGCACGTTCACGCGCTGGGGGTCCAGCTCCAGCGTGCGCAGGCACGCCAGGGACTGTGCAGCGAAGGCCTCGTTCAGCTCCACCAAGTCCAGGTGTGAGGTGCGCAGGCTCATGCGCGCGAGCAGCTTCTTCGTGGCGGGGATGGGGCCCTCCCCCATGGTGTTCGGATCCACGCCGGCCGTGGCGGAGCCGACCCAGCGCAGGGCAGGGCTGAGCTTCAGCTCGCCCACCAGGCGCTCGCTCACGAGCAGCACCGCGGCCGCGCCGTCGTTGATGGGGGAGGAGTTGCCGGCGGTGACGCTGCCGCCCTCGCGAAACACCGGGCGGAGCTGCGCCAGCCGCTCGAGCGTGGTGTCCGCGCGCGGGCACTCGTCCTGCTCGAGGCGCGTGGCGGCTCCCTTCTTGCCCGGCAGCTCCACGGCGACTAGCTCGTCGTGAAACAGCCCTGCGCTGGCCGCGGCCACGGCGCGACGGTGGGACTCGAACGCGAAGGCGTCTTGATCGTGCCGGCTGATGCCGTACTTCTTCGCGACGTTCTCCGCGGTCTCGCCCATGCTGAGGAGGCCGAAGCGCTGCTCCAGGATGGGGTTCGGGTAGCGCCAGCCGAGCGAGGTGTCATAGAGCGGCGGCGGCGTGCGGCTGAAGGGCTCCTCGGCCTTGGGGAGGCTGTAGGGCGCGCGCGTCATGCTCTCCACGCCGCCAGCGATGGCCACGTCGCACTCGCCGAGGGCGATCATCCTGGCGGCGTCGTTGATGGCCTCCAGCCCGGAGCCGCAGAGGCGGTTGACGGTGACGCCCGGCACCTCGTACGGCAGCCCGGCGATGAGCAGCGCCATGCGCGCGACGTTGCGGTTGTCTTCCCCGGCCTGGTTCGTGGCGCCGTACACCACCTGCTCGAGCCGCTCGGCGAGCTGGGGGTGACGCTCGCAGAGCGCGCGCAGCGGCAAGGCCGCGAGGTCGTCCGTGCGCACGCCGCTCAGGCCGCCGCGGAAGCGGCCGATGGGGGTGCGCAGGCCGTCGAGGACGTAGACTCCGTTCATGCGGCGTCAGGTTAGCCAGCCGAGCCCCTGGCGCAATCGACCGCGCGAGGCCGCGCCCGTTCAGCCTATGGAGCGCGGCTGCCCGCTCGACCAGTCGTAGAAGCCCCGGCCGCTCTTTTTTCCCAGCCGCCCGGCGCGCACCAGCTGACGCAGCAAGGCTGGTGGGCGAAATGGCTCGCCCAGCTCTCGATGCAGGTGCTCCAAGATGGCGAGCCGCACGTCGAGCCCGACGAGATCCGTCAGCTTGAGCGGCCCCATCGGGTGCCGGTAGCCGAGCTCCATGGCGCGATCGATGTCCTCCGCGCTGGCGACGCCCTGCTCGAGCATGCGGATGGCCTCCGCGCCGAGCGCCACCCCGAGCCGGCTGCTGGCGAAGCCAGGAAAGTCTCGCACCACGATGGGCTCCTTGCCGAGCCGTTGGGCGAAGCCGAGCGCGCGCTCCACCGCGTCCTCGCTCGTGCCGACGCCGCGCACGATCTCGAGCAGCGGCATGACGGGCGGCGGGTTGAAGAAGTGCAGGCCCAGCGTGCGCGCTGGCGCGCCCAGGCGCTGGCCGAGCTCCGTGACCGAGAGGCTGGAGGTGTTGGAGGCGAGCAGCGCCTCGCTGGGCACGAGCCTCAGGACCTGGCTCAGCAGCGACACCTTGAGCTCCATCACCTCGGGCGCCGCCTCGATGACGAGCTCTGCGCCGGCGCAGGCCTCGTCGAGCTCCGCCGCGGGGCGGAGCCGCTCGAGCGCGGCATGCTGCTCGGCGGCGGGCAGCTTGCCCTTCTCCACCAGCCGGGCGAGCTGCCCCTGGATGCTGGCGTGCGCCTGCGTGAGCTGCTCCGCGCTAGGATCGTAGAGCCGGAGCTCGAGCCCCGCTTGGGCGCAGAGCTGCGCGATGCCGCGGCCCATGGTGCCGGCGCCCAGCACCGCGACGCGCTGGAAGCTCACCCGGCCTCCGTCGGCGCTGCGCCGTCCGTGGCCTGCCCGCAGCTCACGCACTGGCTGGGCAGCTTGCCCTTCAGGTACACCTCGCCGCAGTTGAGGCAGAAGCGCGCGTCCTGCTCGAAGGCGATGGGGCGCTGGGTGGCCGCGCAGGGCTTGCCGGCCACCTGGACGCCCACCACCTCGTGCTGCGGTACTGCGCCGTCCTGGGGCGTCCCGAGACGGCGCCGCTCCTCCTCGCTCAGCTGGACGACCTGGGGGACGCGCCGCGTCGCCTCCGCGAGCACCCTCGCTGCGGCGAGGGCGTGCGCGTCCAGCGGTAGCGATAAGCTGAGCTGCCCCTTGCCTCCGAGGAGCAGGAGCCCCTGAGTGAGCTTCACGCTCTCCAGCTCGCACCAGGCGAGCCGCGTCAGCTCCGACCCACGCTCGATGCCCACGCCCGCGTCACCGACGCGCACGGGGTGCGCCGTGGTGCCGCCCAGCCAGAGCACCGCGGCCAGCAGGAGCGCGCCCGCGAGCACGAGCCACTGACCGTAGGGCTTGGGCTCGACGAGCAGCCACTGCGCGTAGACGCCGGCGCCGAGCACGGCCGAGCCGACGGCGCCGAGGCCCAGCACGAGCCGGGACTGCCGGGTGGGCTGGGGGAGGTAGCGGCGCTCCCGACGCGCGCGCGGCGACCGCTTCTTGAGGCTGTGAGCCGGAGAGCTGCTCATGGGGCCGGGGTTCTAGCTCGTGAGGCCAGCCGGGCGCCAGCCGGGCTGCTCGTCGAGCGCCTGGGCTCAGGCTACACTCACGCCATGGCGTCGACGCGAAGGGTCTTGGGTGTGGTGGTGGCGGTCGCTCTGGCGTGGGGGTGCGGCGGGGAGTTTTCTACGGAGGGGAGCGGGGGAGTGAGCGGGAGTGCGGGGACGAGCGGGAGCGGGGGGACGAGCGGGAGCGGGGGCGTGAGCGGGAGCGGGGGCGTGAGCGGGAGTGGGGGCGGGAGCGGGAGTGGGGGCGGGAGCGGGAGTGGGGGCGGGAGCGGGAGTGGGGGCGTGAGCGGGAGCGGGGGCGTGAGCGGGAGCGGGGGCGGGAGCTGCGGGCCGGAGGCGCGGGCTTGCGCGCAACCTAAGGACTGCGTGTTGACGACCAGAAGCTGCTGTGTGTGCGGTATGCCAGAGCTGCCTGACGTTCAGGCCGTGAACGTCAAGTATGAGCCGGAGTGCGGCTGCCAGGGCCCCGCTTGCGGTTGCCCTACGGCCGTCAACCCTAACCTCGCGGCGACCTGCAACGCTGAACGGTGCCAGGAGTTCGACGTGCGCCTCGAGGCCACCATGGCCGCCTGTGAGTCCGACGTGGACTGCAGGCTACGAGTGGGCGCGGGCTGCTGCGAGAGTTGCGGGGGAAGTGAGTGGGAGCTCATCGCGCTCGGGATCAACGGGGAGCGGGCGCTCCAGGCGGCGGTCTGTGGCTCGTCGGGCCCGATGTGCCCCGACTGCGTGCCCAGCTATCCTCCAGGCAAGGTGGCGCGCTGCGTGAAGAGCCGCTGTCAGGTGGTCGACCGCTGACGCGCGCCCGCTGGGAGGTGCGTCAGTGCGCCACGGCGATGCCCGGGGCGGCGTGGTAGAGAGAGGCGTGGGTCTGCGCCGCCTCCTCGCCGTGCTGCCGCTGCTCACGCTGGCCGTCGTGGGGTTCGCGCTGCTCGGGCTCGGGCGCGCGAGGCCTTATCTCGTGCTGCGGGTCCATGGCGGCGCCGTGCCCGCGCCGGGGGCGCTGTCGCTGCGGCTGGTGGTCACGCAGCGACAGTACGACGTGGAGCGACCGGCGCCGGGGCCGCTGAGGGTGACGCTAATGCGCGGAGAGCAGCCCGTGCGCTGGGAAGGTGAGGCGGACGAGACGGGCCGCGCGCTGCTGCAGCTCCCACAGGGGCCGAGCGGGCAGGGGCCGCTCGAGCTGCGCGTGCAGCGTGGGGAGGGGGTGCTCGCGGCGGGGGAGCTGAAGCTCCCGCGGGAGCAGTGGCTCCGCGCGGCACGGCGAGGCGGCGGGTGGCTCACGGGGACGACGCAGGGGAGCTTCACGTGGCAGGTCGCGCCACGGAGGGGCACGCTCGCGGTGGGCATCGAGGAGGAGCTGCTCGTCGTGCTGGGGCGAGGGGTAGAGCCGGGCGCGGGCGCGCTGGTCACCGCGCAGGGCGAGGGCTTCGCGGTGCCGAGCGGCAGCGTCAGCGCCGACGCGGGGGGTCGGCTCCGCCTCCGCGTCACTCCGCTGGAGCCGAACGCGGCGCTGCGGCTCACCGCGCGGAGCCCCGAGGGCGTCGAAGGCCAGTGGTACGCGATGCCCAGGGTGGTGAGCGGGGGCATGGAGCTGAGAGAGCTCGCGCCCGATCGCTTGGCGGTGTGGTCGCCCTTCCCGCGCGAGGAGGCCTACGTGGCCATCCTCGACGAGCAGCAGGTCTGGGACTTCGCGGTGGTGGAGTTGCACGCCGACGCGCGCGGCGGCGCCAGCGCCGAGCTGCCGCGGCCACGCCTCGAGCAGCCCACGTGGGGAGTCGTGTCGCTCGAGCCGGAGCTCGACGCCGCGAGCACCATCGGCTGGCCGCTGGACGGGCAGGGGAGCGGAGCGGCACGGCACCACCCCGAGCCCGCTCGCTCGCTGGTGATCCCCGAGCAGCTCCTGCTCGACGGCGCCCCTGCGGCCTTCCAGGCGGACGCCCAGCGCCGCAGGCTGGCGCGCTGGGTCGCTGGCGGCTTCACGCTGGGCGCCGCGCTGCTCGCCCTGGCGCTCACGGCGCTCGAGCTGCGGCGCTCGGAGGCCGCGCTCGCGCAGCACCTCGCCGCGCGCCTGCCGGAGCGCTCCGCGCAGCGTCAGGTGCGGGGTCGCGCGCAGGCGGCGCTCCATGCGTTGCTCGCCCTCGCGCTCATCCTGCTAGGCTTCGCGCTCGTTGGTCTCCTGACCTTGCTCTGAGCAGCCGCCGTCGGTACGAGGAGGATCGTCCATGTCCGAGCCCCTGCTCCCCCCCGAGGCCTCCGTGCGCGCGGTCGCGCTGCGTCGGCGCTTGGCGAGCCCCATCTCGCGCTTCCTCGCCATCGAGGCGTCGAGCGGCGTGCTCCTGCTCCTCATGGCGGCCGTGGCGCTGCTCTGGGCCAATGGCGCGGCGGCCGAGAGCTACCACGCGCTCTGGCACGCGCCCGTGGGGGTGCAGCTCGGCCCGTGGCGCTTCGAGCGTGATCTGCACTTTCTCGTCAACGAAGTGTTGATGGTCATCTTCTTCTTCGTGGTCGGGCTCGAGATCCGCCGGGAGATGCACGGCGGGGAGCTGAGCGAGCTGCGGCGCGCGGCGCTGCCCGCCATCGCGGCGGTCGGCGGGATGCTGGCGCCGGCGGCCATCTACCTGATGTTCAACCCGCGCTCTCCGCAGCATGAGGGCTGGGGCGTGCCCATGGCCACGGACATCGCCTTCGCGGTCGGCGTGCTAGCGCTCGCTGGGCGGCGCGTGCCCGCGGCGCTGCGTGTCCTGCTCCTGGCCTTGGCGGTCATCGACGACATCGGCGCCATCGTGGTCATCGCGCTCTTCTACAGCGCTGGAGTAGAGTGGTGGGCGCTGGGGGCCGCGGCGCTGGCGGTGCTGAGCGTGCTCGTCCTGCAGCGCTTCGGAGTACGTCGAGCGCTCGGCTACGTCCCCTCGGGGGTCGCGCTCTGGGCGGCGCTCCTGGCCGCGGGCATCCACCCTTCTCTCAGCGGGGTGCTGCTCGGCCTGCTCACCCCTGCGGCGGCGGGCTTCGGCGCGGCGCGCTTCGTGGAGACGGCCAGTCATCAGCTCGAGGCCGTGCGCACGCAGCTCGCCGAAGGCCAGGACGAGCGCGGGCTCCTCCCGCCGCTCGCGAGGGTGGCGGAGGCGCGCCGGGAGGCGCTGCCGCCGGTCATCACGCTGGAGCACCTGCTCCACCCTTGGGTCGCCTACGGCATCATGCCGCTGTTCGCGCTGGTCAACGCCGGCGTCACCTTCGGGGAGGTCCAGCTCGGCGGCGCCGGCACCACGGTGGCGCTGGGGGTGGCGCTGGGGCTGGTGCTGGGCAAGCCGCTCGGGGTGTTTCTCGCGTGCTTCGCCGCGGTCAAGCTCGGCCTCTGTCGGCTCCCCACGGCGGTGGGCTGGCGCGGGGTACTCCTGGTCGGGCTCATCGCGGGGGTGGGCTTCACCATGGCGCTGTTCGTGGCGCAGCTCGCGTTCTCGGACGCGGCGCTGCTCGGCACCGCCAAGCTCGCCATCTTGGTGGGATCCGCCGTGGCGGGGTTCAGCGGTGTGCTGTACGGGCACCTGGTCATGCCGCCGCTCTCCGAGCTCGGGGCCAGCATCACCCCCGAGCTCGCGGAGAGCTCCACCGAGCACTGAGGCTCAGCTCGCTGGGTCCAGACCCTCGGCCCGCATGGCGGCTTGCACTCCTGGATCCGCGCGCAGGCGTTGCTCGAAGCGCGCCAGCCCCTCGAGTCCCGTCAGATCGATGCCCAGGCCCTTGGCCCAGCGGAGCATCACGAACAGGTACGGATCTGCGACCGAGCGGAACCCTGCCAGCCAGTCCTGCTTGCAGAGCTGACGATCGGCGCGTTCGAACAGCTTGCGAATTACTTGCCGTGCGTTGTCGTGGCTCTTGGCGATCATCGTCTCGTCGCCCAGGTAGGCGACGGCACCGAAGAAGGGCTTGAAGGCCGGGTGGAGATCGGAGTTGAGAAAGCCGAGCCAGCGGTTGATCTCCGCGCGCGCCCGGGGGGAGCCATCGCCGGTGAGCTTGGCCTCGGGCGAGCTGTCCGCCAGATAGTTCAAGATCGCGAAGTTCTGCGTCAGCGCCCAGTCGCCGTCGGTCAAGACGGGCACCGCGCCCGCGGGGTTCAGCGCCAAGAACTCCGGCGTCTTGCGCTGCTCGCGCGTGATGTTCTCCGCCTCGTAGGGCTTGCCCAGCCACTCGAGGACGATGTGGGACGTCATGGAGCAAGCGCCGGGGGATGTGTAGAGCTTCATGGGGTTCTCCTGCTAGGACGGTTGGCGCCGGTACGCTGGAGCCGGAGCGCCACGAGATCAAGACCCACGAGCGCCGCCCGCTCCGGGCGTGCTCGGAGGACGTCGGCCGGGCGGGCGCCGACCGCGCGCCGTGACCCGTTGCGGACGAAGGGGTGGTTCAGTGGCGCGAACTCGCTAGGCTACCGGCGTGCGCTCTCTGGTCCTCGTGCTCGGCTCGCTGCTCGCTGGTACCCTCGCGTGCGCGGCGGTCACGCCGCCCACGGCCGCGGCCAAGCCGGCGCCCGTCCCCGCGCGCCCGCTGAAGCCCGCCGCACCGCCGCGCCTCAGCGAGGCGAGCGTGGCCCGCGTCAAGCTGTGGTGGGACGCCGCGGTGGGCGGCAAGGGCCGCGCGGTGACGCTCAGCCGGCGTCACCGCCGCGTCGCCACGGCGACGGGGGACGGGGTGCAGCTCTTCGAGCTGGAGACGGGCAAGCCCGTCGCCGCGCTGCGCACCTGCCCGGAGGTGCTGCGCGCCGGCCTGCACGCGGAGGGAGAGCAGCTGCTGGTGGTGTGTGAGCGCGCGGTGCAGCGCTGGAGCCTGAAGACGGGCAAGAGCCTCGCCCCCGTCGAGGTGGCGGACGCGCGGGTCACGGCCGCGGCCTTCGCGCGCGGGCGGGTGGCGCTGGCGCAGGACGACGGCGTCATCCGCGTGCATGAGCTCCTGAGCGGCGCGGTGGCCACCATCGAGGTGCCGGGGCCGCCCATCGACGTGAAGAGCCTGGCGCTCACGCCGGACGGCGCGCGGGTCGTGGTGGCCTGGGTGCAGGGCTCCATCTGGTGGTGGAGCGTCGCGGCGCCCACGGAGCCTCACGCGCTCGTGCGCTACCCGAGCGAGAGCGACACCCTGGGCCTCAGCGACGACGGAGCCATCCTCGCCGAGGAGGGCAAGGCCAACACCACCACGCTGTGGAGCTTCGGGGAGACGCCCCGCAAGCTCCAGGAGCTGCGCGGCGGCGCTTGGCTCAAGCGGCTGCTGTTCACCCCGGACGGCAAGTGGCTGGTGCGCGGCGGCTCCGACGGCTTGGAGCTCACGGAGCTGGCCGGCAACCGCCGCTACCTGCTGGAGCCCAAGGCGCTGGTGGAGGACGTCGCCTTCGACGAGACGCAGAGCTACCTGGCCGCGGTCGATCGCGCCGGGAAGCTCGGCCTGTGGGCGGCGCGCTGAGCCCTCAGAGCTGTGGCGGCGGCAGCTCCGGGAGCGACAGGACGGCGCCGAGGGCGCCGATCATCGGCGTGACGTCCGCGCTGGCAGCACACTCTCTACAGGAGTGCATGCTGAGCATGGGGTTGCCCACGTCCACCGTGCGCACGCCCATCATGGCCGCGGAGATGGGACCAATGGTGGAGCCGCAGGGTTGATCGTTCCTGGAGACGAAGTGCTGGAGGCTCGCGCTGGCGCTCTCACAGGCCTCGCGGAAGACGGCGTGGCTCACCGAGTCCGTCGCGTAGGACTGGTTGACGTTGAGCTTGAGCACGGGGCCGCCGCCGAGGCGGGGCGCGTGCTGTGGGTCGTGCTTGTCCGCATAGTTGGGGTGCTGCGCGTGCGCCATGTCGGCGCTCACCATGAACGAGCGCGCCAGGGCGCGCGCCGCCGCGTCGCTCCCGGCGCCGGCGTAGCCGTGCGCGAGCCGCTCCAGCACACCGAGCACGAAGCGTGATTTTGCGCCTGCCATGGACTGGCTGCCGATCTCTTCATGGTCGTACAGCACCACCACGCGACCGTGAGGGGTGGCGGCGTCGCCGCCCAGCAGCGCCCGGAGCGCGGCGTGCGAGGAGCCCAGGTTGTCGAGGCGAGGCGCGTAGAGCAGCTCCTCGTGGGCGCCGCCCAGCGCCGGCGGCTGGGTGTCGTAGAGGCACAGGTCCCAGCTCGTGATGGGAGCGTCCAGCGCGGGCCCGAGCGCTCCCTCGAGTAGCTGCGTGAGGCTGGCGGGGCCCGCGAGCTCCAGCCCCACGCTGGGCGTGAGGTGCCGCTGCGGGTTGAGCACGAGCCCGTCGGTGTTCACCCCGCGGTTGAGGTGGATGGCGAGGTTCGAGATGCGCGCTATGGGCCGCTCCAGTCGCACGAGCCGGGTGCGACCCGAGCCGAGCTGCACCCGCCCGGCGAGGCTGAGATCTCGGTCCAGCCAGGTGGACAGCAGCGCTCCACCGTAGACCTCCACCCCGAGCTGGTGGTGCCCCGACTGCTGGAGCTCCGGGCAGGGCTTCACGCGGAGGTTGGGGGAGTCCACGTGCGCGCCGATGAGGGCGAAGCCACGCTCCGCTGGCGCGGAGGTGCCGAGGATGAACGCGAGCACGGTCGCCCCTCCGCGCACGACGTAGCCGCGCGCACCCGGCTCGACGCGCCAGGCGTCGCGCTCGTCCCAGCGGGAGAAGCCCGCAGCCTCGAGTCGCCGCACGGCCTCCGCGGCGGCGTGGTAGGGTGAGGGGCCGGCCGCGATGAACTCCAGCAGATCCTTGGCGTCGCCCTGGGGGGTGGGTGTGGTCATGGGGGCGCGACTATACTCCGCGGCGATGCCTTGGCTGGGTTTCCGTGTCGCCCGAGGGGCGGGGCGGCTCGAGGGACGAGCGGCCCCGTGAGCGGCGCTCGCCGAGGCAAGATCTGGCGACGGCTGACGCTCGCGCTGGCGCTGACCGCGCTGCTGCCGACCCTGGGCGCGGTGTGGCTCGCGGACAAGGCCATCCGCACCAGCGCCGAGCGCTTCTTCAAGCCTGAGCTGGGAGAGAGCCTCGACCGCTCGCTCGGGCTCTATCAAGAGCTGGCGCGCGCCGTGAAGGCGCGGATGCGGGCGGAGGCCAGCGAGCTGGCGCAAGACGCGGCGCTGCGGCGCGCCACCGAGGCGGACGATCCGTCGCAGGTGGGCCAGCGGCTCGGGCAGCTCTTCGCGCGTTATCCCGATCTGGTCAGCCTCGAGGTGCGCTCGGCTCGTGGGGAGGTGCTGGGGCGCGCCACGCGCCCTCGGCCGCTCGATGAGACACGCGAGAACGCGCTGGAGGTCGAGCGCCCGCTGAGCAGCCCAGTGGACGGCGATGACGAGTCGGGCCCACGGCTCATCGCGATGTTCGCGGCGGACCGAGCGCGCTTCGACGAGCTGGAGGCGGCGAGCCAGTTCGTCAAGGACTACCGCACGCTCGAGGAGCGCCGCCCGCTCGACGAGGCGAGCTACCTCGAGGCCTTCGCCACGCTGCTCGGGTTGACCATCGCCGCGGCGCTCGGGCTCGGCGTCGTGCTCGCGCGTGGGGTCGCCACCCGGGTGACGACCTTGTCGCTGGCGGCCCAGCGGGTCGCCAAGGGTGACCTCGAGGTGCGCGTGCCGGAGGCTGGCAGCGACGAGGTCACGGAGCTGGCGCGGAGCTTCAACCGGATGCTGTCGGAGGTGGCGGAGAGCCGCTCACGGATCGAATACTTGCAGCGGATCGGCGCCTGGCAGGAGATGGCACGTCGCCTCGCGCACGAGATCAAGAACCCCCTGACGCCCATCCAACTCGCGGTGCAGGAGGCGCATCGCCGCTGCCCACCGGGCCACCCCGAGTACGAGCGCCTGCTCGACACCACCTTGGAGGTGGTTGAAGACGAGGTCGCTACCCTGCGGCGCCTGGTCGGTGAGTTCAGCGACTTTGCCCGCTTGCCGCGCGCGGTCCTCGAGCCGGGTGATCTGCGAAGCTTGCTGCAGGAGCTGGAGCGCCAGCTTCGCGTCGGTGAAGGGGATGACGCGGAGGACTTGCCGCTGGTCCAGCGTGAGCAGCTCACGCGGCTGTCCCCCGTGAGCTTCGTCCTGCCGCCGGAGCCCGCCCGCGCGCTGCTCGATCGACAGATGGTGCGTCGCGTCGTGCTCAACCTGGTGCTCAACGCACAGCAGGCGCTCCGTGACGCTGGGCGTCCCGGCCGCGTGGAGGTGAGGCTCACGCGCGAGGGGAGCTGGTGGAGGCTGAGCGTGGAGGACGACGGCCCCGGCATCGCCCCGGAGATCCAGGCTACCTTGTTCGACCCCTACGTCACCACCAAGACGGACGGCACCGGCCTGGGCCTCGCCATCGTCAAGAAGATCATCGTCGAGCACGCGGGGCAGCTCGAGGCCGCGACCTCGCGCTTGGGCGGTGCGGCGCTGGTGGTGCGGCTGCCGGTCGCGGATTGACCCGGTCGGCGCCCGGCATGAGGCTAGGCGGGTGGCAGAGCACAAACCCACTACGGATCTGAAGCAAGCCTGGATGCTGGGCGCACTGCTGCTGGGGGCCGTGCTCTTCTTCGGCTTCATCATCATCCCCTACATTGCGCCCAAGCCCGCGCCCTCGAAGCTGGGCCCAGCGCCGGACTTTGCGCTGCCGGTGTTGCTACCAGCGAGCGCCGGGGAGCGGGTGCGCCTCGCGGATCTGAGCGGGAAGGTCGTGGTCCTGGATTTTTGGGCGAGCTGGTGTGGCCCCTGCAAGCTGCAGACCCCCATCGTGGACCGCGTGGGAAAGAAGCTGGGCCCGGAGGTGGTGATGCTCGGCGTGGCCACCAGCGATACCCAGCAAGCCGCCGAGGCGGAGCTGAAGCGCACCCCGGTGGGCTACGCCAGCGTCATGGACGAGGCGGGCGAGGTCGCGCGCGCCTACGGAGCGGAGGGGCTGCCCACCTTGGTCATCATCGGTCGGGATGGGCAGATCCGAGCGGTGGAGCAGGGGCTCACCCGCGAGGCGGCGCTCGAAGAGCTGGTGCGCGCGGCGCTCTGAGCGCTCGCCGCCGCGGCGGCGAGCTGCTGCACGGGCGCTCGCTTTCTGATATGTACGGCGCGCATGAGCCGCTACCAGTCCTTCGAGGAGTTTTGGCCGTTCTACGTGCGTGAGCACTCGAAGAGGCTCACCCGGCGCCTCCATTTCGTGGGAACCAGCGTGGCGCTGGGGTGCGCGGCGGGGGCGGTGCTCACGCGCCAGAAGTGGCTGCTGCTCGTGGCGCCGCTGGCGGGCTACGGCCCGGCCTGGTTTTCTCACTTCTTCGTCGAGCACAATCGCCCGGCCACCTTCAAGTACCCAGCGTGGAGCCTGATGGCGGATCTGGTGATGTGGAAGAAGATGTTGGACGGCACCATGGACGCCGAGGTCGAGCGGATCTTGGGGGTCCGGGCGGTGGAGCCCGAGACCGAGACCTCCCCCGCCATGGACACCTCGCCCGGCCGAGACGGCTCGCTCAACTGAGCTTCACGGGTCAAGCGTCGCTTTGAGTCCGTCAGCGGGAGAAGCCGTCGCGCTCGGCGCGGTGCAGGGGATCACGGAATTTCTGCCGGTCTCCAGTGATGGGCACCTGGCGTTGGCGGAGCTGCTGTTCGGCGTCCACGGCGGCGGCCTCACCCTCACCATCGTGCTGCACGCCGGGACGCTGCTCGCGACCGCGCTCGTGCTCTGGAGCAGCGCCAAGGCCATGGTGCTCGAGGGCGCGCGCGCGCTGCTGCGTCCCTCGAGGTTTCGGGCCACCTCCGCGGGTCGGGACGCCTGGGTGGTGCTGCTCGCCACTCTCCCCACCGGGGTCATCGGCCTGCTACTGCGAGACGCCGTGGAGCGCTGGACGAGCTCACCGCTCGTGGTGGGCTTGGGCTTCCTCGTCACGGCCGTCTCGCTCGCCTCCACGCGCTGGGCGAAGCCTGGGCGCCTGGAGGTGCCCGGGGCGCTCGGCGCGCTGCTGATCGGGGTAGCGCAGGGCTTGGCGGTCCTGCCGGGGGTGTCGCGCAGCGGCTCGACCATCACGCTGGCGCTCTGGCTCGGGGTCAAGCGTGAGCGCGCCTTCGAGCTCAGCATGCTCATGTCCTTGCCCTCCGTGCTCGGCGCGGTGGCGCTCGAGTCGGTCAAGCTGCTCCGGCAGGGCATGGACGGGCTGGGGGTGGCGCTGCTGGGGGCGCTCGTGGCCTTCGTGGTCGGGCTCGGGGCGCTGCTCTTGGTGCGCGGCGTGGTCGTGCGCGGTTGGTTCCACGCCTTCGCGCTCTGGGTCTTCCCAGTGAGCCTGGCCACCCTGGCCTTGGCCTACGCCTGGCCCTGAGCGCCCGGTGGCGGCTGGCCACTGGGGCCGTTGCCGCCTAGTCTCACGCTCCGCATGCTCCATGCCATCGTGCTCGCGGGCGGCAGTGGCACCCGGTTCTGGCCAGCCTCACGCCGACTCCAACCCAAGCAGCTCCTCGCCATCGGCCCGCTCGCCAATGAGAGCCTCATCGCCGCGACGGTCCGCCGGATCGAGCCGCTGTGTGGCCTCGAGCGCATCCACATCGCGACCGGCGAGCACCTCCTGGGCGCTACGCGGCAAGCCCTCCCGTCGCTGCCGTCCGCCAATTTCTACGGGGAGCCCCTCGCGCGCAACACCGCGCCGTGCATCGCGTGGGTCACCGCCCTCATCGCGCACAGAGATCCGGACGCCCTGGTGATGGTCCTGCCGAGCGATCAGCACGTGACCGACGAGGACGCGTACCGTAGAGCGCTGGAGACCGCGCTGCGCGCCGCGCAGAGCGGTGAGGTCGCCACCATCGGCGTCACCCCGACGCGCCCGGAGACGGGCTACGGCTACATCGAGCTCGGGGAGCAGCTCGACGAGGAGGTCTACGTGGCGCGGCGCTTCGTGGAGAAGCCTCACCGACAGCTCGCCGAGCAGTACTTGCGTCAAGGAGGCTTCGTCTGGAACGCGGGGATGTTCTTCTTCCGGGCGACGGTGATGCTGCAGGCGCTCGAGCGCCACCTCCCCGAGCTGTCTCGGCCCCTCGAGCGGCTGGTGGCGGCGGTCGGCTCAGAGCTCGAGCCCGAGCTCACCCAGCAGCTCTTCGCCGGCGCCCCGAGCGTCAGCATCGACTACGGGGTCCTCGAGAAGCTCGAGACGCTGCGGGTCGTGCCCGCGAGCTTTGGTTGGAGTGATCTGGGGAGCTGGGAGTCGGCGTGGCAGCTCTCGGAGCTGGACGTGGACGGCAACGCAGGCCCCGCTGGGGCGGTGTTCGTGGATGCTCGCCGCAACCTCGTGCAAGATCTCAGGGCGGCGCCGGACCGGCGCGTGATCGCCTTGGTGGGGGTCGATGATCTGGTCGTGGTGGAGACCGAGGACGCGCTGCTGGTGATGCCACGGGACCGCGCACAAGACGTCCGCGCAGTGGTAGAGGAGCTCAAGGCGCGGCGACGCGACGAATTGCTCTGAGGCACGTCAGGACCTCCCCTGGACCCCTGGCCAGCGGCCGCACTAGGGGTTAGGAAAGAAGCTGCACCGTGAAGAGCAAGTCCCTCCTGCAGCATCGGCTCGGCCTCCTCTGCGCCCTCGGGCTCGGCTTGCTGGCGGCCCCCGGCTGCCGCGCCATCAAGAAGACGCGAGAGTGTCGCGCCTTCGTGGACAAGGTCAACGTCGCCGTTCAAGAGATCATCGAAGAGGGTAAGATCGCCAACAACCCCGACGGCAAGCAGATGGTGGAGGGGATGAAGAAGGTCGCCGCGCGCTACGAGCGCCTCGCCGCGGATATCGGGACGCTGGAGGTGCAGACCCCGGAGCTGAAGGCCAAGCTCGAAGAGTACCAGGGGCTCTGCGCCAAGACGGCCAAGGCCGCACGTGACGTGGTGGAGGCGGTCGAGAAGTCCGATCCAGAGAAGGCCGCGGCCGCCCAGGAGGCCTTCTCCGTGGTGAGCAAGCAAGAGGTGGAGCTCGTCAAGAGCGTGAACGCGTTCTGTCAGACCCCCTGACGGGCCGGGCTACCGCAGCCTCAGCGCCGCCGTCGCGGCCCCCCCGAGGCCTTCCCGGTCGCCCGACCGGTGGGGCGAGGCGCTCTGGCCCTCGGCGCGGTGGAGCCTTCGCCGCTGCTCTCGCCGCCGCTGGTGGCGCGCTTGAGCTCGTCGCGCAGCCTCGCCGCCAGCTCGAAATCCAAGCTCTCCGCCGCCGCGAACATCCGCTGCCTCAAGGACTCCACGAGCTCCGCGCGGGAGCCGGTGTCGGTAGGCGGGTGCGCCGAGGGAGCGCCGCCGCGCGCCTGGCGCTCCGCCTCGAGGCGCGGCGGCTCGGCGCCGCCGAGGGGCCCCGCGTCCTCGCCCATGGCGAGGATGGCGCGCTGGACGGTCTGAGGGGTGATGCCGTGCTCCCGGTTGTGCTCGATTTGGAGGGCGCGCCGGCGGTTGGTCTCATCGATGGCGTGGCGCATGGCCGGCGTGATCTTGTCCGCGTACATGAACACCTTGCCGCGGGCGTTGCGCGCGGCGCGCCCGATGGTCTGGATGAGGGAGCGGGGGCTCCTCAGGAAGCCCTCCTTGTCCGCGTCCAAGATGGCGACCAGGCTCACCTCGGGCAGGTCCAAGCCCTCGCGCAGCAGGTTGATGCCCACGAGGACGTCGTAGCGGCCCTCACGGAGCTCCCGGAGCAGCTCGATCCGGTCGAGGGTCTCCACGTCCGAGTGGAGGTAGCGGACCTGCACCCCGAGCTCCGCGTAGTACTCGGTCAAGTCCTCCGCCATCCGCTTGGTGAGCGTCGTGACGAGGACACGGTCCCCCGCCGCGACGCGCCGCCGGATCTCGGCGAGCAGGTCGTCCACTTGACCGGCCACCGGACGCACCTCCACCTCTGGATCGAGCAAGCCCGTGGGGCGGATGAGCTGCTCCACCACGACGCCCTGGCTCTTGTCGAGCTCATAGTCCCCGGGGGTCGCCGAGACGAACAGGACCCGGCGCATGTGGCCCTCGAACTCGTCGAACTTCAGCGGCCGGTTGTCGAGGGCGCTCGGGAGACGAAAGCCGTACTCCACCAGCGTCTCTTTGCGCGCGCGGTCGCCTTTGTACATCGCGCCAATCTGGGGGATGGTCTGGTGGGACTCGTCGATGACGAGGAGAAAGTCCTTGGGAAAGTAGTCGATGAGGGTCGGCGGCGGCTCTCCGGCCTTGCGGTTCGACAGGTGCCGAGAGTAGTTCTCGATGCCCGCGACGAAGCCCATCTGCTCCAGCATCTCGAGGTCGTAGAGCGTACGCTGGGAGAGGCGCTGCTTCTCGAGGAAGCGCCCCGCTTTGTCGAAGTGGTCCAGCCGCTCCCGCAGCTCCACCCGGATGGCCTCGATGGCGCGGTTGAGCTGCTGGCGCGGAGTGACGTAGTGCGAGCCGGGGAAGAGCGAGTAGCGCTCGAGCTGCTGGAGGACTTTGCCGCGGAGGGGGTCCACCTCGCTCAGGGTCTCGATCTCGTCACCGAAGAACTCCACGCGGACGGCGAGCTTCTCCTCGTATGCGGGGAAGATCTCGACCACGTCGCCGCGCACGCGGAAGGTGCCGCGATGAAAATCCGAATCGTTGCGCTCGTACTGGATGTCCACGAGGCGGCGTAGGAGGACGTCGCGCCGGAGCTCCTCTCCCTTCACGAGCTCGATGAGCAGCTCACTGTACGTCTCCGCGCTGCCAATGCCGTAGATGCAGCTCACGCTGGCGACGATGATGACGTCCGACCGAGACAGCAGCCCGCGCGTGGCGGCGTGGCGCATCCGGTCGATGGCCTCGTTGATGATGGCGTCCTTGTCGATGAAGGTGTCGGTGTTGGGGATGTAGGCTTCGGGCTGGTAGTAGTCGTAGTAGCTGACGAAGTAGTGGACGGCGTTGCTCGGGAACAGCTCCCGCAGCTCCGCGTAGAGCTGCGCCGCGAGCGTCTTGTTGGGCGCCATCACCAAGGTGGGCCGCTGCGTCTGCTGGATGACGTGGGCGACGGTGAAGGTCTTGCCGCTCCCCGTGATGCCGAGCAGGGTCTGGTACTGCTCGCCGCGCTCGAGCCCTCGGCACAGCGCCTCGATGGCCGCGGGCTGGTCACCACGCGGCGTAAAATCGGAGCGGAGTTGGAAGCGATGCTGCATGGGATCCTCTAACCGTAACCCAGCGGCCCCGCTCGACCAACCGGCCCGGTGAGCGCTCGCCGCGCGCCGCAGCGCCAGGGCTCACGGGAAAGTGGCGAGCAGGGGCAGCCCCGTCGCCTCGTCCCAGCCGCGCGACACGTTGTAGGCCTGGAGGCCCTGGCCCGAGGCGCCGCGCGTCAGGTTGTCGATGGCGCACATGGCGAGCACCGTCTGGGTGCGCTCGTCGAGCTCGAAGGCGAGCAGCGCGCGCGCGGACCCACGGACGTGGAGCGTGTCCGGGAGCCGTCCCGGCGGCAGGACGCTCACCAGCCCCTCTCCGAGGCGCGCGCGCGCGGCCTCACGACACTGCGCGGCGGTGGTGCCTGGGGTGGCGCGCGCGTACGCCACGCTCAGCATGCCTCGGCTGAAGGGCACCAGGTGGGGTGTGAAGCTCACGGTGACGGGGCCCCCGTGGGCGCGTGCCAGCTCCTGCTCGATCTCCGGAGTGTGGCGGTGGCTCCCCGCTACCTTGTAGGGGCGCAGCCCCTCGGCCGCCTCCGGATAGTGGGTGCTGGGCGAGGGGCTCCGGCCCGCGCCGCTGACGCCGCTCTTGGCGTCGATGACGATGCCGGCGGCCTCGATCAGGCGCTCCCCGAGCAACGGGGTGAGCGGGAGCAGCGCGGCGGTGGGGTAGCATCCCGGGGCAGCGATGAGGCGCGCGCCCCGCAGCCGCTCGCGGTGGAGCTCGGGCAGCCCGTACACGGCCTCCGCGAGCAGCTCCGGGGCAGGGTGGCTTCCGTACCAGCGCTCATAGGTGGCGACGTCCTCGAGGCGATAGTCCGCGGAGAGATCCACGACCGTGAGCCCGGCGCGAACCAGCGCGGCGACGATGGCGGCGCTCGCACCGTGAGGAAGCCCACAGAACACGACGTCGCAGCTCTCCGCCCACTGGCGCGCGAGGCCGGGCTCGAAGCTCTCCACCACCAGCTCACCGACGCCCGCGACGCCGAGGGTGTGGGGGAGCACCTCCGCCAGCGGCTTGCCGGCCGTGCTGTTGCCCGCCACGCGCGCCAGCCTCAGCCGTGGGTGTGCCTGCAGCAGGCGCAGCAGCTCCGCGCCCGTGTAGCCACCGACTCCAATCACCCCGGCCCGTAACGGCGTGGTCATGCCTGCTCCATACCACCGCGGGGCCACAAAATGACCAGCGCCACGTCCAAGGACGTGGCGCCCGCCGCGTGGACCGACCTGAGCCCAGCTCAGCGCTTGCTGAACTGGAAGCGCTTGCGCGCGCCCGGCTGACCGTACTTCTTGCGCTCCTTCTTGCGGGAGTCCCGCGTGAGGAAGCCGGCTCGCTTGAGCGCCGCGCGGTTGGCGGAGTCCTCGACCGTGAGCGCGCGGGCGATCCCGTGGCGCATGGCCTCCGCCTGGGCGCTGTGCCCACCACCGCGGACGGTGGCGAAGACGTCGTACTTCTCTCCCAGCTCCAGCAGCTCCAGGGACTGCCGCATGATCATCCGCGAGGTCTCACGCTCGAAGTACTCGTCTCCGGGCTGCTGGTTCACGGTGATTTGCCCCGTCCCGGCGGTGATCCAGACGCGAGCGATGGCCGTCTTGCGCTTGCCGGTGGCGTAGGTCTTGGTGGCGGTAGGGTCAGACATTTCTAAAGTTTCTCAGCGTTGGCGTGGCGTCTAGAGGGAGAGCGCGGCAGGTTTCTGGGCCGCGTGCGGGTGCTCGCCGCCACCATACACCTTGAGCTTGGTCAGCATCTGCCGCCCGAGCACGTTCTTCGGGAGCATGCCCTTCACCGCGAGCTCGATGGGAGCGGCGGGAAGACGGGCGCTCAGCTTCTCGAAGGACTCCTCACGGATACCACCTGGGTAGCCGCTGTGGCGGTAGTACTTCTTGGCGCTGGCCTTGTCCCCCGTCACCTTCACCTGATCGGCGTTGATGACGACCACGTAGTCTCCCGTGTCGACGTGGGGCGTGTAGCTGACCTTGTGCTTACCGCGCAGCACGGTCGCCACCTTGCTGGCGAGACGTCCCAGGGGTTGTCCCTTCGCGTCGATGACCCACCAGGTGCGGGTGGCGTGAGCTTCTGCCGGCTTGGCAACGAACGTACGCATAACTTGGCTGGACCTCGTGCTGGACCCATTCCTTGGGCCGCGGCGCCGCCGGCTCACCCGGCGACAGGCACGGCAAGAAATAGGGCGCGACTTCTAGCTGCCGGCACCGCGGTCGTCAAGCCTCGGCCCACGAGGAGCAGGATCTCAGGGCGGTTTCTGCGGAGGACGCGAGTCATCTCGCGGACTTTCAGTGTAATTGGAACTGGCCCAAGGCGGGCTTTCACGTCGTATACTTAGGGGCTGGTATGACAGGGCCCATCAACCTCCGCTTGCTCGATCGGCTCGTGGCCGACGGGCTCATCACGGCCGAGCAGCAGGAAGCGGCCCACAACTTCGTCCAGCGCACCGGGGACAGGGTGGAGGAGGCGCTGCTCGAGGTCAACGCCATCGAGGAGACGGCGCTGCTCAAGTGGCTGGCGGCTCAGCACCGGACGCGCTTCGTCTCCACGGAGAAGCTGGCCAAGGCGGACATCGATCGCGTGACCCTCGACAAGGTGCCGAAGAAGCTCGCCGAGCGCGACGGCATCTTCCCGGTGCTCTACGACGCGGCCCAGGGGGTGCTCAGCGTGGTCACGGCGGACCCCGGCAACGCGCCCGCCCTGCACGATCTTCAGCTGGCGTCCGGGGTCAAGGAGGTGCGCGCCTTCGTCGGTCGCCCCCGCGCGGTGAAGGCCGCCATCAACAAAGCCTACCACGGGGACATCCACGCCTTCGCCGTGCTGGATCGCTCGGCGCACGAGCAGTTCACCAGCATGCTCAACGTGTTCGAGCGCAACCTGGTGAGCGAAGAGAGCCTGGCCAACGCCTTGGCCACCGAGACGGGCTCGCGCGAGCGCGTCATGTCCGAGCGAGAGCTCATGCAGTCGGGCAGCAGCGCCGTCACGTCGGGGGGGCGCGCGTTCACCAGCGACTCCTACGTGGAGACGCTCAACGTCCTGGTCACCTTGCTGGAGAACTCTCGCGCGGACCTGCGCGGGCACTCCGCGCAGGTGGCGCGGCTGATGCGCAAGGTCAGCGAGCGGATCGGCGTCTCCGACATTCAGCGCAACGCCTTCACCATCGCTGGGTACCTCCATGATCTCGGCAAGATGAGCGCCTATCACCTGACGGCGCTCAACGTCGCGGAGTACGACGGGCACCGCACCGCCGCGCTCAAGCTGGTGCGCTCGCCCTCGCGCCTCCTGGAGGCGGCGCACCTGCCGAAGGACACGGTGGAGGCCGTCGAGGGGATGTACGAGCGCTTCGACGGGCAGGGGTTCCCCAACGGGGTGCTGGGGAAGGACATCCCGCTCGGCGCGCGCCTGCTCGCCATCGCAGACACCTACGCGGATCTGACGCAGAACCCGCGCAACCCTTACCGCAAGACGCTACGGCCCGCGCAGGCCTGCGAGGTGCTGAGCAAGTACAAGGGCAGCGTCTTCGACCCGAACCTCGTCGACGTCTTCCGCCTCACGGTGACGGGGGATGACGTGCGCGCGCGTCTGCTCGCCAACCGCCACCGGGTGCTCATCATCGACGGAGACCCGGAGGAGACCACGGTGCTCGAGCTGCGCCTCATCGAGCAGGGGTTCGAGGTGGTGCAGGCGCGCACCTCCGACCAAGCCCTCAAGCTGCTGGAGCGGGGGGACATCGAGCTGGTGATCAGCGAGCTGGATCTGAGCCCGCACGATGGCTTTGCCGTGCTGGCGGAGGCGAGGAAGTACACGTGGGGCAAGGAGCTGCCGTGGCTGGTGCTCACCGGGCGTACCAGCCGGGCCGACGCCCAGCGCGCGTTCGACAGCGGCGCGGTGGACTACCTGACCAAGCCCGTGAACGCCGACGTCCTCGTCACGAAGCTGAAGCAGGTGCTGGAGCGTGCGGGCAAGGGGCGTGGCCCCCGCGGCGTCTCCGGATCGCTCACGGAGATGGGGCTGCCGGACATCGTGCAGGTGCTCTGGCACGGCCGTAAGACCGGATCGCTGAAGATCCGTGGCGAGGGCGCCGTCGGGGAGATCCACTTCGTCAACGGCGCCATCTTCAACGCCCTGTGGGGTCACCACCGAGGCGAGGAGGCGTTTTACGCCATGCTCCGCCTGAAAGAGGGTGACTTCGCGATGGACCCCGGCTTCGTGGCGTCGCAGCAGGTGGTCAGCGCGAGCCCGGAGGCACTGCTGCTCGAGGGCATGCGCCGGATGGATGAGGCGGAGCGCTGATGGCCCCTCCGCCGCTGCTCGGCTTCAACAACAACGTCCGGCACAAGGGGCGGATTTTCCACATCCAGACCGAGGACAGCGGCCTGCAGTACGCGCGCATCCTCACGCACCTGTTCGCCGACGGTGGCCGCATCGTCAAGAGCGCGCGGACGGACTACGCCGAGCACCTGGGGCGCGAGGACATGGCGCAGGTCGTCCGCGGCCTGATGAAGGAGCAGCACAAGGCGATGTTCGTCGCGCTGCGCGCCGGTGAGCTCGACGACGTCATCGAGCGCGCCTGTGGTCCGGCGCCGGAGGGCGCCACGCCGGCGGAGCGAGCGTCTCGGCCGTCGCTGGCGGACGTGGTGCTGGCGGCCTCGGCGCCGCCCCGCCCCAGCCCCGCCGAGGCGGTCGACGCTGGGTTGGCTACGGCGCCGGCCTCGCGCTCGGAGCCACCTCCGCCCGGCGCCGCGCCGCCGCGCCGCGCCTCCCTGTCGAACCCAAACTTGAGGCGCTTGTCACAGCCGCCGCCGAAGCCCGCGGAGGCTCCCGGTCGTTACGCGGCATCGAGGCCCGCCACCATCTTCGCGGACGCTCCGAAGCCCAGCGCCGCCAGCATCTTTGGCGACGGCGCCATCCGGGAGCAGTCCCTGGACGACGTCATCCTCAGCTACCTGAAGGAAGATCTGGACGAGCAGGAGTGAGCTTGCGTCGCCCGTAAGGCCGCTCGAACACCGAGCGCCTCGAGCTCGGCGGCGGCGCGCTCTCCGGAGCGCTGGGGGTGACGCGCGCGAGCGAGGGTGGCGAGGGTCGCGCCGACGGTGGGTACGCGCGCGGGCGAAGCTCAGGCCGGGCGACACCGCGGGTCCGGTCGGTCGATAGTGCGGGGCGACGCGACCAGGGCCGAGTACAGTGCCGAGGTGGTCCGTTCCTCGTCCCTGTTCACTGTGTTCGCCTCCGCCCTCCTGCTCCTTGGGGCATGCGCGCACGCCCCAGAGTCCACGGCGTCGGTGGCCGGGCCCGTCCCGTCCGCAGCGCAGCAGACGACCGCCGAGCTCCAGCGACTAGGGGTCGTCGTTCGGAGGCTCGCCCCCGACGTCTTCGTGGCCATCGCGGACAGTCCGAACCACAGCGCGGCGAACGTGCTGTTCGTGAGGGCGCGCGATGGGAGCGTCGTGATCTGTTCCTCGCCGTACGACACCGAGGCGACGCGCGCCCTCGTTCGCTACGTCCGCGCCTCGCTCCACCCGACGCGGATCCTCGCCATCAACACGCATTTTCACGTGGACGGGACGGCCGGCAACGAGGGCTACGCGGCCGAGGGCGTGGAGACCTACGCGAGCGATCACACGCTCGCCCTACAAGCGGCGCGAGGCTCGTCGGAGCTCGAGGGGATGGCGCGCTATGTCGAGTCGGACGATCGCGCGCTCGCCGCGCGGATCCGGGCCACCCACGTCGTCGCCGCGCAGCACGTCTTCCCTGAGGCCGAGGGGCTGACCTTCGACCTCGGGGGCGAGACGGTGCGCGTCCTGTTCGTCGGTGGCGGGCACTCGGTCGACAACGTGGTGGTGCACTTCCCCGACCGGGGGGTGCTCTTCGGTGGCTGCATGGTTCGCTCGTACCCGGGGCTCGGGAACACGGAGGACGCAGACCTCGAGCATTGGGCTGCATCGGTCGAGGCGGCGCTCGCGCTGGCGCCCCGCCTCGTGATCCCGGGGCATGGCGAGCCGGGTGGGCCGGAGCTGCTCCGCGCGACGGCAGCCGCCGTACGAGCGCGCTGAGGGCGCGCCTTGGCCGTGCAGCGCCACACGCCAGCACCTCGTTCAGGGCGGTTGCGACTGGTCCGTCGCCACGGCTGGGCATCGAGCGAGGGCTGGGCTCCTAGCGACGGCGCCCGAGCCGCGCCACATCAAGACCCGCGGCCGGAGCGACGTCGGGCGTCAGGTCCGGCCCCGCGGCGACGTGCGGAGGCCCACCCCGCGTCAGCGGTGGCCCGTCGGCGCTGCGTCACGCGCGACGAGGACGGCGCAGGGCGCCTCCCTCAAGACGCGCTCCGCGACCGAGCCGTAGACGAGGCGCTGCAAGCCGCGGCGCCCATGCGTCCCGAGCGCGATGAGGGAGGCGCCCGTCTCATGCGCGAGGCCCAAGATGAGCTCCGCGGGCTCTCCGACGCGCACCTCGGGGATGACCGTGATGGAGGGGGGTAGAGCGCTCAGCTCCCGGTGCAGGTACTCCTCGAGCGTCGCCATGGCGGCGGTCACGAAGCTCTCGGTCGGGGCGGCCGACAGCTCCGGTGGGAGCAGCGTCATCTCGCGCGCGGCCACGGAGAGCACGTAGAGCTGCGCGCTCTCCAGGCCGCGCGCGTAGCGGACGGCGTGATGGAGCGCGCGCTCCGCGAGCTCTGAGAAATCCGTGGCGACCAGGACGACGGTGCGGCTCGACATGTCTGGGCGGCCATGGTGGACGCTCCACCCAGGGGAGCGCAAGCGCGCTGACGGGCGGTGGCGCTGGATGCGCGGCCCGCGGCGCCGAGCGTACGGCGCATTTTGGACGTTGACCCGCGGCGTGGGGCCGCTAGGCTGCCGCATCCGGCCCCCGAGAGGGTCTTCGGCGTGGTAGCCAAGTGGTTAGGCAATGGTTTGCAAAACCATCATACGTGGGTTCGAATCCCATCCACGCCTCTGAGCCACCCGTGTGCGGTGGGGTGAGCGGCGCTCGCTCAGGGGGTCCAGCGGAGCACGGTGCCCGGGGGTAGCCCCCGCACCTCGACGCGCTGCTCGTCGGCGAGCCCGAGGTGGACGGGGGTGCTGAGCGACAGCGGCCCCCAGGCGCGCTCCACGACGGCGCGCCCGCCCGTGACGCGCACCGCGCCGCGCGGCGCGGCGGTCTCCACGCGTCGCTCGCCGAGCTGGAGGATCACCTCGAAGCGCTGACCGAGGGGCGGCGCGCCGCTCGGCCAGGCCACCTCGGCCCACGCGGCGCGCACCCAGCCCTCGCCCCGCTCGCGCGCGTCTTGAGCGCCGATGGTGCGCGGCTCGAGGCGCCCACCGACGCGCACGAGGCGTCCTTCGCCGACCGCGCGAGCCCCGCCGGGGGTGCTGACCCGCACCAGGGTGCCCACGCCGACGCGATCGGCCAGCAGCTCCTCCACCTCGACGCGCAGCTCGAGGTCCTGCGCATCGGCAAGCTCGAAGGCAGCGGGTGCGACGCCAGCCTGCGCGCCGAGGAGGGTGTCCCCCGGATCGATCCGGCGGGCGAGCACCACCCCGTCGATGGGGGCGACCAACCGGGTGCGCTCGAGCTCCAGCCGGGCGAGCTCCGTCGCCGCTCGGGCGGCGGTGACCCTCGCGTCCGCCGCTCGGGCGTCGCTGGCACGTCCCCCAGCGCGCGCGAGCTTCAGCCGCGCGCGCGCGCCCTCCACCCGCGCCTGCGCGATCTCGCTGGCGCGCCGCGCCTCTTGGACGCGCTCGGAGGTGCTGGCGCCCCGGCGGTCGAGCTCCTCCTCCCGTGCTTGGCGCTCCTCGAGCAGCGCCAGCTCCGAGGAGGCGGCGCGCAGCTCGGCCTCGGCCGCGTCGATCTCCTCGCTGCGCGCGCCCTGGCGCACCGAGCGCGCGCTGTAGCCGAGCGACTGGGCCTCGGCCTCTCGCAGGGCCACCGCCGCGCGGGCGCTCTCTGGCTCGAGCTCAGCGAGGAGCTGCCCGGCCTTGACCTGCTCTCCTTCGCTCACGCTCACCGAGAGCACGCGACCGTCGATGCGCGGGCGCACCTCGGCGACGCCATGCCGAGGGACCACGACGGCGCGCGCGAGCACCTGCTCGAGGATGAGCGCTGGCTCGAGCCGCGTCGTCGCTGCGCGCGCGGCGCGCAGGGCCCACAGCGCGCCGCCGCTGACGAGGAGCACGAGGGCGCCCGCGCCGAGGAGTCGCTTGCGGTTCATGGCTGAGCCTCGAGGCCTCCCGGCTGCTGCGCGACCTCCGTGGTGCTCACGACGCGGCCGTCTTCGATGTGGATGACGCGGTCGGCATACTTCTCGAGCCTCCGGTCGTGAGTCACGATGAGGATGGCGCGCTCCGGCGTGACCTGGGCTCGGAGCAGATCCATGACCCTCAAGGCGGTGGAAGTGTCGAGCGCCGCGGTCACCTCGTCACCAAAAATGAGCGCTGGGTCGCCGGCGAGCGCGCGCGCGATGGCGACGCGCTGCTTCTGTCCCCCCGACAGCTCCCCCGGGCGGTGGGAGAGCCGGTCGCCCAAGCCGACCCGAGCGAGCGCGTCCTGCGCCCGCCGCCGCGCCTCTCGGGGAGCAAAGCCTTTCATCTTCAGCACCTCGGAGATGTTCTCCAGCGCGCTCAGCGCCGGGAAGAGGTTATAGGTCTGAAACACGAAGCCGAGGTGGTGCCGACGCACGGCGGCGACCTGCGCCTCCGACAGCGCAGAGATGTCCCGCCCGCACAGCTCGATGCGCCCGGCGGTGGGGCGCAGCAGGCCGGCGAGGATGGAGACGAGGGTCGTCTTTCCGGAGCCGGAGGGCCCCATCAGCAGGACGAGGCTGCCGGCCTCCACCTCGAGAGAGATCCCTCGGAGGACCGAGACCGCCAGCGCTCCCGTGCCGTAGGTCTTCTTCAGCGCCTCGGCGCGCACCAGCACGGCGCTCACTTGAAGACCTCTGCGGCTTCCACGGTGAGCACTGCGCGGATGCTCCAGAGCGCGGCGATCGCGCACATCCCCAGGACCGCGCTGGCGCTGATGAACAAGACCAGGGGCGACAGGACGATGACGAGCCCGATGGCGGCCGTGCTGCCCGAGAGGACGTAGGCGAACAAAAAGCCCAGCCCCCCGCCGACGAAGGCGAGCACCGCCGCCTGCCAGGTGACGAAGCTGATGACCTCGCCCGGCGTCGCGCCGAGGGCCTTGAGGGTCGCCAGCTCTCGCAGGTGCTCCTTCGTCACCGCGTAGAGCGTCTGGCCCACGATGACGGCGCCGACCACGAGGCCGAGCAGCGCGCTGAACCCGATGGCCGTGCCGGCGCCGGAGCCCGCGACCCAGTAGTCCTCCGTCATGCGCTGAAACGTGGCGCGGTCGTGGATGTCCAGGTCGCCGTGGGCGCGCACGGTCGCGACGACCTCGTCACGGCACTCCGGCCGGGCGAGATCCACGAGCCAGTAGTGGGCTTGGTCCGTGCCCAGGTGCGCGATGCGCCGCGCGTCGCCGATCTCCGCGAAGACGTAGGGTGCCAAGGTAAACGAGCGGATCCCCGAGGTGATGGCGGCGACCTGGACCTCCTCCGTGCCGATGTTGAGCTTCGCTCCGAGGGGCTCCGGGCCGATCTGCAATTTTTCGAGATCGAGCGCGTCGACGGCGACGCGCCCCGGGCCGCTCAGATCGTGAGGGAGCCCGCGCGCCAAGCTCCAGGGCATCAGCGGCTCGCCCCCGGGCTCGAAGCCGATGACCTGCACCGCCTCCAGGCTCCCATCCGGCTTGCGGAGTGGCAAGAAGGACATCACGAGCCCACGCACGCGCGTGACGCAGGGGTGGCTCGCGACGATGGAGCGGCTGCCCGCGGACAAAGCCTCGCCGTTGTCCACGACCGCGGTGCCCCTCGCCATCACCCAGAGCTGACCGCCGGCGTTGCGGATGAGCGTGCTGGAGCTCTCGAGGAAGCCAAAGTAGAGGCCGATCTGCGCGACGAGCAGCGTCGCCGCGAAGGCCACGCCCGCCACGGAGGCGACGAGCTTGCCTCGATCGTAGGCGAGCGACAGGAGCGCGATGCGGCGCATGAGCTACGGGGCGCGGAGAGGTCGAGGGCCGAGGGGGGGCGGCGTGGGTGAGGGGCGCACGGGTGTCGCCCGGGGGCCCTTCCTAGCCGCAGTTCGGGGGCGGGGCCAGCGCGCGGGGCGCGCTGAGGAGCAGGCGCTCGAGCGCTAAGGCGCAGGCAACACGCGCCGCTCACCGAGCGCGAGCGTCGGGAGCCGGACGATGCGCGTGCCGTCGAAGTAGGCGATGAGGGTATCCGGAGCCTCGAGGGCCTGAGCGAGGAGGAGCTCCACCTGAGTGGGCGCTCCCTGCGCGTCCACGGCCGTCACCCGCACGCTGACGCCTTGCAGCGGGATCGTCTGTCCTAGCCGGAAGGGTTCGTTGCCTCGGTAGACGCCCGCCGCCGCCCCTTCGAGGAAGCCGTGCTCCGGTTGGATGAGCAGGCGGCGGTCCCCGGTGCGCTCGAGCGTGAAGGCGTCGAGCTGGCCGTGGAGGGTGTAGAGCGGAGCGCTGCCAAGCCGCCCGCGAGCGAGCTGCGACAAGATGGTGGACAGGTAGTAGCTCGGCGCCGCCAAGAGGATGACCCTGCGGGTGTCGGGGGTGGTCAGCTCTGCGAGCTGCGCGACCGCGTCGGCGCCCACCCGCATGGTGACGGGGTAGGCGAGCGCCCGCAGCGGCGAGGACAGCGCCGGGAGCAGGACGTACACGAGCAGCAGGGCCTGGGTGAGCCTCCTTCGCTGAGGCTGGAGCCGAGGCGGCAGCGCAGTGGCCTCGCTGGCGAGGGCCTCCGCGGCGAGCCCGAGCACCCCTGCCGCTGCGGGGACCAGCATCAGGGTCATGCGATCTCCCACCATGGCCAAGCCTGCGGGGAGCGCGCTCAGCAGCAGCGCCGCCGCGAGCCGCGCGAGCTCCCGTCGTCGCGAGCGCGCGCGCGTCGCGAGCCACACGACGCTGGCGGCCGTGGCGGCGCTGAGCAGCAGCAAGACCCAGGACCAGCGCGAGTGCGGCACGAGGCTACGGACGTCCGCGGAGACGGCGCCGAGCACCCCGAGCAGCAGCTCGGGGAGGCGTTCGGTCAGCAAGACGAGCCAGTGCGTCGGCTCTCGGAGCGGCGTCAGGTAGGCCCCCGACTCGCGCGCTCCCCAGCCCCCGGCGGAGTAAGCCCAGGCGTAGAGCGCGGTGAGCGTGAGCGCCGGCGCGAGCGACGGGAGCGCGCGCCTGCGTCGCGCGCCGAGCGTCAGCCCCAGCAGCCAGCCGACCCCGGCGACGGCGGTCTCCCCGGCGGCGAGCCCCAGGCCGAGGCACAGGGTCGAGAGTACGAGCCAGCCCCAGCGCCCCGCGCGCAGGAACCGAGCGTGCGCGAGCACCGCGGCGAAGGCCGCCGAGCCCGCGATGAGCGCGTTTCGGTTGGCGAGCCACCCGGCGGTGAGCGTCAGCGCGCCGGAGCAGGCCAGGACCGCCATCGCGACGCCGAGCGCGCGGCCCTCCCGCACGACGAGCCGCAGGACGCTCGCCGCCAGCCAGGTGAACAGGCCCAACCACACCAGGCTGTGCAGGTGCATCAGCGCGAAGGACTCCCCGAGCAGGCGATAGTCCAGGTGGTGCGTGAAGCTGCTGAGCGGACGGAAGAAGGCGAGTGACCAGCCGTCCGAGCTGAGCCAGGGCAGAGCCCCTGACCAGCGCAGGGCGGCGTTGTCTCGCGCGAGCTCCGCCGCGTCGAGCCGTGGGATCCCGAACAACGGAAAGAACCACTCGCGGGTGCCGAGGGAGACGCCGCGCTGTGCCCAGTCCTCCGCTTGGAGTCCAGCGGCGAGCGAGGGCGACGCGAGCGCCACGGCCAGCAGCGCCGCCGTGGCGGGGGACCAGCGCCGTGCTGCAAATAGGCGGCTCATGGTGGGCTGGGCGCGGGAGGGGTATCAGGATGGAGGCTGAGGGCTTGGCCAGGTGCTGGGAGCGCGAGTGGGACGTAGCGCCCCTCGTCCCAGCGAAAGGCCTCGACGGCGTGGCTCGAGCGCCCTGGCTCGAAGCGGACGGCCAAGCGGGTCGGGTCGTGCGCTGGGGTCGTCGCTAGCACCGTGATCTGGACGCCGTCGAGCTGGACGCTCTCGCCCACCCTCGGCCGCGCCGCGCGGCGCCGGTAGTTGCGGTTGAGCGGCTCGCTCAGCAGCCCCGCGGCGAGCTCGAGCTCCAGGGTGTCGGCGCTCGTGCGGGTGAGCCGCAGCGCGCCTCGCAGGCTGCCAGTCAGCACCAGGGTGCGCGGTGGGAGCTGACCGGTCCGCGCGAGCTCACTGGAGACCATCAGCGCGCCAAAATAGAAGTCCGGGGCGTCGAGGACCAGCAGCGTGCGCCCTCGGTCGGCGCCGGCGTAGAGCGACTGGCGGGCGCGCTCGAGGCGCGCTTCGTAGCGCCGCATGCCGAGGGTGCGCCAGGAGAAGCCCAGCGGGGACGCGATGAGGGCGTAGGCCAACAGGGCCGCGCCGACGCCGCGCCCGGCGCGCCTGGGCGAGCTCAGCGCGGCGTGCGTGAGCAGGCCGAGGAGCGCCGCGCCGCCGACGCTCGGGAGCAGCAGCACGCGGTCCTCCGGGAAGACGCTCAGGCTCGGCGCGAGGGACAGGAGCGTCCCGAGCGCGAGCTGTCGCGCCCGCGCGCGGGGGATGCCAGGACGAGTCAGGCCGATGCCGGTGAGCGCGAGGGCGGCCAGCGCTGCGAGCGCCAGGGCTAGCTGCTCCCGCGGGCTCGCGCCATTCCACAGGTCCGAGGGTGGGCCGAGCGTGAGCCCGCCGAGCAGGGCGAGCGCTCGCGCGGGCGCCGCTTCGAGCCACTCCGCAGGGCTCCGCAGCGGGTGGAGGTACAGCTCGGAGTCGAGCGCGCCGTAGCCTCCCAGGGCGTACGCGACGCCGTACGCGACCGTGACCAGCAGCCATGGGAGCGCGAAACGGCGCGCCCGCCAGCCGGGCTGGCTCAGCTCGATGGCGAGCAGGTAGGCCACGGCGCCGAGCGCGCTCTCCCCAGCGGCCAGCCCTGCGGCGAGCAGGAGCGCCGCGCCGAGCGCGGAGGCCCAGCCGCGCTCCTGGGCGCGCAGCCGCGCCAGCAAGGCCCAGCAAGCGAAGGCCCCCGCGACGAGGGCGTTGCGGTTGCTCACCCAGCCGACGGCCTGACCATGGCCGTGGGCGAGCGCGAAGAAGGCGAAGGCGAGCGCCACGGCGCCCGGGGGCCCGAGGAGCCGGCGATACAAGAGCGCGGCACCGGCGCAGAGCGCCCCGTACCAGAGGACGCTCTGGAGGTGCCAGAGCGCGGGCGCGCTGGGCGCCATCGCGAAGTCGAGCCGGTGGGTGGCTGAGCTGAGCGGTCGGAAGAAGACGACCCTGAAATCGTCGGCGCTGAGCCACGGGAGCAGCCCGGCGTCGCGCAGGAGTCGGACGTGGTGGCGTGTCTGTTCGGCGCTCCGCTGGAGGTCGCCACCCCATAGATCGAAGGCGGCTCCCGGCTGCCGCGCCAGGAAGGAGAAGCCGAGATCTTCGGTCTGAGCTCCGCCGAAGAGCGAGGGCACGCAGCAGAGCGCGGTCAGCAGCGCGAGCCAGCCGAGGGCGCCTCGTCGGTCGAGCCAGCGGGCGACGCGCGTGAGATCGAGGTGGCGGTCGCCCACTCCGCCAGTGTCCAACGCGGGCGCGACCGAAGGCAACCCCGCGCTGCTGGCCGTACCTGCGCGCTCAAGGCAGCTGCAGCAGGCAGCCGAGGCCCTCGCGCTCGCGGGCCGGTGGCGGGTGGCCTGCCAGCAGCGCCTCGACCGCGTCGCGCACGTGCTGGGTCGCGTCGTGGGTGAGCTGGACCCCATTGGAGTCGAAGGCCCCCGAGTAACGGACGCGCCCATGGGCATCGAGCACGACGCTGTGCGAGGCGTACTGGGCCCCGAGCGCTCGCGCCAGCCGTCCGCCGGGGTCCGAGAGGAGTGGAAACGGGTAGCCACGGCGGCGCGCCTCCAGGGCATCGCCCGCCGGGGTGGCCTCACGCTCCGAGCTGACGAGCGCGAAGGCCACGCCGCGCGGCGTGTAGCGCTGCGCGAACGCGATGAAGCGCGCGTCGTGCGCCGCGAGGGTGGGGCAGTCCTTGGAGAAGAACACGAGCACCGTCACCGGGTGCTCGGCGACCCAGCGTGTCAGATCCCGGGGCGCTCCATCGCTCGCGGGGAGCACCAGCGCGGGGTCGGTGGGGAGCCGCGGCGCCTGCGCTGGTGCGCAGGCCGCGGCCAGCAGCAGCGCTGCCGCGACGCCGCCGCGCCAGGGCGTCAATACCAGCCCCAGAGCACCCCGAGCGTCCCGCCGAGGGAGGCGCTCTGGTTTTGTCCCAGCCCGGTGAGCGGCGGCTCAGCGGACAGCGCCGCCTGCAGGCGCCAGTGCTGCACCAGCGGCGTGCTGTACGCGAGCGAGGCGCGGAGCTGCCGGCGGCCAGAGTCCCGCGCGGCGCGCCCGGCGACGCTGGCGTCGCCCTCGAAGGAGTAGGCAAGCAGCGCGGCGATGGCGGCGCTGCGCGTGACGCCGTAGGCGACGCCGAGCTGCAGCAAGTAGTGCATCGCAAGCTCGCTCTCCAGCCCCTGCACTTGCCGAGGCAGGCGCTTCGCCCCGACCCCCGTCAAGCTGACCAGCACCTCGCCGAGGCTCCGCTCGAGCGAGAGCCCGAGGCTGAGCTGCGTCGCGCCGGTGCCCGTGGCGTCGCTCAGGAGGGGCTGTTCGGCGTCCTCGGCGGCTCGTCCGGTGGGGAGCGTGACCCCCGCGAGCAGCGCGAGCCCAGGCACGGCGCGATACTCGCGGTTGAGCACGAGATCGTAGCGGGCGCCGACGCTCAGATCGCCCAGGCCCGACCCGAACTCCGCGCCCGTGCCCCGCGCGCTGCGCCACGACTGGAGCACGGGGAGCTGGAGGCTCGTCTGTCCACGCCGCAGCCAGCGGACGGCGCCCAGGAGATCCTGCTCCATGTCGAACTCCGAGCTGCCCTCGGGCAGATCGCGATAGTGGGCCTTGGAGTCGAAGCGACCGTAGTGATGGGCGGCGCGGAGCTGGAGCCCGACGAGGACCTTCTCGTGGGGCTCCAGGCGTCCCGGCGTGATGGCGGAGACGCCCGCGCAGCACGCCTGTGCTCGGGCGAGCGCAGGCGTCCACAGCGTCGTCAGCGCGAGCAGCAGGCCAAGCAGCAGCGGCCTCATGGCCTCATTCGAGCTCGAAGCGCGGCGCGACGAAGTCCGAGACGGGGCCGCCGATGGTGGTGCGGAGCTCCCAGAGCCCTGCCATCCCTAGCCTGACGTTCTCGAACCGATAGTCGCCGTCGCCGAGCGCCTGGACCGTGGGGAGCATGGGGCTGCCGTGCCCCATGCTCGGCATGAAGGGCGTCATCTCCAGCTCGAGGCCGTCCACGGGGTGGTGATCGGAGGTGCCGGTGACGTGATAGAGGATGACGTTCATCCCGACCTTGGGCTGGTCGCCCGTGGGCGTGGTCACCGCGACCTCCAGCGCGCCGCTCTGGCTCGTGAAGGTGTTGGCTTTGGCGCCGCCGGCGTCGTCGTCGGTGCTGCTCGAGCAGGCCGCGGACGCCACGCCAAGGAAGGCGATGAGGGCAAGGCTGGGGAGGGTGCGAAGTTGAACCATGAGGTAGGCTCCAATCGCCTCGGGGAGGCCATGAGGGGCGGCGCGGAGGCGCCGTCACGTCGCGTACCGTAGTCAGCCGCCCGCGCCGCACCATGTGGCGGATCGTCGCAGCCCTCGCGCAGGCGGGCGCCGGAGCTCAGCCCTCGAGGGCGACCGCGACGCCGTGCAGGGTGGCGGCGATGCGCACGGCGTCGTGCACCTGGTCTTCGGTCATGCCGCCGTCGATGACGACCTGCTCGTGCGACCGTACGCAGGCCTCACAGCCGTTGATGCTGCTGACCGCGAGGCACATGAGCTCGAAATCCAGCTTGTCCGCGGCGGGCTTGGCGATGCGCGTCATGCGCAGGCGCGCAGGGCGCGTGGTGTAGGTCTCCTTGCCGATCATGTGGCGGAAGCGGTAATAGACGTTGTTCATCCCCATGAGGGCCGCCGCCGCGCGCGCGTCCTCGATGACGGCGGCGTCGACGTTCTGCGCTGCCGCCTCCAGCAGGGCCTCGCGCAGCTCCGGGTTGCGGGCGGCGATGGCGCAGGCCACCGCAGTGCCCCAGCGCTGGGCGGGAGACAGCGGGCCATCACCGAGGACCGCCTGGAGGTTGAGCTTCAGGTCTTTGGCGTGGTCCGGGAGCTTTTCACGCAGCGCTTCGAGCTTAGACATCGGGAGTCTCCTTTGACGAGGGGGGGGGAATGACCAGCAGCGCCGGCAGCGTGACCACGCTGCCGGCGACCACCCGAGAGCCATCAGACCTGGAGCGTGGGCTGGCCCTTCTCCCAGTTGCAGGGGCACAGCTCGTCCGACTGCAGGCCGTCGAGGACGCGCAGGACCTCGTTGACGTTCCTCCCGACGCTGAGCGCGTTGACGCTGACCCAGCGGATGATCCCCTCGGGATCGATGATGAAGGTGGCGCGCAGCGCGACGCCCTCCTCCTTGTCCAAGATCCCGAGCTCTTGGCTCAGCTCGCGCTTGATGTCCGCGAGCATGGGGTACGGGAGCGCCTTGAGATCCGGGTGGTGGTTGCGCCAGGCGAGGTGGACGTACTCGCTGTCGGTGGAGACGCCGAGTAGCTGAGCGTCACGGTCGGCGAAGTCCTGGTTGCGGCGACCGAACTCGGCGATCTCCGTGGGACAGATGAACGTGAAATCCTTGGGCCAGAAGAACAAGACCAGCCACTTGCCGGGGTGCGACTTGTGGGTGATGTCCTTGAACTCCTTGCCCTTCTCGAGGCTGACGACGCTCTTGAGGTTGAATGCGGGGACGGTATCGCCAACGGTCAACATGGGGACTCTCTCTCTCGGTGGGGGTGACTGGGTGGGATCGAAGGCGCGCGAGCGAGGGGCCAGCCCCTCCGCCAAGTCCGCGACCTCCGACGCCGGTCTCTATGCGACCGCCGTGCCAGCCCGTAAAGCCCGAGAAGTGCGCTCTGGGCTCCACCGGGCGCGTGAAAGTTCTGGGTGAATACCGAAATGTCGGTGGTGAACACTGACTTTTCAGTGGTTTGAGCTAGAGCCAAGGGATGGAAAGCAACCTCATCGGGCGAGAGACGGATCTCACCCAAGATCTCAATGAGCTCGTCCGCCTGGCGGCGTCGGGAGATCCCATCGACGACCTGCTCCGGCGCGGGCTCGACTGGATCGCCAAGGTGGCACCTTATGACCTCGCCACCGTCTTCGAGCTGCGCGGCGAGGAGTTGGTGGTGCGCGCCGCGCGGGGCAAGCTGGTCACCGACCAGGTCCGCGGCCACCGGCTGGCGCTCAGCGACTACCCCAGCCTGCGCGAGGCCATCGAGTCGCGCCGCGCGCGCGCCTTCACCGAGCTAGATCACGTACACGGCGACGGGGATCCCTTCGACGGGGTCTTGGATTTTCCGCCGGGCCACTCGTGCATGGTCGTCCCCTTGGCGACGGGGGACCGCGTGCTCGGCGTCGCGACGCTGGACCGCAGCGTGTGCGAGACGTACTCGCAGGACGTCGTCACGTTGGTGGAGGTCTACGGGCAACTGCTGGCCATCGCGCTCCGGAACGCCGAACAGAAGCTCGCGCTCGAGCGCGTCCATCGTCAGGATCGCGATCACCTGGAGCTGCTGGAGCACGAGCGGCGCGGCGGCGCGGTGCGCCTGCTCGAGCACTCCGAGAGCGCCGCGATGCGCGAGCTGGTGCGGCGCGCGCGGCAGGTGGCGGCCACGGACACGCCCGTGCTCATCCGCGGTGAGACGGGGACGGGTAAAGAGCGGCTCGCGCGCGCGCTCCATGAGTGGAGTGCGCGCGCGCAGGGGCCCTTCGTGGCGCTCAACTGCGCGGCGGTGCCCACGGGCCTGATGGAGAGCGAGCTGTTCGGGCACGTCAAGGGGGCCTTCACCGGGGCGGTGCGGGATCGAGCGGGGCGGTTTCAGCTCGCCAACGGCGGGACGCTGCTGCTCGATGAGGTCGGGGAGCTGCCGCTCGAGCTGCAGGCCAAGCTGCTGCGCGTCCTTCAAGAGGGCCGCTTCGAGCCCGTCGGTGGCGAGCGCACCATCAAGGTCGACGTGCGGCTGCTGGCCGCGACGCACGTGGACCTGGAGCGCGCCATCGCGGAGCGTCGCTTCCGTGAAGACCTCTTTTATCGCCTGGATGTCTTCCCGCTGCACCTGCCGGCGCTGCGCGACCGGATACAAGATCTGAAGCTGGCCTGCGAGGTGCTGCTCGCGGAGCAGGCGCGGCGCACGGGCCGGACGGACGTGCGCGTGAGCCGTGAGGGGCTGGAGAAGCTGGCGCGTCACGCCTGGCCCGGCAACCTCAGAGAGCTCGCCAACGTCTTGGAGCGCGCCACCATCGTCTCGACGCGGGCCGTGCTGGGGCCGGAGCAACTCGAGCTGCCGCAGACCGAGCCACGCCTCGACCCGCCACGGCGCGCCGCGGTCGCCCCGGCGCGGGTGCGCACCCTGGAGGAGGTGCAGCGCGATCACGTCCGGGAGGTGCTCGCGCTCACCCGAGGGAAGATCTACGGCCCAGAGGGCGCCGCCGCGCTCCTGGGGCTCAAGCCGTCCACGCTTCAGAGCCGGATGGTCAAGCTCGGGCTCTCGCGGCGCGTGGTCATCGACGAGGCGGCGTCGGACTGACTCGACGGGCGACGCCGAGCTGGTTAGCGTGGACGGCGGTCATGAGCTCGCTCGCCCCCGGACTGCTGCTCGCCGCGCCGCCGCTGGCGGATCCAAACTTCGAGCGCTCGGTCGTCTTGCTGGCCGCGCACGGCGAGGAGGGCGCGTTTGGCTGGGTGCTCAACGGCAAGCACGTCATGAGCCTCACGGAGCTGCTCGCGCGGGCGCTGTTGGAGCGACACCCGGTGTCGGTGCCGGGCATGGTCCGCGCGGGAGGGCCAGTCTCCCCCGAGCAAGTGTGGCTGCTCTACCGCACGGAGGACCGCTTCGAGGGCGTGGAGGGCGAGTGGGAGCTCGGCGCCGGGCTCGTCGCCTGCGCTTCCCGCCGCGTGCTGGAGCTCATCCAAGAGCGCGGCCGCGCGCCCGAGGTCGTCGCCCTGGCGGGCTACGCCGGCTGGGCACCTTCTCAGCTCGAGGAGGAGATCCGCGCGGGCGCGTGGCTGCCCGCGGACTTGGAGCCGGGCTGGCTGCTCGAGACGCCAGCGCAGGAGCTGTGGGGTCGCGCCTACGCGCGGCTCGGCACCACGCCCTTGGCGTTCACGAGCAAGGTCATCGGCTCGGCGTGAGGCGGACGGGGTGCGTGCTGCTGGTCGGCGTCGCGGTGGTCGCGCTCGCCACGTCGCGTCCGCTCAGCCCGGCGGCCGCGGCAGAGAAGGCGGGGCGCCGCTGCCCGGCGGACATGGCGCGCGCGGGCGCCGTGTGCATCGACCGCTGGGAGGCCTCGCTGGTCGACGTGACCACGGGGCGAGCGCTCAGCCCGTACTATCCGCCGCTCCCGGCCGCCGCGGCGCGCCTGCACGCGGTCTGGCAGCGGGAGCGAGAGCACCTCGGCGGCGCCGACGCGGCGCGGATGCCCTTGCCCGAGCTGTCACGCTGGCAGCGCCGCCACCGGTACACACCGAAGGCCGTGTCACGTCCGGGAGTCGTCCCCAACGGCTACCTCAGCTACCCCTTGGCCAAGCGCGCCTGCGAGGCGGCCGGCAAGCGCCTGTGCACCGCGGAGGAGTGGGTGCGGGCCTGCCGGGGCCAGGACGATCGCGCCTTCCCCTACGGCGCAGCCTACGTGGCCGGCCGCTGCAACGTCTTTCGTGAGGCGCACCCCGCCGCGGTGCTCCATGGTGATCCATCCCTGGGCCACCAAGACCCCCGCCTCAACCTGGTCCTCGACGCGGCGGGGCTGCCCCTGCTTCGACGGACGGGGCAGACGCCGGACTGCGTCAGCCGCTGGGCGGAGGAGGCGGTGTACGACATGGTGGGCAACCTCGACGAGTGGGTGGACGACGAAGCCGGCGTCTTCCTGGGAGGGTTCTACTCACGGTCCACCAAGCAGGGCTGTGAAGCGCGGGTCAGCTCCCACGCCCCTACCTACTCGGACTACTCCCTCGGGACCCGCTGCTGTCGAGACCCGGGCTGAAGGGCCCGAGAGCCTGGAGCGCCAGGCCGGCGGGCCTCGGCACCTCAGAAGAAAAATTTCTGCTCGGGCCGGCGCCGCCGCGGCGCCTTTCTTTGCCCTGGGGCCTCCCTCGCTCAAGCAATGGTTGCTTGAGCCCCCAGGAGGTACATAAATTCCCTCCAGCCTCGCTCGCTCGTAGTGACAGTCGCTGCGCGTGCCGTGGGCCACAAGTGAGACTCCACGATGCGTCGCCCCGCTCCTTCCCTGCTCGGCTTCTCCCTCCTGCTCCTCGGAGCCACGGGTTGCATGGCCCCCGACGTCCCGGAGGAGCAGCTGCTCGCGCGGGACATCGCGCCCATCATGGGCGGCTACACGAGCGGCGACGACACCGCCGTGCTCGGGATGTACAACTCACAAGGCGGGGGGATGTGTACCGGCAGCCTCATCGCCCCCAACCTGGTCCTGACGGCACGTCACTGCGTCGCGCGGACCAGCCCCGGCAACGTGATCTGCGGACGTTCTCCCTTCGGAGAGACCTACGCGCCCACGGGCTTTTACTTCACCACCTCCACCACCATGATGGCGGGCGGAGGCGGCCGCTACTACACGGGCGCCGAGGTGTGGGTCCCTGAGGAGGGGAACGACACCTGCGGCTTCGACGTGGCCCTGGTGCGGCTGTCGCAGAACGTCCCCGCCAGCGCGGCGACGCCGCTGGTGCCGCGCATCGACGCCCCACCGCGGCGCGGCGAGACCTATCGCGCGGTCGGCTATGGTCTCACCAGCGACAGCGAGCAAAACTCCTCGGGGACGCGGCGTGCGCGGGACAACCTGAAGGCGCAGTGCAACGGCAACACCTGCGGCGCCATCAACGTCATCAAGCCGTCGGAGTGGCTGGGGGACACCGGCGTGTGCTCCGGGGACTCTGGGGGTCCGGCGCTGGACGTCGACGGCAAGGTCATCGGGGTGGTGTCGCGCGGCGGCGCTGGCTGCGTCTCTCCCGTGTACGGCATGGTGGCCGCGTGGAAAGACTGGATCATGCAGAAGGCGGTGTACTCGGCGGAGAAGGGCGGCTACCAGCCAGCGCCCTGGGCCACCACCGGCTCGACCGGTGAAGGCGGCGGGGGCGGCTACGGCGGCTACGGGGGGAGCTCGGGCGAGGCGGGCAGCGGGGGCGAGGCTGGCAGCGGCGAGGGCGGGATGAGCGGCGGGGACGACGAGCTCAGCGCAGGCCCGACCCAGCAGGGCGAGGCCTGCGCCGACGGCACCCAGTGCGGGCGCGGCTTCGTCTGCATGGATC
>CAUJEM010000081.1 GCA_963169915.1 Myxococcota bacterium
ACAGCTCGTATTCCAGTGAAGGAGTATCTTCGATGAACCCGTCCCCCAAGAGCCGCACCTCCCGCTGGCTACGCACCAGCGTCGCGGTCAGCGTCGCCGCCCTCGGGCTCGGAGGCGCCGGCGCCGGCTGCCTCACGCGCCCGCTGGCGAAGCAGACCCCCAACACCACCAACGTGTTCATCGATCAGTTCAACCAAGACCGGGTGGACAAGATCGACCTGCTGTTCATGGTGGACAACTCCATCTCCATGGCGGACAAGCAGGTGCTGCTGGGCAAGGCCGTCCCCAAGCTGGTGGAGCGCCTCGTCACGCCCTTCTGCGTCAACCCGGACGACGCCAGCGTGGCTCCGACGGCGCCCCCTCCCGGCGGCTGCGTGAGCCCGCTCCAGCAGGAATTCTCCCCGATCAACGACATCCACATCGGCGTCATCAGCTCCAGCCTGGGATCGCACGGCATGGAGTCCGGGATCTGTGGCAAGGAATCGGACGACGACCACGCGCAGCTCATCGGCTCGGTGCGCTCGCTCCCCCCCGGCGCCAGCTACGACGCCAACGGCTTCCTCTTCTGGGGGCCGGAGAAGGGCGGGGAGTCCGACGCCAACCGCCTCAAGGCGAACTTCACCACGCACATCACGGCGACGGGTGAGAGCGGCTGTGGCTTCGAGGCTCAGCTCGAGTCTTGGTATCGCTTCCTCATCGACCCGCAGCCGCCCAAGAAGATCGTCAAGACCGATGGGCTCCACAGCGGCCCGGAGCGCGACGGCAACGGCAACATCATCGTCAACGAGACGGTGCTCGCTCAGCGGGCCGCCTTCCTTCGCCCGGACTCCCTCGTCGCCATCGTGATGCTGACGGACGAGAACGACTGCTCCATCGTCGACTCCGACGGGCAAGGGTACCTGATCGGCGCGCCGTCGCTCCCGCGCGCCACGTCGGCCTGCAACGAGAACCCGAACTCGCCGTGCTGCCTCTCTTGCGCGGTCCCTACGGCGCCGAGCGGCTGCACGGCGCCGCCGGACGACGTGGAGTGTAAGAAGGGTGGCTACAGCGCGGAGGAGGACAACAACAACCTCCGGTGCTGGGAGCAGAAGCGTCGCTTCGGCTTCGAGATGCTCTACCCCACCCAGCGCTACGTCAACGCGCTCAAGATGCGGGAGATCTGCCCGGCGAGCTGGGATCTCTCCTGCGGAAATGGCGCCATCGGCGTCCCCAACCCGCTCTTCCAAGATCTACAGAACACGGGTAAGCCGCCGCGTAACCCAGATCTGATCTTCTTCGCGGGCATCGTGGGCGTCCCCTGGCAGGACATCGCCACCGACGCCTCTCGCGACAACCCGGGCGAGCCGCTCAAGTACCTCAAGGCCTCGGAGCTGATGTCCAAGGGACGCTGGGTGGACCTCTTGGGGGACGCCAGCACCAACGGTGTCCCGCGGGATCCGTTCATGATCGAGTCGGAGCGTCCGCGGCAGGGAGCCCATCCGTTCCTCCCGGGAGTGTCCATCACGCCGTACGGCGGTCAGCGCAACCCCGTCAACGGCTCGGAGTGGGATCCGCAGGGCGCGGACCTCCAGTACGCCTGCGTCTACGAGCTGGAGACGCCGAGGGACTGCACCAATCAATCTCAAGGCTGTGACTGCTACAAGAGCACGGAGAAGCCCCTCTGCAACAGCAAGACGCAGACCTACGCCAAGGCCTACCCCGGCTCGCGCGAGCTCACGGTCCTGCGCGACTTCGGCAACAACGCCATCGTCGGCTCCATTTGCCCGAAGCAGCCGCTCGGCGATCCAAACTACGACGGCTACGGCTACACCCCGGCGGTCAGCGCGATCATCGAGCGCTTGAAGGAAGCGCTGAGCGGCCGCTGCTTGCCGCGCAAGCTGGCCAAGGACGCCGACGGCGAGGTGGCCTGTCGTCTCGTGGAGTCGTACGATCCGGCCTTGACCGGGGGCTCTTGCGCCGCCTGCGACGCCAACCTGCTCCGCACGGACGTCTCCGCGGACGTCGCCAAGGCGCTGCGCAAGCAGCTCAAGGAGAAGAAGCTGTGCGGCGGCGTGGGCCTCCCGGCCTGTGAGGCGCTCTGCCTCTGCGAGTACATGGATCCGGGGGACGCCGCCAAGCAGGCGTGTCTCAACGACCCCAACTCCTCGCAGCCGGCCTGGTGCTACATCGACGATCCGAACAGCCCGCTCCTGAAGGACTGTGGCTCGACCGAGAAGCAGCTCCTGCGGCTCGTCTCGAGTGACAGCAACCGGCTGCCTGCGGCCGGGGCGACGCTCTCCTTCGCCTGCTTGGGCGACGCCATCAGCGAGTAGCCAAGAGAGCTGCGGAGCGGTCTGAGTCCCACCACGTCGGCCTGGTGGCGTGGTGGGGGGCCGAGGTGGGGCGAGGCTGGATCTCCGGCGTCGCCCCACCGCTGCGTCAGGGCCAAGAGCTCTTCCTCGGAGGCGCCATGGATCAGAAGCCCACCATCTTGGTCATCGACGATGAGCCGCACTTGGCGCTGGGGCTCAAGGACACGCTCGAGTTCGAGGGCTTCCGGGTGCTGACCGCCGACACGGGGCGCCGAGGGGTGGCGCTGGCTCGCTCGGAGCGCCCTCAGGCCGTGCTGCTGGATCTGATGTTGCCGGACATCAACGGCTACCAGGTGTGTCAAGAGATCCGCCGCGAGGACGCCTTCGTCCCCATCCTGATGTTGACCGCGCGGAGTCAGGAGGCCGACAAGATCCGCGGCCTAGACGCGGGGGCGGACGACTACGTGACCAAGCCCTTCGGTATCGGGGAGCTGGTCGCGCGGATCCGCGCGCTCTTTCGTCGAGCAACGCGCCCCACCGAGGCGGCGACCTTGACCATCGGGCCAGCGACGATCAACTTCGCGACCCACACGCTGGAGCGCGCCGGGACGAGCGAGCAGCTCAGCTTTTACGAGGTGGAGCTCCTGCGCTACCTGAGCGAGCGCGCGGGGCAGCCGGTGAGCCGCGATGAGCTGCTCAACAAAGTGTGGGGGGTCGAGGCCACCTCCTCCAACCGAACCATTGACAACTTCATCGTCAAGCTTCGCAAGAAGATTGAGCCAAAGGCCGACAAGCCCGTGCACATCCTCACGGTCTACGGCTTCGGCTACAAGCTGGTTCGCTGAGTCGTCGCCCCACGTGGGGCGCGCGGGCAGGGCGCTCGGACGGCGCGCCAGGCGGCGGACCCCTTCGTCGTCGGTCGTCAGGGGGCGGGCAGCGGCGCCTCTGGGAGCGGCACGCAGACGCCGTCGTCGGGGAGGGTCAGGGCAGGGCAGAGGCTGGCGCGGGCTGGGAGGTTCGCGGCGGCCTGCGGTGGAAGGGGGACGCTCGTGGCGATGGGCGGGAGCGGGCTCCGGGCCGCTGCCCAGGCGCTGAGCGCAGCCAGGGCGGCGAGCGTGAGGGCCATTTTCAAGGAGGAGGGCATGATGAGACGCCGCCTCTCGGCGGCTAGCACATTTGCTAGCCAAGGCGGAGGGGCTTTGGTAGCTGCTCGGGGGTGAGCATGTTTTCGAGAGCGCTCTCCCCGGCGGATGCAGCCATTTTCGAGACCTTCGTGGTCCCGAGGTACCTGGCCTTGTTCGGTGAGCTGGCGCTCGAGCTGCTGCTGGGCGCCGGCTCGGCGAGGATCGCTCATCTCGGGTGCCGCACGGGCTACCTCGATCAAGAGCTCGTCTCG
>CAUJEM010000082.1 GCA_963169915.1 Myxococcota bacterium
CATCACCCGGGGGGAGATCAAGGCCCCATCGGACCACACCCGGCCCACCCCGCCCCGGGCGGCGTGGGCTCCCCGGCGCGGCCAGCGCGAGGGCGCGTGCGCCGGCGGACCCTGGGAGGGAGACACGCTTGACCGTACCCTGGAGAGGGAGAGCCCCCTGCTCGCTCAGCCCGCGATCTCCACCTTCACGCGGCGTACCCCTGGCTGGGCCTCCAGGGTGCCGAGCACTCGCTCGAGCTCGAGGGACTTCCGAAAGCGGAGATCCAGCGTGAGCAGGAAGGTGCCATCGCCGAGCGTGCGCTCGTAGGCCGCGGTGTTGAGGAGGATGCCGAGCGCCCGCAACGCGTCGGTGAGCCCTTTGACCGAGCCCTCCGCGCCGAGCAAGATCTCCACGCGGTGCAGGACGTGATCGTCCTTGTCCTCGAAGCGGCGCAGGATGGTCAGCGTGACGACGCCCACCAGCGTAGCGAAGCCCGCCACCAGGAACATGCCGGAGCCGGCCGCCATGCCGATGGAGCCGACGAGCCAGAGGGCGGCGGCGGTGGTGAGCCCCTGCACGGACAGCCCCGTCCGCAGGATGGCCCCGCCGGCGAGGAAGCCCATGCCGGAGACGATGGAGGCGGCGATGCGCGAGGTGTCCACCATCACGAGATCTCCCTCGTGGTAGCGCTGCAGGTACACGAAGTGCGTGGAGACGACCATGAACGTGGCCGACGCCAGCGCCACGAGCATGTGGGTCCGGAAGCCGGCCGGGCGCCCGTGGATGTTGCGCTCGTAGCCGATGACGCCGCCGAGCGCGGTGCCCACCGCGATGCGCAGGAGCAGCTCCCACATCCCGAGCGACTCGCTCATGGCGCGCCTGGCACACGCCGCCGCCCGGGGAGCATCCGTCGTAGGGCGTCGTCCCGCCAGGCGTAGTGGTGGACCAGCGACGCCGCGGCGTGCAAGCCGATGAGCGGGAGACCGAGCTGACCGAGCGTCTCGTGCGCCCGCTTGAGCGTGCGGTAGAGGTCCTCTTCGGGGCTGAGCAGGGCGGGCAGGCCGAAGGGGAGCTCCTTGCCTCCCGCGCTGAGCGCTGCCCAGCCGAGCAGCGGCATGGCGAGCAAGAAGGCGTAGAGGGCCCAGTGCATGCCGAGTCGCAGGCCGCTCGTCCAGCGCGGCGGCGGCGGCTCGATGGCGGGAGCACGCCCGCCGGTGAAGTAGGCGACGAGCCGGCCGAGCAGGAGGGGCAGCACCAGAAGGCCCAGCGTGAAGTGGCGCGTCTTCATGAGCGCGCGCGCCTCGCTCCCCTTGGGGAAGGCCTCGTGCAGCTGGATGAACACGTACGCGCCGACGATGACCAGCAGCGTGAGCCAGTGCAGCGCGATGGTGACGCGGGAGTAACGATGGGCTTGGTGTCTGAACATGGCGTCTGGGCGAGGCTCCGGAGGGCTACGGGGAGGCAGCGGCCAGGCGCTGGAGCTCCACGGGGTCGTGCGCGGAAAATAGTCGGATCCCCTGGCCGCTGCGCGCCAGCTCCCGCAGCCGCTCGTGGTTGCCCGCCAGGCGCCGCCGGTCGCTGGCGATCAGTGCTTCGAAGGGGGGGATCCCCCAGGGCACGGGCGTGCCCTCCACGGTGCCGCGATGGAAATAGGCGTCGCCGCAGTGCACCAGGGGCCCTTCGGCGCTCTCCACCACCACCAGCCAATGACCGCGCGAGTGGCCGGGCAGCGGCAGGCACAGAAACTCCGGTGGGAGCCCGACGAGCTGGCGCACCGCCGGAAAACCCCGCCATGGCTCGCCCTCGGCGTCATAGCGCTGCCACCTCGGGCCGTGCGCCCAGTGGTGCTGGGAGTAGCGGCTCCGCTCGCGCCAGGTGGGGTGCTGCGCGGCCTCTAGCTCTGCTTGGTGGACGTGCACGATGGCGTGGGGGAAATCCGGCAGCGCGCCGGCGTGGTCCACGTCCAGGTGCGTCACGATGATGTGCCGCACGTCCTCCGGCGAGAGCCCGAGCCGCCGCAGGTGGCTGAGGAGGGTGACGGGGCGGTGCCGGCGCACCCCGACGAGCTGGCAGTAGAGCCGCCCGAAGCGCCCGTCGGGATCCGCCGCGTCGGCGCGGCCGAAGCCGGTGTCCACGACGACGACGCCGTGCGTCTTCGTCTCCACGATGAGGCAGTGGGCAGGCATGGTGCCACGCTCGAGCAGCGAGCCCTCGCCGTTGATGGCGCGGCGCGCCGCGGGGCAGAGCGAGGCGCAGTCGACGTGATGGATGCGCATGGGCCCCATCCTAGTCCTCTCGCCGAGCGAGCGCTCCCCCCGCCGCGCCCCCCGCTGAAGTGGCCAATCAATGACAGCGTGGCTAGTCAGCGCGCGCGCCGCTTGATAAGGTATCAGCAGGCCCTCGTGGCCCCTGGCGGTCTGCGCCGAGGGGGAGCGCTAGCTCGCTCGGGGGACGGCCTGCTCATGCCCGCCGCCGCTTGCACTCCGCTCGAGCTGTCTCGCCAGCGCCACCCGCTCACGCTGGAGGGGCGCGTGGCGCTGCTCGCGCTCGACGTGCAAGGCTACTTCTTCCACCCCGGCTCGCCGCTGGCGCTGCCCGGCGCTGCGGCAGCGCTCGAGCGCATCACGGCCCTCACGGCGGGCTTTCGGGCGCGGGGGCTGCCGGTGTCCTGGAGCCGCCACGTCGACCGCGAGGGGACGCGGATGCTGGCGTGGTGGGGGCGCGCGCTGCGCGCCTCGGACGCGGGCTCGGCGCTAGCGGTGGAGGCGCAGGGCGACGTCCTCTTCGAGAAGTCCACCTACGACGCCTTCCATGACACCCCGCTGGCGCCGTGGCTCGCCCAGGCCAAGGTGAGCACCCTCGTCGTGTGCGGGGCGCTCACCCACCTGTGCGTGGAGTCCACCGCGCGCAGCGCGTTCACGCGGGGCTATCGAGTGATAGTGCCGGTGGACGGCGTGGTCACCAAGTCCCAAGAGCACCAGCGGGCCGCCCTCGGGAGCTTGGGGCACGGCGTGGCGCACTTGGTCACCGCAGAGGAGCTGCTCCATGCGCTATGACATCATCGTCCTCGGAGGAGGGCCGGCGGGCATCACCGCGGCCACGCAGCTCAGCCGCAGCGGCCTGAGCGTCTTGGTGCTCGAGCGGCAGCGCGTGGGCTACCGCCTGGCGCAGGCGCGGCGCCTCGACAACCTCCCGCTGCTGGCGCCCACGAGCGGTGGCATCGTAGCGGCCACCCTCGCGGAGCAAGCGCAGCGCCTCGGCTTCGAGGTGCGTCGCCTGGAGGCCACGGGCGCGCGCTGGCAGGCCATGCAGCGAGAGTTCGTGGTAGAGACCGCGCAGGGACCGCTCCTGGCGCGGCGGCTGGTGCTGGCCGTGGGGCTCGAGCCGCGGCGCCTGCCGGAGCTGGAGGTGTCGGAGCGCGTGGCCTACTATCCCACGGAGCTGGACGCGCTGGGCGTGCGCCAGCTCGCCATCGCGGGGTCGGGGGAGGCGGCGCTGGACGGCGCGCTGCTCTTCGCCGAGCGCGGCGCCGCCGTCACGGTGTACGCCAAGGCGCTCTCACCCACCATCGTCCGAGCGCTGCGCGTCGAGGCGGAGGCGCACCCCGCCATCGAGCTGTGCGAGGGCGCGCCCGTCCAGGCGGTGGAGGCCACCGCGGGCGGGCTCCGCGTCCGGAGCCAGCAGGGGCTCCGGCCCCACGACGCGCTGCTCATCGCCGTGGGCCGCGCGCTGGCCCCGCGCTGGGAGCAGCTTCGGCTGGACGCGCCGCGCGAGCGCCTCTACGTCTGCGGGGACGCTGCGCGCGGCCGCCTGGGGCAATGCGCGCTCGCGCTAGGAGATGGAATGAGCGCCGCCTTGAGCATCGTCCGTGACTGGGGGAGCCCGTGAAGATCCTCCAGACCTTTCGCGCGGAGGACGTCGCCACGGTGTACCTCGGGGTCACCAGCAGCGGGCGTGAGGTGGAGTTCGTGGAGAGCCGCCAGCCGCCCTTCTCTCGTGAGGACAAACACGTGCTGGTGATCTCCTGCATGGTGGGCTGCCCGGTGGGCTGCTCCATGTGCGACGCGGGCACCTTCTTCGGCGGCAACCTGAGCGTACAGGACGCGCTCGAGCAGGTGGACTGGATGGTGGCCGAGCACTACCCGCGCGGAGACGTCACCACGAGCAAGCTCAAGGTCCAGTTCACCAAGATGGGCGAGCCGGCGCTCAACGCGGCGGTCCTCGAGGTGCTGGAGGCGCTCGCCACGCGCCCTTACGCGCACAAGCTCTGGCCCTCCATCTCCACCGTCGCGCCGGCGCGGCGAGAGCCCTTCTTCGAGCGGCTCTTGGCGGTGAAAGAGCGTCACTTCGTGGGGCGCTTTCAGCTCCAGTTCTCCCTGCACGACACGGACGAGCGGCGTCGGCAGGAGCTCATCCCCACCCGGCTCTGGAGCTTCGCGCAGATCGCCGCCTATGGACGCCGCTTCCTCAGCCCTGGAGATCGCAAGATCACGCTCAACTTCGCCCTGGCTAGCCTGGACGCGCTCGAGCCTGCGGCGCTCGCCGCGAGCTTCGATCCAGAGCACTTCTTGGTGAAGCTCACGCCGCTCAACCCCACCTACCGCGCCCAGGAGACGGGGCTGAGCCATCCCCAGGACGAGGTGCGCGCGGAGGGCCCGGAGCTCGGTCGCCTGGTGCTCGAGCTCCGGCAGCGTGGCTTCGAGGTCATCGTGGCCATCGGCGCTCCCATCGAGAACGAGATCGGCAGCAACTGCGGTCAGTTCGTGCGCCGGCACCTCGGCCTGAGCGCGCCGCCGCTCCCGGAGGGCTACACGCGCGTGGCGCGCGCCGCCGCGCCGTGACACGATGAGCGCTCCTCGAGCAGGTCCAGGGAGGCGCTACACGATGGCGGCACGGGCGGTGGTGAGCTGGGTCGCGGTGGTGCTCACCGCGCTAGCGGGGTGCAGTAGCTCGGGTGCAGGTGGCGGTGCGGCCGCAGGCGGGGGCGGCGCCGGTCGTGGCGGCGGCGGCGGTGAGAGCGGCGGCGCGGGTACTGGTGGCGCTGGCGGAGAGGGAGCCGGGGGCGGCGCGCGCTTCACCTACGGGCTGAACCTCGGGTACTACAACCCGCAGCTGAGCGACCGTGAAGCCTCGCAGCTCGGGCTCGCGGCAGGTGCGCGCTCGCACCGGCACAAGCTCACCGAGCCGTTCTTGGACCGCTGGGGGGACGACATCCACGTGGAGGAGCTGAGGGACATGCTCGCGAGCGGCGAGCAAGAACTCGTATGTTTTCTCATTGGGGCGGCGGAGGGTCACTCCACCGCTCCCGCCGGCAGCGCAGACTGGGAGCGGGAGCACTACGCGCCCAAGAACCTCTACGAGCCCATCTTCACGGAGACGGGGGCGGTCAACCCCAACAATTACTGGGCGGCCTTCGTGGAGCGCGTGGTGCGCACCTACGGCCCGTACATCCACACCTGGGAGGTGTGGAACGAGCCAGACCAAGTCCACGGCAACTGGCAGGCCGCGCAGACCTGGCGCACGCAGCCGCCCCAGCCCACCGATCTCGTGTGGTGGAACGACACCCTCTACGCGTACATCCGGCTGCTGCGGATCACCCATGAGGTGGTACGCCGGCTCGATCCGCAGGGCAAGGTGGCGCTCGGCGGCATCGGTCATCCGAGCTTCCTTGCTGCGCTCTTGCGCTACACGGACGAGCCCACGAGCGGCAAGCTGGACGCCGAGCACCCACGCCAAGGCGACGCCTACTTCGACGTGGTGAGCTACCACTACTACCCCATCTTCTCGAGTGGCAACTCGGACGAGGGCGCGCGCGGCCTCGTGAGCCTCGGGCAGGAGCTTCGCGCGGAGCTGGACGCCGCTGGCGTCACCGGCAAGAGCTTCATCGTCACGGAGTCCGGCGCGCCGCGCTTTGCCGTCGGGGGCAGGCCTGGAGGGCCACGGTACGCGGTCCACTACCTGATGAAGGCCATGAGCCTGGCGCAGCACGCCGGCGTGCGACGGGTCGATTGGTTCATCTTGGGCGACGCGGCGGAGCCGGGCGCCTCCACGGACGCCTTCGACTACATGGGGCTCTACGGCAACCTCACGAGCGTGAGCAGCCCCACGGAGGCCCAGCTCACCGACACGGGCGTCGCCTACGCCACGCTGAGCGGGCTCCTCACCGGCGCCACCACGCTCGCCACGGGGACGAGCACCAGCCCAGGGGCGCCACAGGTGGTGGCGCTGCGCACGCGCGAGGGACGGCCAGCGTACGTCACCTGGATGGACGCCGCGTCCGGCGAGGACGCGCGCGGCGTGGTGGAGCTGCCCTCGTCGGGCGAGGGCTCCCTCTACGCCTGGGACTACTCGAGGACCGGGCAGGTGACGCGCCTCGCGCCCACCGCGGGCCAGCTACGCGTCGAGCTCACGAGCGCGCCGCTCATCGTGCTCACGCCCTGAGCTCCGCCCAGCGCCGTGCGGCGCCGAGCGGAGCGGAGCGGAGGCGCGCGGGCAAGAGGGCGCCCGAGGCGCCAGCGGTGGAGGTAGGCTCAAGGCGTGGGCCAGCCGTTCGGGCAGGCGATGCTGCCGCTCGTGGTGGGCGAGTCGTCGTGATAAAATGCGGTGATCATGTCACGCAGCGTCGTGCCCGCGGTCCAGGGAGACGCGCAGGCGTCGTCGGCGGCGCGGTAGGCGGGCAGGGGCGTGTCCCACAGCGGCCAGAGGCCGTGCAGGTTGGGCTGGCCTCGGTGCGCCGGCGCCAGGAGCCAGCGCACGCCGCTGGCGCGCATCTCCGCCGTGACCCGGGTCTGCCAAGCGTCCACGATGGTGTTGTAGTTGGGCAGCGCCGGCGCGACGTTGTGATACGCGAGGTACACCGGGTCGGAGCGGTTGGTGCCGTCGAAGAGGCGCAGCCCGTAGCCCTCTGGCTCCGCGCGCACCAGCGAGGCCGAGGCATACTGGCCAGCCAGGCACGCGCCCGCGCCGAGCCCAGCGCCGCTGGCGAGCGCCAGGCAGCGTGGGTTGGGGCGCGCCGTCCAGCGCGGGATGATCTGCTCCCAGGACGCCTGGTCGGACTGGTCGCTGCCCATCACGCCGGCGCCGGGGTACTGCCAGTCGTAGATCTGGAAGCCCGCGATGGGGATGACCCAGATGCGGTGGTCCGCGCGGGCGCGCGGGAAGGCCTCCGCGTAGAGGTCGGCGTTGTTGCGGGCGCCGTTGCCCCCGGCGCTGGAGCCCGTCACGATGAGATCCAGATCGCGAGCGTCGTCGAGGCCGTAGCGCGCGATGAGCAGATCCATCATGGCGCGCGCGTTGGTGCGCCCGTTGAAGTAGAGGTCGAAGGGTGGCTCCCCGCTGAGCCCCACCCGGGCGGGCACGGCGCGCTCGGCCTCGCCCGTCCAGAGATCGCTCGAGCAGTAGTTCCCGACGACGACGTTGGCGTCGTAGAAGTCTGGGTTGTCGGCCTGGTTGCGCGAGAGGATCCCCTGGCCGCCCACCGCGCCCTGGTTGTTGATGGTGCCGTCGGCGGGGTCGTTCTTGGAGCTGAACAGCGCCTGCGCTTTGGCCCAGCGCGGCCCGCAGGGGATGCCGTCGCCGTCGCAGGCGCCGCCGCCCTCGAAGTTGATGATCCAGCGCCGGCTGCCCGTGAGGGTCACGGTGAACCAGAAGGGCGTGCCGTCGTTGCAGCGCGCGCTCGCCCAGCGTGGATCGCGCCGCGCTGGGTACACGAACTCACGCTGGAGCTTGCCCCGCGGGAGCGTGCAGCTCGACACGTCGAAGCCTGAGCAGTCCGTGCGGCACGTGGCCTGCGCCGAGCCCGCTTCGTAGAGCCCGCTCAGGCTGGAGCACGCCACGCGCTCGCCCGCCACGCACGCGCAGCCCATCCCGCTGCCGCCGCTGCCGCCGCTGCCGCCGCTGCCGCTCGCGCCGCCGCTGCCGCACGCGACGCCGCAGCCGCGCCCGCAGCCG
>CAUJEM010000083.1 GCA_963169915.1 Myxococcota bacterium
GTGCCCGACGTCCCGCCGCTGCCCGAGATGCCCCCGGTCGCGCCAGTGCCCGACGTCCCGCCGCTGCCCGAGATGCCCCCGGTCGCGCCAGTGCCCGACGTCCCGCCGCTGCCCGAGAGACCGCCCGTGCCACCGCTGCCCGCCGTCCCGCCAGTCCCTCCGGAGCCGGGCGTCACGCAGGTGTTGCTCGACGCGTTGCAGACCATGCCCCCCGAGCAGTCCGCGTCGGTCAAGCACTGGACGCAGCGGTTGGGGCGTGGGTCCACCTTGCAGCGAGGCTGGCTTGCGCTCGTGCACTGGGCGTCCGTGAGGCACTCGTCGACGAACACATCCGTCGGCTGAGCGCCCGGGATCGTGGGGTTGCCGTCGGTGGGCGTGGTGCCTTCGGGCGCCCCCAGCTCACCAGCTGCCGTGACGCGGCCCTGGTTGCTGACGGTGCCCAGCCGAGTCCCGAGCACCCTGGCCTGGAAGCTGAAGCTTGCCGACTCCCCCGGGGCGATCTTGCCACCGGCGGTGTCGTTGGCCCCCTCGCCGAGCCGCACGTACAGCGTGCCGGTCGCGTCGACGTACTCCCCTTGGTCGCTGTCCATGGCGTCGGACAACGGCCCGGTCGTGGCCCCCGTCAAGCGCTCGAGGCTCTCGCGCACGTACTCGAGTCCCGCGGGGAGCTGGTCGGCCACCTCCACGTCGATGGCGGTGTCGTTGCCATCATTGGAGACCGTGATGGTGTACTGAAGCACGTCCCCCGGCAGCACCGCGCCGCCGTTCAGATCCACCACCGTCTTGGTGGACGACGTGAAGCTCGGCTCGAAGGTGCCGATCGACGTGATGAAGGCGCCCAAGAAGTACTCATCTTGAGAGCTGGTGGCGCTGATGGCCGCGCGCGTCTGCCCACCCGTCAGCCGAGGCCGAACGTTGATGATATCGTAGTCCACGCTCGGGTAGGAGTTGGGCACCCCCGAGAGCTGGGGCAAATCCCCCACGGCGGTGACGGGCAGACCCTGCCTGGACCGCGTCCCGTTGAAGAAGTTGTCGATCGGGTTCTGGGCGTCGCTGAGCCGGGAGCTGGCGCTCAGCGGTGGCGTGCCAAACAGCAGCGAGTCGCCGCTGGCGTCCGCGTCGCCCTCGTAGGCCAGCACCATCAGCTTGGCGTCGAAGCCGGTGTTCGTCGGGGTCCGGAAGCCCTCCAGGATGGCGCTAGCGGGGTTCTGCGGGCGCACGTAGTCGAGGCCGTCGAAGAGGGTGATGTTGCGGAGCGGGTCGCTAGCGAGCTCGTAGACGACGACCAAGGCCCAGGCCGAGAACGCCACCTCTTGCCGCAGGTTGACGAAGTTGACGGAGTCGACCCCGGAGACGCGGTAGGCGCCCACGCCGTACTGTTGCACCAAGCTGGTGACGTCTGCGACGGATTGATACACGACCTCACCGTCCCCCATGGGGATGGTGAAGCTGCGGGCGGCGCTCACGGTCTGAGAGAAGCGCCCCGGGCGCGCGACCGTGACCGTAGGGTCCGCTGCGGCGCCCTCCCGGCGTGCTCCCCAATAAAGGTACGCGTGCGTCACGCCCGCCCCGGTAGGGAGCTGGAGCACGGCGGTGGTGCGCGCGGTGTTCGCCGTGTTGGTGAGGTTCGCGGTCGCCGCCCCATCCGACGGGCTGTCCGAGCGCCAGAACACGTCAGGGGAGCTGTCGTTGTAGTTGAAGCCGCAGGTGAAGGTGGTAGGCGCCGACCCTACGAGCGGGGCGACCGGGAGGCGGCAGTCCCAGCCCATGCTGTTGCCGATGAACGCCACGTCTCCACGCTGGTCGACCTGCAGGCGCATCTCCGGCGCGGCCAGCGAGCTGGCGCTGGAGAGGAGAGGGAGGGCGAGCGCGGTGAGGCCGCTGAGGATTCCAAGGTGACGCATGACGAGACTCTCCTGAGACGCAAAGTGATGGCCACTGGGTCGCGCTTAAGACCCCGAGCGGCCGCTCCAGCGGCGGAGCTTGCCCCGAAGGTCGAGCTTTCGCCAACGCTAATTCGCTCGGCTCCAGGGCGCTTCTGACGGTGGCCCCGGCCCGGTGCGGGCTGCGCGAAGCCACTCCGGAGCTCACCGCCGCGCCCTGCGGGACCCTCTCCGCCGAATTCTGTTCCTTTTCACCTAAATTCTGCGCTATTGTAGTGACACTGCAATCACCTCGGGCGTGCTTGACGCACGACCTTCGCCAGGGAGACCAGCCGTGGCCATCGAAGTCCCCTCCGTACGTATTCTGATCGTGGATGATGACCAAGCGATCTGCGACTACATGCAGACGCTGCTGGAAAAAGACGGCTTCGTCGTCAAGACGCTGAACGATCCCACGAAGGTAGAAGACGAGATCCGGCTCAACGCCTACCACGTCATCATCTTGGACCAGATGATGCCGAAGCTCGACGGCATCGAGGTCCTCCGCAAGATCCGCGGGCTCGACACCGACATCGCGGTCGTCATGTTCACGGCGCACCCCAACCTGGAGAGCGCCGTCGCCTCGATGAAGCTCGACGCGCTCGACTACATCAAGAAGCCCTTCAACGTGGACGAGTTCCGCGAGGTGCTCGCCCGCGTGATGAAGAAGAAGGGGCTCGCGCGCACCCCTGAGGAGATGCTCCATAAAATTATTGGGGACACCATTCGCGGTATGCGCAAGGAGCGGGAGCTGACCCTCAAGCAGATGAGCCGCCGGACCGGGCTGAGCATCTCGCTCTTGTCACAGATCGAGCGGGCTGAATCGAGCCCCAGCATCTCCAGCCTCTACAAGATCGCGGTTGCGCTCGACGCCCGGGTGCAGTCACTCTTCGGTACCCACTGAGCCCGCGTGCTCCCCTCCCCTGCCTCCCGACGCATCGCCCCGTGGTGCGCTCGCCCCGTCCCTACCCAGGAAGCTTCATGAATCAACCGGCTCACCCCTCCCGCCCCGCCCCTGCCGCTCGTCGCCCTTGGCTCCGCCGTCCTGGCGCCGCCCTGCTCGGAGGCGCGGCGCTCCTGCTCGCCTTCGACGCTTCCCGTGCGGTGGACGCCGCCTGGCCGCCGCCCCCCGACGCTACCCCAGCGACCCTCAAGGACCCCGCCAACTGGCCGAACGATCCCTCCTACGGCTACCGCGCCTCGGCGCGGGCCAGCGAGCGAGAGGCTGGGCAGTGGGAGCTCTACTCCTTCCTGCCGGACCGCTCGCCGGGGGCGCCGCCCGTGCGCGGCGCGGAGACCGCGGCGGGCATGAGCGTGGACATGGCCTGGCGCCACACCATCGGCGACGACCGCGTGCTCATCGCGGTGCTCGACAGCGGCATCAAGTGGGACGAGCGTGATCTGCTCGACAAGGCCTACCTGAACAAGCGCGAGCTCGGCAAGGCCTCGCAGCGCCCCACTCACGCGGACGGCTCGGCGTGCGCGCCGCTCGACGCCGGCCGCCCCACGGAGGACCTCTACGACTGCAACGGGGACGGCATCTTCTCGGTGTCGGACTACTCGGAGACGCCCGGGGTCACGGACCTGAACCAGAACGGGGTGCTGGACGCGGGTGATCTCATCGTGGCGTTTTCCGACGGTGTGGACGACGACGGCAACGGGTACGTCGACGACATCTCCGGCTGGGACTTCATGAAAAATGACAATGATCCGTACGACGACACGCGCTACGGACACGGCACGGGGGAGGCGCGCGACAGCTCGGCCGCGGCCAACAACGGCATCGGGAGCGCCGGCATCTGCGCGCAGTGCCGCTTCGTCCCGCTGCGCGTGGGCGACAGCTTCATCGCCGACGTGAACGACTACGCCAAGTCGGTCATCTACGCCACGGACAACGGCGCCAGCGTCATTCAGGAGGCGCTCGGGACCATCAACATGAGCCGCTTCGCGCAAGACGCCATGGACTACGCGTACGCGCGCGGGGCCATCGTCATCGCCAGCATGGCAGATGAGAACTCTCGCCACCACAACCTCCCCGCCGCGGCCAACCACACCCTCCCCGTCCACGCCATCGAGATGCTGGGCTCCGGGCAGCAGTCCACCACCGCGGAGAGCTTTCTCGCCTTCAACAACTGCAGCAACTACGGCGCGCAGAACTTCCTGTCGGCCTCGGGCGTCTCGTGCTCCAGCGAGGCCACCGGCAACCTCTCCGGCATCACGGGGCTGGTCTTCTCCATGGGCCTCGAGGCGGGCTACGGCGCGGGCGGCGCCCACCCCGCGCTCACGGCGGGGGAGGTCATGCAGCTGCTGATGATGACCGCGGACGACATCGACGTCCCGGAGTCGCGCGGCGAGGAGCCCCGGCATCGCTGGTCGCAGCCTGGCTTCGACCAGCGCTTCGGCTACGGCCGCGTCAACGCCAACGCGGCGGTGGAGCAGGTCGCGGCCGGGCGGATCCCCCCCGAGGTGGACGTCGTGAAGCCGTACTGGTTCGAGGTGCTGTACAAGGACCAGGTCACCGCGCCGGTGCCGCTCCTCGGCACGGTCAGCGCCAAGCGCGCCCCCAGCTATGACTACGTCGTGGAGTGGGCGCCGGGCGTGCAGCCCTTGGACGACGCCTTCACCGTCATCAAGTCCGTCCCCAACGTCCCGGGCGGCACGGTCACCGGCGCCGACGGCACCCCGCTCGCGGAGCTGGATCTGAGCACCATCGACGCGACGCACGAGCCAGATCCGGACAGCCCGCTCGGAGAGAACCGCTACACCTTCACGGTGCGCGTCCGCTCCGTGGCGCACTACGGCGGCAGCATCGGCGACGTCAAGGGTGAGCTGCGGCGCGCGTACTACCTCTATGAAGATCCGGATCTGCTCCCCGGCTTTCCCATCTATCTCGGCGCCTCCGGGGAGTCGAACCCGAAGATGGCGGACATCGACGGGGACGGCGTCCGTGATCTCGTCGTAGGGACCGCCAGCGGCGAGCTTCACGTCTTCAGCATGGCGTCTGGAAAGGCGGCGCCCGTGGCGGGCTTCCCCTTCCGCGCGCGCCCCATCGATGGCCTCGACGCCAGCCCCGCGCCCAACGGCGCCGACTACCGGCAAGCCCCCGCCTACCGTGACGCCGCGCTCGGCCTGAGCTCCGTGGCTCGGGAGTCCATCAGCGCGACGCCTGCCATCGCGGACCTCGACGGAGACGGCAAGCCGGAGATCGTGTTCACGACCTTCGGCGGCACCCTCTACATCGTCCGCGCGGACGGCACCGCGTTCCCAGGCTGGCCCGTCCGCATGCCGGAGGTGCCCTCCTGCCCGCTCGACGCCGCCACCCCGAAGCCTGAGCAGTGCATGGACACCGAGACGCGCATCGCGCGCGGCGCCTTCGGTTCACCCGTGCTGGTGGACATGAACAAGGACGGCAAGCTCGACATCGTCCAGGGCTCCTTCGACGGTAAGGTGTACGTCTACCAGCAGGACGGCAGCGTCCTGCCGGGCTGGCCCGTGGCCGTCCGCTTCCCCAACAACTCCAAGGAGTTCGGGCGCGTGTTCACGACCCCCGCCGTCGCGGACTTCACGGGGGACGGTATCCCGGACGTGCTGGTCGGCTCGAACGAGCGACTCGGTGCCGGCAGCGGCGCAGGGGCGTTCTACGTCATCGACGGGCGCGGCACGGCCGCGGGGCAGCGCCCCTACCTGCCCAACTGGCCCGTCGGGATGACCTCGCTCAACATCTTCCCGCTCGTCGCCGAGGGCGTCGGCAACTCGCCCGTCATCGCGGACGTGGACGGGGACGGCAAGCCCGACGCCATCATGCACGGCAACGCCAGCGCACCGCTCATCCTCCCGGGAGACCCCGGTGCACAGAGCGGCCTCAGCGGGACGCCGGCGAACGCCATCCCGGTCCGCCTCGACAGCAACGGCAACGAGGAGGGGCGCGGCCTCGAGCCCACCGCCTTCTTCGGCGCCAGCTCGAAGGCGCTCCGACCGGACACCATGCTGCCGCTGTTCGCCCAGCCCTCGGTGGGAGATCTGAACATGGACGGCACGCCGGACATCATCACCGCCGGCGGCTCGCTCAGCATGGCGCAGTCGCTCTTCGCCAAGGGCCCCAGCAGCGGCACTGCGCAGCAGCTCGTGGGGATGTGGGACGGAAAGACCGGGAAGATGCTGCCCGGGAGCCCCGCGCTCATCGAGGACTTCAGCTTCTTCAACAGCCAGGCGGTGGCGGACATCACCAACGACGGCTACCCGGAGGTGCTCGTGGGCTCCGCGGGCTACTACCTGCACGCCTTCGACGGCTGCGCGCTCGAGGCGCCTGGCTGGCCCAAGTTCACGGGCCAGTGGATCGCGGCGACCCCAGCGGTGGGCGACATCACGGGAGCGGGCACCCTCGACGTCGCCGTCCCCACGCGCGCGGGCTGGCTCTATGCGTGGCGGACTCCCGGCAAGGCCGACGGCGTGGTCCAGTGGGAGAGCTTCCACCACGACAACCGCAACACGGGGGACTACTCCGTGGCGCTCGAGCATGGCACCAAGACGAGCGACGTCGGGCCACGCCCGGTCGATGCGGACGGCGCCTGCATCGCGAAACAAGACCCGCCCCCGGCCACGCAGGACGAGGACGATGGCTGCGGCTGCGCCGTGCCCGGTCGCGCCACCGGCAGCGCCACCCTCACTCTGCTGCTGCTGCCCCTGGCCGCGCTGCTGCGGCGCCGCCGGCGCTGAACTCCCTCGAGCAATAGCGAGAGAGCTTCGTAGCTGCTCCCTGGGGGGGTGGCCACGAAGCTCTCTCTCGTTTCTGGTAGCGAGGGTCGGACTTGAACCGACGACCACACGCTTATGAAGCGCGTGCTCTAACCAGCTGAGCTACCTCGCCGAGGGCGGGCTATATGCCGCGCGAAGGGCGGGGCTGTCAAGGACGTCGCCCCCCGGGCCCTGGCCCTTCACGGCTCACGGGTGGGTTGACCGCGTCGAAGGTCATGTTGAGCCGGACCTCTCTGCCCAGCAGCGCGGGCGGCGCGGGATAGCTGGCGGCGCGCCGCACCGCCGCGAGGAGGTTGGCGTCGAAGGCCGGCACACCGCTCGGGCGCACCAGCCCGATGCCCGTGACGCTGCCGTCCGCGCGTACCGTGAAGGCCACGACGGCGAGGCCTCCCAGACCGTCCCGCGCGGCCGCGTACGGGAACGCGTCGCGCCAGTAGGGCTCGAGGTGCTGGACCACCTGCCGAAACCAGGTGACGGCGCGCGGATCGGAGGCCAGGCCCTCGCTCGCACCAGGCCCGACGCCATTGGCCTTCGAGCGCGCGCCTTGGCCCGAGGTGGCCCCGCTGCCCAGCCCTGAGCCTGCGGCCTGGCCTCCTCGCCCGCTGCCGAGCCGCCCGCCCGGCGTGCTCGACTGCAGCAGCGCCGTGACCGCGCGCGAGACCTCTTGCCGTGAGTCGACGGTGTCGCGCGTGGTGCCCCGCTCGCGCGCTGGCACGGCCGCACGCCCCTGGGGGACGAGCGGGCGCGCCAACCGGATGGATGCCGAGCGCTGGCGCTGCGGCGCCAGCGCCGCGCTGGACGACCCCGGAGCCTGGCCGGAGCGAGCGCCGTCCACGCCGACGGCGCTCGGGGTGGCTTCCCCCTCGGCGGGCGGCTCGGCGGGGAGCCCTGGGGGAGCGCCGCCCACCGGGACCGTGACCCGACCGCCGTCCGAAGGCACGGCGTGCCGGGCATACGGCAGCCTCAGCTCCAGGCGCCCTGGGCCCGTCGTCACCAGCGTCCATTCCATGGGGTTGGGTGTCGCGCGACGATCGTCGAGGCTGGCGCGCGTGGTGGCGGTGTCGAGGCGCTGCACCTGGCTCCGGGTGAGGTGTGTCACGAGGTCTCGATCACGGCTGTCTTCATCGAGGCTGGACGCGAGGTTGAGCGCTGCCACGCTCACCTCACGCTCCCCACCCCCGCCCAGCACCAAGGTGTCCGGGCGAGGCTCCCGCTCCCCGCCACCCATCACGACGGCCGGCGAGCTCGACGTGGAGGGGCTCGGCGCGGCTCCGCGGGCACGCTCCACGGAGGTGGCTGGCGCAGCCGAGCCGTGCAGCTCCACCTCGATGGGTGGCTGGGCGCTTGAGCGCGGCGGCTCGGCGCCCCACTGCCGCTGGACCCAGATCCCGGTCAGGCCCAAGACCCCCAGGTGCAGCAGCAGCGAGACACCCCAGGGCCACCGCTCAGCGGCGCTGCCGCTTGCCCCGTCTCCCGCCGAGCGCTGGACCCTCATCCGAGCAGAGTATGGCCTGCCTGCACCGCGCGAGCCAGCGCCCCACCGAAGCGGCGCACCGCGTTGTCGGTGGTGAGCGCCGCGACGGCCTCGAGCTCGAGCCCTCGCAGCTCGGCGAGCTTGCGCGCGGTATGCACGACGTAGGCCGGCTCACAGGGCTTCCCCCGCAGCGGCACGGGCGCCAGGTAGGGGCTGTCGGTCTCGAGCAGCACGCGCTCCGCGGGCGCCGTCGCTGCCACCTCTTGGATGGCGTGCGCCGACTTGAAGGTCACGATCCCCGAGAAGGACACGTCGAAGCCCAGCTCGAAGGCCTGGCGCGCAAAGCGCAGATCTTCGCTGAAACAGTGGATGACGCCGCCCACCTGCTCGGCGCCCTCTTCGCGCAGCAGCCGAAGCGTCTGCTCTGGCGCCTCGCGCGTGTGGATGACGAGCGGCTTGCCCACGCGGCGCGCCAACCGGATGAAGCGTCGGAACACCTGCTCCTGCTCCTCCACCGTGGAGTGGAGGTAGTGATGGTCGAGCCCCACCTCACCGACCGCCACGACCTCAGGGTGTGCCGCCAGCCGCTCGAGCGCCTGCTCCAAGCCTGGCGTCCACTGCGCGGCGTCGTGGGGATGCACGCCGACGCTGGCGACGACCTCGGCTCGGCGCTCGGCCAGCCGCACCGCCTCCTCCGCGGCCCCGAGCGAGCCCACCCCGATGCACACCAAGGCCCCCACCCCCGCCCGCCGCGCGCGGTCTAGCACCTCGTCCTGCTGGCCACAGTACTTGGCGTCCAAGTGGCAGTGTGTGTCTACGAGCATGCGCCGCGCCTTAGCACAACACGGCGCAGCACGAAGCCGAGCGCCACCAGGGCGCTCGCCAGGGCGAGCTCCTGCGCGGTCGCGGCCCCAGCGACGAGCGTGATGGCGCCGAGCGCCAACCCGGGGAGCCACAGCACCCGGCGAGAGAGCCCACGCTCACCGCGCCACGCCAGGCGCGCGAGCGCGGCGGCGCTGACCCCATACTGCGTGAGCACCGCGACGCTCGAGAGCGCGAAGAGCGACGCGACGTCACCCGCGAGGACCAAGCCCACGACCGCGACCACGGTGATCAGGAGCGCTCGCTGGGGCACCGCGCGGCGCTCCTGCGCCAGCGCTGCCCCCAGGGCCCCCGGCTCCCCGAGCACCGCGAGGTACCGCGGCGTCATGGCGAGCATCCCGAACGCGATGCCCAAGGCCGAGACGTTGGTACCCCAGGCGACCAGCGTGGCGAGCCCATCCCCTGAGAGCGTCCGGGCGGCCTCGACCAAGGGCGCCTCGGCGCCCGCCAGCTGGGGCACGCCCCTCAGGCAGGCCCAGTGGATCGCGACGTAGAGCGCGGCCGCGAGCACCAAGCTGAGCCACGTCGCGCGGGGCACGCTCGTGGCCGCAGCGCGCACTCGCCCCGCCGGCACCGGCACGATCTCGAAGCCCTGCAGCGCGAACACCAGCACGAGCGCGGCTCGCCACGCGGCGAAGCCTGGCGGCGAAGCGGGGGCGGCGCGCGGCGTGAGCGAGCCCCCGAGCCAGCCCGCCAGCGCCAGCGCCAGCAGCGGCGCGAGCTTGAGCACCGTGATGGTCCCCCAGAGCCTCGCGCTCGGCCTCAGCCCGGCCGCGACGATCACGCCGAGCGCCACGATGAGCGCCACCCCCAGGCCCCGGGGCGCGACGGCGCCCGTGACGCCCAGCCCAGGGGCAGCGTGCTCGATGAGCCCAGCGAACACCGCGGACGTGCTGAGGACGGCAGACACGAAGGCGACCCACCCCACGCCGAACGCGACGCGCGGCCCGAAGCTGGCGTTCGCCCAGACGTAGGGGCCGCCGTCCCTGGGGAAGAGTGCCCCGAGACGAGCGACCACCAGCGCGACCGGCAGCAGGCAGAGCGCCGTCGCCGCGTAGGCGAACAAGCCGCTCAGGCCGGGCGCGTAGCGCGCCACCTCGGCCGGCGCGAAGAAGATCCCGACCCCGATGACGCCGTTGAGGCCGAGGGCGAGCAGCGCCGCGAAGCCCAGCGGGCGCTCCGTCATGAGCTTGGGCACCGCCAGCAGCCCTCGTCAGGGAGCCCCGAAGCGCTCGCGCAGGAGCAGGGTAGCCGCCTCCACCGCGCTCCCCTCGTCGTAGCCGTAGCGCTGCTGCAGCTCCGCGAGCAGACGCTGCGCGAGCGCTCGCCGCTCCTCGTCGAGCCCAGCGCCACCGTCCTGCGTCAGCGTCAAGAGATCGTGCGTGAGCCGCCCCAGCGCCTGACGCTTCTCAGACACCATGGCGTCCTTGAGTCGTCGTAGCGGCGCCGCGAAGACCTGCTGGGGATCCACGGGGAGGCCGGGGTGCTCGATGGCCCACGCCGCCGCGCGCGTGATGAGCTCATGGCGCTGCTGGCGGGGCTCGTCCGGCAGCCCCAGCCGCGCCTCGATCTCCTGCATCAGCGCCTCGTCGGGCGGCTGATACTGGCCCGTCACCGGATCGAGCCAGCGCTCGCCCTTGACCCAGTGGCTGACGTGGGAAACGTAGCGCCCAAAGAGCTCTACGTAGCTGTCCTCGTCGACGAGCCGACTGGCGTGGAGCAGCTCCTCTTCGTAGGTGTCGAGGAGCTGCTCGCGCAGCGCCGCGCGGAAGGCGCTCGGGTCATGGTAGCCCCCCGGCAAGGGCTCGAGGCCGAGCCAGGCGTAGTCGCTGCTGCGGCGACAGAGCGCCTCCAGCGCCTCCAGCACCCCGAGGGGAGAGAGGCGTCCGTAGCGCGGAGCTTGCGCGGCGGTGACGAGGACGGCCGTCATCTCGCGCGGGCTAGCGCCGAGGCTCCCCTCGTAGACGACGTCGGCGTCGCACTCCGCATACAGCGCGGGGAGGGCCGCGCGCATCAGCTTCGCGGCCTCGGCGTCCCAGCGCCGTGGCGCCTCTCCGTGGGTGTAGAGCTCGAGCTTGTCCAGCGCCGTGAGCTGCTCCAACAGGGGGCGCAGCTCGGCAGGGTGCCGCTCGGGCCGAGGCGGGTGCAGCCGCGTGAGCACCGCGAACTTGGCGCACAGCTCGAGGGCGTGCGGCGCGACGGGGACGGATAGGCGCGCTCCCACCTGCGCGGCGTAGATCTGCGCCTCTTCGGTCCAGCGACGCAAGTACGGAGCGCGCAACAGCGACAGCCGCCCGCGAAAGCTCTCGAACTCCGGGTGCTCTCGGAAGGCCGCGAGGTGGAGCTCGTTCGCGCTGGCGAACAAGACGCAATTGAGCTGGACGGACTGCGAGGGCAGCGTGACCTCCCCCGTCTCCGCGGTCAGCTGCAGGTACTTGAAGTGCTCCACAGGCCGCTTGAGCAGATCCGAATACTCTATCATGCCGCCCGCGGCGTCGATGAGCTCGCCGTGGAGCTCGAACATGGAGAGCGACTGCAGGGAGGGCGGCAGCGCGGAGAGCGAGCGGTCGAGCGTCACCTGGCGCTCTGCGGCGTCCACGCTCAAGCTCGGCCCCAAGGTGACGGCGCCGATCCGATAGCGCCGCGAGATGAAGTAGCGCTCCACCTGCACGTGCCGCCACACCTCGCGCAGGCTTCCGCGGTACACCCCCAGCAGCGCCTCCAGCACCTGCCGGCACTTGTGGGAGGGCCCGCCCTCGAGCAGCCAGCGGCTCGGCGGCTCGGTGCTGCCCACCCGCTCGTAGTGGCGCGCCAACCACTCGCGCCGCCAGGCCTCCGGCAACAAGAACAAGGGGTGGTCGCGCACCTCGAGCTGGAGGCGAGCGTCGAGGCGGTCTTCGGGCAGGTGAGCGTAGCTCTCCCCGCCCAGCGCAGGCGGCTCCTCACCGAAGCCGATGGCGCCGCGGAGCTGCGAGGTGCTGGGGAACACCCAGTGAAAGCGGTAGAGCGCCCCCTCGTCCAGCGACGAATAATGCTCGAGGGCGCGCTGGACGCAGCCGAGCGCCGTGCTCTTGGCGGAGCCGTTGGGGCCATGCAGCAGCACCACCCGATGCGGGCGCCCCTCCTGGGCGAAGCTGCGGAGCGCCTGGACTATGCCCGCCTGCACCTCCTCCTGACCGACGAGCGCCTCGCGCCGCGCCTCCGCGCTAGGCAAGAACGGCAGGTCGAAGAGGCACCAGCGCTGGACGCGCCCCCACGGGCGCTCGACCCAGCGCGTCCCGTAATGCTCGAAGGCGTCCCGCAGGTAGCGCGAGGCGTCGCGAGAGTGCCGCACCGGATCTTGCTCGAAGAGCTGGAGGTACTCCTCGAAGGAGAGCAGCCGCCGCTCGGCGCGGTACTGCGCCTCGACGCTCCCGCTCAGCGCGCTGAGCTCTTCCAGGACCGACGGGCTCACCGCTAGAGCTTAGCCTCTAGCCCCGAGCTCCGGGGAACGTCTCGACCATGAATCCCGCCTCAGTTCACGTCGAGGGCGAGGCTCAGCTCGCGCTTTTCGATGAGGCACTTGTCATCCGTACAGACGGAGAACTTGAAGACCCCGCTGACCTGTGTCTTGCCCTTGGCAGACGGCGTGATGCCCAGCTTGCCGGTGACGGTCATGTTCTCCACCGTGAAGACGCTCGCGGGGGCAGGGTTGGCGTCGAACTGGATCCCCTCGGCCGGCTTCCACTCCAGCTTGTAGGGGTACTTGTCGTTGACGTGGTAGGGCTCCTTCGCCGTCAGCCGCAGCGTCAGCTCCCCCTTCTCTCCAGCCTTGAGCGGGGCCGTGGGCGTCAGGCTCAGCTCGAAGCCGTCCTCCACGAATTTCGCCGCTGCGGGCGGCGCCTCCGCGACAGGGGCGGCCTCCGCCAGGGGCGCCGCCGGTGCCCGCGCCTCCTCCGTGGGGACGAAGGCCGGCGACCGCGGCTGCTCGGCGACGGGCGGGGCGTCCTTGCTACACGCGGTGAGGGCCAAACCGAACAGCAGAGTCCACGCGCACGCGACCTTGGTCATGCCTCTCCCATAGCACGCCGAGAGGCGACGTCACGCCCCCCCTTCGGACCGCACGCGCGTCACCCACGCGCGAACAACACGACCAGGACGACCCCCACGATCACCCCGACCACCACGATCCCAGCGACGGCGAAGAGCACCGCCTTCGAGGACTGCCTCGGGAGGCCTGGGATGACCTCGGTCATGTCTGGGGCCCCGAGGGCTCGTGAGTCGAGCGAGGGCGGCGCCGCCGGAGCCAGCGCCCCTCCGCCGAGCGCGTCCGACTCCCCGAAGAAGGCGTCCACGCCCGTCTCCGCGGCGGGCTCCACCGGCGCCAGCGTCATCAGCCGCGGGAGCTGGGCCTCGATGATGGAGGCCAGCTCAGCCTCCGGCGTCACCGCCCACTGCCGATGCTGGCCGCTCAGCCCGTACGCCTGCCCCAGCTCGTCCGCGAAGGCTCCTACGCTCGGCGTACGCACGACGGCGGCCTTCTTGAGCGCGTGCCCGAGCGCGCGGTCCACCGTGGGCGGCACCGGGTACTTGGCACCCAGCGCGGCTTGGCTGGGAGGCGCGGGCTCCTTGGTGAGGATGCTCAGCAAGATGCTCGGGCCATTGACGCCCTGGAACGGCACGGCGCCCACCACGCACTCATACACGATGGCGGCGAGCGCCCAGACGTCGGCGCGCTGATCGAGCGACTCTTCCCCCTTCGCCTGCTCCGGCGCCATATAGAACGGCGAGCCGATCGTCGTCCCCATGACGGTCAGCTTCTTCGCCGACTCGTTTTTGTCTTTCACGGAGCCAAAATCCAAGACCTTGACGATGTCCCCGTCGCTGGTCTGACACAAAAATAGGTTGTCCGGCTTCAGATCCCGGTGGACGAACTTGCGCGCGTGCGCCTCGTCCAGCCCGAGGGCCACCTGGCTCACCATCCGCACCAAGCGCGCTGGAGGGAGGACCCCCTCGCGCTGGAGCGTGCCGCGCAGCTCTTCGCCGTACAGGAACTCCATGACGAGCGCGTAGCTCCCGTCGGAGGTCGCCTGGAAGTCCGTCACCTCCACGATGTGCTCGTGGGGCAAGCTCTGGCTCACCTCGTACTCGCGTCGAAAGCGCTGGACAGCGACGGAGTCGCAGGCCACGTCCGGGTGCAGCACCTTGACGGCCACGTTGCGCCGCTGGTGTAGATCCAGCGCCTCGTACACGCGCCCCATCCCGCCATCGGCGACGACCCGCCGGATCTGGTAGCGCTCGCACAGCACCCGCCCCACGCGCGCGTCCCCCGTGTCGGACGCGATGGGGACCTGCGTGGCGCTCGACAGCTGCGACCCATCTTCGGGGCAGAAGCCGGCCTCGTCGGGGTAGAGCCGACTACAGACCGGACAGGCCTTCATGCCGCCGCTCCACCACGCCGCGTCTGACCTCGTGGACGGCTCACGACGCCCTCGTCTGACCAGCGCCGTCCGTCCCCTCGGGGGCGACCGCGGCGCGGTAGTACATGAGCCGGTTGCAGCTCGCGCACTGCGACAGCTCGGTGGCGCGCTGGAGCTGCTGATACGCCGCGGGCGACACCATCATGTGGCAGGCGCTGCACTTGCCGCGCTCAGTGTGGGCGAGCGCGCTCCCGCGCTTCTTCCGGATGAGCTCGTACCGACGGTAGACGGTGGGGGGCACCTTCCCTACGAGCAGCTCGCGCGCGACGCCCTTGGTCTGCAGCGCCGCCTCCACCTCCGAGAGCCGGCTCTCCGTCTCGCCGGCGCTGGCGCCGAGCGCGGCGTCCAGGGTGCTCCGCTCGGTCTCGGTGGCGTCCATGTCCGTGCGCGCCTGCTCGATGAGGCCGGCGATCTTGTCGGCCTCCAGCTCCCGATCGCGCATCAGCTTGCGCATCTCCTCGACCTCACGCTGAGCGGCGTTGGACTCTCGCTCGTTGCGTGAGCGTGACAGGCGCTCGCGCGAACGCTCCATCTGGTGCGACATCTGGCGCAGCTCCGTGAGCAGCTCTCCCCGCAGGCGCTCCATCTCCTGGATCCCCGAGCGCGACGCCGACGAACGATCCCCCAGCTCGGACAGCTTCTTACGCTTGACGCTGAGCTGCTCTTTTTCCCTCTGATATTCGTCGTTCAACTCGCGAAGCTCGGCGTCGATGAGCGCGAGCTGCTCCAAGATCTCGATCTGTGCTTGCAAGTTCACGGTGACGACGATCTCCTCAATGAAAAGCTAAGGCCAACGGCGCGGACGAGGGTGGGCCCACCTGGACTTGAACCAGGAACAACCCGGTTATGAGCCGGGGGCTCTGACCGATTGAGCTATGGGCCCCAAGCGCGTCAGCCCCCTCTGGCGCACCGCCCCCCGTGGAGGGAGTCGCCATCCGAGGGTTCCGGGTCACGCGCACGGCCGCGGACGCTAGCCGAAGCGCCCAGCCACGGCAATCAAAGCTCACGCGGAGACCTGCTCGCCTGAGTAGGGCCCCACGCCGCGCCGGTGGTCGAGAGCCGCTCGCGCTGCATGTTATGACGCTCCCACCAGTGACTACCGACCGACTCCAGGTCCGCGGCGCCTGCCAGCACAACCTCAAGAACCTCAGCCTGGATCTACCTCGAGACCGGCTGGTGGTGTTCACCGGCCCGAGCGGCTCCGGCAAGAGCTCGCTCGCCTTCGACACCATCTACGCCGAGGGCCAGCGGCGCTACGTGGAGTCTCTCTCCGCCTACGCGCGGCAGTTCCTCGACCAGCTCCCCAAGCCACGGGTGGAGAGCATCGAAGGGCTCAGCCCCGCCATCGCCATCGAGCAGCGCGCGATCGGCAAGAGCCCGCGCTCTACGGTCGGGACGGTGACGGAGCTGGCGGACTACCTCCGGCTGAGCTTCGCCCGGGTCGGGATCCCACACTGCCCAGTGTCGGGGGTGGTGCTGCACGCCTACACGGTCCAAGAGATCGTCGACGCGCTGATGAGCCGCGGGGAGGGCGCGCGGGCCACGCTGCTCGCGCCGCTCGTGCGCCAGCGGCGGAGCTCGCTCAGCGAGGAGCTGGCCTGGCTACGCCGCCAGGGCTACGTCCGAGCCCGACTCGACGGCGTGCTCCTCGACATCGCGGAGGCGCCGGACATCTCGGCCCACGCCCCGCACGATCTCGACGTGGTCGTCGACCGGATCGTCCTCCGCGAGGGCAACAAGGCGCGCCTCACGGACTCGGTGGAGCTGGCGCTGAAGCTCGGCGACGGCACGCTCCTCGTGGACGGGATGGACGGCGCCCCACCTACCGTCATGAGCGAGCGACTCGTGAGCTGGGAGCATGGCATCACCCTGCCCCCGCTCGAGCCCAAGCTCTTCTCGTTCAATGGGCCGCACGGCGCCTGCCCTAGCTGTGACGGGCTCGGCGTCCGCACCACGGTCGACCCTGCGCGCATCGTGCCGGATCCACGGCGCAGCTTGCGCGAAGGGGCGGTCGCCGCCTTCGGCCGCCGGGGCTCGGTCGCCACGGCCAGTGAGGTCGCCCGAGCCGTCCAGCTCCTGGGCGTGGACCCGGATCTCCCCTGGGCGGAGCTGCCTCAACAGCAGCGAGACGCGCTGCTCTTCGGCGCGCCGGCGCCCAAGGGCCGGCGCGCCGGCGGCGAGGCCTACGAGGGCATCGTGAGACGCCTAGAGCGCTGGCTCTCCGACGAGGAGCTGCCTCCCAGCGACGACGAGCCCGACGACGGCGCCCTCGACCCCGAGGACCTCTGGCGCTTCACGGCGCAAGCCGTGTGCGACGCTTGCGCCGGCCGGCGCCTGAGGCCCGAGGCGCTCGCCGTGAAGCTCGGTGGCCGAGACATCGCCGAGCTCTCCAGCCTCCCCCTGGTGACCCTCCACCAGACCCTGACGGAGTGGCTCGAGGGCGACCTCTTCGCTCCCCGGGACGCCACCATCGTCCGGCCCTTGCTCACCGCGATGGTCGCGCGTCTCCGCTTTCTCTTGGACGTGGGGCTCGGCTACCTCTCGCTCGACCGCCCCTCCTCCACGCTGTCCGGCGGCGAGGGGCAGCGCATCCGCCTCGCCACGCAGATCGGGGCGTCGCTGGTGGGTGTGCTGTACGTGCTCGACGAGCCGAGCGTCGGCTTGCACGCGCGGGACAACCAGCAGCTCCTCCGGGCGCTCCGGCAGCTCGTGGACAAGGGCAACAGCGTGATCGTGGTCGAGCACGATCGCGACGCCATCCTGGCGGCAGACTACCTGGTGGATCTCGGGCCCGGCGCGGGGCGCCTCGGCGGAGAGATCGTCGCTCGAGGCACGCCCGCAGAGGTGCTGGCCGACCCTCGGTCCGTCACCGGCCCCTACCTCACACGAGCCCGAGGCTTGACGCCCCCGAGCGCGCGGCGAGCCCCCGGCGCCGCGGCGCTCACCGTGGTCGGGGCGCGTGCGCACAACCTCCGAGAGCTGACCGTCGCGTTCCCGCTCGGGCTCTTCACGGTCGTCACGGGCGTGAGCGGCTCCGGCAAGAGCAGCCTCGTCATCGACACCCTGCTCGCCGCTGCGCGCTCGTCGCTCTACGGCGCCGCCGGCGTGGTCGGCCCCTGTGATCGCATCGACGGCCTCGAACACATCGACAAGGTCGTCAGCATCGATCAAGCGCCGATCGGCCGGACGCCGCGCTCGAACCCCGCCACCTTCACTGGGCTGTTCACGCAGCTGCGCGAGCTCTACGCCTCGCTACCGGACGCGCGCGCGCGCGGCTACAAGCCTGGACGCTTCTCGTTCAACGTCAAGGGCGGGCGCTGCGAGGCGTGTCAGGGGGACGGGGTGCGGCGGGTGGAGATGCACTTTCTGCCGGACGTCTACGTCCTCTGCGACTCTTGTGGGGGCACGCGCTATAGCCGTGAGACGCTGGAGATCCGCTACCGGGGGCTCAGCATCGCCGACGCGCTCGCGCTCACGGTGGACGAGGCCTGGGAGCTGTTCGAGGCCCAAGCACGCCTCCGCCAGAAGCTCACGGCCCTGCGCCAGGTGGGGCTCGGCTACCTCACCCTGGGACAGCCGGGCACCACGCTGTCGGGCGGTGAGGCCCAGCGGGTCAAGCTCGCGACGGAGCTGGCGCGGACGGCGACGGGCAAGACGCTCTACGTCCTGGACGAGCCCACCACCGGGCTGCACTTCCAGGACATCGAGCTGCTCAGCCGTGCGCTGTTCGATCTGCGCGACGCCGGCAACACGGTGCTCATCATCGAGCACAACCTCGAGCTTGCGGCCTGCGCGGACTGGGTCATCGACATCGGGCCCGAAGCCGGTGACGGTGGCGGGTGCCTCGTGGGCGCGGGGCCGCCAGAGCTGATCGCGAGCCTTCCCGAGAGCCGCACCGGGCACTACCTCGCGGCGCTCTTGCGCGAGCAGCGCGCCGCGGCCAGCGCCTCATCCGGTCCCGTGGCGCGCGCGCCGCAGCCCAAGGCCCCGAAGCGGCCTACCAAGCCCAGCGCTCGTCGCTGAACCGCCCCTGGCGCGCCTCAGCCGAAGTCCTTCTCCACCCGCTCTTGGTCTTCCTTGCAGCGAATGCAGAGCGTCGTCTCCGGACGCGCCTCCAGCCGCTTGATGCTGATGGGCTCACCGCAGTCCTCACACACGCCAAACACGCCCTTGTCCAGCTTGTCGAGCGCCTTCTGGATCTTGTCGAGGAAGACCTTCTCACGACCGCGCAGCCGGAAGGTGAACGACTGGAGGTATTCGCTCGAGGCCAGATCCATCTCATCGGGGAGGTCATTGGCGTCGAGCGCCATGTCCTCGTCCAGCGTCTGCTGGGCACGCTTGACGATCTCCGCGCGCTTGGACTCGAGCAGCTCCCGAAACTTCTTGAGCTGTGTCTTGTTCATGACGCTCCTGCCCCTAGCTCCAATCCATCCGTAGGCATTGCCGAAGCCAGCGCGGCTCGGTGAGGGCGGGGAGCCTAGTCATCCCTGCTCACCGCGTCAACGGCAGGCGCGCTCCCCGATCCGGCGGCAGGCCTCTCGCCGCACGTCGTGCGCCCGCAGCTCGCGCTCCACCGAGCCCGGTGAGCGAGCGCGGCGCGCGTCCACCGCCGTGGCAACCTCGGACGCGACCGCGCGGGGCGCCCTTCCAACATCGGGCGCACCCTCCGCGCCTACGTCGGGCTCGCCTCGGGGCTCTCCGTCGACTCCGGTGCCCCCACGACCGCAAGCGCCCGGTCGCGCGGCCGCTGCACCGCGGCGCGCGAGGGCGCCACGCGCCGCAGCGCAGCGGCGACCTCGAGCCACGCGAGCGCTTCGCGCAGCGAGCCGAGCGCGGAGTGGTCGCGAGCGGCGCGAGCGACGCCGCGCGCCTTCCGCCACGCTCGCCCCGCTGACGCCGGCTCAGACGCTGGCCAAGGCGCGGGCGCCGCCGTAGAGTGAGGGCGCGCTTCAGCGTTCCCTGCGTCATGTTGAGCTTCGATCCCCAGCGCTCGATAGCGCCCGCCAAAGCCGCTGCGACGGTGCTCGTCGTCAGAGACTCCGCGCAGGGGGTGGAGGTGTTCTGCGTCAAGCGCCACCAGCGCAGCGGCTTCCTCGGCGGAGCCGTCGTGTTCCCGGGTGGCAAGGTGGACGACGCCGACGCAGCGCCCGCGTGGACGACGCTCACCAACGGGCTGCACCCGCGCTCCACGGAGCTGGGGCTCGACGCGCAAGAAGCGCGCGCCTTCGCGGTCGCCGCGCTCCGTGAGCTGCTGGAGGAGGCAGCCCTGCTCACCGTCGTCGGGCCGCCACCCACCGATCAGGAGGTCGTCGCGCTGCGCGGCGCCCTGCAGCGGCGCGAGCGCCTCGAGCTGCTGCTCTCCCAAGCCCGGCTCACCTTGGACACGGCGAGCCTCCACCCCTTCGCACGCTGGATCACCCCCACGGCGGAGGCCAAGCGCTTCGACACGCGCTTTTACCTGACGGCCGCGCCGCCGGCACAGCACGGCGTACACGACGGTCACGAGACCACCGAGAGCTTCTGGGCTACCCCAGCGCAGGTGCTCGAGCGTTGGGCCGCCGGAGAGGTCCTCCTCGCTCCTCCCACCTCGCACTCCCTCGAGGTGCTCGGCCGCGCGCGGGACGTCCACGGCGCGCTGGCGCTCGCGGATCGACAGCCTCTCGTACCGCTCTGTCCTCACTTCTGCCTCGACGGGGACGAGCCCATCCTCGCGCTCCCTGGGGATCCCCTCTACCCAGGGCTCCCCGGCGGCGCGCTGCCTTCGGACTTGCCGACCCGCTTCGTCTTGCACGACGGCCGCTTCATCCCGCGGCGCCGCACGGGCTGAGCCGCGGCTCAGCGCCCCTCACGGTAGGCGCGGATCGCGTTGACGATGGCGTCGGCGAGCTTCTGACGGTACGCGCCGGTGTCGAGGCGCGCCTCGTCCACGGGGCTAGAAATGAACGTGGTCTCGAAGAGCACGGCCGGCATGTGCGCGCCGGCGAGCACGTAGAACCCCGCGCGCTTCACGCCGTGGATGGGCACGTCCGCGTACCCCTGCCCCAGCGACGCCTTCGCCGCGCGTTGGAGCAGCTCCGCGAGCTGCAGGGAACGCGACTGACTCCCGGGATCGATGAACCGCGCCATCGCCTCGGCCAGCTCACTTCCAGCGGCGGGCGACGCGCGGTTCTCGATGGCGGCCAAGCGCGCCGCGTCCGCGTCGTGGGCGCCCGCCAGGACGAAGCTCATCACGCCGCGACTGCTCGGATCTTCACTGGCGTTGCAGTGGATGGAGATGAACAAATCAGCCCCGAAGGCGTTGGCGCGCGCCGTCCGCTCGGGCAGCGAGACGAAGTCGTCGGTGTCTCGCGTGAGGAGCGTGGAGATCCCGAGCTCCCGCGCGATGAGCGGCGCCGCGCGGTGCGCGACGTCCAGCGTGACGTCCTTCTCCCTGAGCCCGGCCGCCCCGATGGCGCCCGGATCGTGCCCGCCATGACCTGGGTCGAGGACGACCCGCCGCACCCTTCGTCCCTTGCCGACCGCCGCGGCGGGAGCGGCCGCAGACGGCGCCTCCTTGCTCACGTCGATCACGATCCTGAAGGGCTCCGGCAAGTAGAACACACGCCGGAAGGCGGACTCCCGCAGATCCAACACGACGCGCGTCGCGCGCGCTTGCTCGCCGAGGCGCACGCGCTGCAAGAGCCCCTCGGAGCCGAGCTCACGCCGACCGTGGAAGCTGGCCCCCAGCACGTCCACGTAGACCCGCGGGCCCTTGCCCTCCACGGCCGGGAGGTACCCCGTCTCGAAGCGCGCCGGTCGATTCAGCGCGATGACCACTCGCGCGGTGTCCGTGGACGGGAAGCGCTCGAGCCCCACGATCTTCAGGTTGGAGTTCGGCGGCTCTGCCGCGACGCTCGGGCTGACGACCCCATCGCCCGCCCCCGCGTCTGCGGTGGGCGTGGTCTCGGGGGCCACGGCGGAGCCCGCCGCGGCCCCCGGCGGCGCCGCTCGCTCGAGCTCTGCCAGCACGTTCGGCAGTGGACGATAGACGGCGAGCACGGCCAGCGCTCGCTCCAACCGCGCCTCACAGGTGCGCGCGGCGGCGCGACGCTGCGCGACCAGCTCACGGTACGCGAGCCCCGGGTCACTGCGCTGCTCGGCCTCCAGGAGCGCGCGCTGCAGCGCCGCGTCACAGCTCGAGGGCGCCTCCGCCCGAGCCGCCGCGGCCAGCGCCTCCAGCGCCTCCCACGCGTCCGCGGGGCGCCGCTCGAGCCGCCACCAGCGCTCTCTCAGCCCAGCCGCCGCCCACCAGCGCTCGGCGGCCTCTCCGCCCTTCAGGCGGCTGGCTGCGGCGGCGAGCCGATCACTCTCAGCCACCGCCTCTACCCGCGACTCGGGCGTGAGCGGCGCGGCGCTGCTGCTGGACGCAGGTGCAGGCACGGACGCGCGCTGACACGCTAGGCCGAGCAGGGCAGCAGACAGCGAGACCCAGCGGGGGTTCACGCGCTAGGTCTAGCTCAACCTCTGCTCCTGGGGCCACTTCGGTCGGCTCTCACGCCACGGTGCTTCCCTTCTCAACCCAAGCAGGAGCGGCGTCTTCATCGCTGGAAACATCCGTTCTAACCAAAGAGAGCACACCGGCAGCACGTTGCGAGGGGCCTCGGCGCGATGCTAGCTTGAGGCTCCGAACACGGAGCCACATGGCGATCGACAAGCACAGCCCAGCACCGCCCGCCTCCACGCCTGCGGGCTTCGACGTCGAGGCTGCGGAGCGCGCGGCCGACAGCTACCGTCCCAGCTGGGTCGGTCTCGAAGCGGTGGACGCGGCCACGGCGCCAGCGGCGGAGCCCAGCGCCGCCACGGGCGAGCCTGAAGCCCTTGAGCCCGCCACCGAGGAGACGGCGCCGGCAGCGGCGGACGCCCAGGGCGCTGAGGCTCCCGAGGTGAGTCCCCCAGTAGAGGCCGCGCCGGTCGCGGTCGCCCTGGAGCAGGAGGTCACGTCCCCGTCAGCGGCTCCGGCGCCCGGCTCGGAGGCCGCCGCACCAAAGAGCCCCAGCGGCGTCGCGCGGCAGAGCACGCCCTCACCCCAAAGCGAGGCGCACGCGGCGCGTGGTGCCACGGCTGCCGTCAGCACGTCGGCCGAGTCCGAGGCCTCACCGGAGCCCTCTCGCCCCTCGGCGGTGCGCATCGCGCTGTTTCTGGGCGTGGCTGCAGCCCTGGGCTACTACCTCCTGCGGCCGACTGAGCGGCGTGACGCCACCGAGCCCGCCGCCAAGCCCACGCCCACGCTCTCACCCGCGGCCCCACCGGTGGCCGCCACCACGAACGCCCCGACGGTCACCGCTCGGGCGACGCCACCCTCCGCTCCCAGCGCCGAGGCGACGCCTCCCGCGGCGCCCGCTCCGGCCACCGCGGAGGCGCCACCACGGCCCGTGATGGCGCCGGTGCCTCCCCCAGCGCCGGGGCCTGGCGCGAACAAGCCACGCCTCCCCACCGCTGGGGCTCCTGCTACTCCTGCCCCGCCCCCGGTGGCCGCCACTCCGAGCCCGGCGCCGCCCCCCACGACGACTGCGCGCCCTCCCGCCACAGCCACCTTCCCGACCCCCGAGCCACCCAAGCGCCCTTCGAAGCCGGACTCCAACATCGTCCGTGACAGCCCCTTCTGACCCTGAGCGTCACCGCTCAGCGGGCAGGCTCGGCCCTCTGCCGCGCCCACCTTCCCCTGATCGTCTCCTCGTGTCACTCCCCCCTGCTCCACCCTCGAGATCCATGAAAGCCCCCCGCGTCTTCGCCACCCTGCTCTCTGCCACGCTGCTCTCGAGCACCCTCGTCGGCCTCCCGTCCATCGCTCGCGCGGAGGACGACGCCGTGACGGAGTCGGCGCGCCAGCGCTTCCAAGAAGGCGTCAAGCTCTTCGACGCCGGGCAGTTCGAGCGCGCGCGCGCCGCCTTTCTCCAAGCTTACGCGCTGCGGGCTCACCCCGCCGTCTTGCTGAACCTCGCGCAGAGCGAGCTGCGCTCGGGGCACAACGTCGAAGCCATGGAGCACTTCACGCAGTACCTCAGAGAGAACCCGGCGCCGGGGCCGGAGCATGAGGAGGCGACCAAGGGCCTCGCCGCCGCACGCGCCAAGGTGGCGGAGGTGACGCTCGTGGTCGACACCGCGGGCGCGCAGATCGGCGTGGACGGGGTCGCGCGCGGCACTGCGCCGCTCCCTGGCGCCATCTTCCTCACCCCGGGGGAGCACACCATCACGGCGCAGCTCGGGGAACGCTCTGCGAGCCAGGCCATCACGGCCACGGCCGGGAGCACCATCACGGTGAAGCTGACCCTCACCACGGCCGCAGCCACCGCGCCCGCCGCGCCAGCCTCGGAAACCCCGCCGAGCACGTCCGCTGGCGACGCCGCCGAGGCAGCGCCCGCCGACACTCCGGCGGACACGGAGCGGCTCGGCCTCGTGGAGTGGTACCAGCAGCGCCCCATCGCCTGGGCTGGGACCGGGCTCACCATCCTCGGGCTGGGGCTCGGCGTCGGCTTCGCCATCGCCTCCAACAGCGCCTACGATCAAGCCGACCAAGACCGCGCGGCCATCGTAGCGCAAGCCGGAAAGATTGGCCTCAGCGCGCCTCCCTGCCGCGGGACGAGCTTCACCGGGCAGTTCGCGTCGTATCGCAGCGATTTCGAGAAGGCCTGCCACGTCTTCCAAGAGCACTCGGACTCTGGCGACAACCGCAAGACCGTCAGCATCGTGAGCTTCGTCGTCGGGGGCGTCGCCGCCGCGGGGACGGTGGCGTACTACTTCATCGACAACCGGCCCAAGCCGAAGGCCGCCGCTGAGCGCCCCGGCATCGAGTGGGCGATGGCGCCCGTCGTCGCGCCCGGTGAGGGCGGCCTGACGGTGTTCGGCTCCTTCTAGGCACCAGGCCGGTCTGGGGGGCCTACACTCGCGCGCTGAGCCGGGGTGAGGCGCTGCCCCTGCTGGCTCAGCCAGTCGCGGAAGGTAGAGCGCGCCACCCCCGCGGCGCGCGCCGCGGCGCTGACGTTGCCACGGTGATCGTCGAGCAGGCGCCTGGCGTCGGCGGCGCTCAGCTCGACCCTCAGCGGCCCTGGCGTCGCGAGGGCGATGTGATGCCCCTCGATCCACTCGGTGTCACTGAGCGCCGCCGCGCGGTACAGCACGCTCGCCAGCTCCCGGACGTTGCCCGGAAAGGGGTGGGGCAGCAGCCGCGCGAGCGCGCTCGGGGCCAGCGCCTTGGGCCCCAGCTCCGCCTCATAGCGGCGTAGCAGGTGCAGCGCCAAGGCCGGCAAGTCACCGCGCCGCTCACGGAGCGCTGGGACACGCACGACGAAGACCCCCAGGCGATGATACAGATCCTCGCGGAACTGCGCGAGCCTGACGCGCTCTTCCAAGGACGCCCAGCTCGCCGACACGATGCGCACGTCGACGCTCAGCTCACGGCCACCGCCCAGCGCTCGCACCCGGCCGTCCTCCACCACCCTCAAGAGCTTGACCTGCAGCTCGGGGCGCAGGTCAGCGATCTCGTCCAGGAACAAGGTCCCACCGTCCGCCTCGACGAAGACCCCCGGGCGCGCCGACACCGCCCCCGTGAAGGCCCCACGCTGATGCCCGAACAGCTCCGACTGAGCCAGGTGCTCGGAGAGTGTGCCCACATTGAGCGCGACGTACGGCCCTTGGGGGCGGCCCAGGCGATGAAGCGCGCGCGCGACGACGTCCTTCCCAGATCCCGACTCCCCCTGGATGAGGACTGGCGCCCGTAGCCGCGCCAGACGCTGGATCTCATGGCTGAGCCGGCGCATCGCTGCAGAGCCCCCGATCAAGCCCGGGATGCTCGGCGTCGCCGTGGCCTCCCCCGCCACCTCCCCTCCGACGCGGATCGTGAGCGTGGAGCGCCCGATGACGAAGGTCTGCTCCCGCACGGTGACCACCGCGCGACCGATGCGCGCTCCGCCCAGGTAGCAGCCATTGCGCGAGCCCTGGTCCACCAGCTCCACCCCGTCCTCGCTCACCCGCAGCTCGCAGTGCGCCGCGCTCACGGTGCCATCGTCGACGCGGAGGTCGGCGCCGCGCCCGCTCCCTACCGTGAGCCGCTGCCCTGGGCTCAGCTCGCAGACGTGGCTCGCGTCATGGGACCCCACCTCCACGATCCAAGGACCCTTGGGTGCTCGGCTGGGGAGCTCCCGGGTGTCCCCAACGTCCTCTAGCCCGACCGCCAGCCGCTCTCTGACCTCCAAGGGAGACATCACCCCCTTTATCGAGCTCGGAGGAGGCGTGGTTGCGTGGGTGGCCGTCACCCTGTGCTAAGAGCGGCACTCGACATGAAGCGCGTCCCCTCCCTGCTCTCCGCTCTGCTCGCGACAGCTTGGACGCTGACCGCAACGGGTCAGAGCCCCGCGTCCGCTCCCTCGACGACCCCTGAGGCCGGCTCAACGTCGCCCGCCCCAGCGCCCAGCGCGGCCGAGGACGCCGAAGAGCCCCCCCCAGCCCCCGTTCCGGCCGCGAAGGATCTCGTCGGGGGACACTTCAGCGGCGCGCTCGGGCTGGCCCTCACGCTCCCCTGGGGCGCCCTCGAGGACCGCTACGCCAGCAGCTCCACCCTGGGCGCCGCGCCCCGCTTCGAGCTCCAGCTCATGTATGGCCTCGGCCGCAGCGTCATGCTCGGCGCTTGGGCCGATCTCGCGCACCACTCCGGCGGGAGCGCGTGCTCGAGCTGCTCCGCGACGAGCCTCGGGCTGGGCCTCTTGGCGCGCTACCACTTGATCCAAGGGACGCGGCTCGACCCCTGGGTCGGCGCCGGTCTCGGCTGGCGGCGGCTCAGCCTCGACGCCGGCCACGGCGAGGGGCTCTACTCCGGGATGGAGTGGCTCAAGCTCGAGCTCGGCGCCGACTGGTACCTCTTCGACAAGCTCGCCTTGGGCCCGTGGCTCGGCGTCCGGGCAGCGAGCTTCCTCGCGCACCCTGGCGCTGGGCCGTCCGGGGTCGACGGCGCCCTAGGCCACGGGCTCCGCCAGATACCCGCTTTCCCAGGCAAGGAGGAGCCCCCCCACCCCGGGGCGGAGCACGCCCGTCGTCGGGCA
>CAUJEM010000084.1 GCA_963169915.1 Myxococcota bacterium
CCCCCGCGCCACCTGCCACCCCTTACGGAGGCGGTGACCCGGCTCGTAGAAGCGCGCGAAGGCCGGGTCGTCCAGCATGGACGACAGGCTGAGCGTGATGCCGCGCTCGGCGAGCAGCGAGCCGTAGGCGCTGACGCGGAAGCGCGTGCGCGCCGCGCGGTTGGGGTATGAAGTGAGCGCCAGGACGCGCATGAGCCTCGACTAGCACGCGGCGCGGCGCGCACGATACCACGCGAGCGTCTGCTCGAGCCCGGACCGCAGCTCCACCGGCGGGCGGCCGAGCGCCGCCGTGAGGCGCGTGGGGTCGAGCACCGAGCGCTCGAGATCCCCTGGCCGCGGTGGCCCCGCCTCGATGACGACGGCGTCGCCCGTGAGCGCCCGGAGCTGCTCCGCCAAGCGCTGGGTCGTGGTCTCCACCCCCGTGCCGACGTTGAGCAGGGGCTCCGCGAGGTCGCCCTCCGCGGCGGCGAGCGTGGCCGGCACCACGTCCATCACGTACACGTAGTCTCGCACGCAGCCAGTGTCCCCCGCGCGCCGCCGGCCATGGACGACCAAGGGGTGCCCGGCGAGCGCCCGCTCCGTGAAGATGGCGACCACGCCCGCCTCACCCAGCGGATCTTGCCCGGGCCCATACACGTTGGCGTAGCGGAGCACGCGCAGCGCCGGGCCTTGGCTGGAGGTCAGGGCGCTCAGGTAGCGCTCGACCGTCAGCTTGCTGATGCCGTACACGCTGGTGGGCAAGGCCGGCCAGTCCTCACGCGCACGCTCGCCCTCGGGCACCTCGCCGTAGATGGCGCCCCCCGTGCTGGCGAACACCAGGCGCGCCACGCCCGCGGCGCAGCTCGCCTCGAGCACGTGCAGGCTCCCCAGCACGTTCACGCTCGCGTCCAGCAGCGGCTCCCGCAGGCTCCGCGACACGCTGATCTGCGCGGCGAGGTGACAGACCACCTCCGGACGGAAGCCAAGCAGCGCCGCGCGCACCGCCGCCGCGTCGCGCACGTCCACCCGGTGGAGCCGGACGTCCGCTGGGAGGTTCTCGGCGTGCCCCTGGCTCAAATCATCCAGCGCCTCCACCTCGTGCCCGCGCGCCGCGAGCGCCCGCACGAGGTGACCCCCGATGAACCCAGCACCCCCTGTCACGAGCACCCGCATCGACGCCTCCTCCAGCCTACTCGTCCCCCGCGTCAGCGCTCACCCCGCCCGCGGGCCCGAGGTCCTCAGCGTGCGAGGGCTCGGGCTCGCGGCTCCCGTCGGGTGTCACGCGCCGGCCATCCGGGCGACCTCCGCGGCGAAATCGTCGCCGACCGGCTTGCTGATGCCCTCACCTCGCTCGAAGCGCGCAAAGCCGAGGATCTTGACCTCGCCGCCGACGGCCGCGCTCACCGCCTCACAGAGCTGCTGCACGGTCTTGGTGCCGTCCGTCACGCTGGGCTGCTCCAGCAAGGAGAACTCCTTGACCCACTTGGCGACCTTGTCCGCGACCACCTGGGCGCGCCGCGCCTCGGGCACCTTGCCCTCCTCTTCGACCTGCGCCGCGAAGATCTCCGCCTGCTTGGCCTTCTCTTCCTCCGTGCTCTCCGCGGCGCTGAGCCGCAGCGGCCCCATGGCGGCCACGTGCATCACCACGTCCTCCGCGAAGCTCTGCACCTCTGCCCGCTCCGGCTGCGGCGCGGCGACGGCCAGCAGCGCGCCGATCTTTCCGCCCATGTGGACGTAGGCCTGGACCAGACCAGCGCCGCTGGCCTCGATCCGCTGCCAGCGACGGACGGTGATGTTCTCGCCCAGCTTGCCCACCAGCGCGGCGCGGCGCTCCTCCACCGTCCCACCGCCGGGGAAGGGCTGGGCGCCGAGCTCCGCGCCGGACGGCGTCGCCAGCGCGACCTCCGCCACCTGCGCGGCGAACCCGACGAACTCCTCGTTCCGTGCGGCGAAATCCGTCTGGATGTTGACCTCGACGAGGACGCCGCTCTTCGCGTCGGCCGCCAGCTTCGCCACGACGACACCCTCCGAGGCGATGGCGCCCGCGCGCTTGGCGCTCTTGGCGAGGCCCTTCTTCAGGATGATCTCGATGGCCTTGTCCATGTCGCCGTCCGCCTCCATCAAGGCGCTCCGGCAATCATTCAGACCCGCTTGGGTACGCTCTCGCAGCTCCTTGACCTGCTGCATGCTGACCTGACTCATGGTGCTTCTCCGAAATGAACTACGAACGGCGCTGCGGCCGCGCGGGGCTGGCGCGGCCGCAGCAAGGGGACCAAAAAGTGCCGAGGCGAGCGCCTCAGCTCCGCGAGCGGCCGGCGCTGTAGACCTCGGGGCCGCGACCGCCGTCACGGTCTCCGCGGCCGCCCTCGCGCTCACCGCGCCCGGAGCGGTGCTCCCGGCGGCGCGCGACGCCGAGCTCGCACGCGTCCGCCACGGCGGAGGTGATGAGCCGGATGGAGCGGATGGCGTCGTCGTTGCCCGGGATGAGGTAGTCCACCAGATCCGGGTCGCAATTGGTGTCCGTGATGGCCACGATGGGCACGCCGAGCTTACGCGCCTCTTTGACGGCGATGAGCTCCTGCGCCGGGTCGATGATGAACATCGCCGAGGGCACCGAGCCCATCCCCTTCAGGCCGCCGATGTACTTCTCCAGACGCGCGCGCTCCTTCTCGAGCTGCACCGTCTCCTTCTTGGGGAGCTGCTCATAGGTGCCGTCTTCGCGCATCCGCTCGATGGTGCGCAGCCGCTCGAGCCCGCCCTTCATGGTGCGGAAGTTCGTGAGGGTGCCGCCAAGCCAGCGGTTGGTGACGTAGTACTGCCCCGTGCGGCTGGCCTCTTCTTGCACGATGGCCTGCGCCTGGCGCTTGGTGCCGACGAACAGCACGTGTCCGCCATGCGCGACGGTGTCGCTCAGGAAGTCGAAGGCGCGCTTGAACAGCCGCGAGGTCTGATCCAGGTCCACGATGTGGATGCCGTTACGAGCGCCGTAGATGTAGCTGCTCATCTTCGGGTTCCAGCGCTTGGTCTGGTGACCGAAATGAACGCCGGACTCGAACAGCTCCCGGACGGGCAGCGGGTTGGCGGGATCACGCACCGTGCGGGGCGCCGCCTCACCTTGCTGAGCGACGGCGCGCTCACCGGCGAGCAGGGCCGTGCGGGGGACTTCTAGGGGGACGACGGGGCCGTCATCGATCTCTGATTCAGACATGGGCTAGCGCTCCTCTTTGGTTGGGCCTCCGCCACCGACCCGTGGCCACCCCGATGAGGGGCACCTGGACACGGGCTCGCGCTGGTGGCGTGCGTTGTTGGGGGATCCCCTGGCGGACGTCGCCGGGGGGCCGCCTTCATACGGGCTCGGACACCCTCGGTCAAGCCGAGGGTGGAGGCCTAGAGCCCCGAGCCCGGGAGCCCCGCGACGGACCGGCGCGGCGCCGGTTGGGCGGTCTTGGAGGTGCTGGGGCCACCCTGAGGCCGTGCGGGGGGGAGGCTCACGACGCGCTGCGACGGGGTGGGGGCGGGGCTCGCCGTCCGGCTCCCCGCCCGTATCGGCGCCGCCGCCTCGGCGCGGTGGGCCGTGGAGCTGTCCGCCGGCACCGGCGCCGCGACGGGCGCCACGGCGAGCGCCGGGCTGGCGCCGAGCGGCTGGGCCGCTGGCGGGGGGCGCGGCGGGCTCCCCGCCACGACGGGCTCCGGGACGAACGCGGCGGGCCCCACCGCGGGCGGCGACTGCGAGCGTCCGAGCCACCACCCCCCGCCGAGCGCCAGGCCCATCACGCCGAGCGCGAGGCCGCCGAGCAGCCCCATCGCCCACCGCGGCGGCAGGCGCTCCCCCCCACTCTCGCGCCGCCGAGCGGTGACCACGCTGAAGGGCGTGGTGGGGGCGACGACGGCGCCGGGCAGCGCGGTCCGCGTCTCCGGCTCTGCGGCCACGGCCGCGGCCTCCTCACCGCCCGCCCTCGACGGCGCGGGCGCCTCCACCCAAGCCTCCATCCCCAGCGGCACCGTGCAGGAGCTCAGGCTGCCGCCGCTCCCCGACGTGAAGCCCTCCACGTCCGAGGGGCCTATCGGGGCGGTGGTGCTCGACGAGCCCACGCGCTGCGAGCGTGAAGCAGGGCTGTCCCGCTCCGTCCGCTCCTCCGTGAAGCCGAGCGACTGCTGCGCCTCGAGGCCCTCGACCAGCAGCGCAGAGACGAGCTCCGTGGTGGGGGCGGCCGCGTGGTGCGCCAAGGGGCTACAGCGCCGCTCGTCGTACCGCGTGGGCAGCTCATGATCGGCGCACGGCGCTGAGCCACCCGAGGCGTCCCGCGCGCGCTGCTCCGCGGCGAGCTGGGTCAAGAGCTCCGCCAGCCGATGCGCGCTGTCGGGGCGCTCCGCGGGCTCCTTGGCGAGCAGCGCCGCGACGCAAGCGTCGAGCTCCGAAGACACCTCCGGGACACGAGCAGACAGGCGCGGCGCTGGCCGGACGAGGTGCGCGAACAAGATGTCGCTCAGGTTCTTCACGTCGTCGAAGGGGCCACGCCCGGCGATGAGCTCGAACAAGAGCAGCCCGCAGGCGTAAAGATCCGCGCGCCCGTCCACCGCGTCGCCTCGAGCTTGTTCAGGAGACATGTAGCGCGGCGTCCCGATGGCGACGCCATGCGCGGTGAGCGCGTCGTCGAGCGCGTGCATCTTCGCGATGCCGAAATCCAGGATACGCACCCCGCCGCGCTGCTCGAGGAAGATGTTGGGCGGCTTGACGTCGCGGTGCACGATAGAAAGATCGTGCGCGGCCGCCAGCCCGGCGGCCACCTGCGCCATGATGTGCAGCGCCTCCGCGATGGGGAGCCGCCCCTCGCGCCGTAGGCGCTGCGACAGCGTCTCGCCCTCGAGCTTCTCCATCACGAAGAACGGGATGTCGTGGGCGTCCACGCCCCCGTCGGTGACTTGAACGATGTTGGGGTGTTGGAGCTGCCCTAGCGCGCGCTGCTCGTTCTTGACGCGACGGACCAGCTCTTCCCGCCCCACCAGCTCGCGCAGCAGCGCCTTGAGCACGAACCGCTTGCCGAGGGCCTCGTGCTCCACCTCGTAGACCGAGCCCATCCCGCCGAGCCCGATGAGGGAGATGACGCGATAGCGGGTCCCCGGCACGAGCTGCCCGTCTTCATACTCACGCTGACGCGCGCTCACGTCTCCTCCGCCTTGGCTGGGTCGACGTGCACGGCGTTGACGACGCAAGGCCCGAGCATGACCCTCTTGCTCGCGGCTCATCCTAGCGAGGCCCACTGCTTGAGTCGAGGGATCGGCGCCGAACATCGCGGGCCCCATCGAGCCCCTGCACCCCCGGTTGCGCCGCCGTCAGACTGAACTCAAGCCCAGTACGACGGGCGTCGCCGGACCCCGCCGCGAGCGGCGAGCGCCCCGGCCCCCGCTAGCGACTGGAGGCCAAGCCGAGCAGCAGCAGGATGAGCCCCGGCGTGGCGATGATCAGGTTGAAGACGCCGAGCAGGATCCCCGCGAGCGCCATGCCGTTGCCGCCCACCGTGGCGGGGCTCTGGCGTGCTGCGCTGCGCGCCATCAGCCCAGCGACGATGGCCGCGACGCCAGTGAAGGGCCCCAAGCAGAGCAAGATGCCGCACACCAGCGCGACGACCGCGGCGGTGCTCGCCGGGGGCTTCTCGCCTTTGGGCAGGCCCGTGCGAGGGTCGAGGCTCATGGCGTGCAACGCCATGGTCTGTGGCCCGCCGGTGATGGGCTTCTGGGTGGGCCCCCCCGCCGCACCGCCTCCCCAGGGAGGGCCATGAGGACCAGGTGGAGGCTGCATCGTGAGCGTGAGTCTACCAAGGCTTCTCCTCGCCTGCACTAGAAGCTAGCCTGGCGGCGTGAGTCTCGACCCCACGACCCTCGAGCACCTGGCTCGGCTGACCCACCTCGACCTCTCCGCGGACGAGCGTGCCCGCTTCAGCGCCGAATTGGAGCTCATCATGGCGCACCTCCGCCAGCTCTCGGAGGTCGAGCTCACGGGGGTCGACCCCTGGTCGAGTGGGGCCGCCACGACCACCTGGGCCCCGGACCAGGAGCGACCCTGCCTCGGCCCCGAGCGCGCCCAGGCGAGCGCGGCGCGGCAGGGGCCGGGCGGCTTCCTCGTCCCCAGCTTCGTCGACGAGGGCTGACGCATGGGGACTCCAAGCACTCGACGCGTCGACGGGGCGCACGGGGTGGCCGCGTGAGCGCGCGCACGGTCCGCGGCATCGCCGAGGAGGTCCGGCGAGGGCGCCTCGATCCGGTGGACGCCGTGACGCAGGCGCTCGCCGGGCTCGAGGCGGCCGCCGCGCTCGGCGCCGTCACCCACCTCGGCGGCGCCGCGGCGCTGGAGGCGGCCCAGGAGCTCCGGCGGCGCCGCGAGCGCGGGCTGCCGCTCGGGCCGCTCGCCGGCGTCCCCATCGCGGTCAAGGACGCACTCTGCACGACCTGCCTCCCCACCACCGCCGGGACGAAGATCCTCACTCGCGACGGCGCGGCGGCGAGCGGCTGGCGCTCTCCCTACGACGCCACCGTGATCACCCGGCTCCGCGAGGCCGGCGCCGTCATCGTGGCCAAGACGGCACAAGACGAGCTCTCCATGGGCTCGACGAGCGAGACCTGCGCCTTCGGTCCCGTC
>CAUJEM010000085.1 GCA_963169915.1 Myxococcota bacterium
GGGCAGCTCCAGCTCGAGATCCAGCCCCTCGCGCTTGAAGAACGGGTGTGGCCCCACCTTGAGGGTGACGATGAGATCCCCCGGCGGGCCCCCCGCTTGCCCTGGTCCACCCTGGCCCTTCACGCGGATCTTGTCGCCGTCACCGGCGCCCGCCGGCACCCGCACCTTCACGGGCGTGCCCCCCTCCTGCACCCGCAGCTCGAGCGTCGCGCCCTCGATGGCGCTCACGAAATCCACCGTCACCTCGCTGGCGAGATCGCTGCCGGCCCGAGGGCCCCGGCGGCCCCCGCCGAACATCTCGCCGAAGAAGTCCCCGAAGCCCCCGGCCTCACCGCGCTGGCCTTGCTGCCGCAAGAAGCCCTCGAGATCGAAGGGCAGCTCCTCGGCGCCCCCTCGGCCGGGCCGAGCGCGGCCCGAGCGCGCGCCGCGGTAGGCGCGCGCGGCCTCCGCGTTGAAGCCCTCCCTCAGTCCCTCGTCCCCGAACTCGTCGTACAGCGCGCGCCGCTTGGGATCGCTGAGCACCTGGTGCGCGTTGTTCACCGCCTTGAAGCGCGCCTCCGCCTTACGGTCGCCCGGATTTTTGTCGGGGTGCAGCTTCTGGGCGAGCTTCCGATACGCTTTCTTGATCTCGTCGGCGGAGGCGGTCTTGGAGACCCCGAGCTCATCGTACAGGCTGGGCATGGGCGTCTTTCCAGCTTAAGAGCTGCCCCCGTGGCATCAAGGCCCTGGGGCCAGGCCGCAGTCCACGACCAAGCTGTCGACGTTCGCGTCCGGGGGCTCTCCGGTGAAGTCGGCGCTCCAGCGCTGATCCACGAAGCCGGCGTGATGGAGCGCCGCCTCGAGCTCCTGCGGGAACCACTGCCGGTGGGTCAGCGGGACGCTCCAGGGGGGGCTGCCGTCGCGCGGGGAGAACTCCATCCACACGAGCAGCAGCTGCCGCAGCGGGTCGTAGTGGAAGCGCTCGGCGTAGCCGAGCACCTGCCCCGTCTCGGGGTGACGCACGTCCGGCGCGGGGTAGCGCCGCTCGGGATCACGGGCCAGATCCTCCCCCTGGGGGACGGAGACGTCGAACACGAAGCGCCCGCCGGGCAGCAGGTGCTCCTTCACGCGCTCGAGCAGCTCCGCCAGCTCTTGTCGGGTGTAGAGGTGCAGCAGGACGTTGAACGGGGCGATCACCAACCGGTAGCGCCGCTCGAGCCGCAGCGTCCGCATGTCCCCCTGGTGCAGCACGACGCGCCCGCGCAGGTGCCGCGGCGCGCGAGCCAGCCGCGCCTCGCAGGCTTGGAGCATCGGCCGCGCCAGCTCCACGCCGGTGACCTCGAGCCCCGCGCGCGCGAGCGGCAAGGTGATCCGCCCGGTGCCCGCGCCGTACTCCAAGACCGGCCCCCCCAGCTCGCGCGCACGCCGCACGTAGTGGTCCACGTCCTGCCGTCGAGCTCCGTAGGTGAGATCGTAGTACGCGGCGTCCGCGTAGTGAGCGAGCGCGCCGAGATCTCCGGCGCGCCCGAGCGACTGGAGGCTGAGCGGAGCGGCGGGGGGCGCGGCGTTGGAGGTGCGCTGGCGCGCCACGCTCACTCTCGCCGCGCGCCGCTCATCTCTTCGATGTACTCTTGGACCGCCTCGCGCGTCTCACGGTTGAAGCGCACGTACCCCCGCGCGATCTCCCGCAGGCTGACGACGGCGGGCTTGTTGCGCGCCTGAACCATGGAGTGCATCCCACGCATGAGCTGGCGCGTGCGGGTCGCGGCGAGCACCACCAGCGCGAAGCGGTTCTCTTCCTGTTCGAGGCAGTCTTCTACGGTAACGCGTGCCATGGGTGCTCGGGCTCCTCTGCGGGGCCGCTACGCTAGTGGTCGAGGCGACCTGGCGCAAGCGGGCCCCACGCGGCACGCCGCCCCTGGGGCCCCTGAACGCCTAGCCAGCGGGTAGGCTCACTTCTTGGGTTTGGTGAACCTGAGCGTCATCCGATCGCTCTCCCCGATCGCCACGAAGCGGGCGCGGTCCGTCTCCCCACCCCGCAGCGTGGGGGGCAAGGCCCAGACGCCCTCCGCGTAGTCCTTGGTGTCCTTCGGGTTGGCGTTCACCTCGGACTTGCCCGCGAGCTTGAAGCCGGCCGCCTCCACCTGCGCGATGACGAAGGCCTCGGGCAGATAGCCCTTGGGGGAGCTCTCCTCCACCTTGGCGTCGGCCGCTGCGCGGTGCTGCACGACGCCCAGCGTGCCACCGGGCGCGAGCGCCTTGAACGCCGCCGCCAAGAACTGCTCGAGGCTCTTGCCGTTGACCATGCCGTGCATCACGCGCAGCGCCAGGATGACGTCGAACCTGGGCTCGTCGCCGAAGCTGAGCGCGCTCGGATCGATGCGGAGCCGCTCCACCTTGCCGTAGAGCTCCGGGTTGACGTCGAGGTACCCGGCGAGCTGCTGGGCGTAGAAGGTCCCGCGCGACTCCGCGGGGCCCTGCACGTCTCCGATGGTCACCGTCAGCTTGCCGCTCTTGGCGAGCAGCGGCGCCAGCAGCTCGGTGTACCAGCCCGTGCCCGGGCTGTGCTCGAGCACGCGGCTCTTCGGGGTGACGCCGAAGAACTTGAGGGTCTCGAGCGGGTGCCGGAACCCGTCGCGCGCTGCGTTGGCGGGCTGGCGGTACTTCGCCACCAGCAACTTCTTCATGGCAGCGTCCAGGCTGGGGTAGCTGGCGGCGACGGCCTTGGCCGCCTCCTCCCGCAGCTCCGGGGTCAGCCGCTCCTTCTCCGCGGCGAGGTCCGCCTGGAGCTTGGCGCGGTCTTTGGCCAGCGCCTCGGCGGCGGCGGCGCGCTTCTTCTCCTCCTCCGTCGGCTCCGGAGCGGCGGGCGGCGGGGGCGCCTCCGCGACGGCGGCAGGCGGCGACGGCGCGGGCGGCGGGGGCGCTTCGGGCGCGGGGGCTTCACCGCCACAAGCGGCGAGGGTGAGGAGCGAGCTGAGGGCGATGAGGCGCTTCATGGTCGCGATGGTGGCCCCATCACCGCAGGCAAGCAACCCTGGAGCGCGCCGCGTGCCGGCTCAGAAGCGCCCGCCGAAGCGCACGCCCTGCCACCGCGCGCCGACGCTGGGCTCGAGCTGCCAGCGCAGCCCACGCGCGGTGGCGGGCGCGGGCGCGGCCGGCTCGCGCTCGGTGAGCCAGAGCACCAGCGCCGTGCCCAAGCCCGCGGCGCCGACCCCGAGCGAGACGCCGCTGAGCAGCGCGTAGCGGTCGCTGCGCTGCTGGGTGGCCTCGAGCGCGGTGGGGCACACGTCGTTCACGCAGCCGGCGTCCAAGTCTGCCTCGGCGCTCCGATGGAGCCAGTAGAAGGTGCCTGCCGCCACGAGCCCGACGCCACCGACGCCAACGGCCACCCACGGCGCGAGCGCCGGGGACGAGCTCGTGGTGGGCGGCGGAGCCGCCTCGGGGCTGGGGCGCTGCGGCGGGGACGGCAGCGGAGGCGCCGGGGCCGGTGTGGCGACCGCCGCAGGCGGCGTCACCTCGAGCTCGATCGCCTCCCCGTCCGCGGCCACGAAGGCGCGCTCCCAGCGGCGACCATCGCGCAGCGTAGCCACCACCCGGTGCGCCCCGGGATCGACTGGGAGCGGCTCGGCGAGCTGTCCGGCGCCGATCCGCACGCCGTCGAGCTCGAGCTGGACCCCCGCCAGCTCGGCGGGCACCCGCAGGACCAGCGTGGGCAGCCGCTGCTCCAGCGCGTCGAGCGCCTGCTCGATCTCTGGGGCCTCTGCGGCCTTGGCCTGCTGCGCCTCATACAGCGCCAGGCGGTAGTCACCTCGCGCCTCGGTGTAGCGACCGAGGTGCTCCTTGCAGCGGGCCAGGTGAAAGCGCACCTGGTGGGTCAGCTTGACCTTGGCGACGGCCTCGAGCTTGGTGAGCGCGCCGGCCCAGTCGCCGGCGACCTCTTGCGCCAAGGCGTCTCGAAACAGCCGCCGGGCCTCCTCGATCTGCGCGGAGGTGGCGGCGCCCGTCTGCGCTGCCGCTCCGAGCGCCGCCGCGATGCCTGCGACGGCGAGCCAACTGGTGAGAGCCCAACGCACGCCCCGAGGTTGCCCGCTTTGCCCCGCGCTGACCAGGGGCTTGAGGGGGCGTGAGCGCGCTTTCGGCGAGGGGGACCCTGGGCCCCGGCAGCGGCAAGCGTGGTATGCTGAGCGGCCCACCGCTGGCTCAAAGGCTCGACGATCGTGTACTCCTCGCGTGCTCCCTTCGCTGACTGGCGCCACTTCTTCCTCGAGGTCGTTGGGCTCTTCGTGCTCACCACGCTGCTCACGGGCTGCGCCAACTCCGACCGCACCTTCGACGACACGCCCTTCCAGCGCGACGCCGGCGCGGACGGGAGCGCGGGAGCGGCCGGAGCGGCAGGGGCCGGCGGCGCGAGCGGGCACGCCGGCGCTGGCGGCGGCGCCGGGGCGGCGGGTCAGGGAGGCGCCGAAGGCTGTGACGGCGTGCGCTGCGACCAGCCCCCGCCGAGCCGCTGCTTCGACGACGCGACCCGAGAGTCCTTCGCCGGGGTCGGCACCTGCAGCGAGGGGCAGTGCCACTACCCGAGCACCCGTGAGCCCTGCACCTTCGGGTGCACCGACGGTGGCTGCAAGGGCGACCCTTGCCTCAACCTGGCGTGCGACACGCCGCCCGTGTCCGAGTGCCTCGACGGCAGCACGCGCCGCAGCTACGAGGGTGGCCGCTGCGTCACCGGCGCGTGCCAGTTCGACCACGTCGATTTCACCTGTCAGTTCGGCTGTGAGAACGGTCAGTGCCGCGGCAACCCTTGCGAGGGCGTCGGCTGCTCGAGCCCGCCGCTGCCCTACTGCGTCACCGCCACCACGCTGCGCTCGTACGCGGGCGCCGGCACCTGCAGCGAGGGGAGCTGCAGCTACCCACAGACCGACACGGCGTGCCAGTTTGGGTGTGAAGCCGGCGCCTGCAAGCCCAACCCCTGTGAGGGCGTCACCTGCACCTCGCCCGAGCCGCCGAGCTGCCAGGACGCCACCACGCGCCGCAGCTACGCGAGCCCGGGGAGCTGCATCGTCGGCAATTGTAGCTACACCCCGACGCTCACGCCTTGCCCCTTCGGGTGCGAGGCAGGGGCGTGCAAGCCCAACCC
>CAUJEM010000086.1 GCA_963169915.1 Myxococcota bacterium
TGGAGCAGGCCATCGCAGGCTACCGCGCCGCCTTCGAGGGCGCGGCGGCGCCCGACGCGAGCGCTGAGCCCTACTGAGCTCCAGGGGGCGCCAGCGGCGCGCGCCCGCCCGCGCGCGCACGGCGTCGCGGAGGGAAGACGAGGTGCTATGAGGGACGTTCAGAGCACCATGCGAACCTTGCTGTTGGCCCTCCTGATCTCCTCCACCGTGTCCTGCGCGACCGCCCGCCGCCCCAGCGCTGCGCCCGAGAGCGGCGCCCCCGCCGTCACGTCGGGCTCGGCGGCCTCCGCCAGCGCTGCGCTGAAGGTCCACGAGGAGACAGAGGCCTACGAATTTTTCTTCGGCTTCCCGGCGGAGGCGGGCGCCATCGCGCCGCTGCGCGCCCAGCTCGAGGCGCTGCGCGCGGAGCGCCGGCGCGAGCTGCTGCGGTCCGTGGAGGAGGCTCATCACCCCCAGGGAGACGCTGACGCAGCCCCACACCCGCAGACCGACATCACCCTTTGGTCACTCCAGGCCAGCGTCCCGGGCTGGCTCTCCCTGAGGGAGACGCGAGACGTCTACTACGGGGGCGCTCATCCTTTCCAGTCGAGCGGCGCGCTGCTCTGGGACGTCGACGCGCGGGTGGCGCGAGACGCGCGGGAGCTCTTTCAGTCCCGGCAGGCACTCACCGCGGCCCTTCGATCGCCGTTCTGCGAGGGCGTCGATCGCGAGCGGGCCGAGCGTCGGGGGCAACCCGTGAACCGGGACAGCGACGACGGCTTCGACGCCTGCCTGGATCCCGCGGAGCTCCCCTTGGTCTTGCGCTCGTCGAACGGCCAGCGCTTCGATGAGCTGGAGGTGCTGGTGGACGCCTACGTTGCCGGTCCCTACGTGGAGGGCAGCTACCATCAACGCCTCCCGGTGACGCCCAGCGTGCTCGCGGCGCTCCGGGCGGAGTATCGGGGGAGCTTCGCGCTCACCCGCTGAGGGCGCAGGGCGCATCGCGGGGTCGGTCACCGAGGCCACGGGAAGGAGTCGAGTGAAGGTTGCAGTCTTCCAAGCTCGTGAGGGGCACGGAGCCGTAGCGTGAGCCCCGAGCGACGCTTCATCGCCGCCGTCATCGGCAGCGCCCACGCTACGGCCGAGGAGGAGCGGGTGGCGGGGGCGCTCGGCGCGGCCGTCATCGCCGGTGGGTTTCGCCTGGTCACGGGTGGGCTCGACGGCGTGATGCTCGCGGCGTCGCGTGGCGCCCGTGAGGCAGCGGGCTACCAGAGCGGCGACGTCATCGGGGTACTCCCCAGCTATGAGGCAGCGAGCGCCAACCCTTACGTGGACATCCCCATTTGTACGGGCCTCAACCACGCGAGAAACCTCATCGTGGTGGCCACGGCAGACGTCGTGCTGGTCGTGGGGGGCTGGAGCGGCACCTTGAGTGAGATGGCGCTGGCCTGGCAGATTGGCAGGCCCGTCATCGCCGTACAGACCACCACGGGGTGGGGCGGGCGCCTCGCGGGGGCGCCGTTGGACGAGCGCCGGCAGGACGTGGTCCACGGCCCGCTGCCACCGGAGGGGGCCGTGGCGCTCGCGCGAGAGCTCGTGCGAGCGCCACGCGTGCCGCTCACCGGGTTTGGGTGACGCTGAGGGCGGCGCGCGGCGCTGGAAGGGTCAGCAGGTGGGGCAGCCGCAGGTGACGCCGCCCGTGGCGTCGTTGCAGGAGTTGTGGATGCCCGTGCAGACCGTCGGCCCCAGGCAATCACACGACAGGTCATCGCCACAGCTCTTGGGCACGCTGACGCAGTGGTGCTGCGTGCCGCCCATGTTCGAGTAGCTGGCGCAAGCCTCCCCCGCGCCGCAGCGGTCGCAGTCGTCCACGTCCGCGCACTGGCTGGCAGGGACGCAGTGGCCTGACCAGCACGTGCCGCGCACCTCCGGCACCTTCCCCTTGTCACAGCGGGGCGGCTCGGACTCACAGATCACGCCCTTGGAATTGCAGCTGAAGCCCATCACGCAGCGTCCGGCGATGCACTGCGCCGCCTTGGTGGCGACGCCCAGCGCCGCACACTGCTTCTCGGTGCAGTCCGAGGAGCAGCTGAGGCGCGCCGTCCCCTTGGGGATGCCCACGCAGGAGCAGCAGTCCTCGAACACCGTACAGTCACTCGCCGTTCGGCACTCCGCCTGAGCTGGAGCGCCGCCGGAGCCACCGCTGCCGCTGCTACCGCTCGCGCCCGCGCTGCCGCCCGCGCCGCCGCTGCCGCCCGCGCCTCCACTTCCGCTCACGCCCGCGCTGCCGCCCGCGCCCGCGCTACCGCTCGCGCCCGCGCTCCCGCTCACACCGCCGGCGCCGCTCGCCCCCGCGCTTCCGCTCGCGCCCGCGCTACCGCCCGCGCCCGCGCTACCGCTCGCGCCCGCGCTACCGCCCACACCGCCAGAGCCGCTCGCGCCCGCGCTACCGCTCCCGCCGTCGGCACCGCTGGCGCCTGCGCTACCGCCCGTGCCTCCGTCGGAGTCACTGCCACAACCAAACGCCATCACCGAGACCAACACCATCAAGAAAGCTCGTGCCATCTCCGAATCCTCCAGAAGAGCCCCGCGAAGCTTAGGGGGCCGCTGCCGCCGGTGCAACTCGCCCGGCCGGCCTCGGGGGGGCGGGGTCGTGGGCCGATGGCCGCGGCTTGCAACGCGCTCGAGCGAGCGCGCGCCTGAGTCACGCCGAGCTCACGCTGGTGGCGGGGCGGCCGTGTCGGCCAGCGGTCCTAGGTCCCAACACGAGCGTCGGTCACGTGCGCTCGAGCGCAGGGCGCGCGCGGCCCGGGGAGGAAGGCTCTCCCCAGCGCGCCCCCTCGCGTCTAAGAAGGGGCGATGTCGAGCCCGCTGTCGAGCCCGCTGGCCTTTGAAGGCGGACGCCGCGCCCCGAACCGCTGGTGGCTCGCGCCGCTCACCAACCAGCAGAGCCTCGCTGATGGCTCCCTGGGCGACGCGGAGCTGGCGTGGCTCGAGCGCCGCGCCGCGGGCGGCTTCGGGGTGGTGGAGACCTGCGCAGCGCACGTGCTGCCCGAAGGCCAGACGTGGCCGGGCCAGCTCGGCATCTTCAGTGACGCGCTGCTCCCCGGCTTGAGCCGCTTGGCGAGCGCCATCGCGCGACACGGCGGCTTGGGCATCGTCCAGCTCTTCCACGGCGGGGTCCGCGCGCCTCGGCGCTTGACGGGTGAGCAACCCAGGAGCGCCAGCGCCTTCACCGAGGAGGCGCCGGAATTCGAGACGCCTCGCGCGATGACGGAGCCGGAGATCGAGCACGTCATCGAGGGCTTCGTGCAGGCCGCCGTGCGCGCCGAGCGCGCTGGCTTCGCTGGGGTCGAGCTGCACGCGGCGCATGGCTACCTGCTGGGTCAGTTCCTCAGCCGCAGCATGAACGTGCGTCAGGACGCCTGGGGTCGGGACGCCGCGGGGCGGGCGCGGCTGCTGCTCGAGGTGGTGCGCGGGGTGCGCCGCCGCGTCTCCCCGGCGTTCGTGCTGGGCGCGCGGCTGTCCCCGGAGGACGCTGGCGCGGCCCGAGGGCTGGACTTGGACGAGAGCCTGCAGGTGGCGTCCTGGCTAGCGGACGAGGGGCTCCAGGTGCTGCACCTGTCGCTCTGGGACGTCGCCCGCTGCACGCGCAAGCGGCCGGCGGAGCACCCGACGCCGCTGTTTCGCGCCGCCTTGCCCTCCAATGTGAGGCTCGTGGTCGCCGGCTCCGTCTGGTCCCGGGAGACCGCCGAGCGCCAGCTCGAGCTCGGCGCGGACGCGGTGGCGCTCGGTCGCGCCGCCATCGTCCACCCGGACTGGCCACGCCGCGCGGAGGACCCCGCGTGGCAGCCACGCCGCCCCCCGCTGACGGCCACGGAGCTCGCCGAGCGAGCGGTCTCTCCCGTCTTCGCCAAGTACCTGGAGCGCTGGGAGGGCTTCGTGGCGCCGAGCCCGTAGGTGAGGCCAGCGGCGCCCACCGTCGCTCGCCCGGGGGAGAACATTTCGGGGGACGGCGGTCGCTGCTAGACTAGCCGCGTGATTCGGATCCCACCCGTGCATCGCTCCGTACCGCGATCACCGGCGCGCCGATGCCACCTCGAAAGAAATCACCTCGTGCGCAGGATCCCTGAGGGACATCGAGCCGATGCCTCTCATCCAGTGCTAGGCCAAGAGTGGGCATGGCCAAGACCAGCCGCGGCCGGTGTACGGCACCATGTTCGGAGGCGAGCCACACCCGTCCCGAGCCCCAGCGTGCCGCGTCAGCCGCCGCGCGAGACACTACGAGTCCAGGGCGAGCCGGCATGAGTCTTCAACCAGCAGCCTTGGGACGTACGGTCGATCTGCGTCTCTTTCCGTTAGCGCCCACGGGGCGCGGCCGGGACCTCCACGACCCGGCCCCCGCCTGGTCCGCTGAACCGGGCCCACGGCCGGGACAACCAGCGAACGACCACCGGGCCCGCGTGTCCGTCGAGGTGGAGTGCTTCGAGGTGGGGTGATGAGGAGACGGGTGGTGGAAGGAGGAGCTCCTCAGTACCTCTGCGGCAGGCTCGGGGCTCTTCGGCGCCGATGCCGAACGAAGGAAATAGGGTCCGCTCGGCTCGTGTCGAGGAGATGTCTTCCTGCTATGCGAAAGTGGGTGTTGTGATGATCCAGCGTGTTGAGCCAGTGATTCGTAAAGCGGCGATGGTACGAGGTGACAGCTTGATCTTTCGCGACGCGGCGATCGACGATGCGGAGTTCATCCTCTCGTTGCGCACGGACCCCGAAAAGTCGCGCTTCTTGAGCTATGTCTCTAACGATCTGGAGGCACAGAAGGCTTGGCTGGCTCGTTATGCCCAGGAGCGTGGACAAGCGTATTTCATCATCGAATTCAACGGTGAGCGCATCGGCACCGTCCGCCTCTACGACGCTCGAGGGGACAGCTTCTGCTGGGGTTCCTGGATCCTCAAGGACGGTAGGCCGCGCCATGCAGCCATGGAATCTGCGCTGATGGTTTACGCTTATGCCGTAGATTGTCTCGAATTTAGGGCTTGCCACTTCGTCGTCAGTAAGGGCAACGAGCGCGTCATCCAATTTCATGAGCGATTTGGGGCGGTGCAAGTCGGCGAAACGGAGCTCGAATTGCTGTTCCAGTTGGATCTAAGTTCGATTCAGGCAGCACGTAGACAATATACGGAGTTTCTCTCCTCTAGCGTCGAAGTCACGGGTCTTCAGTAGGATAGGGCTAACCACAAGGCAAGCCGCCTGCTAGCCACTGGTTCGTCCTCGACGACTTCGGCCTCGAGCCGATGACGCGAGACGGCGGCGCGCTCTGCGGCGGGCCGCCGGTGGTGCTCAGCCGCACCAACGCCCTTGCTCTGGTTTTGTCGAAGCCCGCATCGTGCGGGTCGCACGATGCGCCGCCCGCGTCACCTCAGCCGGAGCAGCACGGACACGCTGAGCTTTCGCGCGGCGACGTTCGCCCAGTGACCCAGCCGCTGCAGGCGAGGTCCGCGGGCGGTCTGCAGCAGCGCCTGCTGGTAGAGGCGGACCCAGCGCGTCTCCGGGTAGTGCTTGGCGCGGATCTGCTGTTTGAGCGCGGCGTCCCGCTGGAGCGCGGGGTAGCCGCTGCGCGCGCCGTGTTGCTGGACCGAGCCGCCATGGAGCCGGTACTTGACGCTGGTGATCTCGACGTAGCGGATGGGCAGCCCGGCGCCCGTGACCGCGATCCAGAACGGGTAGTCTTCAATCTGCGGAAACTGCTCGTCGAAGCTCAGCGTGTCGAACAGCGCACGCTGGAAGAACACCGCCGGCGCGCAGAGGAAGGTCCAGTACTTGAGGGCCAGGTGCTGGCGCGCCGCCGGGAGCGAGAAGAAGTCCGTCTTGGGTCTGGGCTTGAACTTCCCGAGGTAGTGTTGCGGCTGAAAGTCGTCGCGGTAGATCTCCGCGTTGGTCTGGAGCACGAGCGCTTCGGGCTTGGGCGCGTGGATGAAGGCGCTGATGCTGTCGGGCGTCAGGCAGTCTTCCCCTGCGATGTACTTCACCCTCTGCCCCCGCGCGGCTCGGGCTCCGCTGTTGCTGTTGGCGGGGATGCCGGTGTTCTTGGGGACGGTGAGCAGCAGCGCACGCCGGAAGCGCGCGCCGTGCTGGTCCAGCCACTCGCGGCAGAGCTCCAGCGTGCCGTCGGCGGAGCCGTCGTCCGAGAGGATGAGCTCCAGCTCCGGGTAGCCCTGCGCGCGGATGGACTCGAGCGTCTCCAGGACAAACGCCTTGGAATTGTAGGTGACGACGACGATGGAGACGAGCGGCAGAGCCTCGGACATGGAGAGGGAGAGGGCGGCGTGGGCGAGCGGGCACGCCGCCGAGAAAGGGGGGGCGAGCGGAGGGCAGAGGCTCGTTAGCGAGGGACCCCAGCCGTGTAAAGCCGGAGGGACTGGGGCGTGCCGTGCGCAGCTAGGCGGCGCCGCGCCGCCAGCGAGCGCGCACGAGCTCCGAGAGCTGGGGGCCGAGCCCGGACCGCCAAGCCCAGGCGAGCGCCAGGGCCACGGCCGCCGCGCGGGCAGCGAGGCCGTGCCCCGCCCAGCTCAGCCCGAGCGCGAGCAGTGTGGCGAGCGCCGCCAGGGTCAGGTGGCGGGGCCGCGGCAGGATCTCCAGCCGGGCGCGCGCCACCGCAGCGGTGAGCGCCAGGTAGCCCACGTAGGTCAGGAAGTACGCGAGCCCCGTCCCCGCGAGACCCTGCTCCGGGATGAGCAGCCAGCTGCCGAGGCCCAGGCCGAGCGACGCTAGCGCCTCCGTGACGACGTACAGCCGCAGCTTGCCGCGGTAGAGGAGCGGCCCGGCGTACACCCACGCGAGGCACTTCGCCACGTCCCCCGCGAACTGCCACTTGAGCACGCCGAGCGCGGCGTCGAAGCGGTGGGAGTACATCACGCGCAGCCCGAGGTCGGCGAAGCCGATGGCGAGGAA
>CAUJEM010000087.1 GCA_963169915.1 Myxococcota bacterium
AGCGCGCCCCCCCGGAGCTTCGCGGAGCTCGCCGCCGCGGTCGACTCCGGCAAGATCACGCACCTGCTGAGCTTGGGCTCGAGCGTGCCGCAGCCGGAGCAGGCCAGCTGCCTGGAGACCTTGGAGGCGCTCGTCGCCCTCTGCGTCCACGAGGGGCCGCTCTCGGAGCGCGCGCAGGTGGTGCTCCCGGCGGCCTCGTGGGCCGAGGGCAACGGGAGCTTCGTCAACGCCCGAGGGCTCGTCCAAGAGAGCCAGAAGGCGTTCAGCCCGCACGGGGACTCGGTGCCAGCCTGGAAGCTGGTGTCCGCCTTGGCGGGAGAGCTGGGGTATCCCATGAATTTCAAGAGACTAGCCGACGTGCGGCGCGCCATGGCCCCGGAGCCGGGAGCGCTCTCGGCGCCGCAACCCGTGCGGCTGGAGGTGCTGTGATGTCGGGCGTCGCCATCCTGCTGTTCGTCGCCAAGGCGGTGTTCACCGTCGTGATGCTGGGCCTGAACATCGCGGGGCTGCTCACCTGGGCGGACCGGCGGCAGGGCTCCATGATCCAAGATCGCGTCGGCCCGAACCGCGCGGTCGTGTTCCTCCCGGCGCCGCTCGCCAAGGGGATGGCGCTCGGCCCTGCCGTCATCATCGCCGGCGGCATCCTGGCGCTCTTCGTGCTGACGGAGGCTACGGGGTCCGCGCGCACCGGGCGAGCGCTGCTGTTCAGCCAGCTCGCCATCTTCGCGACGTGGATGACCGCCCTCACCATCGGTGGCCTGGTGCGCCGCCGCGGCGTCCGCTCGAGCTTGGACGCCGCCGTCGCCTCGGTCGGCGACCCACGCCGATTCTTCTACGTGGGCCTCGGAGTGCACGTCGCTAGCCTGCTCGTCGCCACCTTCTTGCGGGGGACGGAGCAGGGCAAGCTGCTGCGTGAGGTGGCCTACGGCGCCGGGCCCGCCGTGCTGGCCTTCGCCCTGCTGTTCGGCGCGGGCTATGCCGTCATGAACATCGGCTCGGAGAGGGTAGGCCTGCGGCTCGCCGGCTTGCTGCACCCGGCGGCGGACGGCCTCAAGACCGTCTTCAAGGAGGACTTCATCCCGCCGAACGCCGACCGCTTCCTCCACAGCCTCGCGCCCATCATCTCGTTCTTCCCGGCGCTGGTCGTCATCGCCGTCATCCCCTTCGGGGACACCCTGTGCTTTGGCACCAACCGCGCCGGTCAGCTCCAGCTCGGCCAGCTGAGCAGCTATGTGCCGCGCGAGGGCATTTGCACCGAGGGCGCCGTGGCCTTGCAGGCGCTGGACCTCAACGTGGGCATCCTCTACTTCTTCGCCCTCGCGGGGACGGGCATCGTCGGCGCGGCGCTGGCTGGCTGGGCGAGCGACAACAAGTACAGCTTGCTCGGTGGGCTCCGGGCCGCCAGCCAGATGGTCTCCTACGAGGTCACCCTGGGCCTGACGGTGGTGGGGGCCATCATGATCTACGGCACCGTGCGCCTCGACGAGATGGTGCGCTGGCAGCAGGCGAACACCTGGGGCATCTTCGTGCAGCCCCTGGCCTTCATCCTGTTTTTTACGGCGGCGGTGGCGGAGTCCAAGCGCATCCCCTTCGACCTTCCGGAGGGTGAGAGTGAGATCGTCGCTGGGTACTACACGGAGTACTCGGGGATGAAGTTCGCGATGTTCTTCTTCGCGGAGTACGTCGCCGTCGTCACGTCGAGCGCGCTCATCGTCACGCTCTTCCTGGGTGGGTGGTCCATCCCGCTGCTGCAGCGGGATGGTCTCTACGCCGCCATCGGCGACACGGTGCTCTTCCAGCAGCGGCTCTCGCACGGGCTCGTCGTCGCGCTGGGCGTGCTGGCGTTCGTGCTCAAGACGGTGGCCCTCTGCTTCGTGCAGCTCACCATCCGCTGGACGCTCCCGCGCTTCCGCTACGACCAGCTCATGAACCTGGGCTGGAGGAAGCTGCTCCCGGCCTCGCTCGTGAACCTGCTGGTCACGGGGCTCGCCATCCTCGTGGTGCAGGGGGCCAGCCCCATGGTTCAGGCGGCGCTCGGGATGGCGGCGGACGTCACGCAGCTCTTGCTCGCCGCGCTGGGCGCGGGTGGGCTCATCTACTTCGTCGGCTTCCTGTTGACGCCGGCGAAGAAGCGCCAGTTCGTCGCCACCAGCGCCGCGAGGTTCGCGTCACAGCGCGGAGGCACCAAGAGCGCACCAATGCAGGCCTGAGGGCCGTTTCACGCTGGAGGATTCGCCCGATGAGCAGCAGGCTTCGCAACGCACCCCTCGGCCCGCGGCAGGTCGTCGGGACGCCCTTGAGCCGCCCGGAGCGCACGCTGGCGGTGCAGTCCTACGTGCCAGAGACGGTGCGGGGCATCGGCATCTCCATGAAGCACTTCTTCAAGAACACGAAGGAGAACGCGCTCGGGCAACGCAATGATCCGGTGCTCGAGGCCATCGAGGACGGCATCAACACCATCAGCTACCCGGAGCAGAAGCGCCCCTACGCGGAGCGCTTCCGCGGCGTGCATCGGCTCACCACCCGGGAC
>CAUJEM010000088.1 GCA_963169915.1 Myxococcota bacterium
GGCGTCAGCGCGCGGGGCGAATCATGGAGGCGGGGACCTGGGCGCTCGGGGCGCGCCTCAAGACGTTGAACACGCGGAATGGCTTCTCTTTGCCCTTGAGGTGGGCCGGCGCCAGCTCCTCCGTCTCGAACTTGCTGCCGAGCCGCGCGAGGGTGGCCTCACCGATCAAGATCTGCCCCGCCAGGGCCACGCCGCAGAGGCGCGCGCTGGTGTTCGCCGTGTCCCCGATGACGGTGTAGCTGAGCGCCTTGGAGCTCCCCAGGTACCCCGCCACGAGCGGCCCGGTGTGGATGCCCATCCCGACGGCCAGGGGCGGCAGGTTCGTGTCGGCGACGCGCCGCCGATTGAAGTGCCCGACCAGCTCCATCTGCTCGAGGGCGCAGAGCACGCTGCGGGTCGCGTCGTCCGGGTGCATGACCGGGGCCCCCCAGAGCGCCATGATGCCGTCACCCATGAACTTGTCGAGCGTCCCTTCGTACTTGAAGAGGCACTCCACCATCAGCTCGAAGTACTCGTTGAGCATGTCCACGATGGCCTCGGGACGTGCGCCCTCGCTCATCCGCGTGAAGCCACGGATGTCGGAGTTGAAGACGCTCGCCTCGGGCACGAGCTGCCCGCCCTTCTTGACCTCGAGCTCGCCGCTCATCACGCGGCTGGCCACGTTCGGGGACAGCAAGCGGCTGAAGCGCTCCCGGTTGACGACCTCTTGCTCGATCTTCTTCCCCAGGATGTTGATCTCGATGAACATGGCGGCCTGCGCCGCGATGCTCGTGACGATCTCCATGTCCTTCTGCTGAAATTGTGCGAGCGACTCGCTGTCGAGCCACATCACGCCCAAGATCTCATGGTTGTGGACCAAGGGCGCCACGATGGCGGAGCTGATCCGGTTCAAGATCATGCTCTTGCCCTTGGAGGCGGCGAAATCCATCGCGGCGTCGTGGGTGAGCACCGTGGCGCGCTCCTGGATCACGTGGTTCATGATCGTGGAGGAGACGCTGATGGGCGCCGTCGTGCCGTCCCTGCGGAGGCTGGCGCCCGGGGTGAGCTCCCCCGAGGGTGAGCGCAAGAAGATGACGCCGCGATCCGCCCGGACGAAGCGGAACATGGCGAGCAAAATCTTGGTCAGCAGGCTGGGGAGGTCGCGTTCGAGCGCGATCTCCCGGGAGAGCTCGTTCGAGAGGCGGAGGCGCTCGTAGTCCCCCGCGAGCTGGACGGTGTTGCCGGCGATCTGATCGTACGGCAAAAAGCCCTTCTGCGTCGCCGCCATCTGGGTGCCGATGGCGCGCGATTGATCGCTGACGTCCACCCCAGGGGTGGCGGGGGCGCGCTGGTCCGGCATGGCCGGAATGGCCTGGGTGCCGCTGCCCTGGGGGAGGAGCCCAGCGCCGGGGGCGGGGGCGCCGCCGGGAACGGGAGCGCCGCCGGGGGTGGCGTAGCCGTGCAGCGGGGCGCCGACGGTGGAGGCTTGAGCGCTGGGCGTGGCGCCGCCGCTCGGGTGGGTGCTCCCCATGACGCTCCAGGGGCTACCAGGCGCCGGGGCTACGGCCGGCGGCGCGACGGGGGAGCTGCCGTCGTCGAAGCGCGCGCGCGTGCTGCCTAGGGCGATCTCGTCCCCGTGGCGGAGCTGCTGCTCGCCGTTGACGCGCTCACCGTTGATGTAGGTGCCGTTGAGGCTGCCGAGATCTTTCAAGACGAAGATCTCCGGGCCGCGCTGCTCCACCGTGCAGTGCTCCTTCGAGACGATCTTGTCCAGGAGCTGAATGCTGTTGTTGGGGTGTCGGCCCAGTGAATTGTGGGCTCTGAGCTCGACGAGCTGAGGCCCTTCAGGGGTGACCAAGTGCAAGCGCGCCATGGTGGGCCGCAAGAGGCTAACCCAGTTTTCCTCGGCATCACAAGCCGCACTGGCGCCGGCCGCATTTGTTAGAGTAAAGCCAGGCATGGGCCGCTATTTACTCGCCATCGATCAGGGGACGACCGGGACGACCGCGCTCGTCATGGGGCTGGACGGGCAGACGCTCGGGCGTGAAGGACGGGAATTCAGGCAGCACTTTCCGGCGCCCGGCCAGGTGGAGCACGAGCCAGAGGAAATCTGGCAGAGCGTCATCGCCGCCACCCGCGGGGCCCTGAAGGGGGCGGGCGTCGCCGGCGCGGACATCGCCGCCATCGGCATCACCAACCAGCGTGAGACCTCGCTTTTGTGGGAGCGCGCCACCGACCGCCCGCTGCGCCCCGCCATCGTCTGGCAGGACCGCCGCAGCTCCCCGCGCTGCGCGGAGCTGCGGGCCCGAGGGCTGGAGCCGCGCGTGCAGGAGCTGACGGGGCTCCGGCTCGACCCATATTTCTCTGGCACCAAGCTCGAGTGGATGCTCGCGGAGGAGCCGGGGCGCGCGGCGCGAGCGGCGCGAGGCGAGCTGTGCTTCGGGACCATCGACAGCTTCCTCGTCTGGCGCTTGGCGGGGGGCGCCGCCGCGGGCGCCCCGCACGTCACGGACGTCACCAACGCCTCACGCACCTTGCTCATGAACCTCCGCAGCCGACGCTGGGAGCCGGAGCTGTGCGAGCTGTTCGGCGTGCCGCCCGCCGTGCTCCCGAAGATCGTGCCCTCGGCCGCGGTCATCGCGCAGACGCGCGGCTTCTCCGAGCTCCCCGACGGGGTCCCCATCACGGGCGTCGCGGGGGATCAGCACGCGGCGCTCTTCGGCCAGGCGTGCTTCGAGGTCGGCGACATGAAATGCACCTACGGCACCGGCGCCTTCGCGTTGGTGAACGTCGGCGCGCAGCCGCGGCCCAGCGCCTCGGGCTTGCTGTCCACGGTCGCCTGGCAAATCGGCGACGAGGTCACCTATGGCCTCGAGGGGAGCTGCTTCGTCGCGGGTGCGGCGGTCCAGTGGCTCCGCGATGGCCTCGGGATCCTCCAGAGCTCGGCGGAGATCGAGGCGCTGGCCCGGAGCGTCGAGAGCACGGACGGCGTCGTGTTCGTGCCGGCCCTCGCGGGGCTCGGCGCGCCCTACTGGGACGCGGACGTCCGCGGCGCCATCCTGGGGCTGACCCGCGGCAGCACCCGCGCGCACATCGCGCGCGCCACGCTGGAATCCATCGCGCTGGAGGTGGAAGACTTGATGCAGGCCATGGCGGCCGATCTTGGGCAGAGCATCCAGCGACTGCGCGTGGACGGAGGCGCTGCCGCCAATGATCTGCTCCTGCAGCTGCAGAGCGACTATTCTAGGATCGTCGTCGAGCGTCCAATGGAGCTGGAATCTACGGCGCGTGGAGCGGCGATGTTGGCGGGCGTCGGCGCGGGGCTGCTGAGGCCTGGGGCGGACGCCGAGCGGCTGCTGAAGCTCGAGCGCCGCTTCGAGCCGGCGCTCAGTGAGGCAGCGCGGCAGGCGAAGGTGCTAACCTGGCATGAAGCGATCGGGCGTCTTCGCTCGAGAGCGTAGGTGAACGCCATGGAAGACGAGCACGGAGCAGTGGCGCAGCGAGCGGTCCCCATCGACTGGGAGGCCCTCGAGGACGCGTTCGAGAACAACGCCCCGGAGGTGCACAGCTATCTCCACGTCGTCACGGGGGAGGTGCTACGCGTCGTCGACGGCATCGCGGATCCGGAGATGCACGCGCGGATCGCGGCGGACACCGTGTACCTCCGGATCGAGCCAGTGAGCTCACGAGAGCAGTACCGGTGGATGGAGCGCTTCATCCCGATGGTGGAGGCGGGGGAGCTGCGAGAGCGGCTGATGCGCGCCATCGACGGGAAGGGAGCCTTCCGACGGTTCAAGGACGTGCTGATGGCTCACGCGGCCGAGCGCGAGCGGTGGTTCGCGTTTCGCAGCGAGCGGCTCCGCGTCTTCATGGAGGCGTGGCTGACGGCGCACGCGCTGACCGCCGCGCCGCGGCCAGCCCCTCCGCCGGTGGTGGAGCCCTCGGGCGCCGAGCTGGAGCAGAGCGCCGCCGGGGTGGAGAGCACGGGGCGCAGCAGCCAGCTCGCCGAGCAGCTCCGGCGCCGCATCCAGCAGGCGTCCGAGGGGCTGCCGCTGCGGGACCTGGAGAAGACGCTGGCCTTCGTGGAGTTCCTCGCGGCGCGCCGAGGCTCGCGCGCGAGCTACGGCGTGGACGAGAGCGCCGAGGAGCACGCGCCGTCTTCGGAGGAGCGCCGGGCGTCGCGGTGAAGCGCGCGCGCGTCGTCCTGGCGTTGGCGCTCGGCGTGGGCTTCGCCGCCCGAGCCGGCGCGGCGCAGCAGCCCGTCGATCGTGTCGCCATCCGCTTCAGCGCGCCCGAGCTCGGCGGCGCGCGCTCCGCGCGCTACATCACCGAGCGGCAGCTCGCCTTCGAGGCGCGGCTCGAGGCCCTGGCGGATCCGGAGCGGCCCAGGGACGCTCCAGAGGCCTATCGTCGACAGCACGTCCGAGCGGCCATCGAGCGTCACGTCACCGAGGTCTTGCTGGCGAGCGCCCGGCTGGAGCCAGCGCCGAGCCCGGCGGAGCTGAGGGAACACCAGCGTAGGACGCGGCAGTACCTGGAGGCGCGCGCGGGGAGCGCCGAGGCCCTGGCCGCCGCCGCCGCCGCCGAGGGCCTGGGGCCTGCGGAGCTGCAGCGCTGGCTCATGCGCGTCGCTCGCGCCAGCTTGTACTTGGAGCGCATGGTGGCGCCGCTCGTGGCGCCCACGAACGCCGAGCTGACGCTCCTCTATCGGAGCGGCGCGCACCCCTTCAAGGAGCTTGCGCTCCCCGAGGCGCGCCCGCTGCTGCGGCGCTGGGTCACCGCGCGACGTCTGGCGCAGGCCCTCGGCAGCTACTATCAGAGCGCGCGCACGCGCGTCAGCGTGTCGCGCGCGGAGTCGACGGCGCCGCCCCACCGCGCGCCCAGCGCAGTCACGCGGCGCGCGCCTTGAGCCGGTGACAGCGGGGTGGCAGGCTCGCGCGCATGAGCGAGCGCAGGGTGCTGGGCGATGGGCTGGAGCTGGCCGTCACCGAGGCGGGGCCGGTGGACGCACCGACCGTCGTGTTGCTGCACGGCTACCCGGACAGCCAGCTCGTCTGGCGGCCGGTCGCGGAGCTGCTCGCGCGGCGCTACCACGTCGTGACCTACGACGTCCGGGGCGCGGGCGCGTCGGACGCGCCAGCGCGCCCCGAGGGCTACGCGCTGAAGCACCTGGTGGCCGATCTCGGCCGGGTGATCGACGCCGTCTCGCCGGGTCGGCCCGTGCACCTCGTGGGACACGACTGGGGCTCGGTGCAGGCGTGGGAGGCCGTGACGGAGCCGGCGTTCGCGGCAAAGCTCAAGAGCTTCACCAGCTTCTCCGGTCCTTGCCTCGACCACGTGGGGCTCTGGCTGCGTCAGCGGCGGGGGCTCCGCCCGTCCGCGCTCCGCCCGCTGCTGCGCCAGGCGGCGCGCTCGTGGTACATCGGCGCCTTCCAGCTGCCCCTCCTCGCGCCCTGGGCGTGGCGCGCGGGCCTCGACCGCCTCCTGCCCCGCCTCCAGCAGCTCACCGAAGGGGTGACTCCCGACCCCGCGAGTGAGCGCTCGCGCCGCGCCGACGGCGTGCGCGGCATCGAGCTGTATCGGGTGAACGTGCCGCCCCGCTTCGCCTCCCCACGCGCGCGCCACGCCACCGTCCCGGTGCAGGTCGTCTGCCCACGCGGGGACGCCTACGTCACCCCCGCGCTCACGGAGGGGCTGCACCAGTACGTGAAGGAGCTGTACCGGCGTGAGGTGGAGGGCGGGCACTGGCTCCTGCTCACGGCGCCGGAGCGGGTCGCGGGCTACGTGCAAGAGCTCGTGGAGCATGTGGAGGGTCAGCGCTCGAGCCCGGAGCTGCTGCGGCTGAGGGATCGGGGCGCGCCGCCGCGCCGGCTGGTGCTCGTGACCGGCGGTGGCTCCGGGATCGGGCGCGCCACGTGCGAGCGCTTCGCGCGTGATGGCGCCGACGTGGTGATCGCGGACGTCGATCTGGCCAAGGCGGAGCAGACGGCCGAGCGCTGTCGCGCGCTAGGGGCGCGGGCGGTCGCGCGGCGCGTGGACGTCGCGAGCGCGGAGCAGATGCGCGCCTTCAGCGAGCTCACCCTCGCCGAGGACGGCGTGCCGGACGTGCTCGTGCTCAACGCGGGCATCGGGCTCGCCGGGCGCTTCTTCGACACCAGCGTCGCGGACTGGCAGCAGGTGCTCGGGGTCAACGTGTGGGGGGTCATCCTGGGAGCGCAGCTCCTGGGCGCCGCCATGAAGGCGCGCGGACAGGGAGGGCACATCGTGGTGACCGCATCGGCCGCGGCCTTCCTGCCGAGCAAGACGCTCCCCGCCTACAGCACCACCAAGGCCGCCGTGCTCATGCTGGCCGAGTGCCTGCGCGCCGAGCTGGCGGCCGAGGGGATCGGCGTGTCGGCCATCTGTCCGGGCATCATCGACACGCCCATCACCAGCGCCTCGCGCTACTTGGGCTGCGACGAGCAGCAAGAGGCCGAGCGGCGCGCGGCAGCCGCACGGCTCTATCGCCGGCGCGGGGTCGGGCCGGAGGTCGTGGCGAAGGCCATCGCGGACGCGGTGAAGCACGACACCCCGGTGGCGCCCGTGACGCCGGAGGCTCACCTCTTGCGCTGGCTCTACCGCGCCACGCCGGAGCTGATGCGCCAGGTCGGCCAGCGCGATCTGGACCGGCTCCTGCGCTGAGTCGCGCGCGACCTCACGCGGACGTCGCGCGGGTCGAGGCGGCCCTTGGCGCCGCGCCGGCTTTCGGGGACAATGCCGCGCATGAAATCCGCCTGCGCGTGGCTCTGGGGAGGGGCGCTGCTGGTCGCGTGCTCGTCGGCCCCAGCGAGCCCGGGCAGCAGCTTCGCGGGGAGCTGCGAGCAGGAGACCGCGCATCACGGTGAGGGGACGTACTACGACGCGGACGGCAGCGGCAGCTGCAGCTTCCCGGCCACGCCGGGAGACCTGATGGTCGCCGCGCTCAACGAGCGCGACTACGGCAACGCCGCGTACTGCGGCGCGTGTGCGCGCGTGACGGGGGCGCTGGGCACCGTCACGGTGCGGATCGTGGACCGCTGCCCGGAGTGTCAGCCGGGGGATCTGGATCTCAGCCCTCGAGCGTTCGACAGCATCGACGAGCACCGCAAGGGGCGCGTCCCCATCGAGTGGACAGTGGTGCCCTGCGAGGTGCAGGGGCCCATCGACTACCACTACAA
>CAUJEM010000089.1 GCA_963169915.1 Myxococcota bacterium
GAGTACCTCCTGACGCGTCGCCGGCTCATCGCGGCCTACCCGTCGTGCTCTCTCCCTCTCCTGCTCGAGCGCGCGAGCGCGCCGGCGCAAGCCGTGGCGCAGCCGCTCGAGGCGCTCCTCCCCGCCATGGCCGCCGCCGAGCGGCTCGCCAGCCGCCTCTATCCCGCCCACGACACCTGCCTCTACCGCGCGCTCACGCGCTACGCGTTGCTGTGCCGTCACACCGTGGGAGCGCGCTTTCACCTGAGCGCTCCCACGGCGCGCGCAGGCGCTGGGCACGCTTGGGTCTCGGTGCACGGCCAGGTGGTGCTCGAGCCGGCCGTCCCACCGCCGGAGCTCTGGAGCCATCCCCCGGCCCGCGCGCGGACGGCAGCCGCTGGGTCCGTGGGTGGAGGCCACGAAGGGTGAATCCGCTCGCACCGCTCGGCAACCAAGCTCCCGTGTCCGACCCATCCCTTGACAGCGCCGACGTCCCGCGAATAATCGCCGCCATGGAGGACGACATCACACGGCCCCCCGCGCCCAGCGCGGGCAAGGAGGAGCAGGCTCCGCGCCAGCCGTACGTCCCGCCCACCCTGGAGCTGCGTGGCTCCCTCGCCAGCACCACGCTCGTCTCCGGTGAAGAGTGCGTGTTCGCGCCGCCGCCTTGCTGAGGCTCCGCTCACGTGAGGCTCGGGGTTGAAGGGGCGCCATGCGGCTCGGCCTTCACGTCACCGACCGGTGCCAGCTCGACTGCCAGCACTGCCTCCGAGATCCTGGGCTGGAGCCCTCGGATTTGCCGCTCGCGCTCATCACCTCCGTCCTGGATCAGGCCGCGCAAGAGCCGGCGCTGCGCCACGTCTCGCTCACGGGGGGTGAGCCCACGCTCTACCCCCAGCTCGACGAGCTGGTCACGGCCATCGCCGAGCGCGGCTGGACGTGGGATTTCGTCACCAACGCGCGCCGCCTCGGTGCGCACCTCCAGCGCTGGCGCCAGCTCGGCGCCCCACTCCGGGCGCTCAGCGTGGTCGTCCTGAGCCTGGACGCCGCCACTGAGGCGCGCCACGACGCGCTCCGCGAGCAGGGCAGCTACCGCGAGGTCATGGCCGGCGCCGCGGCCTGCGCGGCCCAGGGCGTCCCCTTCGGCCTCCAAATGACGGTCCACGCCCGAAACCAGGCGGAGCTCGAGCAGGTCGGGCTGCTCGCCGGGCTGCTCGGCGCCCGCCACGTCAGCTACTGCATGCTCCAGGCCACGGGCACACCGCTGGACGCCAGCCTCCGGCTCTCCCCCGAGCAGTGGCGCCAAGTGCGGCAGCGCTTGGAGAAGCTCGGGACCGTCCTCAAGCTGCCCATCGTGCTCCAGGAGGGTCACTACGAGGAGGCACCCCAGCGGCTCTGCGCGCCGCTGCGGGAGGAGACCCTCCACGTGGACGTCCACGGGCGGCTGTCGCTCTGCTGCCTGCACGCCGGCGTCCCCGCCACGGAGCCAGACGACGACGTCGCGGCGGATCTCCGGACGGTCCCGTGGAGCGAAGCACGCCAGCGGCTCCGTCAGCTCATCGCCAGGAGCCTGGAGCTCGGGCGCGCGGACGCCCTCGCGCGGCCCTCCGGCGCCTGGGCTCACTTCTCCTGCAACGAGTGCCTCCGGCGCCATGGCCGTCCCCACTGGACCGCGGAGGGCTCGGCCGGACCCCCCGCTCACCGCGAGCGCTGGCGCGGCGCCTGGGCCCCCGAGACGCGCGCCAACGACCCGCTCGGCCGCCGCCGACTCCCGGTGGTACCCTCGTGAGCGACGACCGCTCGACGTGGCGCGCCAGCCCGGACGCGGTGGGGACGGAGCTAGAGGACGGCAGCGTGGTGCTGCTCCAGCTCGGCACCAAGCTCTACTTCACGCTCAACCCCACCAGCGCCCTGCTCTGGCAGGCGCTGAGCGACGCCCCCGCCACGGCGGAGCAGCTCAGCCACGCGCTCCGCGCTCAGTTCGAGGTCGACGCGGAGACGGCAGCGCGAGACGTCCAAGCGCTCTTGGCGCGGCTCCTGGCCGAGGGGCTCGTCACCCGCAGCGCTCCATGACGCAAGCGCGGCGGATCGAGCTGGCCGGCTTCGGGCTCGAGGCCTCGTGGACGGGACCGCTGAGCGAGGCGCTCCTGCGCGACCTACCACCGAGCGCGCTCTCCAGCCTGCTCCGGCTCGAGCTCCGGGAGTCCACGCTGCCCTCGCCCTCCCCGGAGCTCGAGGGGCTCACCTGGACGTGTCACTTCGACGTGGTCCGTGCCTACCGCTCGGCGCAGGGCTGGGAGCTCTGGGACGGGCGGTCGCGCGCCAGCGTCAGCGCCCAGGCCGTCTCCTTGTGCCTACACCCGGACAGCCGCCCCTCCATCGTGGCCGGCGCGCTGCTGCCCATGGCGCTCGCTCTTGCGCTCAGGGAGCACGGCGCCTACCACATCCACGCCGCCTGCGTCAGCGTCCCGGGCCTCGGCGGGGTGCTCGTGCCCGGGCCCTCCGGCGCCGGCAAGAGCACCCTGGCCTTGGCCTGGTGCCGGCAGGGCGCCGCCCTCGTGAGCGACGACACCTGCTTTCTGCGCCACGAGCCCGCTGGCGTGGTGGCCCACCCTTGGCCACGCGAGCTGCACGTCGGAGCCTTCGCGGCGGCTGCGCTCGAGCTGGACGTCCGGCGAGGCCGCCCCCTCGCCAGCCTCCCGCCGAAGTGGGCGTTCCCGCGCGCGCAGGTGCCAGGCGGGCGGCTCGCGCCCAGCGCGCCGGTCACGGCCTTGGCCTTCCCGCGCCGGGTGCCGGCCAGTCCGGGGGCCGCGCCGCGCCCGGCCCACACGCCCTTGTCGCCCAGTGAAGCCCTGGTGGAGCTGCTGCCCCCGAGCGCCCTCGTCGGGCTGGACCCGCCCCCTACCCGCGCAGCCCAGCTTCAGCTCCTGGGCCACCTGGCCAGTCGAGCGGCGGCCCACCGCGTCCCGCTCCACGAGGGGGTGCTCCCAGATCTCAGCCGCTTTCCAAGCTGACCAAGATGACCCACACTCCCCCTGTCGAGCGGCGGCCCGGGCCCGGAGGTGGCTTGCGGGAGCGCCTTTTGGTAGAATGAACAGATCGGGCCGGTGGTGGCAACGAAGCCAGCACGCCACTGAGCTCTCGGTAAGGAAGGACGCAGGGACCCATGTCGAGCACGCGCACCTCACTGTCTTGGTTGGGAACACTCACGCTGGTGGTGGGCGCCACGCTGGGCACCGTCGCTTGCGGCGCAGCAGATGAAGGGACGGGGGAGCAAGGCGGCGAGGCCTCGGAGCCCCAGGGGCTGGGCGTCCTGATGGAGTTCGAGGGCAGCTTCGACGGCACGAGCTTCTCGCTCACCCGGAAGCTCCCCGGGCTCGAGCTCAGCGTCGCGGAGGAGGAGCTCGGCACGAGCGCGCAGCCGCTGCTCGGAGAGATCCCCTCGAAGAGCTTCGCCCCAGGCAACCACGCGACCCAGCCCAACGTCATCGCGCTCGAGCAGCAAGCCCTCGTCACCGTCCCGGGCGGCACCTGGCCGGCCGAGGGCTGCGGCGTTCAGCCGGCGCAGGGCGTGTGCGCGGACATCGCGCTGCGCAACATGTTCCCGGATCAGGTGCTCAGCCGCGCCTACGTGGAGATCACGGAGCTGACGCCCACCGGCAGCACCACCTCGGTGCAGGTCGCCGCGCCGGGGGCCAACCTCCACACCGCCACGCCGGACGCCCTGTTCGGCGTGAGCGGCGTCGGCAACGGCCTCTGGCGCTATGGCACGCTCGAGCGCAGCACCCCAGTGGGCAACGGCCCGCGGCGCCAGTGGGTCTTCACCGGCAGCTCGCCGAACCCCACCATCACCTTCAAGTTCAAGGCCATCGTGCGCGGCGCGCTGGCGCGCCCCACCGTGCGCGCCAGCACCACGAACAACACCCTGGACGCGGCCCCGTACTACACGGCGCCCGGGGGCGCCCTGGTGAGCGACGTCAACTTCACCGCCGCCGCCTCGGACGACGGCCGCTATGTCGTCTTCTCTACGACGGCGCGGAACGTCGTCGCCGGCCAAAGCACCAACGGAACCGCGCTTTACCGTAAGGACCTCCAGACGGGTGCCATCGACATCGTCAGCGTCGCCACGGGCGGCGCGGTCCCCTCGGGGTGCAACTCCTGGCGCCCCACCATCTCCGCAGACGGCAGCGTCGTCGCCTTCGAGTCCACCTGCAACTTCGGGTTCACCACCAGCGGTAGTCAGGTCTACCTGCGGGACTTCAACGCCAACACCACCACCCTCGTCAGTCACATCCCAGGCAACCCCAACGTCGGCGGCACGGGGGACTCCGTCTGGGGGACAGTGGCAGGCACCAGCAAGACGGCGGTGGCCTTCCTCAGCCGCGCCAGCAACCTCGTCGCGGGGCGCCCCGGCTCACGACCGCTCTGGGACGCCTACGTCTACGACGTGGGCACCCAGCAGGTCGCGCGCGCCAACGTCCCCACCGGGAAAGACCCCAACTCACCCAGCGCCCCCTGGCCCAACCAAGATCAGTTCAACGTCTCCCTGTCGTCGGACGGTCGCTACGTGCTCTTCGACAGCCGCTCCACGAACCTGCTGTCCACCTCGGACTACGCCAACTACGACGTCTTCGCGTATGACCGCCAGGCCGCCGGCGGCGGCAGCGCCTACGTGCGCAAGCTCAGCCTCCAGAGCACCGGCGCGGCCACGGGCAACGCCACGCACTGTGAGCGGGCCGCCCTCTCGCTCAACGACTCCACCGTCGCCTTCCTGTGCACGGCCTCGAACACCACCACCCCCATCGTGAGCAGCCCCCCCAGCCCGCTGGGTCAATGGCACCTGTATGTCAGGGACTTCGCCGAAGGCGCCCACGGCACGCTCAAGATGGTGGACGTCTCGCCCACCGGCGCGGTCGCCAACGCGCCAGCCGCCCGGGTGCAGCCGGCGCTCTCCCGGGACGGCCGCCTCGTGGCCTACCTCTCCAGCGCCAGCAACCTGCTGCGCAGCGCGGGCTGTCAGCCGTCGTGCATGACGCCGCCGAGCGGCGTCACCCAGGTGTACGTCTTCGACCGCGCCGCCAGCGATCCGGAGCTGCAGCGCAGCTTCCTCGTCTCGCTCATCGAGAAGAGCGCGAGCGCGCCCATCCCCTTCGCCCCGCTCACCAGCTCCCCCACGCTCACTCCGGTGACCATCACGGGCCCCGCGGACGCGGCGGTGATCTCCTTCACGTCCGCCGCGCCGGGCGCAGACTGGACGCAGCTCGCGCCCAGCCGCATCCAGCAGTTCGTCGTCCCCAACGTCGATCCGCTCTGGCAGTAGGTCTCCCGCGGCGCCTCGGGGCGACGCTCACCACCCCGTGACCTGGGCGCCGTCGCACCCCACCCGGGGGGCGCGGCGGTGGCCGCTGGCTTCGCCCCGCTCACCCACCCCTCGTCTCTCCATCCACGCATGACGCGGCCTCGACTGCTCCGGCTCCTCCCTGAACTCGACTTCGGTGGCACGGAGTCTCTGGTCGTCATCGCCGCGCAGGAGCTCGACCGCAGCCGCTGGGATCTCCACGTCACGACCTTCCACCGCGCAGGGGCGGCCGCCGCGCAGATTCGCGAGGCTGGCGTCCCCGTCCATGAGCTCGGGGTGACGCCCTCGGTGCGGAGCTGGCGGAGCACCCTGGCGCTGCTCGCGCACCTGCGGCGCCTGCGCCCCCAGCTCATCCACGCCAGCATCGCCGAGG
>CAUJEM010000090.1 GCA_963169915.1 Myxococcota bacterium
GGGGGGGGGGGGCGGGGGGGGGGGGGGGGGGGGGGGCCGGGGGGCCCGGGGGCGCGGGGGGGGGCCGGGGGGGGGGCCCGCGCCGCGCTCCGAGCGCTCTCGGCCGGTAGCCCCTGCGGGGGAGGCGGTGGCTCGGTCGCCAGCGCCGAGGGGGCGGCGCGCGCCGGGCTCTCTGCGAGCGCGCTGGCGAGAGGCTCCCCCTGGGCCGACGCCAGCGCGCCCGAGCCCGCCGCGTCGACCCCGACCGAGGTGCCGCGGCTCCGCGCCCAGACGAGCGCGCCCGCCACCATCCCCAGCCCCCCCAGGAGCACCCCGAGCCCCAGCAGGACCATCGGCACCTTCGAGCGCTGCGCCGCTGCGCTCGAGCGCGCCGCGCCCAGCGGTGAGGCCCCCTGGCGCCCGCCGGCCGAGCCCGCGCCCGGGTGGCCCAGCGTGGACTCCAGGGCCCCCAGCAGCTCCGCCATGGACTGAAAGCGCTCTTCGGGGCGCTTGGCGAGGCACCGCAACAAGATGGGCTCGTAGGCACCCACCAGCGGCGCCAAGCTCGGATCCACCATGGTGCTGGGGGGCTTGGGAGCCACGCGCAGGTGCTGGGTGAGCACGCCCATGAAGGTGTCCGCGACGAACGGGAGCCGCCCCGTGAACATCTCGTACATGATGATCCCGAGCGAGTAGACGTCGCTGCGCGCGTCCACCGTCTCGCCCATGGCCTGCTCCGGGCTCATGTAGTACGGCGTCCCGAACACCATCCCTTGACGCGTCAGGCGGCTGCTGCCGGCGACCTTGGCCAGCCCAAAATCAAGGACCTTGACCGTGTAGTCTTGAGGCCCTTCGCCGCCCAGGTGGATGTTCTCCGACTTCAGATCACGGTGCACGACCCCCGCGTCGTGCGCGGCGCTCAAGGCCTTGGCGATCTCCGCGCTGAGACGCGCGGCCAGCGCTGCCGGGAGGGCACCCCGCTGCCTGAGCAGGGCCGCGAGGCTCCGGCCCTCCAGCAGCTCCATCACGAAGTACGGCGCGCCGTCGGGGAACACGCCAAAATCAGTGATCTTCACCACACTCGGGTGCGAAATGGCGGCCGCGGCGCGCGCCTCCCGTAGGAAGCGCTCGGGCACGGCGGCCTCGTTCGCGAGCTCCGTGCGTAGCACCTTGAGTGCGAACTCCTTGCCGAGCGCGCGGTGCCGGGCTCGGTACACTCGCCCCATCCCGCCCTCGCCGAGGAGCGTCATGATCTCATAGCGGCCGTCCACCACCACGCCCAGCATGGGATCGGCCACCCGCGTGGGGTCCGGCTCGAGCTTGCTGCCGTCGAAGGGGCAGTACTGCGCCGACGGGCTCGTGAAGCCCTGGTGACACTCCGGGCAGCGCTGGCGACCGCTCGGGGTGCTCCCAGCGGTCCCATAGAGGAGCGCGGTGCCTTGGCTTACCACCGATTCTCCTCGAAGGGCGGCAGCGCCCCCTCGCTGCCGCCGCGCATCACCTCAGCCCAAGGCCGTGCCACAGTTGGCACAGAACTTCGCGCCGGGGGCGTTGGGGGACGAGCACTTGCCACACGCGGGGCCAGCGCCCGGCGCCGCTGCGCCCTCGGGACCCGGGCCGGGCGGCGGCGCACCATAGCCGGGCGGCGGGTAGCCGGGCGGAGCGCCACCATAGCCGGGCGGCGGGTAGCCGGGCGGAGCGCCGTAGCCGGGCGGCGGCGCCCCGTAGCCGGGGCCCGGGTACGGGCGCTGCCCGTACATCATGCCCATGCCGAGCCCCATCCCCGCCGCCACCTGAGCTCCCATGACGCCGGCGTTCTCGCCACCGCCCTGGGCCATGCCCTGCCCCATGCCCATCATGGCCTGCGCCCCAGCGTACTGCTGGTAGCGGTTCATATCCATGTTGCTCACGTAGCGCTGCTGATTGGCGTAGTCCTGATCGAGCTGGTACTGCCGCTGCGCCGCCTGCGCCTCAGCTTGGGAGATCGCGATCTTGGCCTTGCGCGCCTCGATCTTCGCTTGAACGATCTGATCTTGGAATTCGTCGATGCGCTTCTGGTCCGCCTCGTCCAGGTTGAACTGGGGGTTGACGACCTCCAGCACCTGCACGCCCACGGTCTGCAGATCCGGGCAGTCTCGCACGATGGCGCGCGCGACGGCCGTCCCCGCCATCCCTAGATCCATGAGCGTGATCTCGCCGCTCTTGATCATGCGCGTGAGGGTGTCGCGGACGCCCATCATGAGCTGATCTCGGACCCACTGCATGGCGGCGTCCGGATCCGTCGAGCCGGACTGCTTCATGAAGCCGACCACGAACTTGACGGGGTCGACGACCCGGTACGAGTACTTCCCGAAGGCGCGGGGGTTGACGCGGATGTCCAGCTCCGGATCCCGCATGGAGCCGATGGGCCCACCGAAGCCCTGATTGTACTGGGGCTGGGAGCTGACGAAGAAGATCTCCGCGATGAAGACGTTGCCCCCGGTGAAGGTGTTGATGAAGTTGTTGAGGAACGGGATGTTCTGCGTCTGGAGGGTGTGGCGCCCCGGGCCCAAGGCGCCCACGTACTGCCCGTCCTTGAAGAACAGCGCCACTTCGTCGGAGTCGACCGTCAGCTGGCTCCAAAACGGCACGTTCTGATCGGGGTGCTTGTACACGACCTTGTCCTTGTGGACATCCGGCCGCGCGATCATCATCTCTTGAACGCTGCCCTTGACGAAATCCATGATTCCCATGCGGTTTCCTCTCCGCCCGAGCGGGCCCCGCGTGCCACACGCGAAGGCTCTCCAGCGTTCCTGAACCGTAAACTCAAACCGCCCGCTCGTCCACTGGGCCGCCGCGGGCCAGGGCGCCGCCACGGCGGCTTTACTTTCCCGAGCAGGCCATGGAAAACGTCCTGGGCCATGATCGCCGACGAAGAACTCAGCCAGCTCCCGCCCCCGCTGCGTCGCGTGCTCTCGCCGGAGGCGCCGCCGCAGCTCCGGCTGATGGCGGCGCGGGGCGTCGTGCCCGGCGCGCGGCCCGCGGACCTGCTCTTGCTGCTGGCCCTCCTGGCCGACGGCGAGGACGGCGGCCTCGCGCGCCAGGCGACTCAGACGCTGGCTGGGCTCCCGGCCCCGGTGCTCAGCGGCGCGCTCACCGCGACGCTCGCCCCTCGCGCGACCCTCCACCTCGCCCGCCACTACGCGCTGGACGCGGAGCTCGTGGAGCAGCTCCTGCGCCAGCCTCAGCTGAGCGGGGAGGCGCTCGAGCTGCTCGCGGAGCGGGCGGACGAGCGCCGCGGAGAGCTCATCGCCACCAATGAGCAGCGCCTGCTCGAGCACCCCAAGGTCATCGAGAAGCTCTATCTCAACCGCAGCGTCCGGATGTCCACCGCGGACCGCTTGATCGACCTGGCGGTGCGCAACGGGCTCACCCTCGATCTACCCGCCTTCGACGAGGCGGCGGCGGCCATCACGGGCGAGCTGATCGTCGAGGCGCAGCAGGAGCCGACCTTCGACGATCAGCTCTTCCAAGAGGTCACCACGGCCGCCATCGCCCTCGAGCACGCGGGGCCGGAGCTCGAGGACACCCACGACGTCAACGAGGACGGAGAGGAGACCGTCCGCCAGAAGTTCCTCCCCATCCACGCACAGATTGCCCAGATGACCATCACGCAGAAGATCCGCAAGGCCACGCTGGGGACGGCCTCCGAGCGCATGCTCCTCGTGCGGGATCCGAACCGTCTGGTCGCCGCAGCCGCCGTCAAGAGCCCGCTCATGCGGGAGAACGAGGCCGCGATGGTGAGCAGCAGCCGCGCCGTGAGCGAAGAGGTGCTGCGCCTCATCGCGATGAACCGCGAGTTTACGCGCAGCTATCAGGTCAAGCTCAACCTCGTGAGCAACCCGAGGACACCCCTCAGCTTCGCGACCCGCATGGTCCCTCACCTGCGCGACGTGGATCTCAAGAAGCTGAGCCTCAGCAAGAACGTCACCGGCGCCGTCCAGACGGCGGTGCGGCAGCAGATGGCGCGCAAGAAGGCCGGCAAGAGCTGACGCGCGCGGGCGCGGCGGCCGCGGGCCCCGCTGGAGGCGGCGCCTCAGCCGCAGTCCGCGTCGCCCGGCTCGCACGGGACGACGACGAGCAGGTAGTCACCCACCTGCTCCCCCGCGGAGGTGACGAAGGTGTCGACGACGACGTGGTGCGTCCCGGCCGGGACGACGCGATCGACCACGCGATCGTTGCGCTCGACGCAGGCGGCGCCGGTGAGGCCCCCGGAGAGCAGGTGGACGTCGACGTCCACGGCGCTGCGATCGAGCACCATGAGCCGGAGCGGCGTGGCGGCGGTCAGCTGCAGCCGATACCAGCGCTCCGGCCCGGACTCGTCTTGCGTCGCCGAGCAGCCAGGGTAGGCGTCGATGGCGCGCGTGGGGGCGCCTTGGGTGGTGGAGGCGTGGACGAAGGGCAGCTCCTCGATGAGCCACGGGGCGTCCCGCGTGCCCTCACCCTCGAGCGCGGGGGGCTCCGCGTCCGGAGCGCGCTCCCCGCCCACGGTGACGCGATGGACGACATCGAGCTGCTGGACGCTCAGGAGGTTGCGCTGGTTGTAGCCGTAGCGCAGGCCCTCCGCCCGGAGGTCGCAGGCCCGCGCCTGGCCGCCGATCATGAGGACGTCGTTGTGGATGCCGTCGGCGGCGAGGCCCTGTGACGGCAGCGCGCGCAGGGCCTCGTACAGGCTGAGATACGGGATCTGCCGTGACTCCGCCAGCCCGCGGGTGACGGCGTCGTAGAGGGGCACCCAGCGCGCCACCTCCGCGTCCGCGCTGGGGTTCAGCCCGGTGACCAACGGCACGACGCCGGCGTCCAGCATGGTGTCGAGCAGCCGCGCCAGGTTGTCGAAGAAGGGGTAGGCGGCGCTGGCGAAGGAGCTGCCCTGGCGCATGTCGTTCGTCCCGAAGTTGACGAAGGCGAAGCGCGGCTGGAGCGCGGCCAGCTCCTGCGCGAGCGGCGTGGGCTCTCCGCTCAGCGGCCACCCCGCGCTCTCACCGACCTTCGCGGCGAGGCTGACCCGCGCGAAGGACGAGCTGCCGGCGGCGAGGGGCGCACGAAACGCGTTGATGGTGGGCGCCAGCGAGGCATGCTCGGCCAGATCGACGCCGTCCCCGTCGAAGCAGCTCAAGAAATTCGGGCTCACCGTCCCCGAGGCGCCGACCTTCATGAACACCTCGGGCCGGCTGGTGGCGCTGCGCGCTGCCACCGCGCGCAGCCGCTCGGCGACCCAGCCGGTGATGGGCGACAGCGCGCGACGCGGGGGGTACCGCGTGGATCCCACCCCCCCGTGCCCCGCCGCGCCGCCCTCCCCCGCCGCGCCGCCGGCCAAGCCTCCAGCGCCGCTCGCCCCCGCCACACCTCCAGCGCCGCCGCCCTCGCGACCGGCAGCGCCCGCGCCACCCGCCCCCGCCTCTCGCTCCTGCGCCCAGTCGCTCGCCGAGGTGGCGCAGCCGAGCGCGACGAGGCCGGCCGAGAGCCCAGGGAGCCAGCGATGCCACATACCAAGGAGCCCCTTAGCCGCTCGCCCGGGGGCGCGCCAGCCCGCGACCGTGGAGCCTGGCTCAGCCGTGGCCGTGACCGCCACGCGCGCGCGCCGTGACGGCGCTCGGGACGACGGCGGCCGCGACGTGGCCGGAGAGCACGCCCTTGGTCCCGATGAGCCGGTCGGCGAGCTGCTTGAGCGTGCTCGCCTCCCCACGCGCCGCGATGACCTCCAGGCAGTGGTGGTGGTCGAGGTGGACGTGCAGCGCGGAGACGATGTCGTCGCCGTAGTCGTGCTGGATCTCCGTCAGCCGGTCGCTCAGCTCCCGGACGTGGTGATCGTAGACGAGGGTGATGGTCGCGACCGTCGCGCCGCCCTTCGCCCAGGCGTCGTCATCCAGCTCACGCCGCACCAGGTCACGCAGCGCCTCCGATCGGTTGAGGAAGCCTCGGCTCTCGAGCAGCGCGTCGAAGCGGCCGAGCAGCTCCCGCTCCATCGCGACGCCGAAGCGCACCAACGCCGGGCGGGCGCGGTCACTCTCGGCCATACTTCCGAATCCTGGCCGCCAGCTTCGCGGCACGGACCTCCTCGGCTTGCTTCACCTTGTCCGGGTCGATGACGAAGGGGCTCATGCGCTCGGTCTGCTCGAACTTCTTGCGGTACTCATTGGCCTCGTAGCGGGTCCGAAAGGGACCGATCCGCACGCGGTGCCACAGCCCACGGTCGGCGACGTACGCCGCCTGTCGAAACGCGCGATGCCCGCGCTTGCGGAGGTCTTGCACGAAGGCCTCGGCCTCATCCTGGCGCTTGAAGCTCGCGACCTGGATCTGATAGCCGCCGTCCATCCCCGAGGGCGCCAGCGCGGCCTCGTCCGGCAGCTTGGCGGCCTGCGCGGCCATCCCCGTCAAAGAGTCCCGCGGCTGGGTCGTCACGCTGGTGGCGTCGAGCAGCGCGCCCGCCGGCAGCGGGACCACCGGCAGGCTGTCGCCCGCCGGAGGCGGCCCCACCAACGGCTCCGTGGGCGTCTGCTCGGCGCGCGGGACGAGCCGGTTACGCTCGTCCCGCACCGCGGCGAGCGCCGTGGGCGGGGTCTCCTTGTCCGACAAGATCGCGGGGAAGCTGACGTCTTGGTCGACGAGCTTGTCCGGCGAGGCGGGGCCGCGCTGGCGCTGCTCGGCCACCAGCTCCGCCAGCGGATCGGCCTCCGACTGAGCGGGGCCTCCCCCCCGGCGCAGCCCAATCAACGCCGCGGTGGCGATCGCCGCGCCCGCCACCGACAGCAGCAGCAGGCTACCGAAGCGCCCCAGCACGGGCCGCCCCTCGTGCTCTTGGATCTGATCCAGATTTCGGACGTTCACGCGCTCCATGGACATCTCACTGCTCCGTCACGACTTGTAGGGCCTCATCCGCTTCTGCGCGGCTCATGCGCTCTGGCGCCTCGATGCCCAGCAGCCCGAGCGCGCTGGCGTACACGGTCCGCAGCGCCTCCACCCAGGCGAGCCGCGCCAGAGACTTCTCGCGATCCCACCGCTCTTGCCAGCCCTCGGTCTGGTCCTTGGCGCGCGGCAAGATGGCGTCCCCCTCCAGCTTGAGCTGCGTGTAGTAGCTCTGAAAGTCCTGCGCGAGCCCCTGCACGTAGGCCACGATCTTCTGCGGGTCCCGCTCCTCCGCCGCCGCGCTCACCACCCTCGGATACCGCCCCAGCTCCGCGATCAGCGCGCGCTCGAGGGGATGGGAGAGCCGCGCGAGGTGGCGCGCCTCGAAGCGCGGCGCCGTGAGCTGGAACTGCTCGCGCGCGCGGCGCCCGATGGCGCACAGACGCGCGTGCCCGTACTGCACGTAAAAGACCGGGTTCTCTGCCTCTTGGCGCTTGGCCAGCTCCACGTCGAGCGTGATGGGAGAGTCGCTCTTGCGCATCAGGAAGAAGAAGCGCAGCGCATCTCGGCCTGCGCTCGGGTTGCCCGTCGCCTCGTCGATCTCTTCGGCTACCTCTTGCAAGGTGATGAGGGTGCCGCGCCGCTTGCCCATCTTCACGATCTCGCCGTTGCGCACCAGCTTGACGAGCTGATAGAGCAGCACCTCGAAGCGCGCGGCGTCCCGGCCCATGGCCTCCACCGCGGCGCGGAGCCGGGCGATGTAGCCGTGGTGGTCCGCACCCCACACGTCGATGCAGTGCTCGAAGCCGCGCTCGTACTTGTCGTCGTGGTAGGCGATGTCACTCGCGAAGTAGGTGGTGGCGCCGTCCCGCTTGCGCACCACGCGGTCCTTGTCGTCCTCCTCGCCCGTGATGAACACGACCGAGCCGTCCGCCTGCGCCTTGACGAGCCCCCGCGCCTGCAAGCGCCGCAGCGCCATGTCGACGCGGCCCCAGCGGTGCAGGGCCTCCTCACTGGAGAAGACGTCGAAATCGATGCCCAGCTTGGTCAGCACGGGGCGGATCCCGGCCAGCTCCGTCCCAGGGACGCCCAGCAGCATCAGCGTGATGCACGCGCGGACGAGCTCGTCCCTCGCGCCGGGCGCCGCGTCGGGGCGTGGCCCGAGCAGCTCCGGCTGCTCCTGCTTCAGGTAGGTCGCGAGCGCGTCCACGTACTCCCCGCCGTAGCCCCCCTCCGGGGGCGGCTCGCCGCGCGCCGCCGCCAGGACGGAGACGCCGAGCAGCCGCACCTGGTTGCCGAAGTCGTTGATGTAGTACTCGCGGGTGACGCGATGGCCGGGGGCCTCGAGCA
>CAUJEM010000091.1 GCA_963169915.1 Myxococcota bacterium
GAGCGCGAGCTGCTGCGCGAGGAGCTCGGGCGGCGCCTCGGCGCGCTGGGGCGCCGAGGCGCCCGCGCCGAGGCGGCGCAGGTCATCGACGCGGCCGCGCAGGAGCTGGGGCAGGCCTGGGCGACCCGCGCGCGCCGCAAGCTGCGCCTCGGTCCGCCGTCGGGACCGGCGTGCGTCTGGCCGGAGTCGGTCGGCTTCTTCGTCAGCCCGCGCGCCCCGAGGGTCGGGCGGCCCCTGCGCGTCTGGCTCACCGCCGCGAGCGCGCTCGAGGACGCGCAGCCGTTCATCGCCGGTGAGCCGCTGCCGGAGCTCGCGCACGCCAGCGCGGGGGCGGCGCCTGCGTGGCGCGTGTTCCAGCACCGGCCGGCGGTCGCTGGAGAGCTCAGGCTCGAGCTGCACCGCGCGGGCAGGCGTGTGGGGTGTCAGCGCGTGGACATCCATGAAGGCGCGCCGCGCCCCGACGCGCTCGAGGGCGAGCTCGTCTGGCGCGACGAGCGCGCGTGGTCGGTCCACACCGAGGAGCTCTACTCCGCCTTCGTCGAGCACCTCTTCGACGCGCCGGAGGGGACCACCTGGCACGGGCTCGACGCCGTCACGCGCGACGAGCGGCGCAACCTGCTCCACGATCACCTGGGGCTCGGGGAGGACGGGCCCGGAGGCCCCCGGTTGCTCCCGGACTGCGCGGACCAGCCGTACTTCCTGCGAGCGTACTTTGCGTGGAAGCTGGGGCTGCCCTTCGCGTACCGGCGCTGTCGCCGCGTCGACGCACGCGGCCGCCCCGAGTGCGGGCTGCTCGCGAGTCACCGAGCCCCGCAGGGGGAGCCGGTCGAGCCCCCGGGCTCGGCGTCGGCGGCGCCGGAGGCGCCAGGGGAGGGCGTGGCCGCGGCGCCGTCGGAGGCGCCTGGGGAGGGCGCGGACACGGCGGGACCTCGGGTAGAGCGCTCGGCGAGCGCGCGCTTCGCGGACTACCTGAGCCAGCTCAAGGACGAGATCCACGCGCGCTCGCTGCGCACGCCCCTGGGCGCGGAGCAAAGCGACCTCTACCCCGTGGAGCTGACGCGGGCCGCGCTGCGCCCGGGCGTCGTGTTCTCCGATCCCTATGGGCACACGCTGACGCTCGTGCGCTGGGTGCCCCAGGGTGAGCAGCCGGGCCGGCTCTACGCCGTGGACGCCCAGCCGGACGGGACGGTGGGGATTCGTCGCTACTGGCGGGGCAACTTCCTCTTCTCTCGGACGGGCAGCGTCGGGGGCTTCGGCTTCAAGGCGTTTCGGCCGCTGCTGCGTGATGGCGAGCGCCTCCGCCCGCTGAGTAACCTCGAGCTGGCGCAGGCGCCCGGACTCCCGAGCTTCTCGCTCGCCCAAGCCACGCTCCCCGCCACGGTGTTCTACGCGACCATGGAGCGCCTGCTCAACCCCCGGCCGCTGCCGCCGGAGCAGGCCCAGCAGGAGCTGGTGAGCGCGCTGCACCGCCAGCTGCAGCGGCGGGTGCGCGAGGTGCAGCTCGCGCAGGAGTGGCTGGTGGAGGCGCGCGGCGAGGTCATCGCCATGCCCTCGGGGCGTGGCATCTTTCACGCCAGCGGTCCTTGGGAAGCCTACTCCACGCCGTGCCGAGACATGCGCCTGCTCGTCGGCATGGACGCGCTGCTCGATTTCGCGAAGGAGGCGGCGCTGGGGTTGCCGGCGGCGGAGGCGATGGCGCTCGAGCGCTCCCTCAGGGAGCAGCTCGAGGCGCAGGCGCGAGCGCTGAGCATCAGCTATCGGCGCAGCGACGGCGGCGCGCAGCCCCTGAGCCTCTCGGAGCTCTTGGCGCGGCGGGAGGCCTTCGAGATGGCCTACAACCCGAACGACTGTCCGGAGCTGCGCTGGGGTGCGCGAGAGGGCTCCGAGGAGGCGCGGGCGTGTGCGCGTCGGGCACCACCCGCGCAGCGGCGCGAGATGGAGGCGCTGCGGCGCTGGTTCCAGCGCCGCTATTCGTGCGGGTGAAGCTCCCGCGCGAGGGGGGTGCGGCCCGGTGCGCTCCGTGCGAAGCTCCGTCCGCGGCGCGGAAGGTACGGCTATGGCTCGGCTCGCTGACATCGATTTCAAGGCCTTCGTGGAGCGGCAGGCCGTCGAGCAGCAGCGTCGCGCGCCCACGGAGTCAGCGCACGCTTACGCTTACCCGGCGGATCGCGCGCTGCGCCGCGCCTTCGAGCGCGCGCGCGCCGTGGAGCTGGCGGTGGCGAGCGCGGTGCGGGTCTTTCAGCAGGTGGAGCGCGCCCGGCTGCTCGGACGGGCGGTGCAGGTGGGGCCACGCCAGTTCCCGCGGGTGGCGGCGCTGACCCAGCGCTGCGCCGCGCGGCTCGGCATCCCCGTGCCCACCACCTACGTGGTCTCGAGCCCCACGCTCAACGCCGCTACCTTCGGGACGCGGGAAAATAGCTTCATCCTGGTGCACTCCGCGCTCATCGATCACCTGACGGACGCGGAGCTGCTGAGCGTGCTCGGCCACGAGTGCGGGCACATCCACAACGACCACGTGGTGTACCTCACCGCGCTGCACATGCTCACGCGGGCCGCCGGCGCCGTCACCCGCACCGTGAGCTTGCCTGCCACCTTGGGGCTCCGCGCTTGGTCACGCCGCGCGGAGGTCACCTGTGACCGCGCTGGTGCGCTGTGCTCGGGAGATCTGGACGCCTCGCTGCGCGCGCTCACGAAGCTGGCGCTGGGCTCACAGAGGCTGTACGCGGAGCTCAACGTGGAGGAGTTTCTAGCGCAGACCGAGCAGCTCCAGCGCAGCGTGGGGCGCTACCTGGAGCTGCTGGAGCTGCACCCCTTCTTGCCGAAGCGCGTGAGGGCCCTGCGGGCCTTCGGGCAGAGCGAGCTGTTCCGCCGCCGCGCCGGGCTCGGGGAGGGGGGGCGGAGCCTAGAAGACGTGGATGACGAGGTTCACGGGTACATCAAGGTGCTAGGCTGACATGCTGGAACGACATCGGGAGCGAGTGGAGCGAGCGGCGGGTACGCTCGAGGAGCTGGAGCGGCTGGCGCGCCGCTTGGGTGCCGGCGCGACGGCGGCATCGCTGGCGCGCGACGGCGTGGAGCGGCTCCGCCGAGGGCGCTTTCACCTCGTGGTCGTGGGTGAGTTCAACCACGGGAAATCGAGCTTCGTGAACGCCTTGCTCGGGCAGCAGGTGCTCCCCGTGGGGGTGACGCCCACCACGGCGGCCATCCATCACCTCGTCCATGAGGAGCAGCCTCGGGCGAAGGCCGTCCAGGTGAGCGGTGAGGAGGTGGAGGTGCCGCTGGCGGAGCTGGCCCGCTACGCTACGGAGACGGAGGGCGGCGCGGCGCGGTCGGAGGCGCTCCGTTACCTCGAGGTGGGCGTGCCCTCGCCGCTGCTGCGCGAGGGTGTGGTGTTGGTGGACACCCCTGGGGTCAATGATCTGTCGCTCACGCGCGCCGAGATCACCTTCGACTACGTCCCGCGCGCGGACGCGGTGCTGTTCGTCTTGGACGCCGGGCAGCCCGTGAAGGACAGCGAGCGGCAGTTCTTGCAAGAGCAGCTCCTGGCGCGCTCGCGCGACAAGATAGTGTTCGTGGTGGCCAAGGCGGATCTGTGGACGAGCGAGGAGAGAGCGCAGGCCTTGCCGTGGATCCGCGCGCGCCTCGAGGAGCTGGTGCCGGCGCCGCAGGTCTTCGCCGTGAGCGCGGAGCGCGCCCTGCACGGAGCGCGGGCGGAGAGCGGGCTGCCAGAGCTGGAGGCGCACTTGCTCCGGTTTCTGGCGGAGGAGCGCGGTCGGCTGTTGCTCATCAACGCGCTGGACGCCGGGAGGGCGGCGCACTCGGTGTTGACGCGCAGCGTGGAGGCGCGACGCCGAGCGCTCGAGCTGGAGGCGACGCAGCTCCGGTCCCGCATCGAGCTGCTGGAGGCGGATCTGGCCCGCAACGCCGGCGCCGTCGCCGAGCGCCGGCTCCTGCTGCGGGAGGAGGCCAGCGCCATCAAGGCGTGGGCGCGGCGGGATCTAGAGCGCTTCGTGCAGGATCTGGTGGCGCGGCTCCCCGCGCTGCTCGCGGAGCAGTCCGGGGAGGACGTGCGGCTTCACCTGGGCGCCTTCCTGAACCAGGCCTTTGGGGAGTGGGCCGCGGCGGAGACGCAGGAGATCTCGGCGGCGCTCACCGCCCTGGCGGAGCGGATGCTGACCTTGATGCAGGCGGACGCGCAGAGCGCCGGTCAGCGCGCCGGCGAGGAGATGCGAGGAGATCTGGCGACGCCCAGCGTCGAGATCGACACCTTCGCGTACGACGTCGGGGTGCTCGCCATGTTGTCGGCGGGGCTGCTCACGGTGCTGTTCAACGCCATGCTGGGGGGTGCCCTGCTCGTCGCGGCGCCCGTGCTCGCGCTCTGGAGCAAGCGGCGCGCGGACGCGGCGACGCGAGAGCGCGCGCTCGAGCTGGCGCCGGCGGCGCTGAGGGACGCGGCGTCCAAGGTGGCCCCCAAGCTCGACGAGCTGGTCGACACCTTCGCGGCGCGCCTGGAGGAGTGGGTGGTCACCGTCGGGGAGGAGCTGTTCCAGGAGCTGCTGGAGGTGCTGCGCACGGTGGAGGCCGAGCGCGCCGCGGCGGGGGTCAGCCGCGCGCGTCTCCTGGAGGAGGTGGCCGAGCAGCGAGCGCAGCTCGCCGCCTTGGGGGAGGCGCTGGAGGGGTTGCGGGCGGACGTGGGCTGAGCCGCGGGGGCTGCCCGCGCTCGGGGTCTTGGTGCTATGGGAGGGGCCATGACCGTCGCCCGTGGTGGCCGCCTCCCCCAAGACATCGACGCCGCGATGCTGCGGCTCAACCAGAGCGTCGAGATCGACCGGGAGCTCTGGCGAGAAGACATCCGAGGGAGCCAGGCGCACGCGCGGGGGCTCCTGACCGCTGGGGTGCTCGGCGCCGAGGAGGCGGACGCGCTCGTGGCGGGCCTGGAGCAGGTCGCGCAGGAGATCGAGGCCGGGCACTTTCAGTGGGATCCCGCGCTGGAAGACGTGCACATGAACATCGAGGCGCGGCTCACGCAGCTCGTCGGGCCCGTGGGGGGCAAGCTGCACACCGGTCGCTCCCGCAACGACCAGGTCGCCACGGACCTACGGCTCTGGACGCGGCGCCGCTGCGAGGAGACCTTGGACGCGCTCACGGCGCTGGCGGAGGTGCTGCTCGACCGCGCAGAGAGCGAGCTGGAGGTGCTGATGCCCGCCTACACCCACCTGCAGCGCGCCCAGCCGAGCCGGCTCTCACATCACCTCATGGCGTGGCAGGAGCTGCTCTGGCGCGATCGCGGGCGGCTGCAGGACGCGCGCGCCCGGCTCAACGAGAGCCCGCTCGGTGCCGGAGCCGTCGCCGGGACCGGCTTCGCGTTGCCGCGCGCCGCCGTGGCGGCGGAGCTGGGCTTCGAGGGACCGATGCGCAATTCCATCGACGCGACCAGCAGCCGTGACTTCCTGATGGAGGTCGCGAGCGCGCTCGCCATCTTGGGCGTGCACCTCTCGCGCATCGGGGAGGAGGTGGTGCTGTGGAGCAGCGCCGAGTACGGCTTCCTCACGCTGAGCGACGCCTTCTCCACCAGCAGCAGCATGATGCCGCAGAAGAAGAACCCCGACGTCGCGGAGCTGGTGCGAGGCAAGTCCGCGCGCGCCATCGGCGCGCTCACGGCGCTGCTCGTGCTGGAGAAGGGCCTGGCCTTCGGCTACGGCCGTGACCTGCAAGAGGACAAGCGCCCCATCTTCGACGCCTTCGAGGGCGCGCTGCTGTCACTGCGGGCGCTCACCGGGGCGCTCGCCACCGCGCGCTTCGGAGCAGAGAAGATGCGCGCAGCGCTGCTGCAAGGCCACACCTGCGCCACGGATCTGGCGGACTACCTGGTGACGGCGGGGGTCCCCTTCCGGCAGGCGCACCATGTGGTCGGCGGGCTGGTGCGGGAGGCAGAGCAGCGCGGGCTACAGCTCGGGGAGCTGCCGGTGGACGTGCTGCGTGCGGCTCATCCTGCGCTCGGCGAGGAGGCGGCAGGCAGCGCGCTGGATCCGGCGGCCGCCGTGGAGCGCCGCGCCCTGCCGGGCGGTCCGGCCCGCGCCGCGGTCACGCAGGAGATCGCCGCGGCGCGCCGACGGTGGGGCCTCGTGGCCGCGCCGGTCGCGGCGGAGTCCTGAGCTTCGGACCCGCCGAGGCGGCGCGCCGTAGAGCGCCCGGCAAGCTCCCTTTGAAGCCCGCCCCCCGCCTGCGCTATGCTCGCGCGATCCGTGCGCTTTGCACCCGTCTGGAACCTGAGGAGTCGCCGTGCAGCTAGATTTCGTAGCTCGAGAGCTGACGATCAAGCTCGTTTATTATGGCCCGGCGCTGAGCGGCAAGACCACGAACCTGCAGGCGCTGCACAAGGCGGCGGACCCGGAGTCCAGCGGACGGCTGATGACGCTGGAGACGCGCGATGACCGGACGCTGTTTTTCGATCTGCTGCCGCTCACCTTCAAAGGTACGGGCGGCCTGTCGGTGCGCCTCAAGGTCTTCACCGTGCCGGGGCAGGTCATCCACGCCTCCACGCGCAAGCTGGTGGTCCAGGGCGCCGACGGCGTCGCCTTCATCGCGGACTCGCGCACCAGTGAGACCACCAACAACGCGACGGCGTTCCTGGATCTGAAGCAGAACGTGAAAGAGAGCGGGCTCAAGCTCAAGCAGCTCCCCCTCGTCATCCAGTTCAACAAGCGCGACATGCCGGACATCCGCTCGGAAGAGGAGCTCGCCGAGCTGGCGGCGCAGGGGCGAGAGCCCGTCTACCTGGCGGTCGCGACCCGGGGTGAGGGGGTCGTGGAGACCTTCATGGGCCTGCTCTACCTGACGTGGACGGCGCTGGACGCCGCCAATGACCTCAACAAAAAGTTCGACTTCGACGAGGCCGCGCTGCTGCGGGAGGTAGCCGGCAAGCTCGGTTACCAGGGCTCGCTCGAGCAGCTCTTGGGCTCCAGCGTGGGGGGGGTGCTCGGGCAGCGGTGGCTCGCCAGGAAGGCGGGAGGCTAGCCGTGAGCGACGTCACGCAGCGCCTGGAAGAGCTGACGCTGGGCACTCGCCTGCGCCTGGAGGAGCTCATCCCGAGGGAGAGCTTGGTGGACCTCACCGCCAGCTACCATGAGCTGTTCGGGGTGCCCCTCAAGGTCTTCGACGGCTCCGGCAAGCTCCTGGCGGAGGCGGGCCCGGCGCCGAGCCTCTACGTCTGGCTGGCGTCGCTGCGGGGAGCCCGCGCCGCCCTGGAGTACGTGGTCGATCACGTCAAGCAGCTGGACCCCGGCGCGGGCGACGTCAGCTACCCGTGCGTCACCGGCGCCAGCTACCGCGTCAGCGCCATCCAGTACGAGGGGCGCCGCCTCGGGCGCGTGATCTTTGGGCCTTACCTGGGCGCGGTGCCCGCGGAGGTGCCGCCGGAGCTGCTCTTGGCGGAGCCGGACCTCGACCCCGCGCGCGCGCTCGCGCTGCTGGCGGAGATGCCCCGCGCCCGGGAGGAGACCATCACGCAGGTGGTGGCCCACCTGCGCCGCGGCCTGGAGATCATCCTCTTCTCCGGGCACAAGGCGCTGCTCACCAGCAACATGCACCTGGCCTCCGTGAAGGAGAGCTTCAAGGAGCTGCAGGCCAAGAACCAGAGCCTGCAGGAGGCCTTCGATCGGCTCAAGGAGCTCGACCGCTTGAAGAGCAACTTCTTGGCGACGGTCTCGCATGAGCTGCGCACGCCACTCACCTCCATCATCGGCTACAGCGAGATGTTGCACGAGGGCCTCGCGGGCGAGCTGACGGGGGAGCAGCGGGATTTCGTCGGGACCATCAAAGAGAAGGGTGAGCAGCTCCTCGAGCTCATCAAGGGCCTGCTCGATCTCTCGAAGCTGGAGAGCGGGACCATGAGCCTGCGCAAGAGCGAGCTGTCCATCGCGGAGACCCTGAACGAGGTAGGTTCCACCCTCGCCCCGGCGGCGCGCAAGAAGAACGTGGCGCTGAGCGTCCAGGTGAGCGCTGGGCTGCCGCGCCTCTGGGGAGACGCCGAGCGGCTCCGGCAGGTGTTCCTCAACCTCACCGAGAACGCGCTCAAGTTCACTCCGGTGGGGGGCTCGGTGACGCTGTCGGCCACGGCGACGGAGCTGGCCGCGACGGCGACGGAGGACGAGGAGGACGACGACGGCGCCGTGTTCTTCGCCGCCAAGCGCCCCGCGCTCCAGGTGCGCGTCACCGACACGGGCATCGGGATCCCCGAGGCAGAGCGCTCGAAGGTCTTCGACGCCTTCTATCAGGTGGACGGCAGCTCCACGCGGGAGGCCGGCGGCACGGGGCTGGGGCTCTCCATCGTCAAGCGCCTGGTCGATGGCCACGACGGCACCATCAGCATCGAGAGCAATGAGCCCCAGGGGACGGTCTTCGTCATCACCCTGCCGCTGCAGCGCGCGGGTCAGCGGTGAGCTCGAAGGAGCATCGCCTCGTCGCGCTGCTCACACAGGAGCTCGGGCGCGCGACGGACGCGGTGACACTGGGCATCGGTGACGACGCCGCCGTGCTCCAGGTCCCACGCGGTGAGCGCCTGGTCGTCAGCGTGGACGCCGCCGTCGAGGGGACGCACTTTCGCCTGCCCTGGTTGTCTCCGCTCCAGCTCGGGGCGCGGAGCTTCGAGGCGGCGCTCAGCGATCTGGCCGCCATGGGCGCGCGGCCGCTGGGGGCGGTGTGTGGGCTCGTGCTCCCCTCGGCGGTGTCCGCGCGCTTCGTGCAGCAGCTCGCGCGAGGGCAGGCGGCCGTCGCTGCGCGCCAGGGCTGCCCCGTCTTGGGCGGCAACCTGGCGCGCGGGCCGGAGGTGTCGCTCACGACGACGGTCTTCGGGTCCGCGCGGCGCGTGCTCACGCGCCAGGGGGCGCGCCCCGGCGACGAGCTCTGGCTGGTCGGGCAGGTGGGGCTCGCGGCGCTCGGCTTGCGCCTGCTGCAGGCCGAGCGCCGCCCCACCTCGCGGGCTGCGCGCGTGGCGATCGACGCTTGGCGGCGGCCCGCGGCGCTGCTCGGCGAGGGGCGGGCGCTGCTCGGCCGCGCCAGCGCCTCCATCGACGTCTCGGACGGCCTCGTGAGCGACGCGCTGCAGCTCGCGCGAGCCAGTGAGCTGCGGCTCGAGCTCGAAGCTGCGCGCTTGCTCGAGGGCCTGTCGCCGACGCTGATGAGCCAGGGGGTCCAGCCCGCGCTCGACCTGGCGCTCCACGGAGGCGAAGACTACGCGCTGCTCGCTACCGGCCCGGCCCAGCGCCGGCCGGCCTTCGCGCGCCGGATCGGGCGCGCGGTCCAGGGCAGCGGCGTGGTGCTCGTGTCTCCGGATGGGCGCCGCGCGCCGCTCCGGAGCCGACAGTACCTACACTTCACCGGCTGAAGGCTGGTCCACCGTGGCGTGGCGGCGCCTCAGCGGCAGGCCGCGGGCATGCCGGCGCCCTTGAGCGCGCCGGAGATGGCCGCGACGATGCTGGCCTTGTCCTTGCCCTGCGAGACGAGCGCCTGACACACGCCGGCCGCCTGCATCATGTACATGTTGGAGGGTGGAGGCGCGCTCTTGGAGTTCTGCATCAAGGCCGCACAGCACGCCGAGAGGCTGGCCGCGGGCTTGTAGGGGCCCGTGGGCTTCTTGGCGGCGTCCGCGTCGGCGTCCTCGGGGCCAGCGTCTTCCGGCGTGAGCTCGAGTGGGGGCGCAGGCGTGGAGGCTGGCTCTGCGGAGGGCAGCGGGGGAGGCGGCTCCTCCTCCTTCTTACAGCCGCCGACGAGCGCGGCGGGGACGATGAAACCCAAGGCGATGGGCAGCACCGTGGAGCGAAGGATGGAACGTGAGGGGTGGTGCATCGGGTGTCTCCTCGCAGCGCTGGCTGGCCGCGACCTAGTGATAGACGGTTTTGCTCCGGCAACGATCTCCTGTCTAGGGCTTCCCGGCCGGTCCACCCTGGGATGGGCGCTCCGGCGCGCCCCCGCCTGCCGCCCCGCGGCGCTGGGAGGCAGCGCTGCGGGCGCTCAGCAGCCGGCTGGGATGGGCACCGACTGGAGCTGTGCCCGGAGCGTGGTGCGCGCCCCCGCGTAGGCGGCCAACCCCTTCTTCACCGCCGTGGCGAGACCCTGGCAGACCGTCGCCGCGGACTGATACCGCGCGGCGTGCGCGCCGCCCTTCTTGGCGGCCGCGGCGAGCGCGGTGCAGCAAGGCGTCAGGCTGGGTGCGATGGGCTTGGCTACCGCGCTGGTGGCCGCGGGAGGAGCAGGCACCGGCGCGGGGGCTTCGGTGGTGGCAGGCGCCACGGCCGTGGCGGGTGCCTCGGCCGTGGCGGGTGGGGTGGTGGGCTCTGGGCTCGGCGTGGGAGCCGGCCGCGCCGGCTCGAGCGGGACGCCGGCGCTCGCGGTGAGCGCCGGCTCCGTCGTGGACTCGGTCGAGTCGCTCTTCTTGCAGCCGAGCAGGGCGAGGACGACCACCCCGAGGGCGAGCGTCGCGGGGCTGACAGCGCGGGGGGACGGCATGGGTGGCTCCTGGCGGCTCAGCTACAGCCGATGCTGTTGCCGCAGTTGACGCACTTGTAGCACGTACCGTTGCGCACCGTGATGTGCCCGCAGCTATCGCACACCGGCGCGTCGCCCATCATTTCCTCCAGGTGGGCGTCGAGGGCGTTCTGGTGCGCCTCGCCGGCCTGAGCGCGCCCGGTGAGCAAGGGCGTAGTGACGGGCGGGTTCGCGGTGCCGAGCGCCGGGGCCGCCGCGCCCTCGGCGGCCTCTGCCGGACGCACCTGCGCGAAGTCGTACCGACGCAGGTACTCCACGCCGAGCACGCGGAAGATGTAGTCCACGATGCTGGTGGAGAACTTGATGTTCTCATGCCCGGTGACCACACCGTGCGGCTCGAAGCGGGTGAAGGTGAACTGCTCGACGAAGGTCTCCAGAGGGACGCCGTACTGGAGCCCCACGCTCACCGCCATGGCAAAGCAGTTCATCAGGGAGCGGAAGGCGGCGCCCTCTTTGTGCATGTCGATGAAGATCTCCCCGAGGGTGCCGTCCTCGTACTCCCCCGTCCGGAGGAAGACCTTGTGCCCGCCGACGTACGCCTCCTGGGTGAAGCCGTGGCGCTTCTTCGGCAGCCGCACGCGCCCGCTCGTGGGGTGCGCGGAGGCGACCGCGGGCGTCGCCTTCTCCTCGGCGGCTACGCTCGCGGACTTGTTGTTGCTGTTGAGCGGCTGGGAGGCCTTGCAGCCGTCCCGGTAGAGCGCGATGGCCTTGAGCCCGAGCCGCCAGCCCTCCTCGTACACCTGCTTGACGTCCTCTACCGTGGCGTCGTTGGGAAGGTTCACGGTCTTGCTGATGGCGCCGGAGAGGAAGGGTTGGGCGGCGCCCATCATGCGGACGTGGGCCATGGGCGCCAGGTAGCGCTGCCCCGTGCGGCCGCAGCGGTTGGCGCAGTCGAAGACCGCGTAGTGCTCCTCGAGCAGATGCGGGGCTCCCTCGATGGTCATGCGGCCGATGATGGTGTCGCCGGCCTCCTCGATCTCCGCCGGGCTGAAGCCGAGGAAGCGCAAGATCTGGAAGCCGGGCTCAGCGAGCTTCTCTGCCGAGACCCCGAGGCGCGCGTAGGCGTCCTTGCCGATGACCCACGGCGCGAACGCGAGCCCGAGGTCGAAGACCCCGGGGAGCGCCTGCTCCACCTTGTCGAGCTCCGCGTCCGTGAGCCCCTTGGCCCTGAGGCTGCTGCGGTGGATGTGCGGGGCGGTCAAGAGCGTGTTCGTGCCCGAGACGTAGGCCACGATCTCGCTGATTTGGGCCTCCGAGTAGCGCAGCCGTCGCAGCGCCTCCGGCACGGACTGGTTGACGATCTTGAAGTAGCCGCCGCCCGCCAGCTTCTTGAATTTCACCAGCGAGAAGTCCGGCTCGATGCCGGTGGTGTCACAGTCCATGAGCAGCCCGATCGTCCCCGTGGGAGCCAGCACCGTGGCCTGCGCGTTGCGGTAGCCGTGCGCGGTGCCAAGCTTGACGGCCAGATCCCAGTCTTCACAGGCCGCGCGCCAGAGCGACTCCGGGCAGTCCGCACGGTCGATGGCGTAGGCGGCCTCTTGATGCTGGCGCATCACCTTGAGCATGGGCTCGCGGTTCTTGGCGTAGCCGTCGAAGGGGGCCTTGGCCGCCGCCAGGCGCGCGCTGGTGACGTAGGCGTGCCCGCACAGCACCGCGGTGAGCGCCGCCGCGATGGCGCGCCCCTGGGCCGAGTCGTAGGGGACGCCGTTCAGCATGAGCAGCGTGCCGAGGTTGGCGTAGCCGAGCCCCAGCGTGCGGTAGCGGTGCGAATTGTTGGCGATGGCCTCGGTGGGATAGCTGGAGAGGTCGACCAAGATGTCTTGCGCGGTGAAGAACACCTCGATGGCGTGCCGGTAGCCCGCGATGTCGAACTCACCGTCCGCGCCGAGGAACTTGGTGAGGTTGAGGCTGGCCAGGTTGCAGGCCGTGTCGTCGAGGAACATGTACTCGCTGCACGGGTTGGACGCGTTAATCCGCCCAGAATTCGCGCAGGTGTGCCACTGGTTGATGGTGGTGTCGTACTGCAGCCCAGGATCGGCGCAGGCCCAGGCGGCCTCCGCGATCTGCTGCCAGAGCTCGGCGGCCTCCAGGGTGTCGACGACCTCGCCCGTCGTGCGGGCGCGCGTCTCCCAGCGCCCGCCCGAGAGCGCAGCGCGCATGAAGTCATCGGTGACGCGCACGGAGTTGTTGGAGTTCTGGCCGCTGACGGTGCGGTAGGCCTCCCCGTTGAAGTCCGCGTCGTAGCCGGCGGCGATGAGCGCCTGCACCTTGCGCTCTTCACGGACCTTCCAGTTGATGAAATCGACGATCTCCGGGTGATCCATGTCGAGGCAGACCATCTTGGCCGCGCGGCGGGTGGTGCCGCCGCTCTTGGTGGCGCCCGCGGCGCGATCGAACACCTCGAGGAAGCTCATGAGGCCGCTGGAGGTCCCGCCGCCGGAGAGCTTCTCTTGCCGGCCACGGATGGCGCTGAAGTTGCTGCCCGTGCCGGAGCCATACTTGAAGAGGCGCGCCTCGGCCTTGATGAGATCGTAGATGCTCATCAGATCGTCTTGGACGGCCTGGATGAAGCACGCCGAGCACTGCGGCGCCTCATAGGCGTTCTTGGTCTCGATGGAGGTGCCCAGCTTCGGATCCCACACGAAGCTGCCGCCGGAGCCCTCGATGCCGTACTCATGGTAGAGGCCGCAGTTGAACCAGACCGGCGAGTTGAACGCACCATACTGGTTGACCATGAGCCAGGTCAGCTCCGCCTCGAAGGTGTCCGCGTCGGCGCGGGTGGCGAAGTAGCCGCCCATCTTCTCCCCGGTGGTCCGGAGGGTGTGCGCGATGCGGTGCACGAGCTGGCGCACGCTGGTCTCGCCGAGCGTCTTGTCGCCGTGGATGCCCGCGCGGCGGAAGTACTTGGACACGGCGATGTCCGCGGCGAGCTGCGACCAGCCGGCCGGGATCTCGGCGCCGTCCATCTTGAAGACGGTGGAGCCGTCCGGGTTACTGATGATGCTCTGGCGGCGCTCCCACACGACGTCCGCCAGGGCGTCCCGACCGGCGACGGTGTAGCGGCGCGCAAAGCTGACCCCGCGCCGTGGGCGTCGGCTTGGTGCGGCCTTGTCCGAAGCGCTCCTCTTTGACCCCTTGGTGGTTGCCTTCACCCAGCTCTCCTGCCCTGCGACCGTGGACTGCGCCATGCTTGCCGACTCCTTCACCAACTGCTCGACCGATACCAAGACGGCAGGGCCGGATGCCGACCCTGCCTCGCCCCTGACACCTGGAGGGACCCCGGACGACGTGACGCCGCCCCTCCCGCTCTCGAAATGGAGTGCCCTGCCTCTGCTGCTCCTGGCCTCGCCGCCGGCATCGAGCACAACGTGTCCCACCTCCTCGAAATGGAGTGCCCTGCCTCTGCTGCTCCTGGCCGCCGCGCGGCGACGACCAGAGACGAACCTGTTGAAACGCTCACTGACCAAGCGCGCAGCGGCACGCCCGGGGAAAGCGCCTGGGCACCCTGAGGTGCCCCGTGCCTTCGGAAGAGCTTGTACCCCAATAGCTTGGGGGGCAGCAAGATTAAAGCACGATGGGTAGGGGTCCAGCGCTGGCTTGGGGCTGCAACCGAGCGGACTCGCTGGACAATTTCTACTGCTCCGCCGTTCCGTTCGGAGCTTGTCCTCTGTTCAGGCACAGCTCGTCCAGAGGCCCTCCACAGCTTTCCCACCGAGCGTGAGGCTGAGCTAGGGAGGACAGGGTGCAGGGCTCGCTCCCCCCTCGGCTCTGGGCCGCCCTCGACGGTATGGCGCTTGGCTTCGCCCTCGGGGCCATCGTGCTGCACGATCGCGCGCATCTGCGGGACGGGCGGTACTGGGACGTCTTCTGGCTGTGCAACCTCGCCGCCGCGGTGCTCGTCGTCGGCCTGGCGCTGCGGTCGGCGGCGCTGTGTCAGGCGGCGCTCACCTGGCTCCTGCCGGGGACGGCCATCTGGCTCGCTGACGTGGGGCTGACTGGCAGCTCCATCCTCCCGACGTCCTGGGGAGTGCACCTGGGCGGCACGCTGCTGGCGGTCTATGGCGTGCGACGTGGCCGCGGGCGTCGCGGAGGGGTCCTCGCCGCGGCGGCGCTGGCGGTGGCGGCCTGGCTCGGCTCGCGCTGGACGCTGCCCGCGCACGCCAACGTGAACGCGGCGCATCGCGTCCCGGAGGGCTGGGCCGCGCTCGGGGCGACGCTGCCGGTCTTCACGCTGACGACGGCGGTGCTGGCAGGGCTGTGCCTGGCCGTGGGGTGGGGGCTCGGGCGCTGCCTCAGTTCCAGCGCAGCCACTCCTCTTGATAATAGGTGACCAGCGCTTGGTTGTTGAGGTGATTGACCTCGGTGGGCAGCTCGGCCACGTCCGTGGGCAGCTCGAAGAGGGCCGCCAAGGTGAGCGGATCGAGGTAGCGTGAGGGCCCAGGGGGGAGCGCCGTGGGGATGGGGAGCGAGCCGCGGGCTGCGAGCACGTAGCCCCAGTCTCCGAAGGAGGGCACGAAGACGCGGTAGGGCCGCGTGGTGAAGCCCACCTCGCGCAGGGTGCTCACGATGCACCAGAACGAGGCTCGCGCGAAGTACGGGGACGTGGCCTGCACCGCGAGCGCGCCCCGCGGCGCGAGCAGCGCGCTGGCCTGCGCGTAAAAGCGCGTGGAGTACAGCTTGCCCAGGGAGAAATTCGTCGGATCTGGGAAATCCAAGACGATGACGTCGTAGGGCTCGCGCGGCTGCGCGAACCACACCATGGCGTCGGCGTTCACGACCTCCACGCGCGCGTCCTCCAGGGCGTGGCGGTTCTGCTCGGCCAGGCGCGGGTGGTGCCGCGCCAGCTCCGTCATGGCGGGATCCAGATCCACCAGGCTGACGTGCTCTACCTCGGGCCAGCGCAGGATCTCACGCAGCGCCAGGCCGTCTCCCCCACCTCCGATGAGCACGCGCCGGGGGTGTGGGACGCTGGCCATCACCGGGTGCACGAGCGCCTCGTGGTAGCGGTGCTCGTCCGTGGAGGAAAACTGAAGGTTGCCGTTGAGATAGAGCTGAAAATCCCCGTTGGGCTGCTCGGTGAGCACCAGCCGTTGATAGTGTGTCTGCTGCGAGAGCGTGACGGCGCCTCCCAGCGCGGAGGACTCCGCCGCGGCCGTGAGGTCACCGGCGCGCAGCCACGCGATGACGAGCGCCGCCAGCACCAGGCCGGCGCGCAGGCGTGCGCGCCGGAGACCTCGCGCGAGCTCGGGCGTCGTCGCGGGCAGCACGCTCGTGGCGCCGAGCGCCACGAGCGCGTTGAGGCTCCCACAGGCGAGGGTGCTCTCGATCAGCCCGAGCTTGGGGACGAGGACCATCGAAAATCCGACGGAGCCGACGAGCGCGCCCGCGTAGTCCCAGCTCAGCGCGCGCGCGATGAGCTCCTTGAGCTCCAGCCGCCGCTCCAAGATGCGGATGAGCAGCGGCAGCTCGAGCCCGACGAGCACGCCGACCCAGCCCACCGTCAGGAAGAGCAGGAGCTGAAACGCGCCGCTCATGGCGTGCGCGACGAACAGGAGAGGCGCCGACAGCCCCCCGACGAGCGCCGTGGCGAGCTCCACGTCGATGAAGGCGACCTCGAGCCGCCGGCTGATGAAGCGGGAGCACCAGGCACCGAGGCCCATCGCAGAGAGGTAAGCGCCGATGACGAGGGAGAACTGCGTGACGGAGTCCCCCAGCACGTAGCTGGCGAGCGCCGCGATGGCGAGCTCATACACGAGCCCCGTCGTGGCGATGACGAGCACCATCGCCAAGATGGGGCGCGGCGAGGGGGCGGCGCGGCCGAGCCCCGCCGGCCAGCCGCTGACGCCGGGCTCAGCCGCCGACGGCGGAGGCGATGATGATGCTGAGCCCAAGGATGACCGAGCCAATCAAGATCGCCAGCGCGGTGTTCTGGTCTTCCTCGATCTCTTTCCGCAACGAGAACGGCGTGACCAGCTTGATGACCAGGAAGCTGATCGCGAACATCACGATCCCGATGACTGAGTAGATGATCGAGCCCACCAGGGCTTTGACGAAGGGTGCCAGCTCCATTGCGACTGCCTCGATGAGTGCTGGGCTCTGCGTACCACACCTCAGCGCCCCGTGGGCGGCAATTTGGCCCGCCGGCAGCCGGCTCGGCTAGCATGGGCTCACCATGCTGGTGGTCATTGGTCCCCCCTTCAGCGGCTCGGACGACGAATTCGCGCGGCTGGCTGGGGTGACCGGCTTGGTCCCCTACGAGCTGCGGACCAAGCTGCGAGCCGGGGTGTGGGGCGTGGTCCGTGCCCTCGGGGAGCCCGCCAGTGCCGCGGGGCTCGCCGAGCGGCTGCGCGGCGCCGGCTTTCGGGCCGCCGTGCTCGACCCCGCGGTGGGCTACGATCCGCAGCGGAGGTTCGTGGCGCTGCAGGCGCTCAGCGTGGAGGGAGATCAGTGCACCTTGCACCTGCGTGGGCGTGACATCCCCATCCCGCTGAGGGCGCTGCTCACGATCGTGCGGGGCGAGGTCCAGCCAGGGACGCGTGGCGCGAGCGCCTCGTCGGCCAGCGCGACCTACCGAGCCGTCAACCCCAGCATGGCGGAGCTGGGGGCGCTCCGCGAGCAGAGCCTGGCGCCGCGGCTGGACGCCTTTGCCGCTGCGGATCTGCACTTTGGTACGGTGCTGTGGGCAGCGAGGATCGACGCTCGTAGCTTTCGGTTCCCGGACCTCGTCGGCGGGCCGGAGAGCACCAGCGACGGTCCGGCGCGACAGCTCGAGGCGCTGTGCGATGGGCTCGCGCGGCTCGCCGGCGTGCGCGTCGATCGCGGCTCCAAGCTCTCGAGCCTCCTGTCGTTCACGGGCAGGCCCAGCATCGCCCGCAGCCAGACGCCCGCGCCGGCCAGCGTGGGTGCGGGGCGGGGCTCGGCGCCGCCGCCCGCCGATGACCGCTTCGACGCCTACTCCCGGCTCGTGGCAGAGGCCGAGCGGCTGACACAGCTCGGGCGCGCTGAGTAGCCTCGCCGCAGCCAAAGAGGGGCGCGGTGACGCCTGGCTGACGCAGCCGGCCAAGGTGATGCTATGTTCCCGTACCGAGGTTCATGGTGCAAGGCTCTCCGTCCTTTCGTGCCCCTTCGCTCCGCGCGACGGGGTTTCTCCTCGCGGCGTCCCTCTGCTGGGGGACGGTCGCCGCTTCCACGCTCGTCGTGACTCCCGCTCAGGCGCAGACCAAAGAGGAGCTCGCGGCCGCGCGGGCGCAGTTCCAGCAGGGCCTGAGCCTGGAGGCCGCGGGGGATTTCAAGGCGGCGCTCGAGCGCTTCGAGGCGGTGGGGCGCGTGAAGCTCACGCCGCAGGTGCGCTTCCACATCGCGCGCTGCAAAGAGGAGCTGGGGCGGCTGACGGAGGCGCTCGGGGACTACCGGATGGCGGAGTACGAAGCCACCGAGGCCAAGGTGAAGGAGACCGACGAGATCGCCGCGGCGCGGGAGGCGCTGGAGGCCAAGATCCCCCGCATCGTGCTGGAGGTGGCGGAGGGCGCGCCGCGCGTCACGGTGGTGCTGGACGGCACGGAGCTGGGTATTGCCAAGCTGGGCAAGGACGTCTTCGTGGACCCGGGAGAGCACAGCGTGGTGGCGCGCTGGGCAGGCGGCAAGCGCAGCAAGCTGAAGTTCAAGCTCGGCGTCGGGGAGTCCAAGCACATCACGCTAGAGCCTCCGGACGGCGCCGGTGACGACGACGGGGACGACGAGCCCGCGGAGGACGCGGGCAGCGGTGAGGGTCAGGGCGGCGCCTCCACGCCGCCGCCCGGCGCGGGGACGGAGGGTGGCGCTTCGGCGTGGCCCTGGGTCGCGGGAGGCGTCGGCGTGGCGGGCTTCGTGCTGGCCGGCGTGTTCTACACGCAGATGAACAGCGCGACGTCCGCGCTCGACGGTCAGTGTCGCGGCTCGCTCTGCCCGGAGAAGGCCAAGAGCCATCAAGACGACGGCGAGCGCGCGGCGCTGCTCACCAACCTCTCGCTGGGCGTGGGGGTCGTCGGTGTGGGCGCCGCCGTCGTGCTGTTTCTGACCCAAGGCGGCGCCTCCGCCCCAGCTCCCGCGGCCCCCGAGGCGCAGCGGGGCACCCGTTTGAAGTGGAACGTGGCGACTTCCCCCAGCTACACCGGAGTGAACCTTGTCGGCGGTTTCTAGGCTCATGCCCTGGGCTCTCTCCCTGTCGGGCGCGGCGGGCGTGCTCACGCTGCTCGGCGCGTGCAGCTTCCCGGAGCACGAGTTCGACGACGAGCGCTTCTACGGTTCGGGCGCGCACGCCGGGACGGGCGGCGCGGGGGGCAGCGGCGCGACGGCAGGCGTGGCGGGGACGAGCGGCACGGGCGGCGGCGGCGCCGGAGGCACGGGCGGCGGCGGCACGGGCGGCGGCGGTACGGGCGGCACGGGCGGCGGCGGCGCCGGGGGTACGGGGGGTAGCGGTCCGCCCTGCGCGCCGCCTGCTGGCAGCCCGTGCGACACCGCTCCGGACTGCGGCTGCGCGGGGGCCCTCACGTGCGACATCGACGATCCGCGGACGGGCGGCACGGCGTGTCGCGCCGCGGGAGCCGTCGGCTTGGAAGCCGCGTGCTCTTCCAGCTACGAGTGTCAGGCGGGCATGAGCTGCGTCGGGGGGGCCTGCAAGTCCTTCTGCGAGACGAGCGCGGACTGCGGCTCCAACCCAGCACGCGCGTGCGGCGAGATCACCTTCTCGGACGGTGCCGGTGGCACCCAGGTCATTCCCCACCATCGCGTCTGCAGCGCTGGCTGCGTGCCAGACTTGAGCGACGGCGTGTGTCGGAGCGGGGCGTCGTGCATGTTGCTGGCGGGTGCTCCAGGACCTGGAGGTTTGACGACCGAGTGCTTCGTGACGGGCGGCACGGGCACCGGGGCGGGGCAGTGCCCCGGCGGCAATCCAGAGCTCTGCGCGCCGGGCTACGTGTGTATCAACGGTGACTGCAGGAAGTGGTGCACGCTCGGCGGCGCTGCGTGCTCGGCGGGGACCTGCCGGGGCCTCAGCCCCACCGTCACCGTCAACGGCAAGAGCTACGGTGCGTGCCTGTAGCTTCGGGGGCCGCGCTGGCCGCGCCGGAACACCCGCGCCGGCCTAGCGTCGCTGCCGGTGTCGCCAGCCCCGAGGTCTCATGCCCACCCGCCGTGAGCTGCTCGCGCTGCTGCTGAGCGCGCCGCTGGCGGCGGAGGCGTGCCGTCGGGCGCCTCCACGGCTGCCCGGGCGGCTGCTCGGGCAGTCGTCCACGGTGGGTCACCGCCTGCGGGAGGCCGTCCTCGAGTCGGCGAAGGGGCCCGAGCAGCGCGTGAGGACCGCGATCGTGGGCGCTGGCCCGAGCGGGCTGGCCGCGGCTTGGCGGCTCCACCGCGCTGGCGAACGAGACCTCCAGGTCTTCGAGCTCGAGCCGCAGGTGGGCGGCACCTCCGCCTGGGAGCGCGACGGCGTGGTGCCGCATCCGTGGGGCGCGCACTACGTCCCGCTGCCCACCCGTGACGATCACGCGCTCGTCGAGCTGCTCGATGAGATGGGCGTGCTGGCGCGGCGCGAGCCGACGCCGGAGGCGCGTGAGGAGTGCCTGGTGCGCGAGCCGGAGGAGCGCGTGTTCGTGGACGGGCGCTGGGAGCCGGGGCTCTTCCCGCACAGCCGGGCGAGCGAGCGAGATCAGCGCGAGCTCGAGCGCTTCCTCGCGGAGGCGCACCGCTGGAGCCGCTACCGCGACGCCGAGGGCAGGCCCGCCTTCTGCTTGCCGACGCGCCTGGCCTCGCGCGCGCCGGAGGTGATGCAGCTCGACCGCCTCTCCGCGGCGGCGTGGCTCGAGGCGCGTGAGCTGCGCAGCCCGCTGCTGCGCTGGTACCTGGAGTATGCCTGCCGCGACGACTATGGCTTGAGCTTGGAGACCACGAGCGCCTGGGCGCTGCTCTTTTACTTCGCGGCACGCGCCGCGCCCGAGGGGGGCGACACGCAGCCCTTCATCACGTTCCCGGAGGGCAACGGCCGGCTCGTGGAGCACCTGGCGTCGCAGGTGCGCCCAGCGCTGCGCACCGGGCAGCTCGTGACGGACGTCGCCTCGGAGTCGGACGGCGTGCGCTTCTCGGTGCTGGACGTGGCGAGCGGCGCGCTGCGACGCTGGCGCGCCGAGCGGCTCATCCTGGCCTTGCCGCACTTCGTGGCACGGCGCGTGGTGCGCCCGTGGCGTGAGCCTGGGCCCGCGGCGGCGCCGCCCTTCCAGTACGGCTCCTGGGTGGTCGCGAACGTGCACCTGCGGCGCCGACCGCGCTCGCGCGGCGCGCTGCCGGCGTGGGACAACGTGATCTTCGACAGCCCGGCGCTCGGCTACGTGGACGCCGCACACCAGACGCTCCGCGAGCGCGGCCCCACCGTGTGGACCTGGTACCTGCCGTTGTTGGGGGAGGACCCTCGCGAGGTGCGGCGCAAGCTCGAGGTGCTCGACCATGCCACCGCGGTGGACACGGTGATGGCGGATCTCGAGCGCGCCCACGAGGGTCTGCGAGACGTGGTGGAGCGCGTGGACGTGTGGCGCTGGGGGCACGCCATGGTGCAGCCGCGCGTGGGCGTCATCGAGAGCCCGGCGCGACGTGAGGCGGCGCTCCCTCAGGGCCGGCTACACTTCGCGCACACGGACCTGAGCGGCCTGGCGCTGTTCGAGGAGGCGCTGGATCATGGGCTGAGGGCGGCGGACGAGGTGCTGGCCGCGCTCCGGGGCGGCTGATGGCGCGGCCCGTCTCGACGGGCAGCCAGGAGCTCGCGGTGGGGCGCAGGGCGCTGGATTGACGCCCGCGGCGGCGCGCGGCATCTCAGCGGCGTGCGGCGCGCCGTCCAATGGGGTCCCTGGCTCTGGAGTCCAGCGCGAGATCTCTCCCTCTTCGGGGGCAGCGCGCTCGTGGCCCTGGGATTGGCGCTCGGGGGCGCCCTCTGGGGGCTGACCGGGAGCGCGCCGGAGTGGAGCTGGGTGCTGCTGGTGCTGGCGGTGGACGTGGCGCACGTGTGGTCCACCCTATTTCGCACCTACCTGGATCCGGAGGAGCTGCGGCGGCATCCCGCGCGCTACCTCGGGGTGCCGCTCGGCTGCTACGCGGTGGGCGCCACGCTCTATGTGGGCTGGGGCGCCGTCGCGTTCTGGCGCGCGCTCGCGTACCTCGCGGTGTGGCACTTCGTGCGCCAGCAGGTCGGGTGGGCCAACGTGTACCGCGCGCGAGGACCGCGGCCGCGCGGCTGGGACGTCGATCGGTGGGTGGACTCGGTCACGCTCTACGCCGTCACGCTCGCGCCCATGCTGTACTGGCACGGGCACCTCGCGGAGCTGCGCTTCTCCTGGTTCGTGGAGGGAGACTTCTTCGACGCGGGCGCCTTGGCTGCGCGGCTCTGGCCAGCGGCGCGGGTGGTGTGGGCGCTGAGCCTCGTCGTCTTCGTCCTGCGCCAGGCTTGGCTGCTGCTGACCGAGCGCCGCCTCGCGCTCGGCAAGTGCGTGATGGTGGCCGGTACGGCGGCGTGCTGGTGGGTCGGGATCGTCGCCACCAATTCGGATTTTGCCTTCACGGCCACCAACGTCCTCATCCATGGGGTGCCTTACGTGGGCCTGCTCTGGGCCTACACGGTGGCCCGCGCGCGTGAGCGCCCGGAGAGCGTGATCGCCACGGTGGCCTCCGGCGGCGTGCTGAGCTTCCTCGCGGTGCTGCTCGTGACGGCCTTCGCGGAGGAGCTGCTGTGGGACCGCGCGGTGTGGACGGAGCGGGCCTGGCTGTTCGGGGGGTCGGGGGTGGGCCTCTCCGGGGCGGCCCTGCCTTGGCTGGTGCCGCTGCTGGCCTTGCCGCAGAGCACGCACTATGCGCTGGACGCCCTGCTGTGGCGCCGCGCGGACACGCGCGCGCGCCCGGCGCAGCAGCGCGCGGTGGGCGCGCTGGGCGCCCTGGAGGGCTGACGCGCCCCGGCTTGCCCCCCGCGGCTCGGCGGTGCTAGCTCGGTGCCTCATGGACAAGGTCATGCGGAGCGCCGCGGAGGCGGTGCGGGACATCCCGGACGGGGCGAGCATCGCCGCGGGGGGCTTCGGCCTCTGCGGCATCCCGGAGCTGTGCATCGCGGCGCTGCGCGCGCAGGGCACGCGGGAGCTGAGCGTCGTCTCGAACAACTGCGGGGTGGATGATTTTGGGCTGGGGCTGCTGCTGGCCAGCCAGCAGATCCGCAAGATGACCTCCAGCTACGTGGGGGAAAACAAGGAGTTCGAGCGGCAATTCCTCGGCAAGGAGCTGGAGGTGGAGCTCGTGCCCCAGGGCACGCTGGCCGAGCGGCTCCGCGCCGGCGGCGCGGGCATCCCGGCTTTCTACACGCCGGCAGGCGTGGGCACCCCCGTGGCTGAGGGCAAGGAGACGCGGGAGTTCGGCGGCAAGCGCTACCTGCTCGAGCAGGGCATCGTGTGCGACTACGCCATCGTCAAGGCGTGGAAGGGCGACCGCTACGGCAACCTCGTGTACCGCCGCACGGCGCGCAACTTCAACCCGCTCTGCGCCATGGCCGGCCGCATCACCATCGCGGAGGTGGAGCAGCTCGTGGAGGTGGGGGAGCTGGACCCGGACGAAGTCCACACCCCGGGGGTCTTCGTGCAGCGAGTGGTGGTGGGCCAGCACGAGAAGCGCATCGAGCGCCGCACCACACGGAAGGGAGCCTAGCCATGCTGAGCCGTGAACAGATCGCCCAGCGCGCAGCGCAGGAGCTGCGCGACGGATACTACGTCAACCTGGGCATCGGCATGCCCACGCTCGTGGCCAACTACATCCCCGAGGGCGTGGAGGTCATGCTGCAGAGTGAGAACGGCCTGCTCGGCATCGGGCCGTACCCCACGGAAGCGCAGCTCGACGCGGACCTGATCAACGCTGGCAAGGAGACGGTCACCATGCTGCCCGGCTCCAGCATCTTCGACAGCTCGCTCAGCTTCTCCATGATCCGGGGAGGCCACATCGACTTGGCCATCTTGGGCGCGATGGAGGTGGCGGAAAATGGTGATCTTGCCAACTGGATGATCCCCGGCAAGATGATCAAGGGCATGGGCGGCGCCATGGATCTCGTCAACGGCGCCAAGCGCGTGGTGGTGATCATGGATCACACCTCTAAGGCTGGCGCCTCCAAGGTGCTGCACCGCTGCCAGCTCCCGCTCACCGGGCAGGGCGTGGTCCACCGCATCATCACGGATCTGGCGGTCCTGGACGTCACCCCCGAGGGCCTGCTGCTCGTGGAGCTCGCGCCCGGCGTCAGCGCGGCGGACGTCCACGCCAAGACCGAGGCCAAGCTCACGGACGCGCCCGCGCTGCGTGAGATGAAGCTCTGAGGTGAGCGAGCGGTCGATCTCACCTGGCGTGGGGCGCTCTAGGGGAGCCGGGGCTCCCAGGGCGGACGCGCCGCGATGACGCGCAGGGAGCTGGAGCGGCTCCGGGGCGCCGTCGCGGGGGAGCGGCTGCCGTGCCTGCTGCTGGATCTGGACGCCTTCGACCGCAACGCCGAGCGGCTGGCAGCGGGCGCGCGCGCGGCGGGCGTGACGCTCCGGCTCGCCACCAAGAGCGTGCGGGCGCCGGCGCTGCTCGCGCGCGCGCTCGAGAGTGCGCCGGAGGTGTGCCGAGGGCTGCTCTGCTTCGCCGTGGAGGAGGCAGAGGCGCTCCACGCGCGCGGCTTCGACGAGCTGTGGGTGGCCTACCCGCCGTCCGTGCGCCGCGGCGCGGAGCAGCCGCTGGCGCGCGCGGCGCGGCTGGCGGCGCAGGGCGCGCGCCTCGTGGTCACGGTGGACTCCCCCGAGGCCATCGCGCGCGCCGCCGAGGAGGCCCAGCGCGTCGAGGCGCGGCTGCCCCTGGCGCTGTGCGTGGACATGTCGCTGCGCCTGCTCGACGGGCGGGTGCACCTCGGGGTGCGGCGTTCTCCACTCCGCGCCGCGGCGCAGGTGGTCGCGCTCGCGCGCCGCATCGTCGACAGCCCGTGGCTGAGCTTTGCCGGGCTGCTCTGCTACGAGGCGCAGGTCGCCGGCCTGCCGGATCGCAACCCCTTCACCCCGCTGGACAACCCCCTCAAGCAGCTCGTGCGCGCTCAGAGCGTGCGCGCGGTGGCGCGGCAGCGGCGCCGCTTGGTCGCCGCCCTCACGGAGGCGGGGCTCGCGCCCGCGCTCGTCAACGGCGGCGGTACGGGCTCCCTCGCCTCCACCACGCGCGCCACCGGCGTCACCGAGGTGAGCGCCGGCAGCGGGCTCTACAAACCCCTCTGCTTCGACTACTTCCACGATCCGCACGTGCGCGCGCTCGAGCCGGCGATGTTCTTCGCGCTCGAGGTCACGCGCCGGCCCGCGCCCGGCTGGGTCACCGTCAGCGGTGGCGGCTACGTCGCCTCGGGCGCCGCCGGGCCGGACAAGCTGCCGCGCCCCGTGTGGCCCGCCGGCCTAGAGCTGGACGCCCTCGAGGGCGCGGGGGAGGTGCAGACGCCGCTGCGGGTCCCGCCCGGAGTCGCGCTCCGCCACGGCGACGCCGTGCTCTTCCGGCACGCCAAGGCGGGCGAGCCCGCCGAGCGCTTCAGCGAGGTGCTGCTCGTGCAGGGGGGGCGCGTCGTGGACCGCGTGCCCACCTACCGAGGGCTCGGCTGGAGCTTCTTCTGAGCCCCCACGGCGCGCCTCAGGGGCTCCAGATCTCGATGTCGTCCGTGTACACGCTGAGCCCCGCCGAGCTGTCCGCGTAGACACCCACGGCGAAGTAGAGGTTGCAGTCCACGGCGTCGAAGTCGTCGAAGAGGGTCTGAACGCCCGCGCGCTCGTAGACGAGCTGCTCGTCCTGCCAGAGCCTCACGTAGCCGTCGCCGGCGCGCGTCCAGTAGATCTCCTGCGTGAAGCGCACCCACTGACCTAGCGTCAGCGTCGGGTTGGCGTCGAAGCAGGCTGGTTCTGCGCGATAACGGAACTCGACGCTGCCCGGTCTCGCCCGCGCGTCGTTGAAGATGCCCCCTGTGCCGCAGATGCGGTCGCCGTAGCCGCGGTCGTACTCCCCACAGGGCCAGGTCTTCCACTGCGCGATGGTGTTCCAGCGCTGCGGGGCGTCGAAGAAGGTCGAGCTGAGCAGCGTGGACCACTTGTAGACGTAGGCCTGCCCCTCGGTGGGGAGGCGCTGGCTCGAGAGCTCCGCGCGCCGGTACCCGGCGGGGACGCTGTGCTGACCGACGCGGCGCGAGGGGTTGACCGCGTCGACGTGGGGGTTGAGGGCGACGCTGAGCGTCCCGCCCGCCTCCGCGCCCGCCGCGAGCTCGACGCGACTCGCGCCTGGGTGAGCGTCGCTCGTCCCGTCTTCGTAGTCGACGCGGTAGAGCAGCACGCGCCCCCGCGGCGGTCCTTCCGCGTCTGGCCCCGCGTCGCGCGTGGTGCTGGGAGCCGCGTCGTCTCCGCCGTCGAGCGTGGAGGAGCACGGCGGGCAGCGCGAGACCCCGCCGCAGCCGTCGTCCAGCGTCCCGCAGCTCTGGGCGGCGCACCCGCGCGGCTCGCAGCGCCCAGCGTCCGGCGTCGCCTCGCCCGCGGGCGCGCAGCGGGTGAGCAGCGTGAGCGCGCCGAGGCCGCCGAGGCGCAGGGCGCGCCGGCCGAGGGCGCTCGGGAGGTGTAGGGGGTGGCTCGGCATCCGCCGATGGTGTCAGACGTGGAGCTCTCCTGGTATCACGGGCGCCGCGGCGCCGGCGGGGCAGCGCCGGCGCCCGTGGGGAGGGGCTCTAGCGCCGCGAGGCGTCGGCGGGTGGTGCGCAGGGCCAAGGCGCCCACATCCACGCCGGTGGCCGTGCGGCCGTGGCGCAGCGCCGCCACCAGGGTGGTGCCCGAGCCGCACATGGGATCCAGCACGGCGTCTCCCGGGTGGCTGCTGGCGAGGACGAGGCGCTCGAGCAGCTTGAGCGGCTTCTGCGTGGGGTAGCCGGTGGCCTCGCGCCGCAGCGGCGTGTTGGCGTGCATGGCGGGGCAGTCCGTCCACACGCTGCCGAGCCGGCGCCCCTCGTCGGCGTAGTAGCGGTAGACCTTGCCGCCGAGCTGGCGCTCGCGGTAGCGCCGCCCGTCGGCGCTCACGTGGTGGAAGTGCATGGCCTGGCTGGTGGCGGCGTAGGGCTCGCGCAGGGCCGGGGAGCGGTGGTTCCAGGTGAACTCGCGGCTCGGTGCGTAGAGCAGCAGCGTCTGGTGGGTGACGCTGGGGCCGCGCGCGCGCCGCCCGCCGTTGCCCGGCACCCAGATGATCTCCCCGCGGAAGGCCTGGCGCCCGAAGACCTCGTCGCAGAGCAGCTTGGCGTCGTGCACGGCGCGGTGATCCAGGTGCAGCCACAGCGACCCGTGCTCGGTGAGCGCGTCGCGCAGCACGGCGAGCCGCGCGCGCAGCATGTGGAGGAAGCCGTCGAGCCCGCCCCAGCCGTCCGTGTACGCGACGCGGCCCTCGGCGCGGGTGCCGTGCGGCTGGCGGGCGCGGTGCAGGACGCCCGTGTTGAAGGGCGGGTCCACGTAGATGAGCGCGAAGCGCGCGCCGAGCTTGGGGACCACCTCCAGGCAGTCCCCGTGGCGCAGGTCGACCCCGCTCATGAGCCGGCGGCGTCCAGCTCCGCCTCCAAGGCGGCTGGGTCGAAGGGGTGCTCTGCCGCGAGCTGCGACAGCTCCGCGTCCGAGAGCTCCGTGGCGCTGGGGAGCGGCGGGAGCCAGGGCCAGCGCGGGCCGCCCCCCTCGCAGCCACGCACGGCCTGCTCCACGGTGCAGGCGGCGCGCAGGTGCAGGTGATCGTCGTGCTCCAGGCTGTCACCTGGCTGCTGCAGCACGGTCTCCGCGCGCCACACGAGCTCGTCCGGTTCGCCGAGCGCGCGGGCGTAGTCGATGAGCAGGGCCTCGATGGGCCGCGACACGAACAGCCACTGGACCTCGAGCTCCGGGCTCTCCAGCAGGGCGCGCACGAGGCGCCAGGTGCGCGGGACGTCGAGCGCCACGTAGTCCGTGGAGGGGTGGACGTTGGCCAGGCCGTCAGGGCCGACCTTCACGAAGCCGGGGGCGCGCACGGGCACGCCCTCCGGCGTGGTGAAGTAAAAGAGGAGGTCGACGTCGCGGCCGGTGCGGTGCGAGTGGTGCCGCGCGATGCGCCCGCCCGTGGCGGCGGAGAGATCCCCGAGCACGAGCGGCGCGCCGCCCGGGAAGGCGCGAGCCACCTGCTCCGCGGCGGCGACGAGCGCACGGACGACGCCGGGCTGCGCCCAGTGCGCCGTGTCGTAGGGCCGGTAGCGGGCGAGGGCGGGGTGGGTGGCGGGCAGCTCCAGCGCCTCCGTCTGCACGCCGTGCGAGGGCGCCCCCACGCTGCCCCCGAGCCCGGGGGCGAGGGGTGTGGGGGTGCCGGCGCAGCCCGCGAGCGCCAGCGCGACGATGGCGACGGCGGCGGCCCTCATGACGAGGCGCGCCGGTCGAGGAAGGTGGAGATGCGCCGCTCGATGGCGGAGACCGCCGGCGGCGTGGCGAAGGACGGCGCGAGGCTCAGCTTACCCTCGAGCTCGACGAGGTAGCCTTGATCGAGGAAGGCGAGCAGCGCGTTCTGGAGCAGGGGCTTGCTCACCGCCTCGCGCCGATCGATCTCGCCTTGCAGCAAGAGGCGCTGCCCGAGCTCCAAGCAGCGCTTGATGAGCTCCTTCTTGGTGAGCGGCCCCTTCACCAGCAGCGCCAAGCCCCGCGCGGCGACGCGGTAGCCCTCGAGGAAGTTGCGCAAGATGGAGGCGTACTGCTCGAGCCACTCCCGCCCCTTCCAGCCGAGGCGCCCCGGCCCCACCGTGACGCGCCGCTCGGCGTCCCACTCGAGCTCTCCTGCCTGGAGCATGGCCTCCACCGTGCTGGTGAAGATGGCGTCGAAGCTCTGGTCGGCCTGGAAGCGGAACTCGTACTTGAAGAGGCGCGACAGGTGGAACACCCGCTCGCGCACCTGGGGGAGCGGGGTGGGCGCGCGCGGCGGGACCAGCACCGCCAGCGCGACCAGCGCGCGCTCGACGAAGAAGTGCACCACCATGTTCTTGGAGGTGTCGAGCGCCAGCCGCTTGGCGTCGGGAACGCTGTAGAGCACGCCGGGGCCGAGCGGCGCCCGCGGAGCTCGGCGCCCGCCGCCGGGCTCGCCCTCCGGCGTGTGGAGCGCGACCATCTCGGCCGTGATGAACATCTGCAGTGCCTCTCGGAGCGACTCCGCGCGCAGCGAGCCCGTCTCCGTGGCGAGCGACGGCGGCAGCCGCGCGCCGAGCTCCCGCAGCACGGTGAGCAGCCGGCGGGCGTGCTCCACGAGCTGCTCGTGCTCGATGCCGCGCCGGCCGTGCGCCAGGAGCGTGAGCGCGGTGAGCGCTCCGGGCGTCACCGCCGTGACGCGGTTGATCTCATCCATGGTGCGGTTGCCGAGGCGGGTCGTGAGCGCGTGTCGCGCCGCGCTGGGCAGCTCCCCCTCCGCAGGCAGGTGCAGCTCCTCGCGGAGCTGCTGGAGCCCGAGCAGCTCCCCGAATTGGAGGTTGATGCGGCCGTAGCGGTGCCGCAGCACCTCGGTGCTCTTGAGCAAGCCGCTGGCGTCCTCCTTCGTCTTCTCGCCGCCGCCGAGCTCACGCTCGTAGCTGCCCGTCTCCACCACACGGTCGTAGCCGATGCTCACCGGCACGAACCAGGTGGGACGCTGGCTGACCTCCAGCGCGGCCTCCACGAGCATGCCCAACAGACCGAACTTCGGAGCCAAGAGCTTGCCCGTGCGGCTCCGCCCCCCCTCGATGAACAGCTCGATGGGGTAGCCGTGGCGGAGCAGTCGGCGCACGTAGGTGCTCACCACCGCCTGGTAGAGCCGATCCCCCTTGAACGAGCGGCGGATGAAGAAGGCGCCGCCGCGCCGGAAGACGGCGCCGAGGGGGAAGAAGTTGAGGTTGTCCCCCGCGGCGATGAGCGGGATCTGGAGGTTGCGCTGGTGAAAGACGTACGAGAGCACCAGGTAGTCGATGTGGCTCTTGTGGCTGGGGAGGAGCACCAGGGTGCCCTCCTTGGCCGCCTCACGGAGCCGATCGAGCTCGGCCGGGTCGTAGTCGATGCCAGCGTAGATGTGGTTGAAGACGCGATGAAACAGCGCGCCCAGGCCCATCACGGCGGACATGTTGGGCGTGGCCTGCAGCTCGTGGAGCAGGCTGAACGCTCGCAGCGTCAAGACGTGCCGATCGTGTGGGTTCTCCCCGGCCAGCTCGTCGATGACGGCGCGTAGCTTGGGGCTGCGCAGCACCTCGTGGCGCACGCGGTCCGGCGGGGTCTCCGCGGGGCCGGTGATGGCGCGCCGCTCGCGCTCGAGTCGCCGCAGGAGCGTGTAGGTGATGCGGCGCACGTTCACCGCGTCGGAGGCGGCGGCGCCCTCGCCCAGGTAGGCTTGCAGATCCAGCGGCTCTCCGAGCCGGAGCGTGACGTGCTTGCGGTTGACGAGCAGCTGCCCCACGGTCCTGAGCAGGCTCGGCCACTCGCGCGGTCCGAGCACCCAGTCGAGCGGGTTCTTGCCACGGCTGTCGGCGAACTTGGTCCACACGAAGACCTGGGGGACGAGCAAGATGGGCGTCGCGCGCTCCCGCTGGAGGGCGATGAGCGTGCGCGTCAGCTCTTCGCCCTCCTTGAGCCCGCGCCCGCCCGAGGCGCCCGCCGCCACGTCCAGCACCCCTGGCCGGCGCTTGAGGAAGATGGCGACCGAGGCGCCCGCCGCCACGGCCTCGCGCAGATCTTCCGCCGACTGCCCGCGGTGCTTCGGTAGGAGCTGCTCGAGCCAGCTGCGCTGCAGTGGGTTGAGCAGACCGAGCCCGAGATCATTGACGAACTGGATGCGGGGCAGCCCGTGGCGGCGCGTGAGGTGATCGAGCGCCAGGAAGTCGACGACGTTGAGGTTGCGCAGCACGTAGGCCACGGTGCCCTTGGCGGCGAGGCGCTTGACCTCACTCACCCAAGCGGGATCCACCTGGATGCTGTCGAAGACCTTGCTGTAGAGCGCGCGGAGCGCTGCGTTGGGCTCGTAGCTGTGAGGGCTGCTGGGACCCGGCATGACTGGACAGAGCTTCGCTCGACCGGGGCGTGCCGCCTAGCCCCCGGCGGCGCGTGGAGCGTGTCCTCGGGCGCGAGGGGTGTCACGGCGCTGCCGCGTTGCCCTGGGCGCCGCCGCCCGGCGGCGCCCAGGCGCTTCGACGCTAGCGGCGCGTAGATTCCGCGCTAGAAGTGCGCACCGTGATGTCACGCCGTGTGCCGTGGTTGGAGGGGCTCGCCCTCTCCGTGCTCGCCGTCGCTGGGTGCAAGCGTTCGGCGCCGCCGCTCCAGCCCATCGAAGGGACGGAGGAGGAGGTGCTCGCCCCGCTGCCGCCGCCGCCGCCGCCCCGCTGCCGTGAGGCGCTCGCGGGCGCGAGCTTCACGCTCGGGGAGCCAGGTCGGCCCCCCGAGGAGGACGCGGGCTCGCCCATCGCGCTGCCGTTCGCGCTGGAGGTTGGCTCGGCGGTGCCCACCGGCCAGGGCTTCGCGCTCGGCGCCCTGCGCGAGCAGCGCGGCGCGACCACGGCGCTGGTGGCGCTCGTGGGCGCCCAAGGGGCGAGCGGCAAGCTGGTGGAGCTGGGGCGGGTGCACGGCGACGTGTCGGCGCCGCGCGTGGCGGGGCGCGGCGAGCAGCTGGTGGCGGTGGTGAGCGACAACGACGCGAGCGGCGGCACCTTGCGGCTCGCGTCGCTCGGCGCCAGCGGGGCCGTGCGCTGGGGAGCGGAGCGCTCGCAGCGACGCCAAGAGAGCCCGAGCTTCGACGTGGAGCTCGGAGCGCGCCGTGGCCTGCTGGTGTGGAATGAGCTGGACGCCACGCTCAAGCGCGGCGTGGTGCGCCTCAGCAGCTTCGATCCGGAGGACGTGAGCAAGGCCAGCGCGCCGCGCGTCGTGAGCCCGAAGCAGGACGACGCCAGCGCGCCGCGCCTCCAGCGGCGCCCTGGCGGCTTCTGGCTCACCTGGGTGTCGGAGCTGGTGCCCACGCCCAAGCGCGGCGCGGAGGGCAGGGTCGGCGCCAGCCCGCCCGCGCGCTCGGCGTCGCGTCCCCCTGAGGCGCTCGAGGTGCTGCCAGAGCTACCCTCCGAGCACGACTCGGAGCAGCCGCTGCTCTCGGTGGGGCCGCGCGCGCTGAAGGTGGCGCTGCTCGACGAGGGGGGCGCCGTGACGACGCCGCCCATCGCGCTCACGGCCGCCACCGCGCACGTGGCCGTGTACGATCTGGCCACGCTGGCCGACGGCTCGCTGCTGCTCGCGTGGCGTGAGGACTCCACCGGTGAGGCCAACGAGGGGGAGGCCGTCGAGCTGGCGCGCGTGCGGCTCGACGGCACGCTCAGCGCGGGGCGCCTGGAGGCGACGGGGAGCGGCGCCGGAGTGGCGACCGTGCTCCCGGTCACCAGCCCGAGCCCTGGGGGGCCGCTGGCCTGGCTCGCGCTGGCGAGCGCGGCGGATCTCACCAAGCTCGTCGCGCTCGATGAGCGGCTCGCGCCGCTCGACGTGCTCGCGCCGGAGCCGTCGCTCGGCGCCGCCGAGCCCATCGCGGTCGGCGCGGGCGGCTGGCTCGTGTCGCGCCCGAAGGGACTGGCGGTGGAGCTCGGCGTGCTGGTGTGCGAGCCGGGGCGCGCTACGGGGCCGGACGCGAGCGCTGGGGAGTGAGGCCGGCGCTGGCCCCTGGTGCTCAGCCCACGATCTCTATTTTGACGCCCCCGCCCTCCCACGGATAGCCCAGCTCTTGCGCGACGGCGCGCGCCTGGCGCTCACCGAGCAGTGACGCCAGGACGCGCAGCGCCGACCGCAGCGCGGCTCCTCCGCCGACGGCCGTGGCCACCTTGCCATCCAGGACCTCCGGGTGGAGCGCGGTGGGGCGCGCGCTGGGCGCCAGCTCCAAGAGCGAGGGCACGGTCTGCGCGGGCGCGGCGACGCTGACGCCGTCGAGCAGCCCCGCGCGACCGAGCAGCAGCACCCCGGCCCCGACTCCGAGCAGGTGCGTGGCGCGCCGCCCCACGTCTGCGAGCCACTCGACGAGCTCCACGTCGTCGAGGGCGCGTCGCGCGCCGTAGCCCCCAGGCACGAGCAGCAGCTCCGGCGCGGGGCAGTCCGCGAGCGCCGTGACCGGCCCCAGCTCGAGCTGGTTGCAGGTGCTGACGGCCAGCGCGGTCGAGCCGGCCAGCGTGACCTTGAACGGACGCCAATTCCACGCGCGCCCGGCGCTGGTGAACACCCCGAGCGGCGCGGTCACGTCGAGCAGCTCGAGCTCGGGGAAGACCACGACGACGAGGCTACGGGAGCTGGTGCGCATGGCTCACTCGTGAGGGAAAAAGCAGGCCACTTGGTGCTCCCCTTCGGGCCTCAGCGGCTCGAGCGGGGGCTCGTCCACGTCGCACTTGCCGGGCACGGCGCGGGGGCAGCGGGGGTGAAACGCGCAGCCGCTGGGCGGCGCGAGCGGGCTCGGGACGTCGCCCTCGAGCAGCAGGCGCCGGCGCTGACGCCCCGGCTCCGGCACGGGCACCGCGCTGGTGAGCGCGCGGGTGTAGGGGTGGAGGCGTCGCTCGAACAGCGCCGCCGCGGGCGCCAGCTCCACGATGCGCCCGAGGTACATCACGGCCACGCGATGACTGACGAACTGCACGACGCGCAGGTCATGCGAGATGAAGAGGTACGCGAGCCCTAGCCGCTCTTGCAGCTCCAGGAGGAGGTTGACGATCTGCGCCTGGATGGAGACGTCCAGGGCGCTGATGGGCTCGTCGCAGACGATGAAGCGCGGCTCCACCGCCAGCGCGCGCGCGATGCCGATGCGCTGGCGCTGCCCCCCGCTGAACTCGTGCGGGAAGCGCTCCGCTTGGTCCGGGCGCAGGCCCACCTGCCCGAGCAGCTCCGCGATGCGCGCCCGCGTCCGCTCCTGGCTGGGCGCGAGGCCGTGGATCTCGAGCGCCTCCCCGACGATCTGTCGTACCGTCATGCGCGGGTTGAGGCTGGAGTAAGGATCTTGGAAGATGATTTGCAGCCTGCGACGCAGCGCGCGGAGCTCACGCCCCGGCAGGTGGGTGATGTCGCGCCCCTCGTAGAGGATGCTCCCGGAGGTGGGCTCGAGGAGCCGGAGCAGGGTGCGCCCCAGCGTGCTCTTGCCGCAGCCGCTCTCGCCCACGAGCCCCAGCGTCTCCCCGGCCTGGACGTGGAGCGACACCTCGCGGACCGCGCGCACCCGCGCGGGCTTGCCAAAGAGCCCGCGCGAGACGGAGAAGTCTCTGCTGAGCTGCCGCAGCTCCACCAAGGGAGGCCCCGGCGTCGCCCGCGCCCCTCCGCTCATGCGAGCGCCTCCACCGCGAAGTGGCAGCGGGCGGCGCGCCCGCCGCCGAGCTCACGCAGCGCCGGCTCCTCACGCCAGCAGCGCTCGCCCTCGACGCCGCGCCGGACGCGCTCCGCGCAGCGCTCGGCGAAGCGACAGCCCGCCGGCAGCGCCGCCAAGTCCGGCACCACGCCTTCGATGGTGGGCAGCCGTCGCGGCGCGCCCTGCGCGTGGCGCCCCGGCATGCTGCCGAGCAGGCCCTGCGTGTAGGGGTGCAGCGGCCGCTCGAACAGCGCCTGGACACCGGCGCGCTCCACGACGCGCCCGGCGTACATCACCACCACGAGCTCCGCCACCTCCGCCACCACCCCGAGGTCGTGCGTGATGAACAACACGCTCATCTTTCGCTCGGCCTGGAGCCGGCGGACCAGCTCCAAGATCTGCGCCTGGATGGTGACGTCCAGCGCGGTGGTGGGCTCGTCCGCCAAGAGGAGCTTCGGGTCACAGGCGAGCGCCATGGCGATCATCACGCGCTGCCGCATGCCGCCCGAGAGCTGGTGCGGGTAGCTGTCCACGCGCTCGGCGGGGGATGGAATACCCACGAGCCCGAGCAGCTCCACCGCGCGCGCCTTCGCCGCCCGCCGGCTGAGCGGCAGGTGGAGCCTCAGCGCCTCCGTGAGCTGCGCCCCCACGGTGTAGACCGGGTTGAGCGAGCTCATCGGCTCCTGGAAGATCATGCTGATGGAGGCGCCGCGCAGCCGCCGCATGTCCCGCTCCGAGAGCGTGAGCAGATCCGTCCCCTGGAACAGCAGCTTGCCGCCGACGATCCGCCCTGGCGGATCGGTGATGAGCCGGAGGATGCTGAGCGCCGTGACGCTCTTGCCGCAGCCGCTCTCGCCCACGAGCGCCACGGTGGCGCCCTCGGGGACGTCGAAGCTGACGTCGTCCACCGCGCGCAGCTCACCCCGCTCCGTGCGAAACGCGGTGGTGAGGTGCTGCAGCGACAGCAGGGCTTCGGCCATGAGCGACGCGGAGGCTAGCCCGACGGGGGGCGCGCTCAAACCACGAGGGGGCCCGGCGCTCACGCGGCGCGCAGCGCCCGCGCGCGCTGCGGCGCCGCTAGCGCTCGAAATAGAGCTCGAGGTAGGGGGCCGGGCCTTCCCCGGTGCCCAGGGAGTAGCTGGCGCCGAGCCCCGCGCCGGCGGGCGCGCTGAGCACCAGGCCGCGGTGGCCCTGCCCAGGCTGCGCCCACTGGCGCACGATGGAGGTGACGTCCAGGCGGAGCGGCAGCGGGCTCCGGCCGCGCGCGAGGCCCTGGCTCTGGGGAGCGCCGAGCGAGGGGGCGTCGCTGGTCGAGACGAAGGGGCCGCGCCACTGGCTCAGCGGCAGGCTGGCGCTCACGAGCACCGGCTCGCTCGGCGCCGCGGCGCGCGGCGCCGCGCTCAACACGAGGAACGCCACCTCCACCCGGCGCTGCCCCCAGCGAGGAGGGAAGCGGAGGTAGAGCCGCTGCTCACCGAGCGCCGCGCCGAAGCTCACGAGGACGGGTAGGGCGCCGCCCTCTCCGCTGAGCGCGAGGGCGTCGGGCCAGAGGACGAGCCGCGCCGCGCGGGGGCTGGCAGGATCGCTCCCGACGACGACGCAGCGGTTGGCGATGCACTCGTGCTGCTCGGGGCAGGTGCCCGGCGTGGTGCAGGGCGCGGGGGAGGGAGCGCAGCCGCCGAGCCAGGAGAGCGCCAGCGCGACCGCGAGCTGCCGCCTCATGGGCGCCTCTGGCGCCGGCGGGCCGCCAAGATCTCGGCCGCGGTGAGCGGGCGCGCTGGTGGGGTGGCCGGCGCGGACGCTCCGCCGGGCGCTGGGGGCGCGGCGCCCGCGGTGGGCTCCGGGCGCGGTGGTGCAGGCGGAGCGCCGGGGCGCTGGAAGCGAGGTGGGTGGGGAGGCGTCGCGTCGCGAGCGCGCGCGGCAGGCGACGCGGGCGGCGGCGCGGGCGCTGCGACCTGACGGGCGGCGCGCGCCGCGAGCACCGCCTGTCCCGTGGACGGCGGCGCGAGGGGCGCCAGGCTCCGGCGGGGGCGCCGACGGAGCGCGTGGCTCAGGCGGCGCCCGAGTCGGCGCACCACCTCGGGCACCCCGAGCCGCCGCGCGCCCACGCTGAAGAGCAGCGCGCCGGCCGCCACGACGAGCAGCGACGGCACCCAGCTCCGGTAGGCGAAGCGGCGCTGGCTGCGATCGTGGAAGATCCCCGCCAGGGTGTCGCGGACCTGCCCGCCGCTGAGCGCCGCGATGCGGCCGAGCAGCGCGCGGTCCGTCCCGCTCGGGCGGAGCTCCTCCCCGGCGTCCAGCACCGCCCCGGTGGTGCTCAAGAGCTGGCCGTCGAGCTCGTCCACCACCGCCGCCACGTAGGCTCCGGGGCGCGAGAGCGGGAGCGTGGCAGCGTAGGCGCCAGCGCCCACCGCCTCGAGCGCCAGCTCGTCGCGCTGGCCGTCGGGGCCGCTGACGCGCACCCGCAGGCGCCGAAAGCTCTCCGTGCGACCGTCGTCGCCGATCACGGTGGCGCGCAGGTGGAGCTGCCCGCCGCTGGCGTCTGCCTCGAGCCGCACCCGCGGATCTTCGGCGCGCCGCGCCAGCTCTCGCCCGAGCTGCCCGAACAGCTTGCTGGCGCCGCCCCAGCTCGTCCAGGCTCGCCCCCAGCGCCCCTTGAAGTCGCTGGTGAAGGCGCCCACGCGGCCGAGCCCCACCGACCAGGTGCTGAGCAGCGGGTCGCCCTCCGGCCCCGAGAGCAGGGTCTGGGAGCGTCCCTTGGGGAGCGTGACCACGTAGCCGCTCAGCTCCGGCGCAGCGGCGAAATCCACGCCGCGCGTCGCCGGGCTGCTCGCGCCGAGGCGCGGGCGGAACGGGGTCTCGTTGATGGAGCTGCGCGCGGCCAGCACCGTCTCTTGGGCGAACACCGTGGGCAGCCGGGCGGCGTCCTCGATGAGGTAGAAGCGACCGTCGCCGAGCTTGCTCATCGCCTCGAGCGCGCTGCTGTCGCTGCCCCGCCCGAGGCTCACGGTGCTGGTGGTGATGCCGCGCGCCTTGGCGGCCGCCACGAGCGTGAAGGCGTCCTTGCGCTCCACGGCGTCGCTGCCGTCCGCGAACAGGAGCAGGTGCTTGAGGTGGGTGGACTCCTTGGCGAGCGCCGCGTAGGCCTCGCGCAAGGTGATGTCCACGTAGATGCCTCCCCCGCCAGGGCCCACCGCCATGATGGCCTTGGCGACGGCCTCCTTGTCCGTCACCGGCGCCAGCTTCACCGTCCAAGCCACGACCGTGTCCACGTGCATCACGCCGAGCCGGTCCTGGCTGCCGAGCAGCTCCGCCGAGCGCGCGGCCGCCTCGTTGGCGAGCTGCAGCTTGGTGTGGGCGCCTACCCGCGCCGCCATGGAGCCAGAGTAGTCGATGGCGATGACCTGCGCGAGGCTGGCGCGGCGGCGATCTTGCTTGATGTCGAAGGAGACGGGGCTCACCTCCTCGAGCGCCGTCTTGCCGAAGCCGCCGGGGCCGAGCGAGCGGTCGCCGCCGAGCAGCAGCAGCCCGCCGCCGAGATCTCGTGCGTAGCTGGCGAGCGCCTCGATCTGTGTGGGGCTGAGCTGGGTGGCGGAGACGTCGCTGAGCGTGACGAGATCGTAGCCGGCGACGGCCGCCACGTCCTCCGGGACGCCGACGGCGTCCGCTTGAACGACGCGGAAGGCGGCGCCCTCGAGCGCGTGGGCGAGCGCGGCGCCCTGCCCAGGGTCGCCTTCGATGACCAGCGCGGTGGACTGACCGCGGACCCGCACGAAGGCGGCGCCGCGGTTGTCCTCCACGGCCTGATCCAGCCTGGGCTCTTTCGCGGTCAGCTCCACGTCGTAGCGGTGCAGGCCGGGCTCCGGCGCCAGCTCCCGCAGGTGCAGCACGTCCTCGCCAGCGCTCACCCGCGCGTCGCCGCGGCGCAGGAGGGCTCCGTCCCGGTACACGCGCACCTCGAGCTCGGCCGGCTTCGACGATCGGGTCACCACGCGCAGCTCCAGCGGCTCGCCTCGGCTCGCGCTCGGCGGCAGGCGCACCGCCACCAGCCGCACGTCGTCGACGGCGGCTTGGTCGAGGGGCACCACGTCGATGGGGATCCCTGCGGCGGCAGCGGCCGCCGCGGCGTCCATCGGCTCGCCGCGCGTGTTCACCCCGTCGCTCAGCAGCACCAGGCGCGCGGCTGCGTCCGCGGGGACCTCGCCGAGCGCGCGCAGCAGCCCAGCGCCGAGATCCGTGCCATCTCGCCCGAGCTCCACGCGCTGCGGCGCCGGCAGCGTGCTGTGCGGTCGCAGCGGATCCTCCACGGCGGCCGTGGCGCCGAACACGATGGCGCCGATCCTGTCGTCCGGGCGCATCCCCAGCTCGGCCACCTGGAGCTCCGCCGCGAGGCGGGAGTCCACCTGCGGCACGAGCTCCATGCTGCGGCTCCGGTCCACCACCACGAGCACCGCCAGGCGATCGAGCGGCCTGCCCACCTCGACGCCCAGCGCCGCGAGCGCGGCGCCGAGCGCGGCCACGGCGAGGCTCAGCTCCGTGAGCCAGCGCCGCGCCCGGGCCTGCCGCGGCGAGAGGCGCCGCAGGCGCTGCGCGAGCCAGAGCAGCGCCAGGCTGAGCGCGGGGGCGAGCAGCGGGCGCTCGAGGCGGACCCAGCGCTCGGGCAGCCACCGGAGCCACACGAGCAGCACGTAGAGCGAGGGCAGGGTCGCCAGCACGCCGAGCGCGACGAGCAGCGCGCGGCGCTCCCGTGAGGGGCGCCCGCCGCGCGTCAGCCACCAGGCGTCGGCCAGCAGCGCGCCGAGCGCGAGCAAGGCGACGAGCCAGGCCCAGCTCCCGTGGGCCTCGGGCGGCGCGAGCTGGGGCGTCACCGTGCTGGCGACCCCAGCCCCGGCCTCGAGCGGTGGGGCGCTCAGATCGCTCTCGAGCTCACTCGTGAGGTTGACGCTGAGCAGGCTGCTGCCAGGGCGCTGACCTCGCCAGGTGATCCAGTAGAAGCCGGCCTGAGACGCGCTCGGCAGCACGCCGAGCCCCTCACGCGCCGCGACGGTGAAGTGATCTCCCTGAGGTGGCTCGACCGTGAGCTCACGCACCTCGGGCGGGACGCGCAGGCGGATGGGCTCGCCGGTGCGCCCCGCGGTGGCCAGCGCCGCCGAGCGATGCGCGCGAGCCTGCTCGACCAGGTTGCGCGTGAAGAGCACGAAGCTTGCCTTCAGGGGCCAGGTGCTGTCGCCCACGTCGAAGCCGATGAGCGTGCCGCTGCGGCCCGGCTCGGACACGTCCGCCATGAGCACGCCCTGGCGCGCGCTCACCAGCGCGTCCTTGGCGCCGTCCAGCTCCAGGCGTCGAGCCCGGGTGAGCAGGACGCCGTCGAGCGAGAGGAAGCGCAGCCGCGGATCGGCCACGTTCCAGGACGTCAGCTCCGGAGCCTCCACCGGCGGCCCGACCGTGGCGCTGCGGCAGCGCCCCGCCGGCGGCGCCACGAGCACGTAGTCCATGCCGGGCAGCGCGGGCGGACAGGCACCGTGGACGACGACGAGCGCGTCGAAGGGCAGCTCTGGATCGCGGAGCCCGTCGAGCGAGGTGGTGAGCAGCTCCACGTCCGGGTCCGCCAAGAGCGCGCGCTCGAACCACGGGTTGGCGCCCTTGGGGGCGAGCACCACGGGCTGCTTGCGGTTCGGCGGCACGCGGCCGTAGGCGCGATCGTCCGCGGCCAGCGCGTCGCCGGGAGACAGCGTGACCACCAGCCCCTGCCCGACATCGCCCGGCGCGGGCTCGAAGCCGAGCACCACCGGCGCCCGCTCGCCGGGCTCCAGGCTGAGCTTGCGCGACGCGAGCGGCTCGCGCACGTTGCGCAGCGTCAGGGTGACGTACAGCTCGCGCCGCGTCTTGCCGTAGTTGGCCACGCGCACGAACACCTGCACCTCCGGGCGGTGCGTGGCGGGGTCTTCTCCGCTGCGCACGTCCATCCGCACGATGGCGGCGTTGTCCGCGGGCGAGCCCACCTGGATGAGCTCGAGCGGCACGTCGGGCGTCGCCCACGCGTCGCGCTTGGCGAGCGCGCCGTCGGTGATGACCACCAGCCGGCGTGAGCCGGGGAGCTGCCGGAGCCGCTCGGCGGCGAGCGCCACGCCTCGCGGCAGATCTCCCTCGACGTCCTGAGCGCGCAGCCGCGCCACGGCGGCCCGCAGGCGCACCACGTCGCGGTCGAGGGGCGCCGCGAGGCGGGGCTCACGACCCGCGTCGATGAGCAGCGCCTCGGCGCCGGGCGCGAGGCGGGCGAGCGTGCGCTCCGCCGCCTCGCGCGCCAGCTCGATGCGCGCACGGCCCTGCGCGTCCACCGCGCCCATGGAGGCGCTGGTGTCCACCACGATGGCGACGTGATCGCCGCTGAGCGTGCCGCCGCGGCTGGCAGGGCGCGCGAGCGCCAGCGCGAGCAGCAGCAGCGCCAAGAGCTGTAGCAGCAGCGGCACGCGCGCGATGAGCCGCCGGAACGGGCGCTGCGCGATGAGCTCTCGCGCCGCCGCCTGCCACAGCCAGGTGCTCGACACCACCCGCTCGGTGCGGCGCACCTTGAGGATGTAGAGCGCGATGAGGGGCACGAGCAGGGTCAGCAGCCACAGCCCTCGCGGGGTGAGCAGCTCCACGCCGGGAGACATCAGTCCACCTCCCGGGCGAGGAAGCGACGCACGGGGCCCTCGAGCGGTTCACCGCTGGTGACGCGCAGGTAGGCCGCGCCGTAGCGCCGCGCGAAGCGCTGGAGCTGCTCGAGCAGCGCCGCCAGGCGCGCGGCGTAGGCCCCCAGCGCCTCCGGGTCGGCCGTCAGCTCCACGGCGGCGCCGGTCTCGCTGTCCACCAGCCTCAGATCGCCATCGAGATCCGGCTCGAGCTCCTCGCGCGCGAGCACTTGCACCAGCGTCAGCTCGTGACCGCGCGCGCGCGCGCCGGCCAAGGCCTCGAGCGCCGGCATGGGCTCGAAGAAGTCGCTGAGCACCACCAGCGCTCCGGGGCGCGCGGCGCGCTGCACCGTCTGCTGGATGGCGCGCGCCAGCGACACGCCGCCCTCGGCGCGTGCCTGCCCGAGCTCCCGCAGCAGCGCGGGGAGCCCGGCGCGCCCGCGATGGGGGGCGAAGGCGTGCTCGAGGCCCGCGCCGCTGGCGAGCAAGAGCTGCGCGCGCTGGCTCCCCGCCAGGGCCAGGTAGCCGAGCGCCGCCGCGAGGCGCTGCGCCGTCTCGAGCTTGGGGGGAGCGCCGAAGCCGAGCGAGGCCGAGCCGTCGAGCAGCAGGCGCAGCACGGCGTCCTCCTCCGCGCGGAACTGCTTGAGCACGGGCTGCCCGGTGCGCGCCGTCGCGAGCCAGTCCACGCGGCGGAGATCGTCGCCGGCGAGGTAGGGGCGATGCTCCTCGAATTCCGCCGAGCTCCCGCGGCGCCGCGAGGTCTGCTCCCCCGCGCCCCCGGAGCGCACCTCCAGCCGCACTCGCCGCCGGAGCGCCTCCAGCTCCGTGAGGAAGCTCGCGCTGAGCAGCTCCGCCGCCTCGAGAGCCATCAGCCCGCGCCCGGCGCCTCCGTGGGGTCGAGCGCCTCCTCTTCTTCGGCGCGCAGCGCCTGCTCGAGCTCCCGGCGCGCGGCATGGTGGGCTTGGGTCAGCCGACGGCTGCGCGCCGCACCGGCGCCGAGCAGCGCGACCCCGAGGAGCGCCCAGCCCAGGATGGCGGCGCTGCCCACGGCGAGCGCCAGCTCACGGTGGCGCTCGGTGGAGTCGAGCAGGCTCGCCATGACGGCCGCGAAGACGGGGGAGGGGGCAGCGCTGACGATGGCGCTGCTCGAGCCATCCGCGAGCACGCCGGCGATGGCGGCGACGACCCAGGGGCCCGCCGTGACGACGAACAGCGTGAGCAGCAGCACGACGCGTGGCGCCGTCGGCCCCTGAGCCCGCGCGCGAGAGAGCGCGGTGAGGCCGGCCAGAAACAGGAAGAAGGCGGTCGCGTAGGCGCCCCAGACGATGACCTGGAGGGCGGCGAGCTGGCTCCCCTCGAGCCACGCCATGCCGATCCCGACCAAGGTCTGTAGGCCGAGCCCCGTCAGGCCGAGCGTGAGCAGCGAGCCGAGCGCCGGCATCAGGCCGGGGCCCATCCAGCGCGTCCAGCGGCTCGCGCGGTGTCGCTCCCAGTGGAGCTGCGTCCGGTGCGAGGGGCCGAGCGGCTCCCCAGCGAACAGGAGGCAGCCGAACACCAGGTAGCCGAGGAAGGCGACGAGGGCGACGATGGCGCCGACGTGGGCGTCGCGGGGCAGGAGCATCACCGGTAGCAGGCTGGCGATGGCGACGAGCGTGGTGTTGACGAGAAACCAGCGGCGGAGCCCGCTCGAGCGGTCGTCCGAGGGGCCCGCCATGTTGGCGACGCACACCTCGTAGAAAAACCAGGTGACTCCAGCGGCGAGCGCCAGCGGGAGCGCGATGAGCAGCGCGAGGTAATTCAGGTCGAGCCTCGCGCGCACGTAGGCCGTGGGGAGCCAGACCGGCGTGGCGCTGGGGATTTCTGGCCACACCTGGTGCATGGCGGCGCTCAGCCCGAGCCCGAGGCCCAAGTAGACGAACAGGGAGATGGGGACGCTGGTGAGCAGCGAGACGACGACGGCGACGGCGGGGTTGGAGAACTTGGAGCTGATGCCGAGCCCGAAGGCGACCGCCACCGCCGCGAACACCAGCAGCAGCAGGTAGGCGAGCAACACCTCCGTGGCCGTGACCCCTCCGAACAGGAAGGACAGGGCCCCGACCGGCGCCAGCATGACCACGTAGAGCGCGACGTAGCTGTACGCGGCGAGGAACTTCCCGCGCGTGATGGTCTTGGCGCCCAGCCCGGTGAGCTGCAAGGCCTCCCAGGTGCGCCCGCTGCGCTCGGAGGCGATGGTGCTCGAGGCGATGGCGGGCGCGAGCCAGGCCACCACGGCGAAGGCGATGGAGAAGAAGGTCTGGTGCAGGGCGCTGCCCACGCGCGCCGGCTCCACGTGGCCGGTGGCCAGCCCGCCGATGGTGCCCATGAGCAGGGTGATGAGCCCGGTGACGACGGCCAGCACGAGCGGCGTGCGGGTGAGGCGCGCCGACTGGCGCAGCTCCCGCGTCCACACGGGGTTCGGGTGGCGCCAGGCGGCGCCGAGCCGCGCGCCGAGGGGCGCCGCTCGCGGGGCGCGGTGCGAGGCGGCGGCCGGCGCGTCGCTCACTGGAGATCTCCCTGGGTGACCTCGAGGAAGAGCCGCTCGAGCTCGTTGCGCTCCGGCTCCACGCCCACCACCATCACCCCCTGGGTCACGAGGTAGCGCACCACCTCCGCGACGAAGGCCTCTCCGCCCGCGTGCTCCACGAGCAGCAGGCCGCCGGCGCTGGCTTGGACCCCGAGGACGCCGCCCCCACCGTGCAGCAGGGGCAGCACCGCGTGGGCGTCCCCGAGGACGCGGAGCTTGAGCCGGCGCCGCACCGGAGGCGCCACGGGCGGCGCGCCCAGGCGGTCGCCGGGCGCCTCGCCCGGCTCGCTCTCGGCGCGCGCCGCCGGCCGCTCGGCGCGCGCCGCCGCCAGCCGCTCTGCCAGCTCCCCGATGGGCCCAGCGACCACGAGCTGCCCGCGCTCCAAGATGCCGATGGAGGTGCAGACGTCGGACAGCTCGGTGAGGATGTGGCTGGAGAGGAAGACGGTCTTGCCGAGCTCGCGCAGCTCGAGCAACAGATCGCGGATCTCGATGCGGGCGCGCGGATCCAGATCGCTCGCGGGCTCGTCCAAGATGAGCACCTTGGGATCGTGCAGCAGGATGCGCGCGAGCTGGAGACGCTGCTTCATCCCCTTGCTCAGCGCAGAGACCATCCTCGTCTGGAGCTTGCCGAGATCGGTCAGCTCCACCGAGGCGTCCACCACGCCGAGATCTCCCACGCGGTAGGCCTCGGCGAAGAACTCCAGGTACTCGCGCACCGTGACGTGCTCGTACACGCCGGCGTGGTCCGGCATGTAGCCGACCACGCGCCGCACCTCTTCTGGGTCCACGCTCACGTCCCAGCCGTCCACCTCCACCCGGCCCGCCATGGGCTCCAGCAGCGTGGCCAAGATGCGGATCGTGGTGGTCTTGCCCGCGCCGTTGGGGCCGATGAACCCGAAGATCTCGCCGTGGCCGAGCTCCAGGTTGACGTCGCGCAGGACGTCACGGCTGCCGAAGCGGTGCCACAGGTGGCGCACGCGGATCGCGGGCGCGCCCGCGCGGCGAGCGGCGGGCGCGCTCACGGCACGCCTCCCCAGCCGAGCACCCGCAGCAGCAGCCGCTCTTCGCGGAGCTGCATCCCGGTGTCTCGGAGCTTGCCCTCGCCGCCCTCCATCAGCGCTAGCACCACGGGCACGTCGGCGGGCCACCAGTTCACCTCCGGCCCGCTGGCGTCCTCCACCGCGCCCCAGGCCGCGCTGAGCCGCTGCCCCGCGTGATCCAGCTCCGTGGCGAAGCGCTCCACGCCGAGCGCGGCGGCCCCGACGAGGCCGCCGCTGCCGAGGGCAGAGCCCAGCCCCACCGACGGATCCAGCCGGGCCCCGTCGGACACCCGGCGAGCCTCGCCGTCGGCCAGGCGCTCGAAGTAGCGCGCCGGCTGCCCCGGGAGCTTGACCACGACGCCGAGCAAGGCGCGCGCGGTGCGGTTCTTCACGATGGCGTCCTCGCCGCTCGGCACCACGCTGAGCCCCCCACCGAGCTGCGCGAAGCCGTCCTCTCGGAGGAGCACCATCTGCCAGGGGCGCGCCTCGAGCCGCTCGAGCCGCGCGCCGTCGCGGTCCACCACCAGCTCTCGGGAGAGCGGCTCGCTGGTGGTGAGCAGATCGAGGACGGACTCTCGCTGGGTGCCGCGCACCATCAAGCGCTCCGTGCTGCTGGCGAACAGCCCGCGGTACCGGACGGCCACGCCGCGGGTCATCCCGGCGCCGGCCTCCACGAGGGTGAGGCGGCGGGCCTGGCTGTTGATGCCCTTGGCCACCATCCCCAGCACGACGACCAGGGCGAGGGTGCCGAGCGACCAGAGCGGGAGCGTGAGGTACGCGCGCAGCGGTCGTCCGCGCCGCTGCGCGCGGTAGAAGCTGAAGGGCCCGGCCAGCACCGCGTAGAACAGCAGCAGCAGGGTGGCGACGCCGATGGCCCAGCGCGACGACTCGTTCGGATCCAGCAGCCGGCGGAGGTTCTTCAGGCTCTCCGGGTGCTGCGCGCTGATGGGGGTGCTCGTGGCGAAGACGTTGCGGCGCGCGACGGCCTGGCGGACGAGCTCGAGCGTGGAGAGCTGGGTCCACGGGTCGGCCAGCACCTGCTCCTCGGTGAGGTCGAAGGCGAGCAGATGGAGCTCGCCCAGGCCGTAGCTCGCGGTGGCGCCCCACTCCGAGCCGCGCAGGTTGCCGCCGCCGTAGCCGTGGAGCTTGCCGATGAGCTGCGCGGAGGGCGCCAGCTCCCGGGTGATGATGGTCGGGGCAGCGTAGCTGCCGCCCTCGGGATCTTCCACGCGGAAGCTCTTGCCGCGCTGCCAGCGCGCCTCCGGGGGCTGCTCTTGGAAGGGCCCGCCGACGAGCTGCGGCAGCAGCCCCGCGCGGAGGTCCTCCGGGCGGTCCGGGATGATCGCGAGCGTGCCGCCCCCCAACACCCAGTTGGCGAGCGCCTCTTGCTCGGCGCCGGTGAGGCGCGCCAGCACGCGGCTCGTGGACAAGACGACGCCGATCGGGAAGTACCCGGCGGCGCGGTCGGGGAGGATGAGATCTCCGCTCGTGGCCGAGCTGCTGGGGCTGAGGACGCTGAGCTTGTCGTCGGTGGTCGGGCCCCGCCCCGACCACGCGCCCGAGCCGGTGAGCAGCACGGCGCGCCCGTCGAGGGCCGCGGCGATCCGGCTGGTCCTGCTGAGATCGAGCAGCAGGGTCTGCGGCAGGCCGAGCGCGGGCCCCGGCGTGAAGCTCGTGGCGTCAGCGCCCTCCCGCAGGCCGACCTCGAAGCTGATCGAGCTATCGTTGGTCTCCGGGTGGAGCGGGAGCTGGACGGTGACCTCCCCCTTGGGCTCGATGGAGAAGGGCGCCCGCGTGAGCAGGCGCGGCGCTCCGTCGGCGACGAAGAGCGCGTTGTTGCGCAGCACCACCTCCCCCTGCCGTGGGGCGTCGTCGTCGTTGTGCAGGCGCACGAGCACGCTGGTCCACCCCGGCGTGCCGGTGGCCTTGGCGCCGAACAGCGGCGTGGCCTCCACGCGCAGAGGCGCGGCCTGAGCGGGGCCCACCAGGCCCACGACCGTGAGCAGCACCACCAGAAGCCAGCGCCAACCGCTCATTCAGCCGCTCTGCACCGTGCGCAGGATGGCCTCCGGGCGCGCCGGCACGTGTTCCAGCACCGCGCTCAAGATCTGATCCGTGCCCAGGCCCTCGGCCTCCCCCTCGAAGCTGCGCTGCAGGCGGTGGCGCAGCACCGGCAGGCTCACGCGCTGCACGTCCGAGAACGCCACCTGCGCGCGCCCCTCGAGCAGCGCCACGGCCTTCGCGGCGAGCACCAGGCTCTGCGCCCCGCGCACGCCGGCGCCGAAGCGCAGGCCGCGGCGGACGAGCTCCGGCGCGCCGGGGTGCTCCGGCGAGGTGTTGCCCACGAGCCGTGCGGCGTAGGCCAGCACCGGCTCCGCGACGGCGATGTCGCGGCAGAGCGCGCGCAGCGCGAGCACCTGAGCGTGGCTGAGCACGCGGGGTGGCGCAGCGACGGGGCGGCCGGTGGTGCGCGCCAGGATCTGGGTGAGCTCCGCCTCGCTGGGGGAGGGGACCACCACCTTGAGCAGGAAGCGATCGAGCTGGGCCTCCGGCAGCGGGTAGGTGCCTTCCATCTCGATGGGGTTCTCGGTGGCGAGCACGAAGAACGGCTCCTCCAGCACGTTGCGCGTGCCCGCGATGGTGACGGCGTGCTCCGCCATGGCCTCGAGCAGCGCGCTCTGGGTCTTCGGGGTGGCGCGGTTGATCTCGTCCGCCAGCACGATTTGCCCGAAGATGGGGCCGCGGTGCAGCTCGAAGTGGCCGGTGCTGCGGCCGGTGGCGTCCATCACCAGCACGTTGGTGCCCGTGATGTCGCTGGGCATCAGATCCGGCGTGAACTGGATGCGGGAGAAGCGCAGCTCCAGGCACTCCGCCAGGGTGCGCACCAGCAGCGTCTTGCCGAGCCCGGGGGCGCCCTCGAGCAGCACGTGTCCGCCGGCCATCAGCCCCCAGAGCACCTGATCGACCACCTCTGCCTGGCCGACGATGACCTCCCCCACTGCTTGGCGCAGCGCGTGGGCGGCGTGGGCGGCCAGCTCCAGCTGACGCTCGAAGGAGGGCGGGTCGTCGGGGGGGGTCATCGCGGGGCGCTCACGCTATCACGGGGTTGGCCGCCGCTCCGCACGGCGAGCGGCGCGGCGCTCACGGCTGGAAGTAACGCCCCACCTGCTCGCGGTACTCCTGTGGTAGCTCCGAGCCCTCGACGCCGCCCAGCTCGGCGGCGCCCAAGCTGCCGAGCGCCTCCACGCCGACCTGGTTGGCCGTCTCACCGGGGCGCGCCGGGGCGCGGCCGACGCCTGCGCCTTGGAACGGCAGGCCCGGCAGGGGGCGCGCGCTCGCCTTGGCGCGCAGCTCCTCCCCGGTGACGCGCTCGGTGGTGCCCTCGTGCGCGCCGTGCTCGCCACCGCCGCCAGGGCCGCCGGGCTGGCCCTTGCCGCCGTTGGGGTCGCCCTGGGCACCTGCCTTCGGCGCGGCGCCGCCCTTGCCGGGAGACGCGCCAGGCTGGCCCGCGCCAGGGGTGCTGGGGCCCTCGCTCGGCAAGGGCATGCCGAGCTGGCGCTGCGCCTCCGCGCCGCCCCGCTCGGCCTCCCCGAGCGCTCCCTCGCGCTCGGCACCCTCACTGGCCGGCGGCTGCGCGAGCTGGCGGAGCTGCTCGCGCAGCGCCTCACGCCCCGGCTCGGTGGCGAGCTGGCGCGCCAAGTCCTCGAGCTGCCTGCGGGTGCCGGGCGCCGGTGCGTTGCCCTCGGTCTGCGCTGCGCGGCGCCGCAGGTTCTCCAGGAGCTGGCGCCGCTCCGCCTCGGACAGCTCGAGCAGCGCGTCCCCCAGCGACTCCGTGAGCTGTCGCTGCGTCTCTGGGGAGCCCTGCTCCCCGAACTCCCGCAGCAGCTCTTCTTGCTCTGGCCTGAGCCCCCCCTGGCTGCGCAGGGCCTCCGCCAGCTCCCGCAGGGCCTCGGCCTGCTGCTCGCGCTCGGCGAACAGCCGCCGCTGCTCGCCGAGCTCTTGGCTCAGCGCCTCGGCGCCGCGCGCCTTCGCGGCGCGCTCGGCCTGCTCGAGCGCCTCCTTGGCGGCCTGCCGCGCGCTCTGCTCGGCTTGGTTGGCGAGGCGCTGCATCTCCCGGTCGAATTCGATGAGGTCGCCGTCACCGAGCGCCTTGGCGGCCCGCTGAGTCCCCGTGTGCCGGGAGAGCGCCTCCGCGGCGGCGTCCGTCCCCGCGCGGTTGGCTCGATCGCCCAGCGCGAGCTGCTCGGCGCTCACGTCGTCGCGCAGCTTGGCGAGCTGCGCGAGCGCCTCGCGCTTTTCCATGCCCTGCCGGAGCTGCTCCCGGAGCCGCTGCGCTCGGTCCGCCAGCTCCGCCAGGCGCTTGGCCTGCGCGCGGTCGCTCGTAGGGAGCCGCGCCAGGGCTTCGATGCGGTCGAGGCCCTCCACCTGGCCGAGCTGGACGCGCTCGGCTCCGGGCGCCACCTCCGGCGCGGCGGGGCGCGGCGCCGGAGGCGCGAGCACCAGCCCGGCGCTCGCCGCCAGCCCGAGCCACAGCGCCGCGTGCCATCGGGACACCACCCTGGGCCGCGCCCGGCGCGGATCCTCCCGGTGGAGCAGCTCGGCCGCGCGCTGGAGCACGACGGCACGCACCTCGTCCTCACCGGCGCCGGCGACGGCCGTGGCGACCAGCTCTCGCGACTCCAGCCGTCCGTCGAGGTAGAGCGCGAGATCCAGATCCGACCAGCGGCGCCGCTGCGCCCAGGCCAGGCCCCCGAGCGCGCCCACGCCGGTGAGGAGCGACGTCCAGGGGATGAGCGCCTGCTCGTGCGCCCACCAGAGCGCCCCCGCGGCGAGCGCGCCCACGCCAGCGCCCGCCGCGGCGCCGCCGAGCGCCGCCCGCAGCAGGACCCGGGCGCGCACGCGCCGCGCCCAGCGCCGAAAGGCCTCACGGAAGCTGCTGGACGGAGCAAGCTCGGTCATCGGTGGTCTAGGATACGCTCGACCGGGACAAAAGGCTCCTGGAGGAGCGCGCGGAGCCCCAGCCGGTGGGGGCGGCGGCCGCGCTGGACCGCTCGGCCTGGGGCGGTCTAGCGTCGCGGCCCATGCAAAAGCTGACCGTACCGGCGCTGCGCGCTCGCAAGGGCCAGGGGCCCAAGCTTGCCATGCTGACGGCCTACGACGCCACCATGGCGCGCCTGCTGGACGAGGGCGGAGCAGACATCCTGCTCGTGGGCGACTCCCTCGGGATGGTGGTGCAGGGGCTCCCCACCACGCTGCCCGTCACCGTGGAGGAGATCTGCTACCACGGCCGCGCCGTAGCGCGCGGTGCGCGCCGCGCCCACCTGGTCGGGGACATGCCGTTCATGAGCTTCCAGCTCTCGAGCGAGGCGGCGCTGGCCTCGGCGGGCAAGATGATGAAGGAGGGCAGCTTCGAGGCGGTCAAGCTGGAGGGCGGCGTGGCGGTGGCCGAGCACATCGCGCGCATCGTGGCGGCGGGCATCCCGGTGATGGGACACGTCGGGCTCACGCCGCAGAGCGTGCACGCCATGGGCGGCTTTCGCGTGCAGGGCAAGACGGACGACGCAGCGTCGCGCGTGATGATGGACGCCAAAGCCGTGGCGGAGGCCGGCGCCTACGCGGTGGTGCTGGAGGGGCTCCCCGCCACGCTCGCGCAGCGCATCACCGACAGCGTGGACATCCCCACGATCGGCATCGGCGCGGGGCCGGGCTGCGACGGGCAGGTGCTCGTCTGCTATGATTTCCTCGGGATGTTCCGAGAGTTGGCGCCGAAGTTCGTCAAGCGCTACGCGGAGCTGGGGGACGCGGTGGTGGCCGCCACGCAGCGCTACGTCGAGGAGGTGCGGACCGGAGCCTTTCCGGCGCCGGAGCACTGCTTCACCAGCGCGCGCTCGAAGGCGGAGGCCGCCAGCGCCGCGCCGGCGGGCGCCAGCAGCGGCGGCTACGGTCCCACGGAGGACGGCTGAGTGCAGCTCGCCCGCACCCCGGAGGCGTTCCGTGCCGCGGCGGAGGAGCTGCGCGCGACGGGGCGCCTCGGCTTCGTGCCCACCATGGGCGCGCTGCACGAGGGGCACCGCGCGCTGATGCGCGCCGCGCGGGAGCGCGCCGCGCACGTCGCGGTGAGCATTTTCGTCAACCCCACGCAGTTTGGCCCCACCGAAGATCTGTCCCGCTACCCGCGCCCGCTGGAGGCGGATCTCGCCGCGTGCGAGGCGGAGGGCGTCAGCCTGGTGTTCCTGCCGGAGGTGGAGCACCTCTACCCCGCGGGGGAGCAGACGCGCGTCAGCGTGGCGCGGCTCACCGAGGGGCTGTGCGGCGCGTCGCGGCCCACGCACTTTCAGGGCGTCGCCACGGTGGTCACTAAGCTGCTGGCGCTCACCGGGCCGTGCGTGGCCGTCTTCGGGCGCAAAGATTACCAGCAGTGGCAGGTGGTGCGGCGCCTCACCGCGGATCTGTGCCTGCCGGTGGAGGTGGTGGGGGCGCCCACCGTGCGGCAGCCGGACGGGCTCGCGCTGTCGTCGCGCAACCAGTACCTGTCCGCGGAGGAGCGCCAGCGCGCGCTCGCCATCCCGCGCGCCCTGACGGAGGCCGCGCGCGCCTTCGCCGCGGGGGAGCGCCACGCGGCGGCGCTGGAGGCGCTCGCGCGCACGGCGCTGGAGCAGGCGGCGCTGCGCGTGGACTACGTGAGCGTGGCGCACCCGGAGACCCTGGCGCGGGTGGAGGGGCGCACCGAGGCGCGCGCGCTGCTCGCGCTGGCGGCCTTCGCCGGGACGACGCGCCTCATCGACAACCTGGTGCTCGGCGAGGAGCCGGCGCCGCTGCCGAGGGCGCCATGAGCGCCGCGGGCCGCTTCATCGTGCTGGAGGGGGTGGACGGGAGCGGCACCACCACGCAGACCGAGCGGCTCGTGCAGCGCCTCCGCGCGCACGGCTACGACGCGCGCGCGACGCGCGAGCCCACCGCCGGCCCGGTGGGCTCGCTGCTGCGCGAGGTGCTCGCGCGCCGGCTCCAGCTCGGCAGCGCCGCCACCACGAGCGAATTTGCCGCACCCACGCTCAGCCTGCTGTTCGCGGCCGATCGCCTCGACCACCTGGGCTCCTTCATCGAGCCGGCGCTGCGCGAGGGCGCGGTGGTGGTGAGCGATCGTTATGATCTGTCGAGCTACGTGTACCAGAGCGCCACCGCGTCGTCCGCAGAGGCGGCGCTCGCGTGGCTGCGCGAGCTGAACCGCCACGCGCGGCGCCCGGAGCTCACGCTGGTGCTCAGGCTCTCTCCGGAGGAGGCGGAGCGGCGGCGTGCGCTGCGCGGCGGCCCCGTGGAGCTGTTCGAGCAGCAGGCGCTGCAGCGCCGCCTGGCGCGGCTGTACGCGCAGGCCGGGGCGCTGGTCCCGGCGGACCGGCTGGAGTGGGTGGAGGCCGAGGGCGAGGTGAGCGAGGTCGAAGAGCGGATCTGGGCGGCGGTGCGCCCGGTCGTGGAGGCCGCACCGGCGTCGTCGAGCGCCTCACCGCGCCGGCGTGGAACTTGACCACGGGGGGCCGGCGGGGCAGCTTGCGGGCGTGCGACGGACCTCGTGGTTGATGGGCCTGCTGGTGGTGGCGTGCGGCGCGGCGACGCAGGAGGCGGAGCCGCCGCCGCGGATCGACGTGGCGGCGGAGCCGGAGGGGCCCGCGCCGCTCAGCGCGCTGAAGCGCGAGGACGTGGACCGCGCCATCGACGCGGGGCTAGGCTACTTCCTGCAGCACGTGGCGGTGGAGCCGGACGTCGTGTCCGGGAAGTTTCGCGGATTTCGTATCGTGCAGATGACGCCGGACAGCTACTGGCAGGGGGTGGAGCTGTTCCCGGGGGACGTGGTCACCAGCGTCAACGGCATGCCCATCGGGCGGGAGACGGAGGCCTACGCGGCCTTCCAGGCGCTACGCCAAGCCAAGGAGCTGCGCGTCGCCTACATCCGCGAGGGAGAGGCGCGCGAGCTGGTGCTGCCCATCGTGGGTGCCCCGCGCGCGGCGGCGGCCGCGAGCGGCGCCGCCGCGGTGAGCAGCGCCAGCGCTGCACCGGCGAGCGGCGCCGCGCCGGCAGGCAGCGCGCCGCGGCGCTGAGCCGGAGAGGGGCGCCGCGGCGCCCCCTCAGACGCTGATGGCGTCTTTTCGAAATTCGCTGGAGGCGATCTTCACGTTGACGCAGACGGGCACGTCGCTGGCGAAGGCGGCGTCCAGCGCGGGGCCGAGCTGGTCGACGGTCTCCACGTAGAAGCCTCGGCCGCCCACGGCCTCCACGACCTTCTCGTAGCGGGTGTGCTCGAGCTGCGTGGCCACCGCGCGCTCCGCGCCGTAGAGCTGCACCTGACCGCGCCGGATCTGCGTCCAGCCCGCGTCGTTGCCGATGACGGCGATGACCGGCAGCTTCTGGCGCGCCATGGCCTCGAACTCCATGGCGTGCAGCCCGAAGGAGCCGTCCCCGTACATGATGACCGTGCGCGCCTCCGGGCGCGCCAGCGCCGCGGCCATGGCGTAGCCGGGGCCGATGCCCAGCGTGCCGAAGGGCCCAGGATCCATCCAGAGCTGCGGCCACTGCAGCGGGATGGTGTAGGCCGCCGTGGCGACGAAGTCGCCGCCGTCGCCGACCACGATGTCGCTCGGGCCGAGGCGCTTGCCCACCTCGTGACACACCCGCAGGGGGTTGGGCGGATCGCCGTCCAGGGCGATCTCCGCTGCCATCTTGGCCTTCGCTTTGTCCTCGATGGGGCGCAGCTCGCTCACCCAGTCCATCGCGTCCTTGCTGCCCACCGCGTCGAGGAGCTGCTGCAGCACCAGCCCGCTGTCACCGTGGATGCCGACGTCGATCTTGCGGTTGCGCCCGAGCTCGGCGCCGTCCAGATCGATCTGCACCACCTTGGCGTCTTCGCTCCAGGTGCCGGGGCGGCCGTAGTCCACGCGGAAATCGAAGGGCGTGCCGAACACGAAGATGACGTCGCTCTGCTTCAGGGCCTGGCGCCGCGAGCGCGTGAACAGGCAGGGGTGCTGGTGGGGCAGCGCGCCGCGCGCCATGCCGTTCAAGAAGTAGGGCGCGCGGATCTTCTCCGCGAAGCGCGCCACGACGTCCCGGTCCCGCGACCAGCGGATCTGTGCGCCGATGATGAAGCTCGGGCGCTTGGCGGCGGCGAGCAGCTCCGCCGCGCGCGCGATGCGCTCGGGGTCTCCCGCGGGGCGAGGGGGCGGCATCACGCCGGTGAGCGGCTCCGTGTCCTCCGCGTAGTTCATCAGCAGATCCAGCGGCATCTCCAGGTACACGGGCCCGGGCACCCCCGCCTGCGCGATGCGGAACGCCGAGTCCAGGTACTCCTTGATGCGGCCGACCTCCGGCACGCGCACTGCCCACTTGGAGATGGGGCGCATCAGGGTGACGGTGTCCATGTCCTGAAGCGAGCCCATGTCGCACAGGGCCTGCGGGCCTGCGCCGCCGATGCAGACGAGCGGGACCCCCGCGCGCTGCGCGTTGGCCAGCGCCGTCACCACGTCCGTGATGCCGGGACCCGCCGTGACCAGCGCGACGCCCGGCCTGCCGGTGACGCGTGCGTAGCCGTCGGCCGCATGGCCGGCCGTCTGCTCGTGCCGGACGTCGATGGTGCGGATCCCCTCGTCCAGGCAGCCATCGTAGATGGCCTGGATGTGACCACCGCAGAGGGTGAAGGTGTGGGTGATGCCGTGCTTCTTGAGGGCCTGGGCGACGAGGCGCCCGCCATGTACGAAGGTCATGCGGCGGACTCTACACCAAGCCCGCGGGTGTGCAGCCTGGCGTAGAGACGGTACCAGCGGATTATTGCATCGAGCCCGTCAGCCACGCGAAGGCGGGGACGAGCACCTCTTCGGGCGAGGCGCCGCCCTGGCGCGCGGGCGCCGTCCCGCTACCCTGGGGCTCGAGCAGGAAGCCGTGGTCGCCGAACACGAAGGCCAGCGTCCGGGGCGGCAGCGTCGTGAGGTAGCCGCCGAGCGCGTCAGCCACGTCCTCCGCCAGCTCGTCGAGGCGCACGGCCTCTGCGGGCCCGGGCGCGGCCAGATCGGCCTCCACCAGATCGAGCTTCATCAGCTCGCGGAAGCCCGCCTTCACGCGCCGGAGCGTCTGCGCGGTGCGGCCCCGTGCGACCACCACCTCGGCGTCGGCGCCGCTCGAGCGCTCCTTGAGCGCAGCGACGCCGCGGCCGATGAGCTCGAGCTGGGCGCTCGTGTGGGTCGGTAGCGCGGACCAGAGCAGCAGCCGCTCGGCGAGCGCCGCCTGCTCGGCGAGCCGCGCGCGCAGCCGCTCCTGCAGGCGCAGCCCGAGGTCGAAGCGCAGCCCGTCGACGAGCACGAGCTGCACGCTGCGCGCGCCGTGCAGCCGCCCGAGGCGCTGCGCCAGCTCCGGCACGTCCAGCGTCATCTGCGGTCGCTTGCCGCGGTGGCACAGCGCCTCGAAGACGTCGGAGTAGCTCTTGTCGAAGCTCTTGGCCCAGGCGTCCAGCACCGGCGTGGCCGAGGCTGGGGCGATCCCGCGCGCCACCGCGTCGCGCAGCGGCACGTAGGCGCTGGTGAACAGCCGCTCGATCACCGCCAGCGGCTTGGGGCCGCGCGCGGCGTCCAGCTCGAGCTGCCAGCGCTGCCAGTCCTGCGTGGCCGTGGGAAAGAGCGGGGAGACGGGCGGCGCCGGCGGCTCGACGAGCCGCAGCGCGCTCGGGGCGGGCTCGAGCTCCTGCGCCTCGAAGGCGAGCGGCGCGCTCGCGGGCGCGGGCTCGCGCGCCTCGAGCTCACGCGCGTCGAGGGCGTCGCCCGTGGGCTCGCCCGCGTCGAGGGCGCGCAGCGCCTCGGTGGCCCAGTCGCCGGGGAGGCCTGCGTCAGCGTCGAGGGCCGGCGCCGCCAGGTCGCCGGGGCCGTCGTCGGGCGCGCCCGCGGGCTCCGCCTCGGCGACGAGCGGAGGCGGAGGCGTGGTCAGATCCACGCGTGCCACCTCGAGGCACTCGCGCAGCTCCTCGAAGTCCTCGTCGTCGAACAGCGCCGCCATGGCGCGCTTGGCGCTCGGGCGCTCGCCGGTGCCGAGGCTCGCGGGCGCGGCCCGCTCCGGGACCTCGGGCGGCGCCGCGGGCACGGCTGCGGGCGCGAGCGAGGCGCGCTGCGTCTCGAGCAGCGCGCCGAAGGTGACGGGCGGGCCGTAGACGCCGAGCCAGCGGTTCGAGGGGTGGAAGGCGAGCCGCACGGGGCGCTCCAGGGTGGCGGCGAGCCACCAGCGCAGCACGGCGCTGTCCTCGGCGTCCAGCGCCCCGGACAGGTTGGCGATCCCCTGGAGGGAGTCGATCTCCAGGTGCAGCCGCGGCCGCTCGATGAGCCGCGCGCGGTAGAGCTGGTCGCTCAAGGAGGCGTCCAAATCGCTGCTCGCCGTGACGCCGGGGGGGACGGCGCCTTGGCGGCAGAGCTCGTCCTCGATGGCCCCCTCGATCCAGAGGCGCAGGCGGCCGCGCTGCACGGGGCCGGGGGGCGCCACCTGCACGTGCAGCTCGTCGTGGGCGGCGCCTGCGTCCCCCTCGAGCCCGAAGCTTGCAAGCCTAGTGCCCTCGGGGGCGCGGGGGACGACGGCCGGGGCAGGGGCAGCGGCGCGAGGTGACAAGCCGGGCGTGGACATGCGGCAAGCCCTGCCTCGGCGGCGGGCGCTTGGCCCAATTTTTTGCAGGTTTTGGCGGGCCCCGCGGCAAGTGGTGGACGAAGCTCGGCGAAGGTCGGATGCTCGGGGCCATGCTCAACCTCAGGCGCTCGGTCTTCTTCTCTGCTCTAGTGTGTGTGCCGCTCTTGGCGGTGGTCGCCTGCGGCGACGGCGAGGAGGGCAGCGGCGTCGCGGGCTCTGCCGGCGCGGCGGGCACCGCTGGGACGGGCGGTACGGCGGGCGCGGGCGGCACGGCGGGCGCAGGCGGCACGGCGGGCGCGACCGATCCCGGCTACTTCTCGGACAAGCTGCCCGTCACCGAGAAGAGCGCCGAGGTGACGGGGCTCACCGGCCCGGTCAACGTGGTGCGCGACAAGAACGGCATGACCCACATCTACGCGCGCACCGTGGAGGACGCGCTGCGGGTGCAGGGCTGGCGCATGGCCAGCGACCGGCACGCTCAGCTCGAGCTGCTGCGGCGCGCGGCCACCGGACGCCTGTCCGAGCTGCTCGGCGGCCTCAGCCCGAGCGTCATCGACCAAGACATCACCCTGCGGACCATCGGCCTCGCCCGCGTGGCCCAGCAGATGTACGACGCGCTGCCCGCGGACTCGGAGGCCAAGCGCGGCCTCGACGCCTTCGCGGACGGCGTGACGCAGTTCAACCGGGCCGTGCGCGAGGGGCGTCAGCAGCTCCCGGCGCTCTACTTCGGCTTCAACAAGGAGGCCTTCACGGACTGGAGCCCGGTGGACTCTCTGGCCTTGGCGCGGCTGCAGACCTTCTCTCTCAGCTACGACGGCACGGACGATCTCGGCCTGAGTGACACCTTCCAGAAGCTGAAGGAGGGCTTCAAGGCGTCGGACGCCGATCCCTTGGTGGCCAAGCGCGCCGGCGCGGTGATGGATCTCGTCCGCTGGGAGCCCATCGACCACGCCTCGCACCTGCTGGGCTTCCCGGACAGCCCCCCGCTGCCGGCGCCGGGCGGCGGCTCGGGCTTCACCGCGAGCGGCGCTGGCGCCGGTCCCTCCGCCAAGGCCGAGCCCGTGCGCCTCCCCGGGGCGCTCCTCCCCTCCCTCGCCGCCCTGCGCGACGCCACCGAGCGCGCCAAGAACCTCATCGGCGGTGATGAGTTCGCCGGCTCCAACAACTGGGCCGTGTCCGGAGCCAAGACCGAGAGCGGTCACGCCATGGTCGCCAGCGATCCGCACCTCGGGCTCGACGCCCCCATGGTGTTCTGGCCGACGCACCTGGTGGTGCGGGGCGAGCACAGCTCAGACTCGGATCTGAACGTCTCGGGCCTGGCCTTCGCGGGCATCCCCGGCATCATCCTGGGCGCGAACGAGCACATGGCCTGGGGCGCCACCGTGGCCGCCTACGACGTGACCGACGTGTACGTGGAGACCGTGACCGCCGACGGCCAGGGCGTGATGTACAAGGGGCAGCCGGTGCCGTTCCAGCGCGTCCCGGAGACGCTCAAGCTGCCGGGGGGCCAGAGCTACACCTGGGACGTGCTCATCGTGCCGCACCACGGGCCGGTGCAGCCGGTCTTCAACGATCACCGGGTGGTGGCGCCCACGCAGGCGAGCGGCGCCGTCAGCGTGAAGTGGACGGGCCACCAGCCGACACGCGAGCTGGAGTCCGTCATCAAGCTCTGGCGCGCGAAGAACGTGGACGAGGCGCGCGTGGCGCTCAGCACCTTCGGCTGTGGCGCGCAGAACTGGACGCTCGCGGACGACCAGGGCGACATCTTCACCTACGCGCCGGCGAAGATCCCCTTCCGCGACCCCCGCAGCATGACCTGGGATCCGAGCGACTACTCCGGCATCACCCCGAATTTTGCGCTGGACGGCGCCAGCGGTGACTTCGAGTGGACGGGGGAGTACCTCCCGGAGAAGTACATCCCCAAGGAGCGCTCGCCGGCCAAGGGCTGGGTGGCCACGGCCAACGGCGACCACATCGGCACCACGGCGGACAACAACCCCGTCAACGACAAGCTGCCGGACGGCCGCACCTTCTACCTGCAAGGGGACTACGACGTCGGCCTGCGCATCGGCCGCATCCAGTCACGCCTGACCGCGCTCACGAGCGGCGCGGGGAAGATGACCCCAGACGACATGAGCGCGCTGCAGGCCGATCACCGCTCGCCTCTAGGCGCCCGCATGGCGGGTGTCGTGGCCGACGCGCTCACCCGCGCGCTCGAGGAGAAGTCCTCCGGCGGCGCTCACCCGGATCTCACGGCCATCGTGGCGGACGCGCGCTTCAGCGTCGCCAAGATCACCACGGCGCGTGATCTGCTCGTCAAGTGGGGCGCGGAGCACGACTATGCCGCGGCGGCGGGCATCAACCTGGACGACGACTCGCTGAACGTCCCGGCCGCGGAGGCGGAGGCCGCGCGCGCCACCAGCATCTTCAACGCGTGGCTGGTGCGCGCCATCCAGCGCACCTTCGGGGACGAGCTGGCCCGCGTGGGGCTCAGCGGCGTCGGGACCTCGAACACCGGACGCGGCTTCGTGCGCCTCATGACGCTGCCGCCCGCGCAGCTCGCCACCTACGACGCCAGCACGGGCGAGAGCGCGCTCTGGGACGACATCGACACGGCGGAGGTAGAGTCGAAAGATCAGCGCATCGTGCTGGCCATGCTGGACGCCTTCGCCTCGCTCGAGCAGAGCTTCGGCAGCGCGGACGACACCACCTGGCGCTGGGGCGCCCTGCACCGCGTCGTGTTCGATCCGCAGGTGCCGCTCTGGCCCATCCGGATCCCGAACAATACCACCGGGCCCTTCGCCAAGGGCTTCCCGCGGCACGGCGATCAGTGGAACGTGGACGCCTCGAACCCGGGGATCTCGCGCGCGCTCAGCAGCGCGCTGGATTTCACCTTTGGCTCGGGTCCGACGCAGCGCTTCGTCGCAGAGCTGACGCCCGAGGGGCCCATCATCCGCAACGCGCTGCCCGGCGGCGCGCAGATGTTCAAGGACTCTCCGTGGTTCGCCAACGAGGCGGAGCTGTGGCGGCGTAACCAGACGCACCGCGTGCCGTTCAGCGACGCGGAGGTGGCCGCGGACGCCACCACCCCAGGCGGGCAGCACACGCTCTACCGCTGACGGCGCCGCCCCCCCGGGGCGAGGGGGCGCTGCTCCGGCGCCCCGGGGTGACTTGCGGGGGCACGCGCGGGGCCTTAGCTAGTCTCTTGCCCCGGCCGTCGGGGTCGTGGAGCCCAGAATAGAATCCCGATGACTGTCGAACCAGGGCGGTGAAGTGCGCGGGCAGGTAGCCAAACCGGGCCAAACTCTCCGGGTCGCCGAAGCTCGCCGGAGCTGCCCACCTAGCATGGCTAGGGGTTCGATCTGGGTCTCTCACGTCCCCACGGCCGCGGGCACTCGAAGGGGTAGCGGGGGAGGGGCCGGTGCGCGCGGCGCGTGGCTATTCCAAACTCGCGGTGCGTAAGTTAACGTCCGCTCGTGATGTCGCGCGAGCTGAAGCTAGGGCCCCCTGTCATGGTTGCTGCGCGGGGGCCCAGGAAGCGCCGCCGAGCGCTGCGGTCGCTGCTGGGCGGTGTGGCCATCGCGGGGCTCTTGGGCTTCAGCGGGACCGCCAGCGCGACCAAGGTCAAGGGAATGCTCCAGAACTTCCGGCTCTTGGAGAACCCGGTCTGGAAAGAGGCCCAGCAGCCAAAGAAGCGGGGCTACTCCTTCCGGGAGCCTTCGCCCACGGTCCGCGCGGAGTATCGCAAGCTCTACCCACACATCCCCAAGGAGCTGTGCGTCGCCGCGCTGGCCAGCCAGCCACAGAAGCCGCAGAAGCCCATCTTGATCCGCGTGGGGGGCGGGCGCACCACGCCGGTGACCCTGGTCGTCACGCCCGGCACGCAGCTCCAGTTCTTGAACACGGACCCCTTCAAGCATCGCCTGTACGGGGTGGGCATCGGCACCTTCAACGCCGCGGACACCATCCGCGGCGCCACGCGCGACTGGACGGTCCCGCAGGCCGGCACCTTCGAGGTCCGCGACGAGCTGGCGCCCAGCCTGCGCTTCTGGGTCATCGCGGAGCCCAACCTGGTGCAGGCCGTCTACCCCAACATGAAGGGAGAGTTTCAGCTCAACCTCCCGGACCAGGGGGAGTACACCCTCCAGGCCTTCTTCGCGGGGCAGAAGGTCGGCGCCGCCCGCCAGATCACCGCGGAGGGCCGAGATCTGGATCTGCTCAAGGAGCCCTTCAAGGTGGCGCCGGATGAGAAGAAGGAAGGGTCGGCCTCCAGCGAGAAGAAGGCAAACTGATGCTCCTTACCAGATTTTGGATCGCGGCGCTGTCGCTCGTGCTGGGCGCCACGGTGTTCTCGCTGTACCTCGCCGCCAGCATGTATGACCGCGCGGGAACGCGCGCCATGGCGGAGGGGCTCAGCTCCGACAGCCAGGTCGTGTCCTGGTACCTGAAGGAGGACGCCCGCTCCCGCGCCGGGCAGCTCGTGAAGTTCGCGGTCAGCGGAGACATCCAGAAGTACCTCGCCAAGTCGAGCGAGAGCGAGGCCAAGGTGCCCGCGGAGGCGCGCGAGAAGGTCGCGGCGGAGCTCAAGAAGATCGCGGCGGACATCGACCCGGAGTTCGCCTTCGACGCCGTGTTCGCCATCGATCAGCACGGCCGCGTCGTGGCCCACCTGGGCTACGAGCAGGCGAGCGGCATGGAAGATTTCGAGCTGGGCGGCTACCCGGTGGTGGCCGACGGGCTGCACGGCGTGGTCCGTGACGACACGCTGGTGCTCGATAGGATGTACCGGGTGGTCGCCCGACCCGTGGAGTACGAGCTGGGGCAGCTCCCCGCCGGCGCCATCGTGGGAGCGCGCATCATCGACGACAAGTTCGCGCGGGAGCTGTCCGGGCGCACCGGCGCGGCGGTCGCCTTCTACGCCAGCGGGCAGCGCGTGGCCTCGGCGGCGCCGGAGGGCTTCGATCGCACGAACCTCGACGCCATCGTCAGTGACCTGGGAGCGCTCGCGGAGGACGTGGACTACCAAGAGAAGGGGCGCAGCAGCCTGCGCACGGTGGGCGCATCGCTCGGCGTGGTCTACGCGCGGCTCCCCGGAGAGGCGTGGGAGCTGGGGGCGGGGTACGCCGTCGGGCGGCTCCCGGCCAGCGTGGGCGGACCGCTCGGCTTCTTCAGCAAGGCGGACGACAAGGACAAGGCCGCCGTCAACCTGCTCGTGGTGGCGGGGATCGCCGCGCTCAGCCTCGCGCTCGGCCTGATCTTCTCGGTGCTCGAGCACACCCGCCCGCTCGCGGGCTTCCGCGCGGAGGCGGCGCGGCTCGCCGCGGGCAGCGTGGACCAGCTCGCGCCCAGCAAGTTCCGCGGGACGTACCGCAAGATCGCGTCCGACGTGAACGACGGCATCGAGAAGGTCGCCGCGAAGGGCGGCGTCCCGCGGCGCGCGGCGGATCTCCAGCAGGTGCTCGGAGAGCTCCCGGCGCAGCCGCAGATGAGCGCCTTCAGCCTCCCCGGCGCAGACGCCGCGCCGGAGCCACCGCTGCCCTCGCGCCCGCTGCCGGAGGCCTCGTCCCCGCGCAAGCCGGAGCTCCCGCGCCCGAGCGGGACCGCGCACGCGGCGCCCACCGCGGACGGCCCCGAGCGCGCTGCCCCGCCGCCGCGGCGCCCGGGAGGACCCCCGCTCCCGCGGCCCAGCGGCGCGCACCACCCCGCGCCCACGCCCGACGCCGCGGCGGAGCCGGCCCCCGCTAGCGAGGACGGTGAGCGCGGCGACTGGCAGCGCGTCTTCCAGGATTTCGTCGCGCTGAAGCAGCAGTGCGGGGAGAGCACGGACGGCTTCACCTTCGAGAAGTTCGAGCAGACCCTGCTCAAGAACCAAGAGTCGCTCATCAAGCGCCACGGCGCCAAGCGCGTGAAGTTCAGCGTGTACGTGAAGGACGGCAAGGCGGCGCTCAAGGCGAGCCCCATCAAGACCTGAGCCCAGCGTCCTGACGCACTGCGTGGTGGCGCTGCACGCGCTCCAGTAGCGGCGGAAACGGCCGAAGGCGTGTTATCGTGCGCGCCACCATGCCCAAGGCCCTCCAGTCCCTCTTGCCTCCAGTCGCCGCGGCGCTTGCGGCCCTCGCGGGTAGCGCCAGCGCCAGCGCCACGGACGCCATGGAATTTCCTGGTTACGGCACGCGCGCGCTCGGGCGTGGCGGCGCGTGGGTGGCGAGCGCGGACGATCCGAGCGCCATCGGCGTGAATCCGGCTGGGCTGGTGTTCCAGCCGAGCGCCGCGCTGGTGGGCTCCCACCTCGTGTTCACCAACATCTGTTACGAGCGGACGGGGCAGTTCGCCACGTACCCGACCACGGGGGGGGACGAGCAGTACCGCAATGTCTGCAACGAGAACACGCCCACGCCGCTGCCCAACGTGGCCGTCAATTTCCGCTTGGGAGACCGCTTCGCGCTCGGCGTGGGCGTGGCGCCGCCCATGGTCTACGGCTCGCTCGAGTTCGCCCGGACGGTCCGCGCGCGCCCGGACGCGCCCAGCTCGCGCACGGTGCAGGCGACGCCCGTGCGCTACCAGCTCCTCAACCAGGACGGCTTGCTGCTCAACCCGGCGGTGTCCTTCGCGGCGAAGCTCAGCTCCACCATCAGCGTCGGTGCCAGCTTCATCTGGGGCCTGGGCACCATCAACGTCAGCAACGCCGCCATGGGCTTGCCCACCTGCACCATCACCGGCAGCCCAAGCAACCCCGTGTACGGCCCGGACTGCCGGGACGATCACGCCGCGGATCTGCTGGCGGAGCTGCAGGTTCACGACTACTTCATCCCCGGCTTCATCGTCGGAGCGAAGGCGGCCGTGCTCCCGTCGCTCGATCTCGGGCTCGCGGTGCGCGCGCAGCAGGCCTTCGACGGGCGAGGGGATGTCACGATCCGCGCCGGCTACTGGAGCGACCGCGGCACCGTCGGCAGCGCGCCGGTGACGCGCAGCGCGGACATCGGGGAAGATCTGGCGAGCTTTCGCCTCGAGCGGCCGCTGGAGGTCAACGTGGGGACGCGCTTTCATTGGCTCCGAGGCGCAGGGCCCGTCGGCCCGGAGCCGGACACCCTGAACGACGACGTCTTCGACGTGGAGCTCGGCGTCAGCTACTCCAGAAACTCCGCCCATCGCGCCATCGAGGTGCGCTTCGACAACCAGCGCCGCATCCCCATCCAGGGCGCGGCGGGGGAGGTGCCGCCCATCGCGGACGTACCGCTCGAGCTGTCCGACAGCGTCGGGGTGCGCCTCGGCGGACACTACGTGATCCTCCCCGGGCAGATCCTAGTGCGCGCCGGCGGGTGGTTCGAGCCTGAGGTGCAGGCGCCGGAGTACCTCAACGTCGCGCTCTTCGGCACGCAGCGCCTCGGGCTCAGCGCCGGCGTGCAGGGGCGCTTCGGTGACTTCAACGTCGACCTCGGCTTCATGCACGTCTTCGTGGCAGAGGCGGACAACGGCGGTAAAGGCAAGGCCAGGACCATCACCGGCAAGGTGCCGGACTTCAACAACCCAGATCCTTACACGCCGCCGTACCGCTCACCTTATCCTATCAACGGCGGCAAGCTGACGGGCGGCGCGGACATCGTCTCGCTCAGCGTCGGTTACGAGTTCTGAGCCTGGCCGGCGATTGCGGTGGCGTGGGCAGTGGCTAACATCCTGCGACCATGACCCAGCCCCGCCTCCACGACGTGCTCATCATCGGCTCCGGCCCCGCCGGGCTCACGGCCGCCATCTATGCGGCGCGAGCCAACCTCCGGCCTTACGTGGTGGAGGGCTTCAACGCCGGTGGGCTCATCGCGGGGGGGCAGCTCATGTTCACCACGGAGGTGGAGAACTACCCGGGCTTCCCAGAGGGGGTCACGGGCCAAGAGATGATGGCCAAGTTCCGGGAGCAGGCCGCGCGCCAGGGGGCGGAGCTGGAGACGGCGGACGTCCAGCGGGTGGACCTCAGCGAGCGGCCCTTCAAGGTCTGGGTGGGGGAGGACGAGGACGTGCTGCACCTCGCCAAGACGCTCATCATCGCCACCGGCGCGCGCGCCAACTACGTCGGGCTGCCCAGCGAGGAGCAGCTCAAGAACAAGGGCGTGAGCGCCTGCGCGGTGTGCGACGGCGCGCTCTTCCGCAACGAGGCGGTGGTGGTGGTGGGGGGCGGTGACACCGCGATGGAGGAGGCCATGTACTTGAGCGGGCTCTGTAGCTCCGTCACCCTCATCCATCGCCGCGCGGAGTTCCGCGCGAGCAAGGCGATGCAGGAGCGGGTCTTGGCGAACCCGAAGATCACGCTGCTGCGCGAGCACGTGGTCGCGGAGGTGCTGGATCCGGCACAGGACAAGGTCACGGCCGTGCGCGTACGACACGTGGACACCGGGGAGGAGCGGGTGCTGCCCTGCGCCGCGATGTTCGTGGCCATCGGGCACACCCCGATGACGGAGCTGTTCAAGGGCCAGCTGGAGACGCACGACAACGGCTACCTGAAGGTGCGGCCCGGGAGCACGGCCACCAGCGTGCCCGGCGTGTTCGCCGCGGGAGACGTCGCGGACTTCACGTATCGCCAAGCCGTCACCGCCGCCGGCACGGGCTGCATGGCGGCGCTGGACGCCGAGCGCTGGCTCGCCGCGAACGGCGCGCACTGAGCCCGCTGGGCGAGCCAGCAGCATGAGCCACGCGGACGAGGCCCACCACGAGCTCTTGACGCTCTGCTCGGCGCTCGGCGCCCTGCTCGAGCTGCACCGCGCCACGGGCGCCAGCGGGCTCCCCAAGGCGACGGCCGAGCTGGCTCGTGAGCGAGGCTGGAGCGCGGAGCCGGTGGTGGTGCCCACCCAGCAGCGGGAGGAGGCCGCGGGCGGCCGTGGGGTCCAGGTGCCCGCGGCGCCGCTCCCCGCTGCGCCCGCTCGAGCGCCCTCGTCGCGCGTCCTGCTGGAGCCCAGCCTGCCCGTCGCAGTCCCGGCGACGCTCGAGGAGCGCTGGGCGCGGCTGAAGGCGCTGGAGGCCGCCGTGGCGGACTGTACCCGCTGCGCCCTCAGCCAGACGCGCACCCACACCGCCTTCAGCCGCGGCGACGGCAGCTCCGGGGTGTGCTTCGTCGGGGAGGGGCCGGGCGCGGAGGAGGACCGCCAAGGCGTCCCCTTCGTGGGTCCGGCGGGGCAGCTGCTCGACAAGATGATCGTCGCCATGGGCTTGAAGCCGAGCGAGGTGTACGTCTGCAACGTCGTCAAGTGCCGCCCACCGGACAACCGCAAGCCTAGCCCCGCGGAGATCTCGGCCTGCCGAGGCTACCTGGAGGAGCAGCTCGCGCTCATGCAGCCGAAGGTCATCGTCGTGCTTGGGGCCACGGCGCTGGAGGGGCTGTTTGGGCGGTCCGAGAGCATCACGCGCGCCCGCGGCAATTGGCGGCTCTACCAGGGCATTCCGGTGATGCCGACCTTCCATCCGGCGTACCTGCTGAGGGTCCCGGCCGCCAAGCGTGACGCCTGGCAAGATCTGCAGGCCGTGGTGCAGCAGCTCGGGCGGACGCTCCCAGGGCGCGGATGAGCCGCGCGCGGCGCCTGCTGACGTGGACCCTGCGGCTCACGCTCGTGCTCGTGGGCAGCGGGCCGCTCTTGGTGTGGGCGCTGCGCGACGTGCCGCTCGTGGGGGGCGCTACGGCGCTGCTCGACGGCTGGTTTCAATATCAGTGTCACCGTGATCCGTCGCGGAGCGAGCGCTGGTTCGGCAGCTTCCTCCCCGTGTGCGATCGTTGCCTCGGCATCTACCTCGGCATGGGACTCGGCGCTCTGCTCGACCGACCGCGCCTCGAGGTGCGCTGGCTTCAGCTCTGGATGGGCGCGGCCGCGCTGGCCATGGTGCTGGACGTAGCCAGCGAGGCGGTGGGCCTACGCCCGCCCTGGGCCCCGCTGCGCCTCGTGACGGGGCTCGCGCTGGCGTTCCCCGTCGGCCCCGCGTTGCTGCGCCTCGTACGCGGGGACTGAGCGCCCACCGCGGCGGCTGCGCCGCGCAGGCGAGCTCAGAAGCTGTAGAGCCCGCCGATGGAGGGCTGCACCACCAAGCCCGTGGTGGGCAGCATGTACATGAGGTTGAGGTTGAGCTGCGCGCCCATGTTGGGGCTGACCATGTACTGCGCGCCGCCGCCCGCCGTCAGGAAGCCTTGGCCAAGCTTGCGGTAAGCGTCGAGGGTCACGGCGCGCCCCAGGCGCGTCTCCTTGGAGCTCTGACAGTCTTGGACGGTCCCGCTCGTGGGGTTGGTGCAGTCGATCGCCCTCACCTCCAGCATGGCGTCCACCTGCGCGAGGCCGCCGCCGAGGTGCACGTAGGGGCGGAAGGGCGCGCTCGTGCCGAGCGGGAAGTAGGTGGCGCGTGGCTCGAAATGGAGCGGGAGGAAGGAGGTGCCGCCGGAGGCCGGGCCGCCGTTGAAGGCGAAGCCGACGCGCACGCCTGCGCCGAGCTTCCCGTCGAGCAGCAGGCGATCGTAGCTGAGCATGAGGCGCATCGTCCCGGGGGCGGCGCCCCCGGCGATGGACCCGCCGTTCCCCTTCTGGACCCGCCCGCTGTACTGCTTCTCCGTGCCGGAGGCGAAGCAGGCGTAGCCGTCGGCCTGGCTCGCCTTGGAGCAGACGTCCTCGCCGCTGAGGAAGGCGACGTCCAAGCCGAAGTGCAGGCCGATGAGGTTCTTTCCGGCCGCGTTCTTCGACTCACACACGCCGCTCACGCAGGCCTGGCCCGAGGCGCAGTCCGAGTCGGCCTCGCAGGAGGTGGCCTCCTCGCACTGTCCGTTCGTGCACTGCAGCCCACTCGAGCATTCCTGCGTGCTGGAGCAGCTATCGCCCCACTTCTTGTCGCCACGGGTGCCGCAGCCCGGCAGATCCGGCGGGCACTCCTCCGGGGCGGCGCAGCGCTCCTCCGGATCTCGGTCTGGGAACGAGGGAGCCTCCTCCTGCTCCTCCGGGACGATCTTGAAGCTGATGGGGCGGCTCTTCGTGCCGAGGGAGTCCACCACCTCACCGGCCTTGTCCTTGCCTCGGACGTAGACCTTCACCTCGCCGGCGATGGCGGTGTCCGCGCACGGGATGAGGGCCTGGAAGCTCTCCCCGCGCTTCTTCATCTTCAGCGTCTTCCACTCCGTCTCGCCGAAGGGCTTGTAGCGGAGCTCCGCGCTCGCGACGTCCTCGTCGGAGGTGCACGCCACCGGGATGGGGTACCCGGTCTGGATGGTGCGGCTCTCCGGGGTGCACGTCATGCTGCCCGGCGCGCCGTCCTCTCCGCTCTCCGTGCCGTTGGAGGGCGGGGAGGAGGGCTTGTCCGTGCTACCACCGCCCCCCGACGAGGAGCCGCTGCTGCTGCCGCCGCCTCCCGCGGCCTCGAAGGCGCTCTTCGCTTCGGCGGAGGCGAGATCGGCGTCCAGCTTGACGTTGGGATCCGTGGCGACGGCGGTGGCGAAGGCGTCCTGCGCGCCCTTCATGTCACCCTTGCCGCTGCGCACGAGCCCCACGTACATCCACGCCCTCCCCAGCACCTCCGGGCTGCACTTGTCCTCACAAGCCTTGATGGTCCCGAGCAGCACGTCCTCCGCCTTCTTGAAGTCCGTGGCGAGGTAGTGCGTGTTGATGGCCTCGTCGATCTTCTTGGAGGCGGCGTTGTCTCGAGGTGCCGCGAGCGCGACGGAGGCGACCAGAGAGACCGAACAGAGGACGGGGAGCTTGAGGAAACGGCGGGACACGGATCGAGCCTCCAGCGATGAGGTAGCGGGCGCGGTAGTACTGAGCGGGGCGACGGACCACCTCGGCAGGGGGTGGCGTAAACAAGGGCTCGGGCCGTGGGCCCTGGATCACGGAGAAGGTGTTGCCGGGCAGCCTTCTTTGTTGCCTTCCGTACGCACGAACTGCACGCGACGGTTCAAGGCACGGTTGGTCTCGGTGTCGTTGGGCACGAGCGGGCGCGCCATTCCATAGCCCTTGGAGGTCAAGCGGCTGGCCTCGATGCCCTTGCTGACGAGGTACCTCAGCACGGAGGCGGCGCGCCGATCACTCAACGACAGGTTGTAGGCCTTGCCGCCCTTGTTGTCCGTGTGCCCCTGGATCTCGAGCTTGATGTTCGGGTTGCGCTGCAGCACGTCCGCCACGGCGTCCAGGATGGGGAAGCTCTCCGAGCGGATCTTGTCCTTGTTGTACTCGAAGTGGATCTGCTGGGTGATCCGGACCTCACAGTCCGTGATGACCACGAGCGCGGGCTTGGTGGGGCACCCGAGCGGCTCTTGATCCTTCGAGCCGATCTCGTTGGGACACTGATCGGTGACGTCCGGGACGCCGTCCTTGTCGTTGTCGGGCTCCGGGCAGCCGTCGTCGTCCTCGAACCCGTCGAGATCTTCCGGCTCGCTCGGGCACTTGTCTTTGTCGTCCGGGATGCCGTCGAGATCGTTGTCGAGCTCCGGGCAGCCGTCCTCGTCGAGGTAGCCGTCCTTGTCTTCCGCCTCGAGCACGCAGGCGTCCAGCGAGTCCGGGATGCCGTCGCCGTCCGTGTCCGGGTCGTCGGGGCAGCCGTCCTCGTCCTGGTAGCCGTTGAAATTCTCCGGCTCGTTCGGGCACTTGTCGTCCGGATCCAGGTAGCCGTCGCCGTCCGCGTCGCCGGGCGCCGGTACGGGCTTGGGCGGCGGGGGAGCGGTCTCCACGAAGTCACGCTCCGCGCAGTACTCCGGCGGTGAGAGCTTGTGGGCGGCGAGCGCGTTCGGCTCGGCGAGCGCGAGGTGCGCCCGCGCCTTGGAGATGAACCCCTGGTCCAGCTCGATGACCGCGAACTTGAGCTGGCTCTCCGCGGTGGCGAGCTCACGCGGCGCGCAGCGGAGCGCGCCGTTGCGCTTGGCCTGGACGGTGAGCTCTTCGAGCCCCGCGATCTTGCCGCGGAGCTGCGGGCCCTGAGCGCACCCGCCCGTGAGCAGCCCGAGCGCGCTGCCGAGCAGCGCCCATCGCCAACCCCAGCGCCTCACCGGCCCGCTCCGCGGTGGGCGTCACGCGCGATGCGGATGGCCTTCTCCGAGAATTCGGCGCTGGTGGAGGCGAGATCGATCGCGTCCCCGTAGTCCGCCTCGGCGGCCTCCGTCCGCGCCTTCTCGAGGTGTTGCTTCGCGGAGTAGTACTCGTACGGCGCATACTGCTCCGCCCCGAGTGACTCCGCCTCCTCGAACTTGTTGGCCGCCGAGCTGACCTCCACCGCGTAGATGGTGTTGCCACAGCCCGTCAAACCAGCGAAGGCCAGGCACAAAGCCAGGCTCCGCCAAGCTGCGTGGATGGATTGTGCTTCTGGCCGTATGCGAATTCGCGCCATGAGACCGACGGGCGACACCGTAACAAGCGCATCACGAGCGCGTCAACAACGACGGGCACGCCAGCCCTACCGAAGCTCCTGGGCCCGCGTAGAAAATTCTTGTGGTGCCGTCTCGAGGCGAGTCATCCCCCCACCGGCGCCTGCCCGGGAACGGGTAGGGCGAGAGCGAGGGCGGCTAGAGGCGCCGGAACAGACCCACCACCTTGCCGAGCAGCATAGTGGGCTTGAAGTCGGAGGCGCGCACCAGGATGGGCGCCATCTGGGCGTTGGCCGGCTGAAAGCGGATGTAGTCCTTCTCCGGGAAGTAGTACTTCACGGTCGCCTCATCCCCAATCAACGCGACGACGATCTCGCCGCGCTCGGCGCTGGCTTGGCTCCGCACGAAGATGTAGTCCCCGCTGAGGATCCCGGCCTCGATCATGGAGTCCCCGGTGACGCGCAGGCCGAAGACGTCCCGCCCTCCTCGGACGAGCATCTTGTCGACCCGCACGGTGTCCACCACGTTCTGCTCCGCCAACAGCGGCAGCCCCGCCGCCACCCGTCCAAGTACTGGAATTTCTATGAGATCTGCGTCGTTCTCCGGGCTGGGGGAGGGCACCTCGGGGGGCTGGGCCTGACCCACGAGCTTGAGCGCACGGCTCTTCATGTCCTCTCGGGTGAGGTAGCCCTTGCGCTCGAGCGCGCGGAGGTGGTCATTGACCCCGTTGGTGGAGCGAATGCCCATGTACTCGCCAATTTCTCGGAGGGTCGGGGGATAGCCGCGCTCTTCGATGGACTGGCGGATGAAATCTAGCGTCTGCTCTTGGCGCTTGGTGAGCCCTTGCATGATGTGAAAAGGCTACTGAACGGGTGTCAGGCCGTCAAATTATCGGCGAGCAATTGAGTTGACAGGCAGCAAAACCCCTGAATTTCCCGGCTCAGAACTTTCCGCTGATCGACAGGAAGGTCAGCTTGTCGTTCGTCTCCCGCAGCCGCTGGGTGAGCATCTGCACCACGGCCCAGAGCACCTCGTAGGCCAGCGCTTTGTGCATGAACAGCAGATCGTCGAAGGCGTCCTTGGTCAGCGCCAGCAGCCGACAGCGCTCGTGGACCCTGGCGTCCGCCGAGCGCGGGGACTCGTCGAGGAGGGCCATTTCTCCAAAGACCTGCCCAGGGCCGAGGACCGCCAGCGCCTCCTCACCCATCCCAGGGACCTCTCGGCTGATGCGCACCTTGCCTTCGAGGATGAGGTAGAGTTTGTCCCCCACGTCCCCGTGCTTGAAGATGGTGGTGCCCAGGCCGTGGCTCTCCTCGGTGGTCACCTTCGCGATGAGCTCCAGCGCCTCCGGGCGGAGGCCGGAGAACAGCTGGATGCCGCTGAGCCGTTCGGCGCGATCCATCATGCCACCAGCAGCCTAACACCGCCCCTCCACGGGGGCGAAGTAGTGCGCGAGGCGGCGCGCGGGCCGAGTCGCGTCACGGGCGGTGCTCCCGCGCGGGGGAGGTCAGCGGTTGAAGCGCACGGTGAACGGCGGCGTCGTCTTGGCGACGGGCTGCCCGGAGGCGTCCAAGCCCGGCTGGTATTTCATCCGTAGCGCGCACTGTCGAGCGAGCGCACCAAAGCCGTGCCCGGCGGGATCGCTGAGGATGGTCACCTTGCTGGGGCGTCCGTCGGGGCCGACCGTGACCGCCAGCCGCACGACGGCGTGATCGATCTGGGCCATGTCCGCTTCGGCCGGGAACCCACAGTTCCAGTTCGTGGAGGCGGGGCGGGCGGTCCGGCTCAGATCCCGCGTGGGCGTGGGGGGGGGCTTGGCGGGCGGGGCCACCACGGGGCTGCCGCTGGCGCGCGCCGCCGGTGAGCTCACTGCGGTCTTCGAGGTCCCCGCGGCGGCGGTGGTGCCCCCGGCGAAGCGCTCTCCGGTGCCGCTCAGGAACCCGTCGCCGCTGAGATCCACGGGCTCGCTCGGATCGGGCTCACTCGTGAGCACCTTGCCGGCCTCCGCCGCGGCGGGGACGCCCGCCGGAGGTGGTGTGGGGCCCGCTTTGGGAGGTGCGGCAGGCGGCGGCGCGGCGGGAGGGGGTGTGGGCTCGGCGGGAGGGGTGGGGGGCGCCGGCTCCGGCTCGGGGGGCGGTGGAGGAGGGGGAGCCTCGGGCTCCGTGGAGACGTCGATGGTCTGCGTGAGCTCTCCGACGATGAGGGTGCGCGCCCGCTCGGCGAAGAGCCGAAGCTCCGAGACCTGCGTCGCTGCGCCCAGGCCCAAGGCGAGGTGGAGCGCGAGCCCTCCTGCGGCCCCGACGAGCAGCCGGCGGCCCGACTCCGCGCCGCCGAGCGCCTGAACGGCGTCGAGCGGCATCCGGCCCGGGGGGGCCGTCCAAGCAGGCGACGAGGAGCTGCTCACGCGGTCCAGGGCTCAGGGCTGGTCCGGCGCGGCGACGTCCGCTCCCGGAGACACGGCGAAGGCGATCTTCGCGACGCCCGCGCGCTTCAGCAGGTCTAGCACGTGGATGACGCGCCCGTGCTCCACCTTCTTGTCCGCGCGGATGACGGCGCGCAGCTCTTGGTTCTTGGCCTTGGCGTCCCTCGCGAGCTGGCTGATGGCTTCGTCGCTGGGCACGCTCTTGGAGTCCACCATCGTCTTGCCATCGGCGCTCAGCTCCACGCTGAAGACGGTCTGGACGTCCTCCCCGCTGGCCGCCTTGGGCAGATCCATGGGCATGCCTTGGTTGACGATGATGCGCGCGGTCACGATGAAGATGATGAGCAGCACGAGCGTGACGTCGACCAGCGGCGTCACGTTGATGCCGCTGATCATCCCGTCGTCGTCGTGTTGGGATCCGCCAGCCATCGGCTCAGTCTCTGCTCTGCGGCGAGGTGGAGCCGCCCGCGGGCCGCTCGGCCGCGAGGTGCGCGAGCAAGACGCGGCTCAGCGCGTCCGTGTTGGCCAGGATGGAGCGCGCGTGGCGCTGGAACAGGTTGAACATGGCCACGGCGGGGATGGCCACGCCGATCCCGACGGCGGTGGCGACGAGCGCCTCGGCGATGGCCGCCATCACGGCGGTGGGGGCGCCGGCGCCGGAGGCCGCAGCGGCGCCGGCGGTGGCGCTCGTCTTGGCGAGCTCATCGAAGGCGCCCACGATGCCGATGACGGTGCCGAGCAGCCCGATGAAGGGAGCGTTGTTGCCCAAGGTGCCGAGGAAGGCCAGCCGCCGCTCGAGCTTGATGCGCTGGAGGGCAGAGGCGCCGGCCATGGCCTCCTCCGCCGCCTTCATGCCGTGGTCGGCCTCGAGCAGCCCCGCCAGGACGACCGCGGCCTCCGCGCTGGGTGAGGCCTCGAGCAGCTGACGCGCGCCCGCCTCGTCACCGGCGCGCAGCTTGTCGCGCAGCCCGGCGGCGAGGCGCGCCAGATCGTCGCGGAGCGCCCAGTAAAACCACCCGCGCTCCAGCATGATGGCGACGGAGATGATGCTCAGCGCGATGAGGAGGTACATCACCCACGCTGCGCCGAAATTCGTCATCAGCTTCTGGAGCCACTCGACCAAATTCATGCTTGCTGCGTCCTGTTTGGCGTTGCCGAGGAGCCGCCCGGCACGGGACCGGCTCAGGGGTAAGCTGCGGAGCTAGCACGAAACATCGTGCCTGCGTGCTCGTCGGGAGAAGATCTTGGCGTTCCGGGTGCTGCTCGGGGGCTCAGGGCTTGGGAGGAGCGGGTCGGCGCGCCCGCTGGGCTGGCCGCTCGGCCCCGGACCGTGGCGCCTTCCCCACGCGCTGGGGAGGGGCCTTGGGCGGGCGCAGCCGCTGGTGCTGCTCCGCGCAGCACCGAAACCCGATGGAGTAGTCCCGATAGTTCGGCGAGTGGGCGCGGGTGACGTACTGGCAGCCGTCCCCATTGAGGTGGGTGTCGAGGTAGTAGCCACCCCGGAAGGTGCCGGACGGGTCCGCGGTCCACTCGTGGAGGTTACCGACGAGGTCCGCGACGCCGTTGGGGTTCTTGCAGCGGCGGAAGCGCCCCGTCTTGGCGAGGGACCCCGGCACTTGGTTGAGCCGAGGATCGTTCATCAGCTCGAACGTGAAGAGCTCCGTCGCGGGCTTGCCGTGGAGGCGTAGGAGCGGAGACACCCCGTGGTCGTTGCAGCGCCCCGCCTTCTCCTTCGGGCCATAGGGGTACGCGCGCTGCTGCTGCCCGCGGCAGGCGAGCAGCCACTCCTCGTCCGTACAGAGCCGCTTGCCGGCCTCCGCGCACGCGGAGGCCGCCTCGCGCTGGGTGATGTAGGCCTGAGGGCTCACCCCGGCCCGTGAGCGCGCCTTGACCCGCGCGCCGCCCACTGGAAAAAACGGGGAGTGGGCGCCGCGCTCGCGGCCACGCTCATCGAGCCGCACCAGGCTGCCCTCGTAACGATCGATGCAGGCGCGACCCACGCGCGCCATGTCCGAGGGGCACGCGGGGCGGGCCGCCACGGCGCTGGGTGCCTGCGCCAGCGCTGCCCCGAGCAGGACCAGGGCGGCCCCCACCGGCGAGCGAGTGATGTCGGCGGCGCTGACGAGCCTCATGTCTGGCCAACCTTGGCGACGCCCGAGCTGGTGGTCAAGTGGCGCTCCCGGGCCGGCTCAGAGCTCGTGCGGCATGAGATCTTGCGGGGAGCGAAACGACTGCTGCGGAGAGTAGCCGAGCAGGCAGGAGACGCGCCGCGTGTAGACGTCCGCGTAGGTGTCCACCTGGAGCCCGAAGCTGGAGCGCTCGTTGTGATCTTTCAGTAGGGAGCCCCACCAGGGATGAAAGCGCCGGTCGACCTCCTGCTTGAGCTCGCTCTCTTCGCGAGCGTTGGCGCGCAGGCGCCCGCGCACCTGCTCGAGCAGCTTCTTGATGCGGAGCTGCTCGGCCTTGCCGCTCGCGTCCGGCTGCCGCCCGTACTCCTTGAAGCGCGCCTGGAGAAACCGCAGCTCGTCCTCGAAGCGCTCGCGCAGCTCCTCGAGCTGCCGTAGTCGGGAGAGCTGCGGCTGGCAGGCGTGGTGTGCTGCGAGCTCCTGTCCCAGCTCCGGGATGATCATCGCCGTGCGCCACGACGACTCCTTCTTGGAGCGGAGCATGTCGCCGTAGACGTGGTCTCCGACGTACAGCACGTTGCTCCCGGTGAGCGCGAGCAAGCGCTCGAAGTCCGTGAGCGACCCGCCCTCGTAGATCTTGCCACGCTCGAGCCGGCCCCGCAGGTGCCGCAGGACCTCGCCGTCGTGCTCGAGCAGCGGGCTGCCCTCCTGAAACCAGTGGGGCTTGCTCGCCCCAACGACGATGGCATCGAAGTAGTGGCGCCAAGACGGGTACTCCGGCAGCGCGCGATCCAGCACGCTGCCCAGCGCCCCGTCCGTGAAGGAGTAGGGGGAATTGGTGAGGAGGAAGAGCCGTTTGCCGGCGGACCGCAGCTTGTGCAGCGTGACCGCCAGCAGCGGGTCTCGCTCGATGTAGCGCGCGGGCTCGGCGAGGATGGCCTCGTGGATGGAGCCGTCACGGTGAGCGTCGTCGATGCTGGTGCGGATGTCCCGCCACAGCCGCTCGAAGTCCACGCTCTCCCCGCGCGCCTCGAGCGCGTCGATGACGCCCACGTAGGTGCTCACCTCCGAGAGCGCGAACAGCGTGTCCAGCCAGTGGTAGCGCGACGTGTGGGGACGGATGCGCCGAGAGTGGTAGAGCTCCTCCAGCTCGCCCTGGCTGAGGCGCCGCGTGCCGTGGTAGCCCACGGTCACCACCTTGTAGCGGTTCATCTTCAAGACGTGGCCGTGGCGCTTGTCCACCAGCAGCCCGCGGATACCAAAGCCGACGTCGAAGCTGAGCGTCCGCAGCAGCGGGGGCCAACCTCGCGCGACGAGGCGCTCGACCGTGTGCTGGATCTGGAGCGCGTCGAGCGTGCCCTGGCGATAAATGACCAGGGTGTAGTCCATGTCGAAGCCGACCCAGTCGATCCCCGTCAGCTGGAGGTTGCGGTTGACGAACACGCGATCGGCCCGGGCGATACGCGGGGACTCTTCCAGCTCATCGAGCCCGGGCAAGGGGAGGGCGAGCTGTCCGGGCTCCGGCGGGCGCTTGATGAGCATGGCGCGCCCTCAGCGTATCACGTCTACCCCGTGCCCATGCTCCACGTCCTCGAGGCTCAACGTGGCGCCGTCTTGGAGCCACCCGCCGCGCGTCGGCTCCTCCGCGAGGAACATCGGCGTGTCCAGGTCCACGTAACGGAAGCCCCCGAGCCCGCACGCCAAGCTGGCGGAGACGCCCATCGCGAGCTTGGACTCCACCATCCCACCGATCATCAGCTCGAGGCCATGGGCGCGCGCCGCGAGCGCCATGTCGAGCGCCTCGGCGACGCCGCACTTGGTGATCTTGAGGTTGATCACGTCCACCGCCCGCGCTCGAGCCAGGGCGGCGACGTCGCGGGCGCTCTGGGCGCTCTCGTCGGCGGCGACCTGGAGCCCGCCCTCGCGCACCCGGCGGAGGCCGTCCCAATCGTCCTTGGGCGTGGGCTGCTCGAAGAGCACCAGGCGGTGACGCTCGCGGCCGAGGCTCGCCGCGAGCTCCAGCGCCTCTGCCGCGCTCAGGCTCGCGTTGGCGTCGAGCAGGAGCTCGGCCTCGGGCGCCACCGCCAGGGTCGCGCGGAGCCGCGCGACGTCGTGCTCGAGCGGGGCCCCGCCCACCTTCACCTTCAGGCGAGTGAAGCCCGCCGCCACCGCGCGCCGCGCCCCCTCCGTGGTCGCCGCGACGCTGCCCGTCGGGAGCGTGATGTCCGTGACGAGGCGGGCCTCGTGGCCGCCGAAGAACGCTCGCAGCGACAGCCGTGCGCGTCGGCACCAGGCGTCGAGCAGCGCGCTCTCCACCGCGCAGCGGGCGCTCGGCGCGAGCTCGGCCTCAGTGAGCTCGCGCGCCCGGCGCCGCCAGTCGAGCGCCGAGCGCCCCACCATGAGCCCGCGGGCGCGCGAGAGATCTTCGAGCGCCTGGCGCTGGGTCTCGCCGTTGACGGCGGGGAAGGGCGCGGCCTCACCGAGGCCGAAGGTGCCGTCGTCCAGCTCGAGCCGGCACCAGGCGTTGGCGGCGAGGTGCTGCGCCCCCCCGGCGATGCCGAAGGGCTCCCGGAGCTTCAAGTCCCACGCCGCGGCCTCCAGCCCGATGATGGTGCTCATGCTGAGGGAGGGTAGCCGCCGTCGCCAGCGGGGGCGAGCGGGGCTAGGGTGGGCGGCGTCATGCAGCCCATCGTCGTGCTCGTCACGGGGGAGCCCATCGCCGCCGTCGAGCGGCAGCGCGGGAGCTTCTCCGCGCTGTTTCGCGGGGTCCCTGGCACGCCGCCCGTCGAGTGGCGCGACGTGGACGTCCGCAGCGCCGATCCCCCGCCGCTCGCGCAGGTGGGGGCGGCGCTCATCACCGGCTCGCCGGCGAGCGTGATGGAGCGCGCGCCGTGGATGCTGCGCGCGGAGGCTTGGCTCCGCGGCGCGGTGGCCGCGAAGGTGCCCGTGCTGGGCGTGTGCTTCGGGCACCAGCTCCTCGGCAGCGCGCTCGGTGGCCGCGTGGAGCGCAACCCCAGAGGCCGTGAGCTCGGGACGGTGGAGCTGCGCCTGCACGAGACGGACGAGGTCGTCCGTGCGCGCGGCGCGACGCTCTCGGTGAACATGAGCCACGGCGACGCCGTGACGCGGCTACCGGAGGGGGCGCGCTCGCTCGCGTCGACGGCGCTCACGGAGCACGCGGCGGTGCGCTTCGGCCCCCGCGTGTGGGGGCTGCAGTTTCACCCGGAGTTCGACGCCGCGGTCGTGCGGGCCTACGTCGAGGCGCGGCGTGAGGCGATGCAAGCAGAGGGCTTGGACGCCGAGGCCGCCTGGGCCAGCGCGCGAGACTGCCCCGAGGGCGCGGCGATCTTGGTCAACTTCTTGGGGCTGGCCTCGGCGGGCTAGTCGAGCGGCGCGAAGCCGGGGAGCCGCGCGAAGCGCTCCACGTGGTACTGCTCGTCACCGCACAGCGTGCTCAGCGTGTGGTGACGCTTGAAGTACAAGCCGACGTCGTGCTCGTCCGTCACGCCGATGCCGCCATGGAGCTGGATGGCTTGGCGGACCACGAAGCCGCCGCTGGTGGCGAGCGTCACCTTGGCCGCGCTGAGGGCGCGCTGCCGCTCCCCCACGTCGGCCGCGGAGGCCTTGATCATGGCGAGGATGGCCGTGCTCTTGGCGAGCTCCACCTCGACGAACATGTCGACGCAGCGGTGCTGCAGCGCCTGGAAGCTGCCGATGGGGGCGCCGAATTGCTTGCGCTCCGTCAGGTAGTGGCGCGTCATCTCCAGGACCGCGCGCAGCAGCCCCGCGCCCTCCGCGCACGTGCCCGCGGCGCCATGGTCCAAGGCCAGCTCCAGGCTCTTCCAGCCCTGGCCGGCCTCTCCCAGCAGCGCGTCGGGCGGCACGATCACGTCGCGCAAGCGGAGGGTGGCGCCCTTGTGGCCGTCCATGAACTCCAAGCGCTGCCGCTCGAGCCCGGTGGCGGAGGGCTCCACGACGAAGAGCGAGATACCGTCCAGATCCCGCTGCGCGCCGTTGGTGCGAGCGCTGACGATCAGCGCGTCCGCGGCGTGTCCGACCGGCACGAGCGTCTTTTCCCCCGTCAGGAGCCAGGAGCCGTCCGCCCGCCGCTCGGCGCGCGTGCTGACGTCGAAGGCGTCGAAGCGCGCTTGGCGCTCGGTGTGGGCCAGGGTCAGCACCGTCTCCCCCGCCACCATGGGGGCGAGCCACCGCTGCTGCTGCGCGTCGCTGCCAGCGTGGAGCAGCGCCGTACCCGCCAGCAGCACGCTCTCGAGGTAAGGCTCGGGCACCAGCGTCGCCCCGAGCTGCTCGAGCACGAGCGTCGCCTCTTGCACGCCCAGGCCCGCGCCGCCCACCGCCTCTGGGAACATGACGCCCAGCCAGCCGAGCTCCCCCATCTGCCTCCACACGCCGCGATCGAAGCCCTCCTCGGTGGCGCGGAGCTCGCGAAATCGCGTGGTGGGGGAGTCCTTGCGGGCGAAGCTCTGGACGGTGTCCACCAATAGCTTCTGATCGTCGGAAAGCTCGAAGTTCATCGGTTGGTGACTCCGGTGGCGAGGGGCTCAGGCGGGCAGGCCAAGGATGAACTTGGCGATGATGTTCTTCTGGATCTCGTTCGAGCCCGCGTAGATGGTGGCTGCCCGGATGTAGTTGAACTGCGGCGCGATGGACTGCTCGCGCGCCGGGATGGTCCCCTCCGGGTTGTTCCAAGAGAGGGAGTCGTGGCCCATGATCTCCATGGCGAGGTCGAAGCAGGCCTGCTGGATCTCGGTGCCGCGCAGCTTCAGAATGCTCGACTCCGGCCCGGGCGCGTGCCCCAGCTGAGCGGCAGCAACGGTGCGATAGTTAGCCATTTTCAGCGCCTCCAGCTGGATCTCCAGGCGCGCTATCTTCGCGCGGTAGCCGGCGTCCTCCAGCAGCGGGCGACCACCGAGCCAGGTGTCCTTGGCGATGAGCTTGATCCGGCGGATCATCCTGGAGCTGATCCCGACGCCGGCCACCAGCGTGCGCTCGTGACCGAGCAAGGCCTTGGCGTAGGTCCAGCCCTGGTTCAGCTCTCCCACGAGGTTCTCCTTCGGCACCTTCACGCCCTCGAACCACGTCTCGCAGAACGCGGGGGTCCCGCCGGTGGTGAGGAAGGGCTTGACCGTGATCCCGGGCGTCTTCATGTCGCAGAGGATGAAGCTGATGCCCGCCTGCGGCTTGCCCTCGGGCTGAGTGCGCGCCAGGACGAAGATGTGATCGGCGTACTGGGCGTAGGTGGTCCAGGTCTTCTGGCCGTCCAAGATGAAGTGGCCTGCGCCGTCGTCGACGGCGCGGAGCTGGAGCGACGCCAGGTCGCTGCCGCTGTTGGGCTCGGAGTAGCCCTGGCACCACACCTCTTCACCGCTCAAGATTTTGGGCAAGTAGCGCGCCTTTTGCTGCTCGTTTCCAAACTGGATGAGCAGCGGCCCCACCATGGACACGCCGAACGGGCTCAGCACGGGCGCCCCCATCGCCTCCAGCTCCTCCGCGAAGATGAAGCGGCGCGTGGAGTCCCAGCCGGGGCCCCCGTAGGCCGCTGGCCAGTGCGGCGCGACCCAGCCCTTGGACGCGAGCACTCGGTGCCACTGCATGATCTCGTCGTGCTCGAAGTGCGCGTCCACCTCGGCCTTCGCGCGAAGCGCCGCCGGCATGGCCGCGCGGAGGCCTGCGCGCACCTCGCGGCGGAAGGCCTCGTGTTCGGGCGAGTACGTCATATCCATATGAGTTGACTCCTCGGGGTGGCGCGAGCTGGGCGCGCCGCGCGAGACGTTACCACGACCTCGGGAGCCGCTCGACTACCGGCGCCGCGGCGGCACGTGCGCTTGGACGTGGACGGCGCGCCGCTGGGCTCCGGGGTCGTCCAGGCTGGCGCGCTGGTGCTTGGCCTGTTGCCAGAGCGTCTTCTCTGCGGCGAGCAGGGCCTCCACGAGCTCATCGACGGGAGCGTCGGCGCTCGCGCTCGCCAGCTCGGGCTCCAGCAGATCGAGCAAGGCGAGCATCGCCGTGCGCAGGTGAGACTCATTGTCGAAGGCCGCGCGGGCGCACTGAGCGCGCGCGGCCTTGCCGCGCTGCTCGGGCAAGTCCGTGTACATCCGCACGATCCCACGCAAGATGGCCGTGCCGAGGTACTCGAAGTTCCGGGGGATGCGGTTGAGCTTCTCCAGCTCGGCGACGATGAGCGCGCGTCGCTCTTGCTCACGCTCACGCGCGTCCGCCGCGGGATCGTTCGGGGGCGCTGGCTCGGCGGCGCTGGGCTCGAGCGAACGCGGGCGCCTCCCCGGGGACGTCGCTTCGGCGAGCTCGAAGTCCTCTTCGGAGATCTCCACCTCGCGGGACGCCTCGCGCGCGTGTGGCGGCGCCGCCACCGCGGCGGCGGGCGACCTCGGGCCGAGGGGGCGCGGCGCAGTGACGGGGCGGCGCGCGACCAGCGGCGGACCGGCGGCGGCCGCGCGGGGGATGGGCGCTGGCGCGGGCGGAGCGGGGGCCGGCTCCGCGCTGACCTTGACGGGCGGCGCGAGGCTCGGCTCGCTGGGGGTGGGGACGTTCCCTGTGGCCGGTGGGTTCTGGCGAGGCCGCTCGACGGGCGGGCTGGTGGTGGCGCCGAGGCTCAGGGCGGGCAGCAGCTTCGGCACGACGAGCCGCTGCCACGCCATGGCCGGGTCCAGATCCGTGGTGGCCTCCGACAAGTCTGCCGCGTCGGCGAGCTCGTCGAAGCTCACCGGGAGCTGCTGCTCGGCGCTACGCCAGGCGAGCGCGAAGACCTTGCGGAGCTGCCCCGCCTCGAGGCGCAGCGCGAGCTGGACGGGCGAGAGGCTGGCGAGCAACGCCTGGCGCTCGAGGAGCCCCTCGGCGAGGGCGAGCCGGAGGATGGCCGAGAGCCGCGCGCTGGCGCGCTCCGTCGCCGCGGCGCTCTGGCGGTAGCGCCCCAGCCAGTCTCCCCCGGTGAGGAGGCCCCAGAGCAGCTCCGGGGCCACCAGCTCTGCGATGAGGCGGGGGCCGAGGAGCGTGACGATGTGGTCGGCCGTCGCGACGCGCTCTTCGAAGGCCAAGCTGAGATCTTCGCGGGCCGCCGCGGCAGACCGGCGGCTGGCGATGCGCTCTGGGATCCCGGCGGCCTCGACCAGGAGCTTGGTCCGGATCTCGGGGTGGTCTCCCAGGAGATCGATGAGCGTGCTTGGCGGAAACGCTCCCAGGATGGCCTCGGCGCTGCACCAGCCCGCCTGGAGGGAGGCCTCGAGCAGGGCGCCGAGGAACCGAGTCCGCGCCAGGCCGGCGTGCACGCCATCGGTGGTCGGAGAAGGCATGGGGGGGCGAAGATATAGCTCGACGCGCGGCGTTTGACAGCCCCAAGCTCAGGCCCTAGAGCCCGCTCCCCATGGGCTTCTCCTGTGGCATCGTCGGTCTGCCGAACGTCGGCAAGAGCACCCTCTTCAACGCGCTGTCCAGCGCGAAGGCGGAGGCGGCCAATTTCCCGTTTTGCACCATCGAGCCCAACGTGGGCACGGTGAGCGTGCCAGACCCACGCCTCGAGCCGTTGTCCAAGGTGCACCCCTCGGAGCGGATCATCGCCGCGAGCATCCGCTTCGTGGACATCGCGGGGCTCGTCCGAGGGGCGTCACGCGGGGAGGGGCTGGGCAATCAGTTCCTAGCCCACATCCGTGAAGTGGACGCGGTGGCGCACGTGGTGCGCTGCTTCGACGACGACAACGTCACGCACGTCGACGGCAAGGTGGAGCCGGTGGCGGACGTCGCGACGATCGACACGGAGCTGTGCCTCAAGGATCTGGAGTCGGTGGGCAAGCGGCTCGATCGCGCCCGAAAGCAGAGCAAGGGAGGGGACGCGGCGGAGAAGCTGATGGCGGCGCTCTGCGAGCGCCTGCTCCCGCACCTCGACGCTGGGAAGCCGGCGCGGTCGCTGGCGCTCGAGTCGGACCAGGAGCGCGCCGCGCTCAAGGAGCTCCAGCTGCTCACGGCCAAGCCCGTCTTTTACATCGCCAACGTGGACGAGGCAGCGCTGAGCCGGCTCGAGACGCAGCCGCACTACCAGGCCTTGCTGGCGCACGCCCAGGCGGAGGGCGCCCTGGTGGTCCCGATTTGCGCGGCGCTCGAGGCGCAGATCGCAGAGCTCGAGCCGGCGGATCGCGCAGAGTTCTTGGAGAGCGCGGGCCTCCAGGAGCCCGGGCTCAACTCGGTGGTGCGCACGGGCTATGCGCTGCTGGGGCTTGCCACGTACTTCACCTGCGGCAAGCAAGAGACGCGCGCTTGGACCATCCGCAAGGGCGCCACGGCGCCTCAAGCGGCCGGCGTCATCCACACGGACTTCGAGCGGGGCTTCATCAAGGCGGAGGTCATCTGGTGGGAGGACTACGTCGCGCTGGGCTCCGAAGCGAAGTGCCGAGAGGCGGGAAAGCTCGCGGTGGAGGGCAAGGACTACATCGTCCGAGACGGCGACGTCGTGCACTTCCGCTTCAACGTCTGAGCCGCGGCGGCTCAGATGGCGACGGGGCCGCCCAAGGCCCCGAACCAGCGCGCCACCCAGAGGGCGAGCATGGCCGCGGTGGTGAGCAGCAGCAGGCCGACGAGGGCTCGATCGAGCCTCCGCTCGACGTCGGTGACGCGCGAGACGCCGAGCACGTAGCGCACGAGCGGCAAGCCGAGCAGGACGGCGAAGAGCGGTGAGGCGACGAAGGCGAGGGGGTGCAGGTGCCAGGCCTCATGAAAGTCCCCACGGAGCGCGGCCAGCGTGGCACGGGTCAGCCCACAGCCAGGGCACGGGAAATGAAACGCGGCGGCCGTGGGACAGCGCCACCAGCCGCTGGCGAGGACGTAGCCCAAGGCGCCGAGGCCGAGCGCCGCGCCGAGCGCTCGCTTGAGCACCCCTTCTCGGTACCAGCCGGTGATGCCAGGTGAGCCCATGAGGGCGGAACGCTAACCCAAGGCACAAAAAAGGACAGAGCCGCACCCCTGAGGGGTCGACCCTGTCCTTGCCGGGCGGCTCCGCGCCGCGGCGCCGAGGCTCAGCCGCCGCGCTGGCGGACCGCTGCCCACACCTGGTTCATCTCCGACGGCCAGAACCACCAGCCGAGCAGGATGTACAGGATGCCGCTGGTCTTGGTGGGGTTGGGGAGGCCCGCCAGCACCTTGGCCTCGTAGACCTTGTCCGCCACCTTCATCATCTCCAGCCACCCAAGGATGGGGATGAAGAACATGATGGGGCTGATGTCCTGCTTCTGACGGAAGGCACAGAGCTCCTTCGACATGGAGAAGAGGGCGATGATGTAATAGAGCCCGCAGGTGATCCAGCTCAGCAGGAGCAGCACGATGGGGTTACGGTCTTTGCCGATGGGCCCGTACTGGCCGGCGGGGGCGCCCATGGCCATGGCGCCCATGGGGGCGATGGCTTGACCCGCGCCTGGGGGCGGGCCGTAAGCGGGTGGCGGAGCGCCGAAGCCGCCGGGCGCGGCGGGGGGCGGACCGCCTGGAGCGCCGAAGCCGCCGGGCGCGGCGGGCGGCGGAGCGCCGAAGCCGCCGGGCGCCGCGGGGGGCGGGCCACCTGGAGCGCCGAAGCCGCCGGGGGGGGCACCTCCGGGAGGTGAACCCGCGGGAGGTGGAAAGCCTGCCGGCGTACCGGCGCCGGGGGCGCCGCCCAACGCAGCGCCGAAGCCTGCCATCATGGCGGCGTCGGCCGTCATGGTGGCACCCAGAGGGTTCATGGGCTCAGCCGGCGCCGCAGGAGGCGGTGCTGCCGGAGCGGCGGGGGCGGCGGGCGCGGGGGGGACGACGCCTCCCGCCGAGGGGGGCGCCACGCCGAGCATGGTGCCCTTGAGCGCGGGCCGCGCTGCAGGGGCAGGCGCAGGCGCTGGGCCTCCCGCTGGCGCCGCCTCGGGTGGCTTGGGAGCCGGGGGCGCGTTCATCATCAGCATCGTGCCCTTGAACTTCGGGGCGGCCGAGCCTTTCAGGTTGAACCCGCACTTCGTGCAGGTCGTTGCGGTATCAGGATTCTGCGTGCCGCAGTTCGGGCAAAACACTAGTCACCTCCCGGTTGCGCACCGTGCGCTCGTAGCTCCGGCGCAGCCTACACGCGGGGGCTTGGGAGACTCAAGGGAAAGTCACGGAAATTCGCGTGGGGTCACGCTCGGAAGGTGGGGCTCCAGGGTGAGGTCCCGGGGCCTTGCCTCGGGCAGCGCCGATTGTCCTTCGCACGGCTTGACACCCCCTTCCGCGCCTCACTACGGTTCGCTCGCCCGGGGCCCCCCCTGGCACCGGATCCGTCCACGCGCGGAGTGAGGAATGTCCCCTCACTAGCTCGGGACGAGCGCCGACAGGACCGACGGACGACGAGCCATGGCATTTGTCCTGAGTGAGGATCGAGAGCGAGAAGTCTCCGACATCCTCTCGAGATACCCGAACAAAATGGCAGCGTGCATCCCGCTGCTCCATCTTTGCCAAGACGCGAACGAGGGCTGGGTGTCGGAAGAGGTCATCCTCTTCGTCGCCGAGCGTCTGCAGATCTCCGCGGCGCAGGTCAAGGGTGTGGTCACCTTTTACACCCTGTTCAATCAGGAGAAGCCCGGCAAGCACCAGGTCTGGGTCTGCCACACCCTGCCTTGCGCGTTGCGCGGTGGGGAGCACATCCTGCACCACTGCGAGAAGAAGCTCGGTATCCACGCGGGGGAGACCACGCCGGACGGCAGGGTGACGCTGCGCTCGGCGGAGTGCCTCGCTGCCTGCGGCCAGGCCCCCATGATGCAAGTGGACAAGGAGTACCACGAGAACCTCACCACCGAGCAGGTGGACCGCATCCTCGAGGGCCTGCTCAAGGACGGCTGAGTCCGGGATCACGCGATGCTCAAGCTCACCCACTACCTCACGAAGAACTACGCCGATCCGCTGGGCCACACGCTCGCGGTCTATGAGAAGGCCGGCGGCTATCAGAGCGCGAAGAAGGCGCTCGGGATGGGGCGCGAGGCGGTCATCGAGGAGATGAAGAAGGCGCACATCCGCGGGCGCGGCGGCGCAGGCTTCGACGCTGGCACGAAGTGGAGCTTCATGCCGAAGGAGTCGAAGAAGCCGCACTACCTCGTCATCAACGCGGACGAGGGCGAGCCCGGGACGTTCAAGGACCGCACCATCATGGAGCGCAACCCGCACGCGGTGGTGGAGGGCTGCATCATCGGCTGCGTGGGCATCGGCGCGCACGTGGCCTACATCTACGTCCGGGACGAGCTGCACCTCTCCAAGGCGCGCCTGTGGCAAGCCATCGAGGAGGCGCGGGCCAAGGGCTACCTCGGCAAGAACGCCTGCGGCAAGGGCTACGAGGTCGAGGTGTACGTCCACACCGGCGCCGGCGCGTACATCTGCGGGGAGGAGACGGCGCTGCTCAACTCCATCGAGGGCAAGCGCGGTGAGCCCCGCTTCAAGCCGCCGTTCCCGGCGCAGTTCGGGGTGTTCGGCTGCCCGACCACCGTCAACAACCTCGAGACCATCGCCATCGCTCCCACGGTGTTCGAGGTGGGGGGCGACGCCTTCAGCAGGGTGTCGTCGCTGCACGACTTCAAAGACGGCGGCGCTCGCCTCTTCGGGGTGAGCGGTCACGTCAAGCGCCCCGGTATCTTCGAGGCGGCGGTGGGGCTCACCCTGCGGGAGCTCATCTATGACCTCGCGGGCGGCGTCACGGACGACCGCGCCATCCTGGGCGTCATCCCCGGTGGCTCCTCCTCGCCGGTGCACCTGGTGGACGAGCTCGTGAACGTCCCCGGAGACCCGCGCTTCGAGCCCTACAACGGCAAGAGCATCCTGGATTTGCCCCTGGGCGTGGACACCTACCGTGGCATCGGCAGCATGCTCGGGACGTGCTGCGCCATCGTGCTGTCGGACGCGGCGGACCCCGTCCTGGCGCTGCAGAACCTGATGCGGTTTTACCGGCACGAGACCTGCGGTCAGTGCACGCCGTGCCGGGAGGGCTGCGGCTGGGCGGAGCGGCTGCTCGACAAGATCGTCGCCGGCACCGCGACGCTGGAAGAGCTCAATCGGGTGACGGAAGTCGCCTACAACATCACCGGCAACACCATCTGCGCCTTCGGTGACGGCGCGGCCACCCCCATGATGAACTTCACTCGCAAGTACCGGAAGCACTTCGAGGACTACATCCTGAACCAGGCGTCCCACCAGACGCGGACGCTCGTGGTATGACCGCTGGCAACCTCTTCTTCATGGTCTGCACCGTCGCCTGCGTGGTCGGGGCGCTCGCGACGGTCATCGCCTCCAACCCCATCCGGGGCGCCATGGGGCTCCTGCTGACCATCCTCGGGATCGCGGGGATGTTCCTCCAGCTCTCGGCGCAGTTTCTCGCCGCCATTCAGCTCATCGTCTACGCCGGCGCCGTGGTGGTGCTGTTCGTCTTCATCATGATGCTGCTGGGGGCGGAGGCCACGGGCAAGGAGCTCGGGGCGCCCAAGGCCCGCGTGGCGCGGCTGGTCGGCGCGGGGCTCATGGCGGTGCTCGGGAGCGTCGGGCTGGCGCTCACCGCGCTGCGGCCCACGCTCACGCGCTTCACGGCCGCCCGCCCGGAGCACGGGAGCATCGAGGCGGTCGGTGGGGACGTCTTCGGGCCGGCGCTCGTCCCCTTCGAGCTGACCACGGCGCTGCTGCTCGTCGCCGCCATCGGCGCCATCGCCGTCGTGCGCGCTCGCCCCACGGCGCGGCCGCCGCGCTCCCCGGAGCTTGGAGAGACCAAGCGCCTGTTCGTCGGTCCGCTCCACCCCCGCGACGCGGGGCGGCCCCTCTCGAAGGAGTCCAGGTCGTGAATATGCTTGGCAAAGTGCTCGAGCACTACCAGCTCGTCGCCTCGGTCATCTTCGTGATCGGGGTGGTCGGCTTTCTCGCGCGGCGCAACGTGCTCGTCCAGCTCATGAGCATCGAGCTCATGCTCAACGCCGTGAACTTGGCGCTCGTGGCCTTCAACCGTGCTCACGGCGAGGACATGAACGGCCAGGTCTTCGCGTTCTTCATCATCGCCGTGGCGGCCGCCGAGGTCGCGGTCGGACTCGCCATCATCCTCAACTTCTTCCGGCTGCGCTCCACCGTGGACGCGGACGCGGCGGATAGCTTGAAGCACTGAGTACCTGCGCAGAGCTCGTCATGAACCCGATCTTCCCCGCTGGTGACTTCACGCTGCTGGCCATCATCATCGCGCTGCCGCTGGTCGGCGCGTTCGTGAACGGCGTCTTCGGTAAGCGCTTGGGTAAGGAGGCCGTCACCCTGATGGCGCTCTCCTCGGTAGGCGCCTCCTTCCTGGCCTCCGTCTACACCTTCTTCGCGCTGCGCGCCGCGCAAACCGCGGAGCAGGCGGCGCGCTTTCACTGGCACGGCTGGGAGTGGATGCGCCTGTCCTCGCGGACGGACGCCATGGGTGCAGGCTCGAACGTCCCCATCGAGCTGGCGTTCTCGGTGGACGCGCTCAGCGGCACGATGATCTTGGTCATCACCGGCGTGGGCCTGCTCATCCACCTGTACTCCACCCAGTACATGCGGCAAGACGAGGGCTACCACCGGTTTTTCGCGTACCTGAACCTGTTCGTCTTCTCCATGCTGGTGCTGGTGCTCGGCGACAGCCTGCCCGTGCTGTTCGTCGGCTGGGAGGGGGTCGGCGTCTGCAGCTACCTGCTCATCGGCTTCTGGTTCCACGAGGACGCCAACGCCGCGGCCGGCAAGAAGGCGTTCATCGCCAACCGCATCGGGGACTTCGGCCTGCTCGTCGCCATGGGGCTGCTCGTCTACTACTGCGGGGCGCTCGACTGGAAGGGCATCGAGGCCGCCTCCAGCAGCTTGGCCCAGCCGGTCAAGTACTGGCCCATCGGGACGCACGTGCCCCTCGCGGCGGCGCTGCCGGAGAGCGCCGCCAACTGGCTCAACGCGCCGCGCTACGCGTCGGCGGCCACGCTCGTCTCGCTCGCGCTCTTTCTGGGTGCGGCCGGCAAGAGCGCGCAGCTCCCGCTGTACGTGTGGCTGCCGGACGCCATGGCCGGCCCCACGCCCGTCAGCGCGCTCATCCACGCCGCCACCATGGTCACGGCGGGCATCTACCTCTGCGCGCGGCTCGCGGGCGTCTTCGTGCTCAGCCCGGCGGCCATGTTCACCGTCGCGCTCATCGGCGCGGCCACGGCGCTGTTCGCCGCTACCATCGCGCTCGTCCAGAACGACATCAAGAAGGTACTGGCCTACTCCACGGTCAGCCAGCTCGGGTACATGTTCCTGGGCGTCGGGGTGGGCGCGTTCAGCGCGGGCTTCTTCCACGTCCTCACCCACGCCTTCTTCAAGGCCTGCCTCTTCCTCGGCGCGGGCTCGGTCATCTACGCGATGCACGCGCGCATCCACGACACCGAGCGGTCGCAGGACATGCGACACATGGGCGGGATGCGCGCGTTCATGCCCATCACCTTCGCCACCTTCGTGGCGGCCTGGGGTGCCATCGTCGGCTTCCCCCTGCTGAGCGGGTTCTTCAGCAAGGACGAGATCCTCTTCAAGGCCTACACGTCCAGCGTCGTGGCGCCCGGCGACGGCAAGCTGCACACCGCGCGCGGCGTCATCGACGCCTTCGTGTGGCCGAGCTGGGGCCCCACCGTGCTCTACGGCATGGGCGTGGTCGCGGCGGCGCTCACCGCCTTCTACATGACCCGGCTCGTCATCGGCATCTTCTTCGGCAGCTTCAAGGGGTGGACCGTCGTGCCCCACTGGAAGGAGCCGGAGGGAGACCCTCACGCTCACGAGCACGCTCACCACGCGGTCGAGGAGGCCCTGGAGGGGCCGGCGCCGAAGGAGTCTCCGTGGCAGATGACGCTGCCGCTGGTGGTCCTGGGTCTGCTGAGCGTGTTCGCCGGCGCGCTCAACGCGCACGCGCTGTTCCACAGTCACGTCCTCGACACCTGGCTGGAGCCGGTGTTCGCGCACGCGCAGTCGGGCATCAAGCTCGTGGAGAACGAGGAGGCGCTCGCCATCCCGCTGCTCATCCCCAGCGTGGTCGTGTTCTTGCTGGGCGCAGGCGTCGCCTACTGGATGTACCTGATGGCCGGCGGGGAGCCCGCCCGGAAGCTCGCCAGCGCGGCGCCGAGGCTCTACCAGCTCCTCTACGACAAATGGCGCGTGGACGAGCTGTACGAGGAGACCATCATCGGCGCGGTGGACTCCCTGGCGGACTTCGCGGCCGCCTTCGACCGCATCGTGGTCGACGGCGTCCTCGCGCGGCTCACGGCGCTGCTCGTGCGCGCCAGCGGCGGGCTGCTGCGGCTGCTGCAGACCGGGCGCGTGCACGTCTACGCGCTGTCCATGGTCGTCGGGCTCGGCGGCCTCGGCTGGTTCTTCGTCGCACCCCACGCCACGGCCTCGCTCGAGCGCAACGACGGCGCGGGCGCCTACGTGCTGACCGCCGCCCCCGGCCTGGGCTATCAGTACCGCTGGTACGCCGAGGGAGAGCAGCCCCAGGACTTCGGACAGCAGCACACCTATGAGCTGACGATCGACAAGGCGGGGGACACCCGCAAGGTCAAGCTCGAGGTCAAGAACGCCTTCGGGCGGGTGGATGCCAAGGAGTACGTGGTCAACCGCGCCAAGCCCGACCTCTCCGGCTTGCCGCTCACCATCGACGTCGGCCAGGGCGCCGACGGCCAACTTCGCGGGGACGTTCGCCCGCAGCCAGGAGCCCCGCAGTGAGCCCCGCAGCCAAGGTGTTGCTCGATCTACTCCCGTACCTCGCCGCGCTCGGGGTAGGGGTCATCGTCCCCAAGCGCAAGAGCCTGTTCGAGCGCGCGGCCGTCGGCATCGTCGCCATGCTGGCGCTGGTGCTGGTCCGCGGCCTCTGGCCCGCCACGCCCTCCGGTGGCGCGGAGGAGGCCATGCCTCGAGAGTGGCCGCACCTCCTCAACGTGGTGGTGTTTCTGCCCATCGTGGGGGCGCTCACCATCCTGTTTACGCCCCGGCAGTCCCCCGCGCTGCTCAAGCGCCTGACGCTCGGCTTCCTCGCGCTGGATTTGGGCGCCTCGCTGCTGCTGCTGCGCGTGCCCATGACCAAGGGCTGGCATTTCCAGTACATCGTCGACTGGCTGCCGAGCTTGGGGATCCGCTACCACGTCGCCGTCGACGGCATCAGCCTGTGGCTCATCGTCCTGACCACCTTCACCACGCCCATCGCCGCCTACGCCTCGTTCGGGTCGCTCAAGGGTCGGGTGAAAGACCTGTGCTTTGCCTACCTCTTGCTCCAGGGCGCCATGTTGGGCGCCTTCGTGGCGCTGGATCTGTTCCTGTTCTACGTGTTCTGGGAGCTGATGCTGGTGCCCATGATGGTGCTCATCGGCGTCTGGGGCGGGGTAGAGAAGATCAAGGCGGCGTATAAGTTCTTCATCTACACCATGGCCGGCAGCGTCTTGATGCTCGCCGCCATCTTGTACCTGGCGTGGGCGCACCATCAGGCGGCGGGCTACTGGAGCTTCGACTACCTGGCGCTCAGCCGGCTCAGCTTGCCACGCGTGGCGGCCTGGCTCTGCTTCCTGGCGTTCTCCTTGAGCTTCTTCATCAAGGTGCCCATGTTCCCCTTTCACACCTGGTTGCCGGACGCGCACGTCCAGGCTCCCACGGGGGGCTCGGTCATCTTGGCGGCCATCTTGCTCAAGTGCGGCGCCTACGGGTACCTGAGGTTCTGCATGGGCCTGTTTCCCGGCCCCGCGTGGGCCGCGGGGGCCAACCTGGCGGGCATCGCCGTGGGAGGAGGCATCCTCTACGGCGCGCTGTGCGCCTGGAAGCAGGACGACATCAAGCGCATCGTGGCGTACTCGTCCGTGGCGCACCTCGGCTTCGTGATGCTGGGCTTGTTCGCGGCGTCGCAGGCGGGCATCGAGGGTGCCGTCTTGCAGATGGTCAACCATGGCATCGCCACGGGGGCGCTCTTCATCTTGGTGGGCGTCATCTATGACCGCCGTCACACGCGGCTCATCCGTGAGATGGGCGGCTTGGCCAAGGTGATGCCGGTCTACGCGGCGCTGTTCGTCATCGTCACCTTCGCCAGCATCGGGGTGCCGGGCACCAACGGCTTCGTTGGCGAGTTCATGATCATCATGGGCACGTTCGTGTCGGTGCCGCTCGGGAGCAACGGCACCATGCAAGGCGTCCTGGCCGCGGCGGGCGTCATCCTAGCCGCCATCTACATGCTCAGCATGGTGCGCAAGATGTTCTTCGGACCGCTCAGCAACCCCAAGAATCGAGGGCTGCCAGACGTGAACTCACGCGAGATCGTCGCGCTGTCCCCGCTCATCGTCCTCATCTTCGTCATCGGGCTGTTCCCCGGGCTGTTCACCAGCCGGATGACCGAGACGGTGGGCAGCGTGGTGGAGCGCTACGTGGACGGGCGGAAGGCCTTCCAGGAGGTCGCCCCGGAGGTCACGCAGCCTGGCCTGAGAGAGCGTCGAGGGGGGCCGCTCGAGCGGGGCTACCCGCTCAGCCCGAGCGAGCGCCAAGCGCGTGAGCAGGGCGCACAAGCACTCAACGAAGGGGAAGCGCCATGAGCGCGGAACTCATCATGGCGCTGTCGCCCTTCCTCGCGGTGGGCGGCGGGGCGCTCCTGTTGATGTTGGCGGAGGCCTTCGGCGCGCCCGCGCCGGCGGCCGGCAAGGCCCCTGACGCCGGCTCCGGCCGCAGCGGGGAGCTAGCGCTCGGCGCGGCGGTCATCCTCATCGGCGGGGCGCTGCTCAGCGCCGCGTCGTGGGCTGCCGGTCCCAGCACCACGGGCGAGGCCGCCAAGGTGGCGCCGCACCTGCTGCTCGACAACTACACGCTCTTTTTCTGCTTCACCCTGTGCATCGGGGGCGCCATCACCGCGCTGCTGGCCGGGGGCTACCAGCCGGAGCACCGGATCGACCGCGGGGAGTTCTTCCCGCTGCTGTTGCTGTCCACGCTGGGCGCCATGGCGCTCGCCGCCGCGGGGGATCTGCTCACGCTGTTCGTCGCGCTGGAGACCATGTCGCTCGGCGTCTACGCCATGTGCGGGCTGCGGCGTGGCAGCGTTCGCGCGGCGGAGGCGGCGCTCAAGTACTTCTTGCTCGGGAGCTTCGCCGCCGCGCTCATGCTGTTCGGCTTCGCGCTGCTCTATGGCGCCACCGGGCACATGGATCTCGCGGGGATCGGCGAGGCCGTGAAGTCCATCGGGGCGGCGGAGAGCACCGTCAGCGCTCCGATGGTCATCGTCGGCTTGGTGCTCACGCTCGTGGGGCTGGCCTTCAAGGTCAGCGCGGTCCCCTTCCACATGTGGACCCCGGACGCCTACGAGGGCGCTCCCACCCCCACCAGCACGTACATGGCCATCGCGGTCAAGAGCGCGGCCTTCGCGGTCATGCTGCGCGTGCTGCTCACGGGCTTCGGGGACGAGCGGCTCATGAGCTGGGGGACGGGCTGGCCACCAGCCGTCGCCTTGATGGCGGTGCTCACCATGTTCGTCGGGAACGTGGTGGCGGGGCGACAAGAGTCGGTCAAGCGCATGCTGGCGTACTCGTCCATCGCGCACGCGGGCTACGCCATGGTCGGCATCGTCGCGGCCATGCGCTCGGAGGCGGCGGAGAGCAGCGTGCTCTTTTACCTCCTGGTCTACACGGTGAGCACGGCGGGCGCCTTCGGGGCGCTCATCCTCTGCGGCAGCCGCGGCGCGGAGGCCGTCAGCTATGACGACCTCGCGGGGCTCGGTAAGCGGCACCCCGCGGCGGCGCTCGCGTTCTCGCTGTTCATCCTCTCGCTGCTCGGCATGCCCCCCACGGGCGGCTTCTTCGCGAAGTTCTACGTGTTCCAGTCGGCCATGGACGCGGGGCTCTACCCGCTCGTCGTCATCGGCGTGCTCAACAGCGCGCTGGGCGCGTACTACTACCTGAAGGTCCTGGTCTACATGTACTTCCGGGAGCCGCTGCCGGGCGCGCCCGTGGCGGTCCCCATGCGCTCTGGGATGGTGGGGGCGGCGCTCGTCCTCTCGGCCATCATGGTGCTCGTGCTCGGGATCAGCCCCGGCTTCTCCTTCGAGATGGCGCTCAGCGCCGCGCTGCCGCGCTGAGCCCGTCAGGGGCCGCCCGCGGGCGGCCCCCGCAGAGCGCCGAGGTGCAGCTCGAAGCCGAGCTCGTCCGGCGGCGTGCCGAGCCGGTGGACCTCGTAGCGGAGCTGGGCGCGCTCGGCCTCGAGCGGCACTTCGAAGTTGACGTAGCCGCGCGCTCGCTCTCCCAGCCGGACGGTGCCGGCCCGTAGATCGGGCGTGCACCCGGTGAACGTAGGCTCGATGGTCCGGTCACCGAGGACGAGACGGGCGTCGAGGGAGTTGATCCGGACAGCGTGAGGGGTCTTGCCGGAGAAGTCGACGAGTAGGCCGAGGATGAAGTGCCCGGGCTGCGGAGGCGCCCAGGTCGGTGGGGTGCAGCGTGAGGCGCTGACGAGGGTGAGCTCCACGTCCCGCGCCGACGCCGTCTCTCCAACGCCAGGCAGCGGCGCGGCAGGGCCGAGCAGCGTGGGCGCACGGACCCCCTCGGCGCGCTGGAGGATGGGAGCGCGCTCCTCCGCGCTCCCGTCGGGGGTGGGGGTTGGGCTAGGAGCGCCCGCGGTGCGGCAGCCCGTCAGGGGCACGCCGACGAGGAGCGCCGACGCCCAGCGTCTAGCGTGGCGCAGGCTCAAGCGCTCCGTCTAGAGTCCAAGGGGAAAGATCTTCTGGTCTCCCGTGGCGGCAACGGTCACCTCGACGCCGAGCCACACGCTCCCCTGGGTTGGCTTGATGTAGGGGTGTGGCTTGCATTCCTGCACGCGCTCCGCCGTCAGGGTGTAGGTGCCGGCGTCGGCGGTGTCGCCCAGGGCGTGCAGCGTGTCGCTGAGCGGGTGGGCGGTCGGCGCCGTGGGCGTGGGCAACGCGGGGAGGCCCGCCGCGGGTGAGCCTGGCTCCGCGCTCGTGATGGTGGGCGCCTTTTCACAATTTTGTCCCCTCGCGCTGTGTCATGATCGGCGCGCTTAGGCTACCTGAAGGCCGATGGTCTTGACCAGGCGTAGGCGGCGGGCCGAGGAGGTTTGTTTCGTGGCTCGGGTCCCCATGAAGGCGGTGGGTTGGTGCGGCATCGCCTGCGCCCTCGCGCTGGCCGGGTGCAGCAAGGAGCAGGCGGAGGCGCCGGAGGGGCCGGCGCTGCAGGTGGTGGCTCCCTCCGCGCTGCCGGCGCCGCGGACGCTCTCCTCCGCGGAGGTCGCTGCGGTGGTCAACCCTAGGCGCTTGCCGCCGTATCGGGGTTCGCTCGGGAGCGTGCGCGGGGTCGTGCGGCTCGAGGGACCCCCGGCGCCGGAGGCGCCTCCGGTGCTGCTCTCGAAGATCCCGGCGGAGTGTGCGGGGGCGCGCCAGGTCCTCGGTCGGCAATTTCGCGAGGGGCCGGAGCGGCAGGCGGCCGACGTGCTCGTGGCGGTCACGGGGTACGAGGTCTACGTCGAGCCGGCGAGCGACGTCGTCGAGGTGACCATGCGCGACTGCGCCTATCAGGCGCGGACGGTGGCGATGATGCTCGGGCAGCGGCTGCTCGTACAAGGTCGCGGGACGCACTCGCACATGCCGTTCCTCGTGGGGCCGGAGGCGACGGCCCTGATGGTCGCCATCCCCAACGGGGCGCCGGTGGACCTGTTCCCTCCCTCGGTCGGCCGCTTCATCCTGAGCGATCAGCTCCACCTCTTCGCGCTCGCGGAGCTGTTCGTCCTGCGCTACCCCACCTTCTCGGTGACGGGCCTCGACGGGCGGTACGAGATCAAGCGCGTCCCACCAGGCAAGCTGAAGCTCTCGGCGCTGCTCCCCTCCGTCGGAGCCGTGGTCGAGCACGAGCTCGACATGCCCCCAGGGGGCACGCTCGAGGTCGACCTGAGCTTGCAGTACCGCCCCGCGGAGCCGGCGGGCTCGGCGGTCGCGCCCGCGGCTTCGGCGAGCAACGCGGCGCCGCCGGCGAGCGGGCCCTAGTGGCGGGCGCGTAGCGCCGCGCGCTCCAGCAAGGCGCCCAGCAAGCGCTCGCTCGGCTTGGACGCCGAGCCCTGGAGCGGCGGCAGGGCAGCGCGCTCTGGTCCCTCGGCGCAGAGCGCCGTGACGATCCAGGCGTCGGCGTCCGAGGGATCTGCCGCGAGCACGAGCGCCGCTTGGGTGCGCGCCAGCTCCTGGAGGCCCAGCTCCCACGCCAGGGCGGCGAGCTCGCTCGGGCTGGTGCCTTGGGTCAACGCGAGCTGGCGCGCCTCGTCGAGCGCGCCTCGGAGCAAGGCCGCCTCGATCAGGCTGGGCTCCCCGAGGCCCCAGCGCCCGAGGAGCCGAGCGGCGCGAGCCGCGCGGGCTGCGTCCCCCGAGCGCCGGGCTCTCTCGAGGGACCGCTGCCCCGCGCGGCGCGACGCGTGGCCCCAGAGCAGCCAGGCGTCCAGCAGGCGAGTGGCTTGCAGCTCTTCGCCGCCGAGATCGAGCGCGGCCACCAACGTGAGCGTGTGGTCCTCATTCAAGGGCTCGAGCGCGAGGGCGCGTCGTGCAGCGGCGATGGCCGTGGCGGCCTGCTTCTGGTCGAGCGCGCAGCGCGCGCGCGCGGCGGCCACCTCCGCGACCCTGGGGGCGAGCTCGGCCGCACGCTGGAAATAGCGCTCCGCGGCGCTGGGCCGCTGCTCGCAGGTGAGCGCGCCGAGCCGCGCCCAGGCTTCGGCGGCGTCGGGGTCGCGCTCGAGCACGCGCTGGTAGAGGGAGAGCGCGTGCTGGCGCTGTCCCTCGCGCTCCGCCAGGGCGCCCTCGAGGTAGAGCGCGTAGGCCTCCGGGGAGATCCAGCGCCCCGTGACGTCGCGGCCATCGACGTCACGCCGCACCACTCCCGCCGATCCGAAGCAGCCGCCGAGCAGCAGGGCCGCGAGCGTGGCGACCAGCCGCCTCATGCCAGCGCTCGTAGGCCGACCAGCAGGGCGTCGTTCTGCTCCGGCGTGCCGACGGTGACGCGGAGCTGGTGGGCGAGGCGGCCCCCGCGCAGGTGGAAGCTGCGGACGAGCACGCCGCGCCGCGCGAGCCCTTCGAACAGCTCCACGGCGGGGCGCTCGGTGCGGATCCAGAGGAAATTGGCCTGGCTGGGCGTCACCGACAGCCCGGGCACCTCGGCGAGCGCGCCCTGGAGCCGCGCTCGCTCGGCCTTCACCTCCTGCACCATGGCGTCGACCTCCCCTTGGAGCTCCGTCAGCACCAGCTGCGCCACCTGCTGGGAGTGCGTCGGCAGGTTGTAGGGGAGGCGCACCTTCTCGAGCTCACGAGCGAGCTCCGGCCGCGCGATGAGCCAACCCACGCGCAGGCTGGCGAAGCCCACCTTGGACAAGGTGCGCAGCAGGGCCACGTTGGGGAGCTCCCGATACAGCCGCAGCCAGTCGTCCTGCGCGTAGGCCAGGTAGGCCTCGTCGATGACCAGGACGGCGTCGGGGGCGAGCGCGCTGAGCCGGCGCAGAGCCTGCTCCGAGGCGACGGTGCCCGTGGGGTTGTTCGGCGTGGCGACGAAGATGAGGTTCGGGCGCGTCATCCCCAGCGCGCGCTCCATGGAGTCGACGGACAGCGCCCAGTCACGATCCAGCGGCACCTCCAGGACCCTCCAGCCGCGCGCTCGCGCGCTCGCCTTGTACATCACGAAGGTGGGGGTGGTGGTCAGCACCGTGGGCACGTCGTCCGAGGGGCGCGGCCGGGCCAGCGCCGTCAGCAGCAGCGCGATGAGCTCGTCGCTGCCACAGCCGAAGACCAGCTCCTCCGGGGTGAGCCCGAGCTGCTGCGCGAGGAGCGCTCGCAAGGCAGCGTGCCGCGCGTCCGGATAACGCTCCCAGGCGAGCTCCCCACCGACCGCCGCGAGCCGCTCGCGCGCCGCCGCGCTCAGCCGCGGGGGCGCCTCGTTGGCGTCGAGGCGGATGGGGAAGTCCCCCGGGTGCGGCGCGTAGGCCTGGAGCTCGCCGAGCTCGGGCCGGAGGAGGTGATCGAAGGGCATGGGCGGGCAGGGGGAGCTGGGCATATCGGCGGCTGGTGGAGCTTGCGCTAGGGTGGGGGGGCCCGACCCACTTGGCTCGGCGTGGAGGATGAGATGACGGTTCGAACGACGCTGTGGACCGCCGCCCTGCTCGGGGTAGCGCTACTGACGGGGTGCCAGCAAGGCAAAGAGAAGGAAAGCGCCCTCAAGGAGATGGACAAGATAGATCTGGCCTGCAAAGAGGGCGATCAAGACGAGGCCCGCAAGCTGCTCCTGGACGCCGCGGTGGCCAACCCGCAGGTGAAGGCGGCGCTCGACGCCGCGACCAAGGGCGTGGAGGACAAGAGCCGCGTGAACCCCTGTGGGCTCGCCCTCGTGGAGATGAAGTCCCGCCTGGAGCGCTGAGGCGCACTAGCGCTCGCGGAGCAGGGTGAGCTGGCGGCGCGCCTCCTCCAAGGTCACGGTCCCGGTCTCTCGGAGCGCCGCCGCCACCGCCTCCACCTCCGCCCCTTGCGCGCCGGCGGCGGTCGCCACCGAGCGCGCGTGCAGCCCCATGTGACCGCGCTGGATGCCCTCGGTCGCGAGCGCGCGCAGCGCGGCGAGGTTGGAGGCGAGCCCGACCGCGGCGGCGAGCATCGCGAGATCCGAGGCAGAGCCGACCTCGCCGAGCTCCAGCGCGAGCTGCGCGAGCGGATGGACGCGGAGCGTGCCGCCGACCACGCCGAGCGCCAGCGGCAATTCTAGGACCCCCACGAGCGCGTCGCCGTCACGGCGCCACACGGCGAGCGGGGCGTAGTGCCCGCTGCGCGCGGCGTAGGCGTGCGCCCCCGCCTCCACGGCACGAAAATCATTGCCCGTGGCGAGCACCACGGCGTCCACGCCGTTCATGATCCCCTTGTTGTGGGTGGCGGCGCGGTACGGATCCAGCTCCGCGAAGCGCGACGCTTGGGCGATGGCGTCGATGACGTCGAGTCCGCTCGGGCTTTGCCCGCTGCCACGCGTGAGCTCCTCGGCGCGCACGCGGCAGCTCACGTGGACCCGGCGACGATCGGCCAAGTTGCTCAAGATACGCAGGCCGAGCTTGCCGCCGGCGAGCTCCGCCGCACGCGGCCCGATCGCCTCCGCGACGCCGTTGACCAGGTTGGCGCCCATGGCGTCTCGGCAGTCGACCAAGACGTGAACGACCAGGTAGCCCTCGCCCAGCACCCTGATCTCGAGCTCCCGCGGGCCTCCGCCGCGCTCGCAGAGCCCGGGGACGGCGCTGGCCGCGAGCGCGAGCAGCTCCGCCTGCGCGGCCTCCAGCCGAGCGACGGCGCCCGCCGGCTCAGGCACGTCGAAGAGCTGCACCTGGCTGACCATCAGCTCGTCCAGCATGCGCGCGTGAAAGCCCCCGGCGGCGCGCACCATCTTCGCGGCGTTGGACGCGGCGGCGATGACGCTGGGCTCTTCGACGACCATCGGAGCCAGGCGGTCACGGCCGTTGAGGCGCAGGTTGAGCACGAGCCCGAAGGGTAGACCATAGACCCCGAGCACGTTCTCGACGACCTTGTCCGCCGCCTCCGCGCTGAGGCCGCCGCTCGTCAGGGCGCCGGTGAGGCGCTCGAGGCGGATGCCGGTGCGGGCAGCGACGAGCTGGCGTCGCTGCTCGAGGTCGAGCCGATGAAACCCGGGGAAGCGAGAACCTTCACTCATGAGCTGGAGTCCCCCGGTCGAAGCGGGGGCGGGCCGTCTTTACTGCAGCCTCGGGTGTCTACCAAGCTTCTGCGCGCCATGCCGAGGGCCTCAGGCACCCGGCGCGTGGGCGTGGACGCCCCGCGCGCCGAGCCCCAGCTCGAGCCGCTGCCAGCCGAGCCGCCGCCGCGCCGCCTCCAGCGCTGGGGAGGGCGCGCTGAGGCCGACGTAGAGCACGACATCTCCACCGCCCGCTCCCGAGGGGAGGACGCAGGCGTGCTCCGCGAGCGGGCTCAGCGCCTGCAGCTCGGCGGTGACGATGGGGGCGCCGGCCGCCGCCCCGAGCGCCGTCAGCGCGAGGCGCTGCTCCTCGAGCGCCTCCACGAGCTCACGCCCGCACCGCGCGCGCTCGGCCTGTCCGGCGGCCTCGCGCTGCCGCGCGAGGAGCGCCTGGAAGCGCTGGGGCTGCGCGCGCTCGAGCTGCCGCACCCGTCCCAGCAGCGCCGGGGTGGAGGCGGGGTGGCCCGAGGACCAGACCTCGATGGCGAGCTCCCCGGGCAGCTCGTACGGGCTGACGTCCAGGCGCTCCCCGTCGAGGCGGCAGCGCAGGCTGCCGCCGAAGCAGCTCGCCGCGACGTCCACCCCGCTGCCGCCGCCCTGCGCCCGGCGGTGCGCGGCGAGCGCGGGCGGGAACACGGACTGCGCGGGCGGGAACACGGACTGCGCCAGCGCCTCGTCCGGTAGCTCCCCGCGAAGGTCGAGCTCGAGCGCCGCGAGGGAGGCGACCAAGATGGCGGCGCTCGAGCCGAGCCCGAGCTTGACGTCGTGCTGGCGGAGCTGGCTGGCGTCGAACCACGGCACGCGGGCCAGGGGTCCCGCGGCCCGGACCTCGGGCGTGAGCAGCGGCGCGTCCCGTGCGCTGTCCGCGCTCACGTACCGGTCGACGGCGGTGACGATGGCCACGCCGCCCCAGAGCACCGAGTACGCGCCCGAGAGCAGCAGCTTGCCGGGGGCGCGCGCCCAGCTCACGGCGTCACCAGCTCCGCCGCGGCGCCCGGCGCAGCGCCGTGCACCCGCTGGACCCCAGGTACGCTAGAGAGCGCGGCGTGCACCTCCTGGGCGGTCGCCGCGCTGGTCAGCACCTTGACGTGCGGCCCGGCGTCCATGGTGGCGTAGGCGGCGACGCCAGCGGCTCGGAGCTCACGCACGGCGGCGAGGACGGCGAGCGTGGTCGGGTTCATGTAAATGATGGCCGGCGCCGCTGCGAGCATGGTGGCGTGCATGCAGAGCGTGCTCTCTTCCATCGCCTCGCCCACCTCGGTGAGATCGCGCTCGAGGACACCGCGGCGCAGGCGCTGGTAGATCCCGGGCGCCGCGTCCACCCAGGCGCGGTAGAGGGGGCTGGTGCGCGCGGTGTGGAGCATGCCGTCCGTAGAGCCCGTCGCCTTGGGCCCGCGGGCCGTCAGCGCGACCAGCATGCGCACGTCCCAGTGCTCGGGCGCGGCGAGCGGCGCGGCGTGCTCCGCGCCCGTGGCGAGCTCCACCCACCCGCCGAACAAGGAGCGCGCGGCGGACGCGCTGGCGCGCCGCGCGACCGCGCTGAGGGCGGCCGGGTCGAGCTCGAGCCCCAGCGCGGCGCTGGCGGCGAGGGCGAGCGCGGCGAAGCCCGAGGCGCTGCTGGCGAGGCCAGCTGCCGTAGGGAACGCGTTGGTGGAGTCGACGCGCGCGAAGAGCGAGCTCCCCGCCAGCGCGCGAAATTCGGACAGCATGGCGCTCACGCGCGCCAGCTCCTTGCCGACGAGCGCGCGTCCGTCGAGGCTGCCCTCGTCCGCGCCGAGCGCCGCCGAGAAGCTCACCGTCGTGCGCGTGGTCAGGCCGTCGAGCGTGAGCGACAGGCTCGGGGTGGCGGGGTAGTTGCCGGGGCGCGCGAGCTTGCCCCAGTACTTGGCGAGCGCGATGTTCGAGCGCGCGATGGCGGTGGCCGTGCGCTGGCTCATGCGAGCCTCTCCGGTGCGGCGACGTGGCTCTCGAAGCAGGTGAGCCCCGCCTCACGCCAGGCCTCGAGGACGTCCTCGCCGCGCTCGGGCAGCAGCGCCAGCACGCAGCCGCCGCCTCCAGAGCCGGTGAGCTTGGCGCCGAGCGCGCCCGCCTCTCGGGCGAGCGCACAGGCAAGATCGAGCGCCTCGCTGCTGAGCGCCAGAAGGGTGAGCAGCTCGTGGTTGCGGTCGAGCAGGCGCCCGACGGCCGGTAGCTCCCCACGCTCGAGCAGGGGCTGCGCCTCCTCGGTGAGCTGCCCGATGGACTCGAGCAGGGCGCCGACGCGCGCCGGCTCGCGTCGGCGCTCGCTGGCGAGGGCCTCGACCATCTGCTTGGTGCTCGCGGGGGGACCGGCCAGCGCCACCCCGAGGCGCAGCGGTCGCGCCAGGGTCAGCGCTGAGGCCGCCTGACCGCGCACGAAGCGGAGGCAGCCGCCGTAGAGCGCCGCGGCGGTGTCCACGCCGGAGGGGTTGCCGTGAAAGACGCGCTCCCAGGCGAGCGCCGCCGCCTCCAGGCGCTCGCTGGCGAGCGGCTGCCCCTCGTGCTCCAGCGCCGCGCGCGCCGCGGCGACGGCGATGGCGGCGGAGACGCCGAGCCCCGCGCCGGGGGGCAGCTCGAGCGTGATCTCCAGCCGAAGCCCGCCCACGCCCAAGGCGCCGAGGAGCGCCTCGAGCGCGCGCCCGAGCTCGCTCCCATCGCCGGCGTGGACGCGCTCGTCGCCGAGCACCAGCTCAGAGCCGGGCGCGGAGGGGCTGCGCGTGGCGCGTGCCCGCGCCCCGCGCGTCAAGCCGACGGCGATCGCGGGGTAGCCGTAGACGACCGCGTGCTCGCCAAACAAGATGAGCTTACCGTTGGCCTGCGCCACGGGCACACGCTAGTCGAAGCGAGCCCCGCGGGCGACGGGGAGCCGACGACGCGGAGCCCGGACGCGCGCCCGGCGCTCGCTCGGGCGCGCGGGGTGCGAGAGCCTGGCCGCTCCGGTCAGGCGTGGCGCTGGGTGAGCGCACGGCAAGCGCTGCCGAGGAGGGCGGCGCCGCTCGGGTGGAGCTTGGCGCGCGTCAGCTCCGCCGAGGCCTCCGCCGCGAGCGCGTCGATGCGCTCCTCCACCGCCCGCCGCGCCCCGCACTCGTCGAGGACTTGGAGGGCGGCCTGCAGCTCCGCGGCGGCCACGCCGGGGGCGCCGAGCACCCGCGTGAGCGCGCGCTTGGCGTCGCCGCGGGCGCGACGCTGCGCCTCGGTGACCAAGAGCGTGCGCTTGCCGGCCGTGAGATCGCTCCCGCGCGGCTTGCCCGTGACGCTCGGCTCGCCGAAGGCGTTGAGGAGATCGTCCCGGAGCTGGAACGCCACGCCGATGGGCCTCGCGATCCGGTGGAGCGCCTGCAGCACCGGCTCCTTGGCGTCGGCGAGCAGCGCCCCGAGCTCCAGCGGCCCCGCGACCGAGTAGGAGCTCGTCTTCAGCGCGTAGACGAGCTCTGGGTCGGCCTTGCGCGCGGTGAGGTCGAGCTGTTGGCCCGCGATGGCGTGGAGCTGCATCCTCGCGAAGCACGCCAAGACGCGGCCGCACGTCACCGGCCCCAGCCGCAGCTCCGACAGGGCGAGCTGCGCGAGGGCGTTGGCGTAGTCGCCGGCGAGAACGCCCGCGGCGTCGCCGAGCCGCTGAGAGCGGAACCGCCGCCGGAGCGCGGCGTGGACCGCGGGCCCTCCGCGGCGTGTGTCATCACCATCCATCCAGTCGTCATGGATGAGGAGGTAGGCCTGGAGCAGCTCCAGGGCGGCGCCGACGAGCACCGCTGGCTCGAGCTTGGAGCCTCCGCCAGCGGCGCGCAGGCCGGTGACCACCAGGGCGGGGCGCAGCCGCTTGCCGCCCCGCAGGCACAGCGAGCGGACGGCCTCGAGCAGGGCCGTCACCTCCGGGCCCCACCCCTTCGCGAGGTCGAGCTGCTCGGAGAACAGCCGCGTCAGCTCCGCGTCCAGATCCCGCTTGAGCCCGCGCGCGAGCGCGAGGAAGGGCTCCTCCACGAGCGGCTTGGCGTGCGCCTTGGTGCGGCGCGTCCCTCCTCCGCCTCGGCCAGCAGTAAGGTGCCCGGCTGCCATTGCCGCGCAGCTCTAGGGGGAGGGCCTCGGGCTGTCAACGCTCCCGAGCGGCCGTCGCCGCGCTTCGAGGGGAGCGGCGGCTCGAAAAGCCATGATACTAAGCCGAGCGCGTGCCCTCGACCTCGTCTCGTCAGCTCCCGGCGCCGTCGCTGCTCGGCGTCGCGCTCGCCAGCGGCCTCGTGCTCGGCCTCGAGGTGCTGCTCACTCGCGTGCTGTCGTTCACGGTGCAGACGGCGTTCATCCACCTGGTGCTCGCGGTCGCCATGGCGGGCTTCGGGATCGCGGGGACGGTCGTCGCCCTGCGCGGCGTGCCCGCTTCGGCCGAGGTGAGGGATCTGGCGCTCGGGCGCGCGTCGCTGGCCTTCGCGGTCAGCACGGTCGTCTGCTTCGCCGCCGTCGCGCGCCTGGCGCCCCTCGTCGCAGGCTCGTTCTGGTGGGCGTTTGGCGTCAGCGCGCTCTTGCTTGGCCCCTTCGTCTCTGGAGGCCTCGTCGTCACCTTGGCGCTCGCGACGGCCGGCGAGCGAGTGGGGCGGGTCTACGCTGCCGATCTCTTCGGCTCTGCGCTCGGCTGCCTCGTCCCGATGGCGGTGCTGCACCCGCTGGGAGGGGAGCGCCTGGTGGCGCTGCTCGCCCTCGGCGCCCTGGTGCCCGCCGCGGTGTTCTTCCGCGAGCGGCGGCGCCTCGTCAGCGCGCCCTTCTTGGGCGCGCTCGCCCTCACGGGCGCCGCCGTCGCGCTGCCGCAGGCGGCGTTCCCGTTCCGCGGGGAGGCCTGGAGTCAGGTGTCGGTGCTGCGTCAGGTGTCGGCGCGCGAGGGCTACCGCATGACGAGCGCCTTCACGCGCTGGAACGCGGTAGGTCGGGTGGAGGTCTTCGATTTTGCCGACGTGCCGGGCGGCCCAGCGCCCTACCCGTATCGGTTCTACGCTCAAGACGACACCGCCGGCGCGCTGGTGGTGCGCTGGGACGGCCGTGACAAGAATTCTGGCGAGCCAGCCAGCGCGGGCAGCCCGATCCCAGCGCTGTGCACCGACTCGGTCTGGGCCCAAGGCTACTATCGCCCTCGCCAGCGGGTCCTGATCATCGGGGTCGGGGGCGGGCTGGACGTGCAGTGCGCCCTCTACAACGCCGCGGCGGAGGTGGACGCCGTGGAGATCAACCCCGGCGTCTTCGAGAACCTCCGGGGCCCCTCCTTCGAGTACACCGGCCGGCTCGCGGACATCGCCAAGCTCCGGCTCCACCTGCGTGACGGCCGCAGCTTCGCGCACGGCGCGCCGGGCGGCAGCTATGATCTGGTGCAGCTCAGCGGCGTGGACACCAAGCACCTGCTGGCGAGCGGCTCGCTCGCGCTCGCCGAGAACCTCCTCTACACGGAGGAGGCGCTCGGGGATTACCTGCGACTGCTGTCGCCGGAGGGCACGCTCAGCATGATCTACTTCCACGAGCCGCTCGCGCTGCGCCTGCTCAGCACCGTGCTCGTCGCGCTCGAGCGGCACGGCGCGGCCGAGCCCTTGAAGCACGTGGTGATGCACCGCAACGGCTCCATGTACGGGTTGCTCGTCAAGCGCCACCCCTTCGACGCGGCGGAGCTCGCGGACTACCGCCGCGGGACGCTGGCGCAGGGGAGGCGCTTCGCGGGCGCGCGGGTCGCCATCTTCGAGCCCTTCGAGCTCCTGGTGGATCGTCCCTACGCCCCGCTCTGGGCCCCAGACGCGCCCGCGGCGCCGGAGCTGCGGGCCTTCACCACCGCCGTCACCGCCGGGAGGTGGCGGGACTTCGCGGCGCGCTACCCGGCCGACATCCACCCGGTGAGCGACGATCGCCCGTTCTTCTTCGACATCTTTCGCTACTCCGGGGTGGGAGTGCTCGGCTTGCCCCACCTGCGGGCGGGGCTCGGCGCGCTCCTCGGCGTCCTCGGCGCGAGCTTCCTCCTGTCGCTGGCGCCGCTCTGGCGCTTGCGGCGCCAGCTCCGCTCGGCGGAGCTCTCCGCGGTCTCCGGCTACTTCTCGCTGGTCGGCCTCGCGTTCCTGGCGGTGGAGATCTGGCTCATCCACCGGCTCGCCATGTGGATGGGGCATCAGACGGCCGCGTTCGCCGTGGTGCTCGCCAGCCTGCTCGTCGCCACGGGCCTCGGCGCCGCCTTCGGGCCGCGCCTCATCGCGCCGCTGCTCGCGCGCACGCGGTGGGCCATGCTGCTCTTGCTCGTCGCGCTGCTGGCGCTGGGGCTCGGCCTCGGACCGCTGGTGGAGGCGACCTGGCAAGCGCCCGCGGCCGTGAAGCTCGCGCTGGCGGGGCTCGTGAGCTTCACGCCCGGGGTCTTGATGGGCGTGCCCTTCCCGGCCGGGCTCGAGTGGCTGGGTCGGCGCGCACCCGAGGCGCTGCCTTGGGCCATCGCGCTCAATTTCTTCGCCTCGGTCGTCGGCAGCCTGCTCGTCATCCCGCTCACGATGCTCTGGGGATATTCGGCGCTCTTGGTGGTGGCGGCGGTCCTCTATGGCGTCGTCGCGGTGCTCGGCATGCGGCTGCTCGCGGTGGGCTCGGAGGGCGCTCCGTGAGCCCCGCCCAGCCCGAGCGGAGCTGGCCGCTGGCAGCCGGGCTGGGCGTCGGGAGCCTGAGCGCCGCGTGCATGCTGACCGAGGTGCTGCTCACGCGGCTGCTGTCGGTCGTCATCTGGTACCACTTCGCGTTCTTCGCCATCTCCGTCGCCTTGCTCGGCTTGGGGGTCGGCGCGCTCGTGGTCCACCTGCTCGGCGTGCGCGCGCGCGGTGAGCGCGGGATGACGCTGCTGATCGCGAGCTGCGTCGCGCTGCCCCTCGTCTTGTTGGGACTCGACGTGGCGATGCTGCGCTGGGTCCCCACGCTCGTGGACTCTGGGAGCATGTTCACGCGCTTCGGCGCTTGGCTGCTCGTCGTGTTCTTGGCCGCGGCGGCGCCGTTCTTTCTCGGGGGGCTGGGGCTCGGCTTGGCGCTCCAGCGCTGGAGCCATCGCGCCGAGCGGCTCTACGCTTGGGACCTGCTCGGCGCAGGGCTCGGCTGCGCGCTCGTGGTGCCCTTGATCGGCCTGCTCGGAGCGCCGCTGGCGGTGATGGCGGCGGCGGCGCTCGCCGTGCTCGCGGCCGGCGCCTTCCTGGCCGCCGACGGCCGGCTGACGGGCTGGCGCGCCGGTGGGGTGGTGCTCGAACTCGCGCTCGTCGTCGTGGCGGGGTGGGCGGGGCAGCGCGCCGAGCTGTTCACGCTCACGGTCGCCAAGGGGGTGGATCTGCAAGCGATGCACTCGGAGTTCCAGCGCTGGAACTCGTTCTCCCTCGTCACCGTGCTGCGCTACGACGGTCGGACGGCGTGGGGCGCCTCGCCCAACTACCACGGCCCGAAGCCGGAGCAGCGCGCGCTGCTCATCGACATGAACGCGCTGACGATGGTGACGCGCCCCGCGGAGGACGGCGCGGATCTCGGCTACCTGACCGAGGACCTGAGCGCCTTCGCGTTCAAGCTCAAGCCGCAGGCCGGTGACATCGCCGTGATCGGCGCGGGCGGCGGGAAGGACGTGCTCGCCGGCCTCAGCGCCGGCGCGAAGCGGGCGACGGCGGTGGAGATCAACTCGCTCATCGTCGACGACGTGATGCGAGGCACCTTGCGCGAGTTCACGCGCGGGCTCTACGACCGCCCGGACGTCCGAGTGGTGGTGGAGGACGGCCGCAGCTTCATCCGGCGGGACGACCGGCGCTACGACGTCATCTTGCTCAGCATGGTGGACACCTCCGCCGCCACGGCCGCCGGCGCCTATGCGCTCACTGAGAACAGCCTCTACACCGTCGAGGCCTTCACGGACTTCATGGCACGACTCGCGCCCGGGGGGCTGCTCACGGTCGCCTCGGGGAGCATGCCGGGCATCGCGGTCGGGGCGCGCCTCACGAGCATCGCCAGGGAGGCGCTGCGCCGCCTCGGGAAGGACCCGGCGCGGGGGATCGCCGTGCTCAGCACCCCGCTGGTGGGCTCCCCCCACTTCACCATGTACGACCTCATCGTCGCGCCGGACGGGCTCGACGCGGCAGCGTCCCGACTCATCGATGAGCGCGCCGCGCAGCTCGCGTTCCAGCGCGTCGTCATCCCCGGGGTCCAGCTACAGCCGCGCACCTGGGAAGATCGGCTCATCCAGGACATCGCCGGCGCCAGCAGTGAGGGCGCGTTGAGGGCGCAGCTCGGCGCGCTGCCTCTCGACGTCAGTCCCACGACCGATGATCGTCCATTTTTCTTCTACCAAGATCGCCTACGGAACCTGCCCGCGGCGCTGGCCTCCGCGGAGCCGATGCACCTGTTCGGCAACGGGCTGGTCTTCATCGCGAAGCTCGCCCTGGTCGCCCTGCTCGCGGTCACGGCCTTCTTCTTCCTCCCGCTCCTGTGGAGTCGCCGGAGCCTGGCGGCGGGCGGCGGCTCGCTCGCGGCGGATCTGGGCTACGTCAGCTGCCTGGGGGTAGGGTTCATGCTCCTCGAGCTCCCCACCATCCAGCGCTTCTCGCTCTACCTCGGCAACCCAGCCGCCACGCTCGCGGTGGTGCTGCTGGTGTTGCTGCTCTCGGGGAGCCTCGGCAGTCGGCTGCTCGGTGGAAGCTCGGCGGGAGCGCCATGGCGCGCTCGCGGGGCCTTCGTGGGCGTGCTGTTCTGGGGGGTGGCCTCGGTCGTTCTCACGCCGGCGCTCTTCGAGGGGACTCGGAGCGCCGCGCTCTGGACGCGGATCCTGGTGGCCGCCGCGCTCTTGGCGCCGCTCGGGGTCGCGCTCGGGGTGCCGCTGCCGGCAGCGCTCCGCCACGTGGCCGCGCGCGCGCCGGAGCGGATCCCCTGGCTCTGGGGCCTCAATGGGGCGGCCAGCGTGCTCGGGAGCGTGCTGGCGACCCTGCTCGGGCTGCACGCCGGGATCACGCTGACCCTGGCCGTCGGCCTCGGCGCCTACCTCCTGGCGCTGGCCCTCTCGTTCGCCGTGCTGCGCGCGCCGGGTGCTGGCTGAGGCGTCCGGCGCGCGAGGTCGTGCTAGCGTCCCGCGGGCATGACACGCATCGGCGAGCGCAAGGCCGACCACATCGAGCTGGCCGCTCGAGGAGACGTCGGGTTCAAGCAGACCACCACCTTGCTGGAGTGCGTGCGCCTCGTGCACGACGCGCTCCCCGAGCTGAGCGTGGCGGAGCTGGACACCAGCCAGGTCGTGCTGGGCAAGCGGCTGCGCGTCCCGCTCCTCATCGCGGGCATGACGGGGGGCACGGGGCGTGCGCGAGACGTCAATCAGCAGCTCGCCGCCGTGGCGGAGCAGCTCGGCTGCGCCTTTGGGCTCGGTAGCCAGCGCGCCATGCACCGCGCCGAAGAGAGCGCGGACACCTACGCCGTGCGGGGGGTCGCTCCCAACGTGCTGCTGCTGGGCAACCTCGGCGCGGTGCAGGCCGCGCAGCTGAAGACGGCGGAGGTGGCGCGGCTGGTCGAGCGCGTGCAGGCCGACGCGCTGTGCGTCCACCTCAACCCCGCCATGGAGCTCATCCAAGCGGAGGGCGATCGGGACTTTCGCGGGTGCCTGGCGGCCATCGAGCGCCTCGTCCGGGAGCTGCCCGTGCCCGTCATCGCGAAGGAGACGGGCTGCGGGCTCTCCGCGGCCGTCGGGCGCCGGCTGCAGGCCATCGGCGTGCGGCACGTGGACGTCTCCGGCGCGGGGGGGACGTCGTGGGTGGGCGTGGAGACACGGCGAGCGGCGGGCGCGCACCGCGCGCTCGGGGAGCAATTCTGGGAGTGGGGGATCCCCACCGGCGCCAGCGTCGCGCAGCTCGCGCCGCTCGGCTTCGAGACGCTGTTCGCCACGGGCGGCATCAAGTCCGGCCTCGACGTCGCCCGCGCGATCGTCCTCGGGGCCTCAGCGGGCGGCATCGCCCGGCCCGTGCTTCAGGCCTTCGAGGCGGGTGGCGCCGAGGGCGCGCGGCAGCTGCTCGACGGCGTCGTGACGGAGCTGCGCACGGCCATGCTGCTCGTCGGCGCCCGAGACCTCGCGGCGCTGCGGCGAGCACCCCATTTCGTGACGGGAGAGCTGCGCGAGTGGCAACGGCAGGCAGACTCCGCCGAGCGCTGAGCTGCATCGGCTGGCTGCTGCTCCCCGCTGGGTGCAGCTACGCTTGTGAGGATGACGAGCCACCGGCTGCGCCCGTCGTGGCGCGTGAGACGGTGGGTCTCGGCGAAGATCTCTTGGAGGTCCAGGACACCGGGCAGGGCGACAAGATCAGCTTGTCGCTCCAGCGCTGGCGCGGCCTACGCTACCGCGTCCACGCGAGCAGCCAGGGGAGCTTCGGGATGGAAGGCCGCCGCCCCATCACGGCGCCTCCGCTGCGCAGCGTCTCGCTGTTCGAGGTGCTGCGCGGCTCGGCGGAGCCCGCGGAGCGGAAGCTCGACGGCGGCACGGTGCGCTGCGTCGAGGAGCTGATGACGCTCGAAGAGGTCAGCGTGGACGCCCTGAGCTTCAAGGTGAGCGACGCCGGAAGCAGCGGCGCGCAGCGCGTCCCCTGGCTCGACGGCACCACCTTTCGAGCGTGCACGGACGAGCGTGCCACCATGCTGGCGCTGGAGGTGGAGACGGTGGGCCACGAGCCGCCCACGGAGGAGGTCCGGCGTCAGCTCGACGACGTGCTCGACGTCTACCGCCGGCTCCCCCTGGTGCTCCCGGAGCAGGCCGTCGGGGTCGGCGCGCGCTGGCGCCTCGAGCAGCCGCTGGCGATCCGGGGCGCCAAGGCCCACCAGTCGACGGAGCTGACGCTGCAGAGCTTCGACGACCAGCGTGCGCGCCTGCGCTTCAAGGGGCGGATCACCGCGCCGCGCCAGGAGGTGCCGCACCCCGAGCGCCCCTGGGAGACGGCGACGCTCGAGCGGTTTCGTGGCGACTCTCAGGGCGAGGTGGTGCTCGACCGACTGACGGGGGTCTTCCTGAGCGCGCACTACACGACGACCGGGGCGCTCAGCATCACGTCGGAGGCGGGCAACCGCGTCACCTACGTCGCCACCATGACCTCGACCGCCAGGAGCGAGATCTTGGCCGCGGAGCCTGCACCGCCGGCGCCCTCGGCGCTCCCCGCGCCGAGCGCCGGGGCCGCGCCTGCCCCTTCGGAGCAGCCATGACGGAGCGGCTGCTCGCGTGGCTACGTCGGCATGGGCTGTCGCTCGGCGTCTGGGCGCTGCACCTCAGCCTGCTCGGGCAGCTGCTCCCGCTGTCCCTGTTCATCCACGACGTTCCGGTCTCTGGCTTCGATTTTGCGCTGCACCTCTATCAATTCCAACGAGCGGCCCAGTCGTTCTCGGAGGTGGGCCAGCTCTGGAGCTACGATCCCCTGTTTTTGGCTGGGCAGCCTGCGGGCGTCCTCGAAGATCTGACGAGCAAGGGCTCGGAGCTCTGGATCATCGCGGGCGCTCGGGTCGGGCTCAGCCTCGCGCGGTCGCTCTACCTGCTCCTGCTCGTCACGCACCTGCTCGTGCCCGTGCTGGGCTGGGCCTCGGCGCGGCTCTTCGGGCTGTCGCCACCGCAAGCGCGGCTCGCGATGGCGCTCTGGGTGCTCCTCTGGTGGTTCGACTCGGCGCTCCACATCGCCTGGTGGATCGGCATGTTCAGCTGGGCGGGCGCCGCGCTGCTGGTGGTGTTCGTGGTCGCGCTCGTCCATCACGGGGTGGAGAGCGGGCGCCGCTGGCCCTGGTGGCTGCTGATCCTCGTGGCGCCCACGCTGGCCTTGCACCACCCCTTCGGTGCGATCACGGCGGCGCCCGCCTGCGCCGTCCTCCTGGCGCGCCGCTGGCGGCGGCTGCGCGCCGTCGACGCGCTCCTGCTGGCGGTGGCGGGGCTCGCGGCGGCGAGCACGGCGCTGGTGTGGCTGCGGCCGTACCTCGCGTACCGCCACCTCATGCTCGACATCCCGGCGATCGGCTCGCCGAGTCTCGTGTACGTGGTCTACGACTCGCTCGACACCTTCAAGGACTATCTGCGGACCGGCTTCCCGGTGCGCACCGTCTATCGCACGGTGGGCTGGGTCGCGGCGGCCATCCTGCTGCGTCGGTGGTGGCGCGTGAGGGACCCGCGCGTGGCTCCCTTGGCGCTGCTCATCGGCGTCGGCGTGGGCTTCGCCTATCTGGGCGGCTACTCGCACGCCCTTCAGCAGACGCAGCCGTACCGCCAGATCATGCCGGCGATGCTCGCTGCCGCGCTGCCGACGGCCGTGCTCCTCCAGGAGATCGCCAGCCCCGCGGCGCTGCGGGCGCTCCCCGGCAACGCGAAGGTGCTCTTGTCCCTCGCGGCGGTCGCCGTCGTCCCCCGGCTCTACTTCACCGCAGCCACGTACCTGCCGCAGCTGAGCCCCACCCCCGTGGTCAGTCACGCGCAAGACATCATGACCCCGATGATCGGGCCGATGACCCACCTCACCCCGTCACCGGACTGGTACCGCGTCCGGGAGCTGCTGCAGCGCCTTCACGGTGAGCAGGCGCGGGGGCGTGTCCTCGTCGCGGAGTGGCCGCTGATGGAGTGGCTGGCGTCGTCCACGGCGCTGCCGCTCCTCGGGGGCCACATCGACCGGCCGGTCCCACAGATCGACGCCAACCTCTTCTCCATCGACCGACGCGATCAGCTGCCGCCGGAGCAGCTCGAGCACTACGTCGAGCGCTTCGCGATCGGCTGGTTCGTGGCGAGCGGGCGCCGCAGCGCCCTCGAGCGCACCGCCTTGGTCGAGCCCGTCCAGAGCATCGGCGCGTACCGGGTGTACCGGCTCCGGCCGGAGCCTAGCTACTTCGCCCGCGGGAGCGGCGTCATCGTCGAGCAGCGGATGAACCTCCTGCGGGTGGAGGGCGTGGAGGGCCCGGAGGTCGTGCTGAGGTATCACTGGCTGGACTCCTTGCGCTGCCGGCCCGGTTGCCAAGTCGAGCGGGCAGAGCAAGCGGGAGCTCGCGCGGGCTTTCTGCGGATCCGGCAGCCACCGGCGAGCTTCGAGATCTTCAACTCCTACGAGCTGCCATGAGCGCTGCCCTGCGCATCGTCGTCGAGGTCGTCCGGTACCGCCTGGCGCGCTTGGAGATGGCCAACCTCGTGGCCAGCGTCGCCTTGGTGCTCGCGCTCAGGCTCTCGCCGCTGGACGCCGCCGTGCGGGTGCTGGCGGCGCTCGTGCTCAACGTCCTGGCGTACCTCAGCAACGACTACCACGACGTCGAGCAAGATCTCGTCACGGGGCGCGCGCCGGACAAGACACGCTTTCTGGCCGAGCACCTCGGCGCGGCGCTCTCGGCGCAGATCGTGATGTTCGGCGCGCTGGTGCTGCTGTCGGTGTGGCACGAGCCGAGCATGCTCGTGGGCGTCGTCGGGGGCGCGGGGGTGTGCTGGTTCTATTCCTGGAGGCTCAAGCGGCGACCGGGGTGGGACGTGGCGTCCATGGTCGCGTGGGGGGCGCTCATGCCGGCGGTGGCGGTCCCGCTGGCGCGGCCCGAGGCGCTCGGGCTGCTCGTGCTCTTGGGCCTCTTCTCCAGCGCCTTCGAGCTCGTGCAGGTGCTCCGGGACCGCGCCGAGGACGAGCAGCATGGCGTGCGCACCACCGCCGTCGCCCTTGGGGAGAGGGGTGCCCTGCGGCTGCTCCGGCTCAGCATTCTGCTCGTGGTGGCGTGGACGGCGCTGGTGCTCCGGTCCTGGGGCGCGCTCGTGGTCGCGCTCGCGTGGCTTCTGCCCTACACGCCGAGTGAGAGCGCGCGCTACTGGACCAGGCTGCGGCTGGTGTTCGGCATCGGCTGGCTCCTGGTCCTGGGGCGCGTGCTGCTCGCTGGGCCGCGTGGCGCCGGGGTGCTAGGTCAGTGGCTCTGACCGTAGCGCTCGTCATCCCGCGCGTCGCATGACGAGCACGCAGGGGATGAGCAGGAGGTAGAGCCCCGCCGCGATCAGCGTGAGGTTCGTCAGCCCGACGGTCAGCGCGAGCATCACCGCGACGCTGCTGGCGAGCACACTGCCGACGCCGTTGATCCCCCACAGCCAAGGCGTCTCCTCGCCGTGCGCTCGGCGGATGACGCGCATCCCGACGGGGAAGGCCATCCCCATGAGCAGCCCTGGCAGCGCGCACGCCGCGATGGCGGCGGAGAACCGGAGGCCCTCGCTGGCGGTCGTCAGGCTCGGGGCCAGCGCGTGCCAGCCGAAGCCCAGGCCGGTGAGCGCGCTGGCGATGACCAGCGGGACGGCCAAGCACCACGCGGTCCGCTCGACCGGGAGACGGTCGCTCAGCAGCGAGCCGAGCCCCGCGGAGGCGACGAGCGCGGGCAGCACCACGAGCAGGCTGTAGCTGGGGTGCCCGAGCACGAGCGTGGTGCGCTGCAAGAGAGCGATCTCTGCGAGCATGAAGCCCACGCCGATGCAGCCGAAGTAGGCGAGCGCGGCCCAGAGCTTGGCGTCCACTCGGCCGCTGGGGCGCGCGCGCCGGGTGAGCGGCCAGATCACCGCGGCGCTGACGAGGAGCAAGGAGACGAGGAAGCTGAGCCCCAAGGTGCGCGTCGCGATCAGGTTGCCGTCCACCGGTCCGTAGCTGACCGAGGGGAGCGGCCTCCAGAGGGCGGGCAGGCGAATGACGTTGAAGAAGAAGGGGCGATCGTCCGTCGGCGGGGAGAAGTCCAAGAGCTCCGTCCTGGAGCGCTGGGTCAGCTGCGCCAGATTGCGCGCGGCGAAGATGGCAGCGTCTCGCTCGGTGGGGACGGTGCGCCCCGGCATCACGAGCACGAAGAAGCCCTTGTCCACGGCGAGCTGCCAGAGGGTGTCGAGGTCCGCCTGGCTGAAGGGCTCGAGCGAGAGGAGCAGGGTGCTGACCTGTCCCCCCTGCATCAGCACCAGGTGCCGACTCGGCTCGGTGATGCCACGGTCGAGCAGCGCCGCCACCGCCAGCGACATCATGCGCAGGCTCTCCACGCTGGACCAGCGAGAGACCGTGAACACGCCGCCGGGCTGCAGGCGCGACAGAAAGACGCGCCAGCCCTCGAGGGTGTAGAGGCCGTTCTCCCCGAGCGCGTGGGCGCCCGCGCCGGTAGCGGCCCAGGTGTCGATGAGGGACATCTGGATGACGTCGAACCTCCGGTCCGTGCCCGCGAGCCAGCTCCGAGCCTCGGCGTGGACGAGCTCGACCTCGTCGCCCTCGACGATCCCGGTCCCCCGCCCGAGGGGGCCGCGCAGGATCTCTAGCAACCGTGCGTTCAGCTCCACGCCCACGATGGGGGCGTGCCCCGCCAAGAGCCCGGCCTGCAGATCGCGCGAGCCGCCCACGCCGATGACCGCGAGGCTACCCCGACGCCGGATGGCGTGCACCGCGTTGGTGATGTCGCAGTCGAGGAAGCGAAGCTCCTCGAGGCCGTGCTCTGGCAGGTAGAGGGGGGTCGCGGCGTGCCCGTCGATCTCCGCGCCGCGCTGCCGCACGGAGGGCACCTGGCACTTGGATCCTGGGCCCCAGAGCGCCGCGGGGAGCTTCGCCACGGGGCTGACCACGACCCGTGAGTGGTTGTTCCAGAGCTCGAGCTCGATGAAGGCGCGCTGCTCCGGCCGCCCCTTGACCCACAGGGGGACGAGCCCACGGTGGCTGACCCCGTCGACGAGCGTGAGCGCCGCGAGCGCGCCGGCGAGCAGCCAGGAGCGCTTCGCGGCCGCTGCGTCTCCCACGGAGCGCGCGAAGGCGACCGCGGCGAGAGCAGCAAGCACGCCGAGCGCGAGGATGGCGGTGCCGCCCCGGAGCCACTGCAGGAGCAGCGCGACCAGCGGCGCGCCGAGCGCGGCGCCCGCCAGATCCACGGCATAGACGCGCCCGACGGGGAACGGGCTGCGCGTCAGCGCGGCGGCGATGGCGGCGCCTGCCGGGTAGAACGGCAGGGCGATGGCCGACGCGAAGGCGAGGTAGAGCGGCAGCACCGTGAGCACCCCGTCCGACCGCAGCGGGAGGATGAGCAGGAGACAGTACGAGACGGGGATGCCGAGCGCGGTGGCGCGACAGTCGGCCGAGAGGGAGGCGCCGAGGCGGTCCGCGGCGTAGCGCTCCGGGGCCAGGTAGACGCGGACCGCGCCGGCCGTAAGCCCGAACAACCCCATGGCGATGACGAAGAAGGCCACGGAGTACCACGTCAGGAGCGACAGCAAGCGCGTGTCGAGCACCTCGAGGGCGAGGACGAGGCCCGTGATGAGGGCCAGGCCGACGTAAAAGGGGGACTTCTTCATGGACGGACGTGGGGCGTCCCGTGCGGCGGCTCGCGCAGCGAGCGCGTCTCAGTCTCGCTCTGGCTTGATGGGGGGTGGGGGGTGCGAGTGCGCCGGAGACGAGTGACCATGGTCGAAGGACGCCTCCGAAGCCAGCGCATACAGGGCTCGCGCGCCCACCAACTCGGGGTGACTCCGCATGAGCTGCGTGAGTCGCTGCATGACGATGTCTGCGGGGAGCGTCCCCTCGCGCAGCGCCAGCTTGAGGCGCAGGACCGCGACGGCCGGGTCCGCTCCCGTCAGGGCGCCGAGTGCCGTGCGGGCGTCGGCGAAGCGCCCACCATCGATGAGAGCCTCGATTCGCTCGATGTCCATGGGAGACGCTGCGGTCATTGCGCCGAGGGTATCAGAGGGACGTGGGGCGTGATAAGACCGTGTGCCGTCGCCCCGCGACCGGGTGACGAGAGAGGTGCCTACTGATGAGCCACTCAGGCCGTTCGAGCTCCCACAGCGACTCGCCCCCGCAAGACCTCAAGCGCGAGCGGGACGAGCTGCTGCAGAGCTTGGGTCGAGGGACGCGCCTCACCGAGGAGTTCCTCGCGGAGGTCGAGGAGCTGCGGCGCCGGATGGCGGTCTTGGAGAACGAGAACGCTCGGCTCCGCGCCACCATCCAGGCGGATCACGCCATCCGAGATCTGCTCGACAAAATCGAGTCCCTAGAGGTAGAAAAGCGGGAGTTGCTGTCGAAGTTCAAGCAGGCGGAGGCGGACTCCAGCGTGGTCAGCTCTCGGATCCATGAGATGGAGAGCGAGTTTGCCAACCTCGCCAACCTGTTCGTCGCCAGCAATCAGATGCACTCCAGCCTCTCGCCGCGGACGGTCACGCGGCGGATCAAGGAGGTGCTGGCGCAGCTCGTGGGCGCCGAGCGTTACGGCATCTACCTGGTGAGCCACGACGGCGCCGAGCTCGTGCCCATCGCCTCTGAGGGGCTCCCGGCGGCGGAGCTGGCCCCGCAGCCCTTGGCCAGCTCCGTGGCGCGTGAGGCCTTCGACTCCGGCGCGGCCCAGGTGGACGAGGAGCGCGACCCCAGCACGGGGACGGCGCAGCACCCGGCGGCGGTGATCCCCCTGGCCATCGATGACCGCACGGTGGGGGTGATCGTCATCGTGTCCACCTTGGAGCAGAAGCGCAGCTTCGAGACCATTGATTTTCAGCTCTTCAAGCTGCTCGGCCAGCACGCCGCCGCGGCGCTGGTGAGCGCTAGCTATTACGTGCAAGCGGGGCGACAGTTGCCTGGCTTGGAAGCTTTCCTCGACCTCTCAGTGTGATCCGGACCATGGCTGAATACTCCTGTTTGATCGTCGAAGACTCCCCGATGATGCGACAGCTGCTCGTGTTCGCGCTGTCGCGTGTCAAGAACCTGAGGGTCACCGAGGCGGATGACGGGGTGGACGGCCTGCGCAAGCTGGCCTCCGCTCGCTATGACATCATCGTCACGGACATCAACATGCCCATCATGGACGGCCTCAAGCTCGTCAAGCGGGTGCGGTCGGATCCCATGCACAAGGACACGCCCATCGTCATCATCACGACGGAAGGCTCCCAGGAAGACCGCCAGCGGGCCTTGCAGCTCGGCGCGAACGCGTACATCACCAAGCCCATCCAGGCGCCGCAGGTCATCGCTACGGTGAAGGAGCTGCTGAAGATAGACTGAGGCTGAGCGCGCCGCGCGGAGCCAGGCGCCTCAGAGCTCCACGTCGTACTGGGTGACCTCGAAGCCGAAGCGTGTCGTCTCCAGCAGCGTGGCGTGCGCGTAGCCTGGGGTGGGGTTCTCCCCGACGGAGCCGACGTTCACGATACGGAGCCCCTCCAGCGCGCGGTCGAAGGCGACGTGACTGCCGCCGCAGATGACGAGCTCACTCGGGTCCTCCGCCATGAGCTGCGTCAGCTCCTCGTCGGTGAGCTCGAAGCTGAAGGGCTCGGCGGGGTCCAGGGGTGAGCCGTGGACGAGCAGGAGCTGTGTGCCATCTTCCAGGGTGAGGTGGCTGGTGAGTGGGAGGCGCGCGAGCTGAGCGAGGTTGAGCTCGCCGAGCTCCTGCTGGGTGTGGAGCAAGCGGGTTCGCCGCTCGAGCTGCTCCGGGGTGCTCGGCCGCAGGCTCGCGGCGGCCAGGGAGGCGACGGCGCGATCCGCGAGACCCTGAGTGACGACGGCGTGGTGCTCCCGGAGTCGCTGCCAGACCCCCAGCGGTCGCGGTCCCGGAAAGCAGCTATCGCCGCAGACCAGGAGCTTGTCCCACCCCCTGAGGTCGGCGTGCGCGAGGACGGCGTCGAGCCGGTCGAGATGGCCGTGGATGTCTGACAGGCAGAGAAAGCGCATGGGCGCCTCACCCTAGCGCAAGCCCTGGGGCGGTGAGGGGGCAAAGGGCGGTATGCTACGCGCCACCGTGGCAGGACCAGAGGATGAGGCGCTCCTGAAGCTGGCGCGGGAAGTCGACCCGGAGCGCGCGGAGCTGCTGCTGGGTGGGCTGCCCGCCGGCGTCGGGCAGGCGCTTGGGGTGCTGCTCGGCAGCGCCTATCCGGCGCTCACGCCTCGCTTGGACTGGCAGCTCGAGGCGCTCGAGCGCTTGGCGCAGCGAGGCAGCGAGAGCGAGGCGGGCCGGGAGGAGCTGCGGCGGCAGCTCTTTCGGGCCGCAGGGCCGCTGGGTCAACCCGAGGCTGCGCGGCGAGGCTTGCGGCGGGCCGTCTGGGCGGAGAAGGCGCGCATCGCGCTGCGCGAGCTGCTCCCGGCCACCCTGGGCGGCGCCAGCGTCGTCGTCACGGCGCGTGAGCTCAGCCACCTCGCCGACGCGGCCTTCGACGTGGCGCTGGAGGAGGCCGCGGCGCAGGTGGAGGCGCGCTTCGGCCCGCCGCTGCGACGAGACTCCACCCGCGCGAGCCTGTGCGTCGTCGGGCTCGGCAAGCTCGGTGGCCTAGAGCTGAACGCGGGCTCCGACGTGGACGTCCTCTACCTCTACGACACCGACGACGGCGGGCAGCAGCTCAGCTTGCATGAGCACTTCACGCGCGTCGCCCAGCGCGCCACGGCCACCCTGGACGAGCCCAGTGAAGACGGGCTGGCGTGGCGCGTGGACTTGCGGCTCCGCCCCGAGGGCTCCCGGGGGCCCATCGTCAACTCGCTGGCTGCGCTCGAGCGCTACTATGAGAGCTGGGGGCGCACCTGGGAGCGTGCCGCCTTGCTGCGGGCTCGTCCGATGGCCGGCGATCTAGGGCTGGGGGAGCAGCTGCTCTCACAGGTGGTGACGCCCTTCGTCTTTCGCCGCAACGTCGACCCGAGCCTCGCGACGGCGCTCGCGGAGCTGGTGCTCCAGTCGCGCGCGGAGCTGAGCTCGGATCCGGCGCGCGACCTGAAGCTTGGGCCGGGTGGGATCCGCGAGGCGGAGTTCTTCGTCCAGGCGCTGCAGCTCATCTGGGGCGGACGCGAGCCGTCGCTGCGCGTGAGCTCGTTTCGGCAGGCGCTCGCGCGGCTTCGGGCGCGAGGCTTCGTGAGCCACCGGGAGGCGGAGAGCGTCGGCGCGGCCTACTGGCTCTTGCGCCGCGTGGAGCACCGCATCCAGTGGGCGAGCGGGCTGCAGACGCACTCGATCCCCGAGGCGGGCGCGGAGCTCGAGCGGCTGGCCAGGAGCCTGGGACTGCGTCACGGCGCGGAGCTGCTCGAGGCGCTGGAGCGCGCCCGCCGGGACGTGGCCGAGCACTTCTTCGCGGCGCTGCCCTCGGCGCCGCGGCCGCAGAGCCCGTGGAGCCAGGCCTTGTCCCTGCTGCGCGCCGGTGAGCTCGCCGCGCTCGAGGTGATCTGCTCCGAGAAGTGGGGTGGAGGTGAGGGCGTCGAGCACCTCGCGGCGCTCGCGCGGCGCCCGGATGGGCCGCTCGGCGTGATGACCTTGGAGCGGCTCCCAGGCTTCGGAGAGCAGCTCCTGGAGGCGGTGGCTCAGTCGGCAGAGCCAGAGCAGGCGGTGCGCTACCTCCGCTCGTTCTTCGGGCGCTTCAGCGTCGCCACGCCGTACCTCAAGCTACTGTACGACGACGAGCAGGCGCTCCGGCGCCTGGTCGGCTTGCTCGGGGCAAGCGCGCTCGTGGGCGACGCGCTGGTGGCGCGCCCGGAGACGGTGGACGTCGTGCTCTTCGGCGGCGGCACGGCCCCGGACGTCCACGCCTTGGTCGAGCAGGAGCTGCAGCAGTCCGCGCGCGATCCGGCCGAGGACGCCCAGGAGGCGACGGTGGGGGCGCTGCGCCGCGCCAAGCGCCGCGCCCTCGTCGAGGTCGCGGTCGCAGATCTCGCCGGTGGCTTGCCGACGCGCGAGGTGACGCGCACGCTCTCTGCGCTCGCCGATGCCATCGTGCAGCAGACCCTGACGCTCCAAGTAGGACCGCTCGGGGCGACGGGCCTCGCCATCATCGCGATGGGCAAGCTCGGTGGCCAGGACATCGGCTACGGTTCGGACCTCGACATCCTCTTCATTCATGATGACGCGGGTGACGCAGAGCCAGGGGCCTCGGCGGAGCGCTACGCGCGGATCGCTCAGCGTGTCCTGCGGCGGCTCTCCGAAGCGCACCCGGCGGGCCCAGGGTATGAGCTCGACACCCGGCTGCGCCCCTCAGGGGCCCAAGGCCTGCTCGTGACCTCCCTCGCGAGCTTCGCGCGCTATCACGGCGTGGGCCCGGCGGCCGCCCGCGAGCGGATTGGGAGCACCGGGGCGGCCTGGGAGCGGCAAGCGCTCCTGCGAGCCCGCTTCTGCGCTGGGGACGCGGCGCTCGGGGCGCGGGTGTTGGAGGTCGCGGCGGTGGCCGCCTATGAGCGCGGCGCTCCGCCCGTGGAGGAGATGGCCCACCTTCGTCTGCGGCTGCAGCGTGAGCTAGGGAGGGAGCGCGAGGGGCGCTACGATCTGAAGACCGGGCAGGGAGGCTTGCTGGACGTGGAGTTCGCGACCCAGTGGCTGCAGATGAAGCACGGCCTCGACCTGCGGGTCCGGACCCAGGACACCGTCACCGCGCTCGAGGCGCTCCACCGCTGTGGGTACCTGGAGCAGCGGGCCTACGAGGCGCTGAGAGACGGCTACTCCTTTCTTCGACGGCTCGAGCAGCGGATGCACGTCCACACGGGGAGGAGCGGCACCACGCTCGAGGCCAGCAGTCAGGGCCTGGCGCTGCTGGCGCGGCGGATGGGCTTCTCGGAGTATGGCCCAGAGGGAGCCGCGGCCTCGCTCCTGGCGCACTACCGGAGCCGCTGCCGCGCGGTGCGGCAGGCCTTCGAGGGGGTGCTGGGGGTGCGCTTGGCGGAGGCACCGGACACTCGACGGGAGGCGCCTCAGGGCGCCGTCGCCGCGGGAGAGGGTCCCTGCGAGGGCGACGCGGCCACGCGCCGGCTGCTATGACCGTGAGCATGTCCGAGACTCGGCTGTCGGCGCGCCAAGTGGCCAGGAAGATCCGCGAAGGTCGGCTCTCCGCGGAGGAGGTCGTCGCGGAGCGGGTGCAGCACGCGCGCCGGGTCAACCCGCTCCTCAACGCGCTCGTGGCGGAGCGCTATGAGGCAGCGCTCGCCGAGGCGCGCGAGGTGGACGCTCGTCGAGCGCGCGGGGGCGCCGAGGACCTCCCCGAGTTTGCGGGGGTGCCCTGCACCATCAAGGAGAGCTTCGCGCTCACGGGCATGCCGCGCTGCGCGGGGCTGGTCGGGCGCCGTGAGCAGCGCTCGACGGAGGACGCCGTGACGGTCCAGCGGTGGCGGCGCGCGGGGCTCATCCCGCTGGGGGTCACGAACACGTCCGAGCTGTGCATGTGGATGGAGTCGGACAACGTGGTCTATGGGCGGACGAACAACCCCTACGACCCCACGCGGATCGTGGGGGGCAGCTCGGGGGGAGAGGGCGCGAGCGTGGCGGGGGGCATCGCCTCCGTGGGGCTCGGCTCGGACATCGGCGGCTCCATCCGTGGTCCAGCCTTCTTCAACGGCGTCTTTGGGCACAAGCCGACGGGGACCCTCGTCCCCTCGTCCGGCCAGTACCCCATCGCGGAAGGGCGCGCGCGGCGGATGCTCTGCACCGGACCGCTGACGCAGCACGCCGAGGACCTGATGCCCCTGCTGCGCCTGCTCGCTGGACCGGACGGACGAGATCCCGTCTGTCGAGACGCCCCCCTGCTCGACCCCGAGGGCGTCGAGCTGGCCGGTAGGACGCTGCTGCAGGTGGATGACAACGGCCAGCTCCCCATCAGCGAGGAGCTGCGCATCGCGCAAGAGCAGGCCGCGCGGCACCTCGTCCGACGAGGGATGGTGCTGCGGCGGCTCAAGCCCAAGGCCCTGAAACACCAGTTCGAAATCTGGAGCTCCGTGCTCGGTGTGGCCTCGGAGACGAGCTTCGCCGAGCTGCTCGGCGACGGCCGCGCGATCTCGCCGGCGCTCGAGCTGCTCCGGTGGACGGCGGGCGCGTCCCCCCACACGCTCCCAGCGCTCCTGCTGGCGCTCACCGAGCACGTGCCCAAGCGCTTCCCTCGCCACGTCGCTCAGACCCTCACCCTGGCGGAGGAGCTACGACGGGAGATCGACGGGCTCTTGGGGGAAGGTGGGCTCTGGCTCTATCCGAGCTACGATGCGGTCGCGCCGCGCCACGGCGCCCCCGTCCGCGCGCTCCTCCGCCTGAAGATGCCGTTCGCGTACCTGGGCATCATGAACGTCTTGGAGCTGCCCGTGACCCAGGTGCCGCTCGGCCTGAACCGCCATGGCCTGCCGCTGGGCGTTCAGGTGGCGGCCCCACGCTTCGCCGATCACTTGACCATCGCCGCCGCGCTCGAGCTCGAGCGCGCCTTCGGAGGCTACGTGCCGCCCGTGGAGCGGAGGCGCGCCGCGGGCTAGGCGCCGAATTTCTTGGCGAGGCGGGTGAGATCCACCCCCGTGGCCGCCTTGAGCTGCTCGCTCGCGCCGATGGCCGTCCGCGCGGCGTCACCGCCGGCGGAGCCGCTGGGCAGGACGGTGAGCTTCTTGACCGCGAGGGGGTGCTCCGCCCCGGAGATTTGCCCGAGCAGCGGGATGATGCTCTGCAGCGCTACCACCTCACGAGACGCCGCGCCGCCCGCCTTGTAGGCGACGACGAGCTGCTTGAGGCTCTCGGCCTCGGCGCGCCCACGCTCCACGACGACGGCGGCCTCGCCGCGCGCGCGCTCTTCGGCTGCCCGCTGATCCGCCAGCGCCGGGACCACCACGTCCGCCTCGAGCCGGCGCTTCTCTTGCAGGGCGCGCGCGCCCTGCCGCTCGATCTCCGCTCGCACTTGGGCGATCTGGGCGCTCACCGCGCCGCGCGCCTCGTTCACGAGGGCCTCACGCCGGCTCTTGGCGTCTGCGATGCGCTTCTGCGTCTCCTGCTCGGCGACCCGTAGATCGGTCTCGATCGTCGCCAGCTCGCTGCGGGCCCAGTTGTTGGCCTGCTGGACCGCGGCGTCCGCGCGCGCCGCCGCCTCCGCGATGGCCTGCTCTTTGTTGAGCGTGGCACCACGGATGCGCCCGATGGACGACAGGTAGTTGACGTCGTCGGTCACGTTTTGGATCTTGAGCGTGTCCAGCACGAGCCCGATGCGGCTCATGTCGTGCTCGGCCTCTTCGAGGAGGGTGTGCACGAAGCGCTGCTTGTCTTCGTTGACCTCCTCGGGGGTGAGGCTGGCGAGCACGCCACGCAGGTTGCCCTCCAGCGTCTCTTTCGCGATGTAGTAGATCTCCTCGCGGCTACGACCGAGGAAGCGTTCCACGGCGTTGGCGAGGAGCGGCTCCTCGCCCGGCAACTTCACGTTGGCCACCCCTTGGATCGTGAGCGGGATCCCCCCCTTGGAGAAGGCGCCGGTGACGTGCACGTTCACCGTGAACATGCTCAGATCCAAGCGATCGATCTGCTCGATCAGGGGGCGCCGAAGGGCGCTGCCGCCGCGGACGAAGCGGTAGCCGACGTGGCGACCCCCCACTTGGCGACCCCCACCGCTGAAAATCAGCGCCTCGTTCGGGGTAGAGACGTAGAAGAGCTTCTTGAGGGCCGAATACAGCACCATCACCACCACGAAGGTGGTGAACGCCATGACCACGATGACGGCCATCATCGGACGGACTCCTTCCCGCTCAGCAGCTTCGCGACGTCTACCCCGAGCGTCTCGCCCGTCTCCTGCATGACCTGCTTCACGGCGATGGGGAAGTTGCCGATGGCGATGCGGTAGCTGGCGCCGTCGGCGTCGTCCACCACGTTGATCTCCTCCACCGTGGTCCCGCTGACTCGCGCGACCGAGACGTCCACCAGCTCCTTGAGGTGCTGCAGCACGTAGAGGTCCCGTCCGTCACGGCCCGCCTGCGTCCACTCCTGCGCCACCAGCCGCAGCGCCTCGGCGCTGGCGCGCCCGCTCTCGAGCAGCGGTGCAGCGCTGGCGCGCGCCGCGGCCTCGGCGGCGAGGCGCTCGGCCTCGGCGGGGAGGAAGACGTCGCACTCGAGGCGGAGCTTCTCCAGCTCCGCGCGCAAGGCCTGCAGCTCCTGCTCGGCCTGCGCGCGCGCCGTCTCCGCGTACACCGCGGCCTCGTTCTCTACCGCCTTGGCCTGTGCCTCCAGGTTGGCCAAGGCCGCTCGGAGCTCGTTGCGGTGCGTGACCACCAGCGCCTCCGCTTGCTTCTGCGCCGTCTCCGCGCGCTGACGAGCGCTGGCCTGCGCCTCGGTGATCTCTTGGTTGGCTTGGTTCTCGGCGTTCTGGGCGTCGCGGATCATCCGCGCGATGCGGGCCCGTCCGAGGTTGTTGAGGTAGCCTTGCTCGTCGCTCACGCTCTGGACCTTCAGGACGTCCAGCTCGAGGCCCAGCTTGTCGAAGTCGTCCTTGGCCATGCGCACGAGCGTCTCGGCGAACTTCAGGCGGTCCTCGTTCACCTCTTCCGGCGTCAGCTCCGCCACCACCTCGCGCAGCACGCCCTCGAGGGTCTGCTGGGCGACGCCGCCAATCTGCCCTGGGCTCATGCTGAGCAGGCGCTCGATGGCGTTGCGCTGATACGCTGGATCGCCCGTCAGCTTGATGTTCGCGATGGCGTGCACGCTGAGCGGGATGCCGCCCTTCGAGTAGGCGTTCTGGACCTCCACTTGCACGGGGAGCAGGCGCATGTCCATGCGGTTGACCTCCTCCAAGACCGGGATGCGCAGCCCTCGCCCGCCGTGGAGCACTTTGTAGCCCACCGTGGTCCCGTCGCTCAGCGTGTGCCGTCGGCCGCTGATGACGAGCAGCTCACTCGGCTTGCAGATGCAGAGGAAGGTGGACAGCACCCAGAACAGCGCGAGCAGGGCGACCACGACGCCCAGCGCGGCCAGCGGTCCGAGGACCATCGGCTCCCCCAAGAGAACGCCAAGATCGGCTTCCATGCCGCGGAGGATAGGGGAGATGGGGAGCGGCGTCCAAGGGCAAGCGCGCCCGGCGTGCGGTCTGGGGCCGCCGCGGCGCCGCGCTCAGGGCTCCGGCTCCCCGTCGAGCAGGGTGGAGGCGCGCGCCACGTGCAGCTGCTCACCCCGGACCTCGACGATGAAGGCCTCCTCGCCTTGGTCGAGACCCTCGTCGTCCGTGGTCGCGAGCAGGTCGACCGCCTGGCCCTTCACGAAGACCCGCACCTTGCCGATGCTGCCAGGCTTGACCCCGATGAGCACCCGGCCGCTGCGCCCGACGAGATCGGCGATGGTGCCGCCGGAGCTGACGGACTGCCGGAGCAGCACGCCGAGCACCCAGCTCGCGAGCGCACCGGCGAAGAGGCCCATGGCGACGGCGACGAGCGGCGTGACCACGGGGCCAGCGAGCTTCAGGTAGTGGAGCAGCGTGCCGGAGAGGCCGAAGGCGAGCGCGCCGTAGACCCAGAACCGCAGCGTGAGCAGCCATGAGAAGGCGTCGCCGTGGCTGCCGCTGGGCTCCGCCTCCGCCTCGACGTCGGCGAGCAGCTCACCGTGCCCGTGCTGGCAGTCCACCTCGCCGTCGTCGTGGCCAGCCATCAGCGTCTGCCCGAGCAGGACCCCGGCGCCGAAGACGAGTGCGGAAACGTAAACGATCCCCATGGGGCTAGCCTACACGCGATGGCAGCGTGAGCGAGCCTGCGCTAGCTTCTCGCGCGTGAAGTACGGATTTGTGCTCGGTTCGACGCTGTCGCTGCTCGGTTGCGAGGCGGGCGGCCCGCAGCAGGACCCCGCCGGCGCGCGCCCTGCGGCGCCGGGCGCGCCCGCGGCCTCGCGCACGGCGCGGCGGGCCCCAGCGGGCGCCGCCGAGGTGAAGTGGCCGAGCAACATCCAGTGGCGAGGCTGGGAGGAGGGCCTCGCCGAGGCGCGCCGTGATGGCAAGGGGATCGTGCTCGTGGTGTACGCGGACTGGTGCCCACGCTGCCGAGAGCTGGCCCCCGTCTTCGAGGGCGCGCGGATCGGGGAGCTGAGCCAACGGCTGGTGATGATCCGCCAAAACGCGGACGAGGCGCCTGCGTGGCTGACGCAGCGCTTCGAGCAGCAGGGCAGCTACGTGCCTCGGGTGATGGTGCTCGACTCGACGGGCGCGCTCCGCCCGGAGATCTCCAGCGGCAACCCGCGCTTTCCCTATTTTTATACCCCCGCGGGGGTCAAGGCCTTGGAGCTGAGCCTGGAGCGCGCGGCCACGCGCTCCTGACGCAGATCCGGCTCAGCGCGCGTCACGGTAGCTCAAGGCGAGGACGCAGCGCTCGTCGCCGAGCGCGCGGCAGGCTCGCTCGGTCACCGTCACCAGGTGCTTCGGATCTGCCTCGAAGATCCCCTCGAGCCAGCCGAGCACGCTCAGGCAGTGCGCGCGGTGGGGGACGGCAAAATCGCGGATCTCCAGCGTCAGCGCGCTAGGCCCCTCCTGGACGAGGTGTAAGACCCCCGAGTCGTAGTGGTGGTGCCAGAGCCCGGAGGCGATGGTCATGAAGGTGGGGATGTCCGCCCCGCTCTCGAAGATCTTGCGCCAGGTGCTCGCGTTGTGACGAGCCGCGAAGTGACCCATGGCGCGCACCACGGCGCCGTCGCCGCTGCCAACGAGCTCCTGGATGAGCTCGTTGAGGGCGAGAAAGTGCTCCAGCTCGGTGAAGCCGTCCCCGCTCGGCGGGGCCTCGAGCAGCCCCCTCAGCGCCGGGGTCGCGCGCGCCAGCAGCTGCGCCACGACCTCCGCGGAGTAGTGGCTCCGCACGTAGTCCAAGCGGACGTGGAGCGTCGACGTAGCGACGCCAGCGGAGGCGCTGCCCTGGCGAACGGTCGGCTCAGCGGGCATGACGGCCACAGCTTAGCACGAGCGCTCGCGCCGAGCGTTCGCGCGCGAGGCCTCGAGGCGGAGCCGACGCCGGGGTGCGTCAGCCGAGGGGCTCGAAGCGAGCGCCGAAGTGCCGCAGCCTCGGGGGCTCCGAGCTGATGCGGTAGCCCTTGAGGGCGCTGGCGCGCGCGGCCACGGCCTCGCAGACCTCGATCACGTAGTCGACGTGGCTCTGGGTGTAGGTGCGGCGAGGGACCGCCAGGCGCACCAGCTCGAGCGAGGCGGGCTTCTCCGTGCCGTCCGGCTGGCGCCCGAACATCACGCTGCCGATCTCGCAGCCGCGGATCCCGCCGGCCTCATACAGCGCGACCGCGAGCGCTTGGCCAGGGTACTGGAGCGGGGGGACGTGGGGCAGCAGCGCCCTCGCGTCGAGGTAGACGGCGTGCCCCCCGATGGGCTGGACGACGGGGATGCCCGCGCGGAGCAGCGCCTCGCCGAGGTAGGCGGTAGAGCGGATCCGATAGCGGAGGTAGTCGTGGTCCACCACCTCCTTGAGCCCCTGCGCCAAGGCCTCCAGATCACGCCCGGCGAGGCCACCGTAGGTGGGGAAGCCCTCGGTGAGGATGAGCATCGCGCGACACTGCTCCGCGAGCTCGTCGTCGTTGAGCGCCAGCCAGCCCCCGATGTTGCCGAGCGGGTCCTTCTTGGCGCTCATCGTCATGCCATCCGCGAGGCTGGCCATCTCCCGCACGATGTCCGCCACGTCCCTCCCCTGCTGTCCGGGCTCGCGCTCACGAATGAACCAGGCGTTCTCCGCGAACCGGCACGCGTCGAGGAACAGCGGGACGCCGTGCTTGCGGCAGACGTCCCGCGTCTGCCGCAGGTTGTCCAGACTGACGGGCTGGCCCCCGCCGGAGTTGTTGGTGATGGTGACGAACACCGCCGGGACGCTCCCCTGGCGCGCCGCGAGGAAGGCGTCGAGGGCGGCGGTGTCCATGTTGCCCTTGAAGGGGTGGAGGCGCGCTGGATCGTGTGCCTCGGCGATGACGAGATCCACCGCCTCGGCGCCGGTGTACTCGATGTTGGCGCGGGTGGTGTCGAAGTGGGTGTTGCTGGGGATGGCCTTGCCCGGCCCGCCGATCACCGAAAACAGGATCTTCTCCGCGGCGCGCCCTTGGTGGGTGGGCAGGACGTGCTGGAAGGGGAAGAGCTCCTGCACGGCCGAGCGGAACAGCTCGAACGACGGGCTGCCCGCGTAGGACTCGTCGCCGTGCTGCAGGGCGGCCCACTGGTCACGGCTCATCGCGCCGGTGCCGGAGTCCGTGAGCAGATCGATCATCACGTCGACGGAGCGCAGGTTGAAGAGGTTGTAGCCTGCTCGCTCGAGCGCGGCGCGCCGCTGCCCTTCGTCCGTCATGCGCAGCGGCGCCACCGACTGGATGCGAAAGGGCTCGATGATGGTGCGGTACTCCACGGTGGCCTCCCTGAGGGTGTAGGTGGACGATGGATACAGCAGCCGGCGCCACGGGAGCAACCCGCGTGACGCCCCGCCGCCACGCGGGCCACGCCCTACGTCGGCCCGGTGGCTCGTGCTAAGGGTGCGTCATGCCCACCCTCGGTAGAAGCGCGGACCAGCTCGCTGGGGTCTTCTCACGGCTCTTGCATGCGCGCGGCGCACACCAGAACACGGTGGAAGATCTCGGCCCTTACTTCGATTTGCCCCTCGAGCAGGCGTTCCCGGAGCCGCCGCCCTTGCGAGCGCCCAGCGTCACCCGGAGCTGGGTGGACCGCGCGGTCGGCAGCTCCACGCTCAGCTGGCGTAGCGGCCATGAGCCGCTGTGTCCGAAGTACCGCCGCCGGCACTATGACGACTACCCGGAGAACCTCACGGCGTGGGCGCGCTGGGTCCGCCCCGCGGGGGCACGTCGCCGCACCGCGCTCGTGTACGTGCACGGCTGGCTCGAGCCTGGCTCGTGGGCGGAGGAGAGCACGCTGTTCCGGATTTGGGGCCGTGAGCTCGACGTGGATCTGGTGCACGTCACCTTGCCGTTTCATGGTCGCCGCACCCCACGCCGCTCGCTGTTCCCAGGGGAGCTCTTCTGGACGGCAGATCTGGTGCGGTCCATCGAGGGGGTTCGCCAAGCGGTGTTCGACGCGCGGAGCATCGCGGGCTGGCTCCGGGGGGAGGGCTACGAGCGCGTGGGCGTCACGGGGCTGTCGCTGGGCGGCGCCATCAGCATGCTCGTCGGGTGCGTGACGCCTACGCCGGACTTCGTGGCGCCCATGATGGCACACCTGAAGCTGCACGAGGCGGTGGAGACCGCGCCCATCCTGTGGCGCGTCAAGCGTGATCTGGATCGGTGGGGCGTCGGCAGCGAGCGGCGGGAGGAGATCTTCCGGCGCTTGGGCTGGTCGGAGAGCGTGCCGCGGCTGGCCCCGGCGCGGCAGCTCTGGGTGGAGGCGCGCGACGACGTCTACATCGCGCCGGAGGTCGTGGAGCGCCAGTGGCGGGAGTGGGGCGCCCCGCCGATCGAGTGGATCGCGGGGGGCCACATGACCTTCCCCCTGGCCGTGCCCGCCATCACCCAGCGCCTGCGGCGCTTCCTGCAAGAGCTGCCCAGCGGCGCGCCCTGAGCGCGTGGCCGCCGCGAGCGGCGCCGGCTCGGGGCCGGGTGCCGCTCAGGCGGAGGCGACGCGCGGCTCCTCGCCGCTGAGGCGCAGGTAGAGGAACGCTTGCATCAGGGGCAGGAGCGGTCGCCACTACGATGCCCGGCAAGCAGCAGAGCAGAAACCCGACGATGATGAGCAGCCCGGTCAGCACGCCGAAGACGAGGAGGTCGACCTTGTGCCCCGTCGTCAGCCGCCAGCTCTCCTTGAGCCCCTCGAAGGGGCCGAGCTGGCGGTCCACGATCACGGGCCCCGCGACGAAGAACCCCAGGATCAAGATGATGCCCGGGACGATGCAGAGCAGCAGGCCAGCGCCGATGAGCAGCTTCGACAAGAACGACGCGATCAACAGGGGCAGATAGTACGGCAAGCCCGCGAACACCGCCCCGAAGCCCGGACGCTCGCCGCGGACCACCTTGAGGCTGAACACCATCACCCCCGCGTTGAAGAAGGTCGTGATGAGGGTGGCTAGGAGGCTGCCGGAGCCGGTCAGGGCCACGTTGATGAGCTGGATCAGCTCTGGCGAGGGCTTCACCTGCTGGACCACGATGGCGGCGATGGCGCGCGCACCTTGAGTGGCGCCCTGGCTGATGGCGCCGCTGATGAGACCCACCACGAAGAGCGGGAGAATGAGGGCCACGAAGTCGGTGCTCAGACAGGTGACGACGAACTGGAGGGGCTCCGAGGCGGTGAAGGCACGACTCCCTGCCGGCCGCCCACCCGGGACGCCCGCGGGCGGGGAGAACCCACCCTGGGGGGGGCCGAAGCCGCCCGGCGGCCCGCCGAAGCCGCCCGGCGGCCCATGACCACTGCCCCCATTGCCCGGCACGCCGCCGCTCATCTCGCTTCGCATCTCCCTCAGAAGCATCGCCAGGATACCAGGAAAGGGCCTCGACCGAAAGCTCCCTGTGGGATGAGGGCGGGAGGTCTGTCACTACCCCGGAAACCCTGCTAGCGAGGCGCCCATGAGTCTGACCCGGGACGGCGTGTTCTGGAACGCCTTCGGATCCCACGCGGCCGTCACCGTCCAGGCGGCGGGCCGCTTGGTGGAAATGATGGAGCACCCCGCGGAGGCCGAGCGCATCGCGGTGGAGATCAAGGAGCTGGAGCACAAGGGCGATGCCCTCACGCATGAGGTGGTGAGCGCCCTGCACCAGACCTGGATCACCCCGCTCGACCGCGAGGAGATCCACGCGCTCATCAGTTCGCTCGATGACGTGCTCGACTACCTACACGCCGCTAGCGACTGGATGGCGCTCTACGCCGTGACCGAGGTGCAGGCCGAGGCCGTCAACCTGGCGCGCATCCTGCTCAAGGCCGCGGAGGCCATCGATCAGGCGGTGGGCGCGCTCAAGGACATGAAGCAGGCGGAGAAGACGCTGGCCTTGTGCGAGACCATCAACCAGCTCGAGCACGACGCCGATCGGGAGTTCCGCCGGGGGCTCGCCCGCCTGCTCAAGGAGCGCGCCAACGCCCTCGAGGTCATCCAGTGGCGCGACATCTTGGGGGCCATCGAGGGCGCCACGGATCGGGCGGAGGACGTGGCGAACATCATCGAAGGGATCGTGCTGGAGCACTCCTGATGACGACCTACTTGCTGCTCATCATCCTGGCGGCGCTGGTCTTCGACTACATCAACGGCTTCCATGACGCCGCCAATTCCATCGCCACCGTGGTGTCCACGCGCGTGCTGTCGCCGCGTTTCGCGGTGGCCTGGGCGGCCTTCTTCAACTTCGCGGCCTTCCTCGTCTACCCCACGCACGTGAGCTCGGCCATCGCCAAGGGCGTGGACATGAGCGCGGTCACCCACAACGTGATCTTCGCCACCCTGCTGGGCGCCATCGTGTGGAACCTGCTCACCTGGTGGTGGGGCCTGCCCTCCAGCTCCAGCCACGCCCTGATGGGCGCGTTCGCGGGCGCAGCGCTCTCGAACGTCCCCTCGATCTCCATCTTGGACGCTGGCACCTTCGGCAAGACCTTGGTCTTCATCGTGGTGGCGCCGGTGCTGGGCGCCGTGCTCGGCTTCAGCATCATGAAGTTGGTGCGGGCCTTGCTGCACCGGCTGCGCCCCGGCCAGGTGGACCGGATCTTTCGTCGCGGGCAGCTCGTCTCGGCCGCGCTCTATTCGCTGGGGCACGGCGGCAACGACGCCCAGAAGACCATGGGCATCATCACCTTGCTGCTCATCAGCTCCGGGGTCCAGGCTGGCAGCGGCCACCCGGAGCCGCAGCTCTGGGTCGTGCTCATCTGTCACCTGGCCATGGCGCTCGGCACGCTGTCGGGCGGCTGGCGCATCGTCAAGACCATGGGCATGAAGATCACCAAGCTGCGGCCGGTGGGCGGCTTCGCGGCGGAGAGCTCTGGCGCCATCACCTTGGCCATGGCCACCTGGCTGGGGGTGCCGGTGTCTACCACCCACACCATCACGGGGTCCATCGTCGGGGTGGGCACGGCGGAGCGCCGGCTCTCGGCGGTGCGCTGGGGCGTGGCAGGGCGCATCGTGTGGGCTTGGGTCTTCACCATCCCGGCGGCGGCGCTGGCCTCCGCGCTCTGTTACTTCCTGGTCCGCGCCGTCTCTGGCCAGCCCTGAGCGCGGCCCTCCCGCGGGGTCGGCGCCGTGCTCCGCCGGCCTCCTCCCTGGAACTGTGCGACACTAGCGCTACGCCATGTCGCTCAGGATTGACCAGGATCACACGCGCTTCCGCAGCATCGTGCGCGGCAAGATCCGGGACAACCTCAAGCAGTACATCACCCAGGGGGAGCTCATCGGCAAGCAGGGCAAGGGGCTGGTGAGCATCCCCGTGCCCCGCATCGACGTGCCGCGCTTCACCTTCGGAGAGCGCGACGCCGGGGGCGTGGGTCAAGGGCCGGGGAGCCCGGGTGACGCGCTGGGGGGAGCGCCGGGCGAGGAGGGGCAGGGGCGCGCCGGGCAGGAGGCCGGGGAGCACCGGCTCGAGGTCGAGGTGACGCTGGACGAGCTCGCCGACCTCTTGGGAGAGGAGCTGGAGCTCCCCGCGATCGAGAGCAAGGGCAAGCGGCGGCTCGCGACCGCGCGGGACAAGTACACCGGGCTGCGGCGCGTGGGGCCGGAGTCCCTCAAGCACTTCAAGCGTACCTACAAGGAGGCGCTGCGGCGGGCCATCGCCTCGGGCAGCTATGACCCGCGCCTGCCGCTCGTGGTGCCGCAGCGTGAGGACAAGCGCTTCCGGGCCTGGAGCTCCGCGGAGGAGCCGGCGGCGAGCGCGGTCATCGTCTATATGATGGACGTGTCTGGCTCGATGGGAGACGAGCAGAAGGAGCTCGTCCGGATCGAGAGCTTCTGGATCGATACCTGGCTACGCCGTCAGTACAAGGGCCTCGAGAGCCGCTACATCATCCACGACGCGCAGGCGCGGGAGGTGGACCGCGAGACCTTCTTCAGCACGCGGGAGGCCGGCGGCACGATGATCTCGAGCGCCTATCAGCTGTGCGCTCGGCTGCTCCAGGACCACTACCCCAGCGAGGAGTGGAACACCTACCTCTTTCACTTCAGCGACGGAGACAACTGGAGCATGGAAGACACCCTGAGCTGCGTCACGCTGCTGCGAGGAGCGCTGCTGCCGAGGATCAACCAGTTTGGCTACGGGCAGGTCGAGAGCCCCTACGGGTCCGGGCAGTTTCTCCGCGATCTGCGGGAGCACTTGGGGCAGGAGCCGCGCCTGGTCACCAGCGAGATCCCGGACCGTGAAGGGATCGTCCAGAGCATCCGGGACTTCTTGGGGCGAGGGCGCTGATGGCGTTTCTCTTGGGAAAGACGGAGCTGCCCCGCTACTTGCGCGTCGAGCAGGGGCGCGTGGAGGCCGCGGCGCGCGCCTGTGGCTTGGATTTCTTCCCCGTGGTCTTCGAGATGCTCGCCTACGACCAGATGAACGAGATCGCCGCCTACGGGGGGCTCCCGGTGCGCTACCCGCACTGGCGCTTCGGGATGGAGTACGAGCAGCTCTCGAAGAGCGCGGAGTATGGGCTGTCGAAGATCTATGAGATGGTCATCAACAACACCCCGAGCTTCGCCTACCTGTTGGAGGGCAACAGCCTCACCGATCAGCGGATGGTGATGTGTCACGTGTACGGGCACGTGGACTTCTTCAAGAACAACTTCGTGTTTCGGAGTACGGATCTGGACGCCGGCGAGCGAGTGCTGGCCGCGGCGCCCGCGGGGAGCGACTACGCACCCAACCGCAAGTGGATCGACAAGTTTGCCAACCACGCCGCCGCCGTCCGGCGCATCGTGGAGCGGTACGGCCTGGAGCCGGTGGAGGCGTTCATCGACGACTGCCTCTCGCTCGAGAACCTCATCGATCCATACTCGCGCTTCCTGAGGCGCCATCGCGCCGAGCCTGTCGGTGAAGGGGAAGAGGAGCCGCTGGAGGTGCCGCGGCTGGAGGCGAAGCCCTACATGGAGGACTTCATCAACCCGCGCGACTACCAGGAGGAGCAGCGCCGGAGGCTCGAGCGAGAGCGAGACGAGCAGCGCGGTCGCTTCCCCGCGGAGCCCACCCGGGACGTGCTTGCCTTCTTGCTGGCGCACGCTCCGCTCGAGCGCTGGCAGCGCACGGTGCTCGGGGTCATCCGGGAGGAGGCCTACTATTTCGCGCCGCAGGCTCAGACCAAGATCATGAACGAGGGCTGGGCCAGCTATTGGCACAGCAAGCTGATGACCGAGCACGTCGCGGACTGGGCGGAGATGGTGGACTACGCGGAGAACAACGCGGGCGTGATGGCCACCAGCCAAGGGCGGCTCAACCCCTACAAGCTGGGGGTGCAGCTGTTTCGAGACATCGAGGAGCGTTGGGATCGCGGGCAGCACGGGCGCGACTGGGAGGCTTGCGATGACCTGGACGAGAAGAGCCACTGGGATTTGCGACGCGGGGAGGGGCGCGCCAAGCTCTTCGAGGTGCGAGCCCTGCACACTGACGTGACCTTCATCGACGCATTTTTCACCGAGGAGTTCGCGATCCGGCAGGGCCTTTACACCTACGCCTACTCGCGCAAGACAGAGCGCTTCGAGATCGAGAGCAGGGAGTTTGTTCAGATCAAGCAGCGGCTCCTGGGGCAGCTCACCAACCACGGGCAGCCCCTCATCAGCGTCACGGACGGCAACTACGGGAACCGGGGAGAGCTGCTCTTGAAGCATGAACACCACGGGGTGGATCTGCGTCGGGACTACGCCGAGCACACGCTGCGCGCGCTCGGGCGGCTGTGGCGCCGACCCGTGCTGCTGCACACCGCCCTCGAGGGGCGGCCCACGCTGCTCCGCTTGGATGGAGGTGAGCTGCGCGTGGAGGAGGCGAGCGCGCCATGACCCGAGGGTGGGTCGTCGCCTGGGCGCCACTCGCGCTCGGCTGCGCGCCGGCGCCGGTGAGCGCGCCCGCGGCCGGACCTCCCGCGGCGGCGCTCACTGCGTCGAGCGGAGAAGTCCCGCCGCCAGCGCCACCGGTGGCGTCGCCGGCGCTGGCGCCGGCGGCGTGCCCTCCCGAGGGAGCAGAGGGGTCGGCGTCGAGCTGCGACGCGCCGCTGACGCCGCACCCGAGCACGGCCGAGCGCGCCCAGCCCATCGTCGTGCCGCGTCCGCCCGGCACCCTGCCGGGGGGCCTGGCGCGCGGCGATGACACGCCGGCCGATCGTGAGCTCCTCGCGGGTGACAAGGCTTACTTCGCCGGGGAAGACGCGGTGGCCCGTCGGCACTACGCGGCGGCGCAGCGCCTCGCGCCGAAGGATCCCGCGCCGCGCGTGGGGCTGGCGCGGCTGAAGCTCGCCGGGGCAGGGCTGCCGCTCGACTACGCGGCCGCCGTCGGGGACCGGCAGATGCTGGCGCTGCTCCGAGAGCTGGACGCGGTCCTCACGCTCGACCCGAGCTACGGTCCCACGGAGGTGGAGCGCGGTCGCGTGCTGCTGGTGCTGGGGCGGGCGGCACCTGCGGAGCAGGCGCTCCTCCGAGGGGTGGAGCTGGCGCCGTCGGACCCCGAGGCCCAGTCGGCGCTAGGGGTCGCGTGGCTGGCGCTGGGGAAGGCGGACCAGGCCCTGCAGTGCTTCGAGCGCGCGAGCCGGCTCGACCCGAACGAGCCGTCCCGGCTCACCAACCTGGGCACGGCCTACCTGATGCGCGGCCGGGTGGAGGACGCCGTCAGCGCCTACCAGCGGGCGGTGGCGCTCGCGCCCGCGGACGCGCGCGCCCATGGAGACCTCGGGGTCGCGCTGCTGGCACACCATGAGCCCGAGCGCGCCGCTCAGGCCTTGAAGCGCGCGCTCGAGCTCGAGCCGAAGCGCGCCACCTTCACGTCCAACCTCGGCTACGCGCAGCTGCTCGCGGGGCACCCGGAGCAGGCCATCGCCACCCTCCGGGCCGCGCTCCAGCTCGACGCGAAGCTGGCCTCCGCCTGGCTGAACCTGGGCGCCGCGCTGGGCCGCGTCCGGCGCTTCGAGGAGGCGGAGGTGGCTTACCGGCGCGCGCTCGCCTTGGACCCGGAAGATCCACGCGCCAAGGCGGGGCTCGCCGAGCTGGAGGAGGCCCGCCGCGCCGCGCCTTGAGTCCCGCTCCGGCCGGCGGCCAGCACGCAGGACTCCCGCTCCCCGAGCATTTCGTGGTAGCGGAGCAGCGGTCCCACGCTCGCACAGGAGGCAGCCCATGAAGGAACGAGATCCCGACGTCTGCGTCATCACCGCGGCCCTCACCGGTGTGCTCGCCAACCGTAGCCAGAACGAGGGCATCCCTTACACCCCGGAGGAGATCGGGGAGGAGGCGCGCCGCGCCTACGAGGCGGGCGCGTCCGTGGTCCACATCCACGGGCGCAACGACGACGGGACGCCCACCTTCGCCCCCAGCACCTTCCAGCGCATCAAGGCCGAGGTGCGGCGCCGCAGCCCCGTGCTGCTCAACTGGTCCACGGGCACCATGAGCGACGACGTGAGCGAGCAGGTCGGCTGCATCCAGCAGGCCACCCCGGAGATCGCCGCGCTCAACATGGGCACCATGAACTACGCGAAGTACAGCGCCAAGCGTAAGAGCTTCGTGTTCGACATGGTGTTCCCCAACCCGTACTCCAAGATCATCAAGCTGCTGGAGGCGATGAACGCGGCCGGGGTCAAGCCGGAGCTCGAGTGCTTCGACAGCGGTCACACCCAGGGCTGCGCGCCGCTCATCGACATGGGCGTGCTGAAGCCGCCGCTCCAGTACAGCTTCATCGTCAACGTGCTGGGCGGCATCCCCCCGCTGGTGGAGTCGCTGCAGCTCCAGACCAAGATCATGCACCCGGGCTCGGAGTGGGAGGTCATCGGCATCTCGCACTGCCACTGGCGGATGCTGGCCACGGCCCTGGTGCTGGGCGGTAACATCCGCACGGGCTTGGAAGACCACCTCTACCTTCCGAGCGGGCCGATGGCGACGTCCAACGGTCAGCTCGTGGAGGTGGCCGCGCGCATGGTGCGGGACGTGGGCCGTCGCCCGGCGACGGTCGAGGAGGCCCGCGAGATCCTCCACCGCCCGCAGGTGATGTGATGAGCGCCGAGGCGCGCGCGTACCGCACCGTGGTGGTGACGACGCAGGGGCCCGTCACCACCTTCACGTTGAACCGCCCAGAGCGGCGCAACGCCATCGGCGCGGCCATGGCCAACGAGCTATTGTGGGCCCTGGAGGACGCCCTGGCGGCGCAGGAGATCCGCTGCATCGTGCTCACCGGCGCCGGGGAGGCCTTCTGCGTGGGCGGGGACTTCCAGCAGCTCAGCGGCGGAGAGCAGGACGCGCTGGCGTCGAAGGGCGGCTACCCGGAGCTGCTGCTCGCGCTCTGGCGCTCGAGCAAGCCGCTCATCGCGCGCGTCAACGGGCACGCGCTGGGCGGCGGGCTGGGGCTGGTGGCGGCGTGCCACTTCGCCGTCGCCAGCGCGGAGGCCAAGCTGGGCACGCCGGAGGTCAACGTCGGGCTCTTCCCCTTCATGATCTACGCGCTGCTCGAGCGGCTGGTGCCGCGACGCCGCCTGCTGGAGATGATGCTGGGCGGGGAGAAGTGGAGCGCGGTGGAGGCCGAGCAGGTAGGGCTGCTGAGCCGCGTGGTGCCCCCCGCGGAGCTGGACGCCGCCGTCCAGCGTTACGTGACGCTCGTCACGAGCAAGAGCGGGAGCACCATGGCGCTGGGGCTGCGCGCCATGGCGGACGTCGAGGGCCTGGAGCTCGACGAGAAGCTCCGCCTGCTCGAGGCGCGCCTGTTCGAGTGCCTGGGCACGGAGGACGCGCGGGAGGGGCTCAGCGCCTTCCTCCAGCGCCGCCCTCCGGTGTGGACGGGGCGCTGAGCGCGGCGCAGGCCGGCGCTACGGGTCCTCGAAGACGGGCTCTCGCTTCTGCAGGTTGGCGCTGACGGCCTCCAGCTGATTGTGGCTACCGAGCAGCTCCACCTGGAGCTGGGTCTCCAGCTCGAACAGCGGCGCGGTGGCGAGGCCGCGCGCCTCGCGCAGCAGGCGCTTGCCGGCGCGGATGGCGTGGGGGCTCTTGGTGGCGATGAGCCGCGCCAGCGCGAGCGCGGCGGCGTGGGGGTCCGCCTCGAGGCGCGTGCCGAGCCCGAGGCGGATCGCCTCCTCGGCGCGGACGATGCGGCCCGTGAAGGTCAGCTCCATCGCGACGTCCAGGGGGAGCAGCTCGAGCAAGGTGCGCGAGCCGGTCATGTCCGGGATGAGGCCCCAGCGGATCTCCATCACGCTGAGCTCCGCGTCCGGACCGAGCAGACGCACGTCCGCACCGAGCGCGATCTGTAGGCCCCCCCCGAAGGCAGGGCCGTGGATGGCGGCGATGACGGGGACGGGCAGCTCCCGCCAGATCCAGGCGACGCGCTGCGCGAGGTTCGCGGGGCTCTCCGGACCGCGCGCGAGCATCTTGGTGGTGCCTTCCTGCCCCAGCGCCACGAAGCTCATGAAATCCAAGCCAGCGGAGAAGGCCTTGCCCTCCCCGGAGAGCACCACGGCGCGGAGCCCAGGCTCGCTCATCAGCCGCTGCCCCGCGGCGACCAGCCCCTCGAACATGGGCAGATCGAGCGCGTTGCGCTTGTCAGGTCGCTGTAGGCGCACGTCCGCCACCCCCCCCGTCACGCTCACCGACACTCGCTCGCTCATGGCCGCAGCATCGATGGTGCGGCGGGGGGCGTCAACCGAGCGTGCGCTGCCGCGCGCGCCCGCCCCTACCGCTCCGCCGCCCGCGCGCGCCTCGCGGCCGGGCCTCCTGGGCGGATGGAGCGCGCTGGCTCCTCCCGCCGCGGCGCCCGCTCACCAGCCGAGCGCCTTGGCCACCCCCGCGCCGTAGGCGGGGTCGGCCTGGCTGCAGTGGTGGACGTGCCGCCGCTTGACCTCGTCCGGCGCGTCCCCGAGCGCCCGCGCCGTGTTGTCGAACAGCGCCTGCCGCTCGGAAGGGCCCATCAACCGGAACAGATCTCCCGGCTGCCGGAAGTAGTCGGCGTCGTCCTTGCGGAAGTCCCACCAGTCCGCGTCCCCGCTGAGCTGGAGGGGCGGCTCGCGGAACTCGGGCTGCTCCTGCCACTGCTGGTGGCTGTTCGGGTGATAGTGGGCGCTGCCGCCGTAGTTGCCGTCCGCGCGCCCGTAGCCATCGCGGTGGTTGCTGTGCACGGGGCAGCGCGCCGCGTTGACAGGGATCTGATGGTAGTTGACCCCGAGGCGGTAACGCTGGGCGTCCGGGTAATTGAAGAGCCGGGCTTGGAGCATCCGGTCCGGGGAGACGCCGATGCCGGGGACCAGGTTGCTGGGAGAGAACGCGCTCTGCTCGACGTCCGCGAAGAAGTTCTCCGGGTTGCGGTTGAGCTCCACCTGCCCCACCTCGATCAAGGGATAGGCGCGCTGGGACCAGACCTTGGTCAGGTCGAAGGGGTGAAAGGCGACCTTCTGGGCGTCGAGCTCCGGCATGAGCTGCACGTACAAGGTCCACCTCGGAAAGTCCCCGCGCTCGATGGCGTCGTAGAGATCGCGCTGGTGGCTCTCTCTGTCTTTGCCGATCAGCGCCTCCGCCTCCGCGTCCGTGAGGTTCTTGATGCCCTGCTGCGTCCGGAAGTGGAGCTTCACCCAGAAGCGCTCGCCCTGGGCGTTCCAGAAGCTGTAGGTGTGGGAGCCGAAGCCGTGCATGTGGCGATAGCTGGCCGGGATGCCGCGGTCGCTCATGGTGATGGTGATCTGGTGCAGCGCTTCGGGGAGCAGGGTCCAGTAGTCCCAGTTGTTGCTGGCGCTGCGCAGGTTGGTGCGAGGATCGCGCTTGACCGCCTTGTTCAGGTCCGGAAACTTGCGCGGGTCACGGATGAAGAAGACGGGGGTGTTGTTGCCCACCATGTCCCAGTTGCCCTCCTCCGTGTAGAACTTGAGGGCGAAGCCGCGGATGTCCCGCTCGGCGTCGGCCGCGCCGCGCTCTCCAGCGACGGTGGTGAAGCGCGCGAACAGCTCCGTCTGCTTGCCCACCTTCTCGAACAGGCGCGCGCGCGTGTAGCGCGTGATGTCATGGGTGACGGTGAAGGTCCCGAAGGCGCCGGAGCCCTTGGCGTGCATGCGGCGCTCGGGGATCACCTCGCGGACGAAGTTGGCGAGCTTCTCCTGGAGCCACACGTCTTGCGCCAAGAGGGGGCCGCGGGGGCCCGCTGTGAGGCTGTCCTGGTTGTTCGGCACGGGGGCGCCAAACTGCGTCGTCAGGTGCGTGGGGGGGGGCTTGGGTGTCTTGCTCATGGGGGGCCTCGTGCTGGAGAGCGGGGTGGAGCCAGGCGAGCGCCTCCTCCCCGGCGGGGACGACCCTAGCGCGAAGCGCGGGCGAAGGCTCGCGTCCGCAGGGCGACGTCAGGGGTGGAGGAGCATCCAGCGGATGAGCCAGCCCACCCCGAGGCTGCTCAGGACGAGCAGGCCTAGCAGCAGCGGGGTGTGCTGCGAGCGCGGCCCAGGGCGCTCACCGTGAGGGGGAGGCGCGTCAGTCACGGGGGCGCTGGCCGCCGGCGGGCGTGGGCTCGCTCGTGGAGGGAGGCGTGACGCGCTCCAGCCGTGGAGGGACGAGGCCGAGCTCCCCCTGGCGGATACGCACGACGCCAGGCACCTCGGACGAGAGCTCTCCGACGAAGGCCTCGTAGCCCCACTCGGCGCCGTCACTGGAGGCCACGAGGCGGGCGTGCACCAGGTAGAGGCCGGCGCGATCGAAGCTGTGCGGCGGGCACAGCTCGCGGAGCCGCGTGCTCAGGCTCAGCGAGCCTTGGGGCGCGAGGGTCGAGAAGGACTGCGCTGACGGGTGGAAGGCGCCTGGCTCGGGCGTGCACGAGAAGCTGCCCTCCGGACCGCTCACCTCGAAGCGCAGGAGATCTCGCCGGACGAAGAGCAGGCGCTTCTCCTTGGAGACGTTGCGCACCGTCACGCTCACGCTGGCGCTGCGCTCCTGCGCCACGTCCGAGCCGGCGGTCACCCTCAGCTCGAGCGGGCTGCGCGCCGTCTCCTCGCTGGGGAGCGCCGTCGCGCTCCAGCGCGCGTAGCGAGAGTCCAAGGCGAAGCTTGCCGCGACGAGCCGCTTGAGTGGGGGGCTCTGCTGCTCGGCCGCCGCCTTCGCGACGAAGGGCGCGCGCTCCGGCAGCGCCTCGCGCTTGCCGCGACGCCAGCGCCGACGCCGCTCCTCGGGCCAGCCGAGGTAGGCCTGCACCTGCGCCCCTGGTACCAGCACCACCTGGCCACCGGTGGCGAAGCAGTAGAGCCGCGGATCGAACCGCCCCTCCAGCGCCTCCCCCGGGGAGAGCGTCAACCACTGCGAGGCCTTGGGCTCGCTAGGCCGCAGCTCTGGGGGGAGGCGGCACTGATGCACCTGCTTTTTCCCCGGGACGCGCACCTCGAACCAGAGCAGCCGCGGGTCCGCGACGACCTGCACGGGCGCGCTGCCGCGATGCTCGAGCCGGAGCGTCCACGGCAAGGACGGGCCGTTCGCCTCCACGCTCAGGGCGAGCCCGTGCTGGTCCGCCTCCCCAGGTGCGGCAGGAGGCGGCGAGGGCGGCGCCGCGAGGGCGCTCGAGGTGACCAGGAGCGCGCCCAGGGCCCAGGGCTGTGCCTTCAGGCGCCGGGGACTCGGTCGAGGCGCCGCCCGGGACGTGACCTACCCGGGCGGCGCAGGCCTGGGGAGGGGAGCCGTGGCGCGACCGGCGCGCCCGTGCACCCCCGCCACGGCGCGCCGGAGGCCCAGCGTTTACGGGGCTAATGTGCCGCGCCAAGCTGAGGCCCCATGACCTACCGTGGGCTCTACCCCATCCTCGACTGTGACGCCCTCGAGCAGCGGAGCCTGGAGCCGCTGCCGCTGGCCGAGACCTGGCTCACGCTACGTCCACGCTGGCTCCAGGTGCGCGCCAAGCGCCAAGGCGCTCGGCAGGTGCTCCGGCTGCTCGAGCAGCTCGCGGCGCGCTGCGAGGCGGCAGGGACGCAGTTGGTCGTCAACGACCGGGCGGACCTCGCGCTCTTGGCCGGCGCCCCCTACGTCCACGTCGGTCAGACGGACGTGCCGCTCGAGCTGCTGAGGCGCCGGTTTGGCGCCCTGCGCGTCGGCGTGTCCACGCACGATCTCGGGCAGCTCGAGGCGGCGCTGGCGGAGCGTCCGGACTACGTCGCCTTCGGCCCGGTGTTCGCGACGCAGTCCAAGCAGGGGGCCGACCCCGTGGTGGGCCTGACCGGCTTGCGCGCCGCGAGCGGCGCGGCGCACGCGGCGGGGATCCCGCTCGTGGCGATCGGCGGGATCGGGCTGGAGAACGCCGAACGGATCGCGGCGCTGGGCGCCGTGGGCGCGGTGATCGGAGCGCTGCTGCCGGAGTCTCCCACCGCGCCCCGGCTCCTCGAGCGAGCGCGCGCGCTGCATCGTGCGCTGGGGGGCGAAGGTTGAGCGCGCGCCTCAGCCGACCCGGCGGAGCTGGATCATCATGGACTCCACCGCGAGCGCCGGCGCCACGTTGCCTTCCAGCTGGCGGAGCGCGGCGAGCACGATGGCGTGGCGCTCCGCGGAGACCCTCGCCGCCGACGGCGCCTCGCTGAGCGCGCGAGCCGCCTCCTGCGCCAGCGCTTGGGCCAAGAAGAGCAGCCGTAGGCGCAGCTCACCGCGCTCGGTGCCCTTGTCGACGAGCCCCAAGCTCGGCCTGAGGTCGCCCGCGGTGAGGGCCACCTGGGCGCGCGCCAGGAAATCCTCCCGAGCCTGCCGGTGCTCGTCGTGAGCGAGCTCCAGCGCCATGCCGATGCTGCCTTGTCCGAGGGCCGCGAGCTCCTTGGGCTGCGAGCGGAGCGCCAAGAGCTCCTCCACCACGGCGTCGGGGAGACGATGAAAGCGCACCGCCAGCGTGCGTGAGCGGACGGTGTCGAGCAGGCGTGCCGGGCGGCTGGTGAGCAGCACGAAATAGGTCTGCGGTGGGGGCTCCTCGAGCGTCTTGAGCAGGAGGTTGGCCGCCGAGAGGCTGAGCTCATCGGCGTCGCGGATGATGAAGACGAGCGCGCGTCCTTCGTGCGGCGGGAAGCCGAGGCGCCCGAGCACGAGCCGCCGGACTTGGTGGACGCCGAGCTGGGTGGCCTCCGCGCTGGCGTCGGGGCCCAAGCTGGAGGGCGGGTAGAGGCCGCGCTGGAGCAGCACCAAGTCCGGGTGCTGCGGGAGCCGAGGGGCCTCGTCGCTCCAGCTCGCCGCGAGGCGGCAGGCGCGGCACTGCCCGCAGGCCTCCGGGGTGGGCGCCTCACACAGCAGCGCCTGCGCGAGCGCGAGGGCCGCCAGCTCCTTGCCGACGCCGGCTGGGCCCTCGAAACGGTAGGCGTGGTGCACCTTCCCGAGCTGCAGCGCTCGCCGCAGCGTCCCGACGGCGACGTCTTGGGCGCGGAGGCGTGCGAGGCTCATGGGTCCGGTCACTCGCCGACGGCCCAGCTCGTGGCGCCGCCCTCCACGACGCCAGGCCAGCTCGAGACGTAGCGCGAGGACTCGCCGGGCTGGGCGGCGTCGATCCACAGGGTGTGCCCGGTGTTGGCGCCGCGCACGTCGAGGTGGATGAACTTGTTGAAGGGGTAGTAGCCGCAGCCCACGTCCTTGAGCTTGCGGCACACGGCGAGCACCTCCTCGTTGCTGGTGTGCCAGACGGAGAGGTCCAGCGCGCGCCCCTGCGTGTGGTAGCTGGCGTGGCTGCCGCGGCGGTAGCCGCTGACGATGTAGATGGGGCGCCCCGGGAAGGCGCTGGCGATGCGCTCCAAGGCCCACACGAGCCTCGGGTGCAGCATCTTGACCTGTGGCAGCCACTCTCCGGGGTGAAGCTCGTCCGCCGTGGGCACGTCCGGCAGGGGGAGCTCGGGGCGCGGTGCCCCTGGCGGGCGTGCCATGACGCTGAGGCGGTCCAAGGCCTCCGGCGCGATGGAGCCATCGCACTCCAAGAGCGCGAAGCGATCGGTCTCCGCACCGAAGCGCCCGAGGGTGACCGGACGGGGCACGCGACCATCGGCGCAGCTAGGTTGGACCTCGACGCCAGAGTGCAGCGGCTCCGGGGCCTCCACCAGCGGCGCGAGGCGATGGGTGGCAAATTGCGGCTGCAGCGCCAGGCGCAAGGGCTCCCATTTCAGGTCGAGCCCCCAGTCCGTCGATGATGCGGGCGGAGGCGCGGGCTCGGTGTCCGCCGCCTCCGCACTCCACAGGAGCGGGGCGCTCCAGGTCCAGGTGCGATGACCGTAGCGGCCCAGCCAGAACCCGCGCCACTCCGGGGTGCGCGCCTGCGCTGGGTTCAGGTAGCGAGCGAGCAAGTCATAGTCTTGCGCGCCGCTCAGGCGGAAGCGGGCGCTGGCGGCGACGGAGTACGACAGCCAGCTGAGCGGTGAGAGCGGCTCCCCGTTCAAGGGGGCGAGCGCGTCGTCGCTCGCTTGGCTCAAGAGCTGCGCGGGGCTGCGCGGGGGCGCCCACGCGACGCGCGCCTGAGCGTTATGGCAGACGCCGAGGAGTGATGCCGAGACGAGGACACCGACCAGTCGCATCGAGTGCGACAACCATGCCTCATCACGGGTCACAGGCCAAGCGCCGAGGCCGGACCGGGGCCGAGATGGAGCGCCGCGCCCTGCCGGGGAGCGCCCGTGGCCGCCCAGCGCGCGGCGACCGGAGCTGCCGCGCGTGCGCTAGGGAGCCTTGGCCGAGCGCTGCTCCGCCTTCTCCAGGCCCAAGGTCAACAGGTGGAGAAAGAGCTGGAAGGCCTCGTCCGTCTGAGGAGGGGTCTCTTCGAGGTAGTCCGTCACCGCGAGCCCGTTGAGCGTCGCGAGGATGAGCGCGCTGAGCGCCTCGGTGCGCAGGCTGAGCCGCTCTGCCGTGGCCCCCAGCGCCTCGACCACGCCGTTGGCGATGAGCTGCCGAGCGTCTCGCTGCAAGGCCGCCGAGCGCCGCTTGAGCTCCGCGTCTCGCCGCGCCGCCGCCCAGACCTCCACGTTGAGCGCCGTGGTTGCCTGGTCGCGCT
>CAUJEM010000092.1 GCA_963169915.1 Myxococcota bacterium
CGGCCGGGCCCGCACAAGCCATGCCCACCCCCGCGGTCTTCCAGCAACCCGCCGCGCCCCAGCCCGCCGCCTTCCAGCAGCCGCCCCCCGCCTATCAGCAACCCGCCGCGCCCCAGCCCGCCGCCTTCCAGCAGCCAGCCCCTGCGCCCGCCGGAGCCGGGCAGCTCCAGCAGGTCGCCGCGGAGCTGGGCGCGCACAGCGCCACCAACTTCTACAAGGGGCTCAGCGGCAACGACGTCATCGACTCCGGGGGGATCTTCGTCGCCACCTACGTCATCCCCACCATCGGCCAGTCGCTGCTGCTCAAGGTGAGCATGCCGGGCGGCTATGAGTTCGAGGCGGTCGGGGTCGTGCGCTGGACGCGAGACGCGCCGGCCTCCAGCCAGGGCGGACTCGACGCGCCACCGGGCTTCGGCGCGCAGTTCACGCAGATTTCCCCGGAGGGGCGCCAGCTCGTCTACCGCTACGTGCGCAACCGTGAGCCGCTCTTTCACGACGATCTGTGAGCCCTAGCAGGCGGCGGCGGCTCGTCACGCTGGCGGCGCTCAGCGGCTTCGCCGTCGTCACGGAGGCCAGCGCCGGAGATCCTTACTTGCGGTGGCGCACGCTCGAGACGCCCCACTTCCGCGTCAGCTATCACCACGGCCTCGAGCCGCACGCCGAGCGCACCGCCGAGCTCGCGGAGGCCATCCACGCGCGCCTGTCGCCGGTGCTCGGCTGGACGCCCCACGAGCGCACCGAGATCCTCCTCACCGACGACACGGACTCGGCCAACGGCTCTGCGACGGCGCTCCCCTACGACGCCGTCCGCATGTACGTCACCGCCCCGGACGACATGTCCACGCTGGGCGACTACGACGACTGGCTGAGCGCGCTGCTCACCCACGAGTACACCCACATCTTGCAGCTCGACAACGTGAGCGGACTGCCGGCGCTCGTCAACCGCCTGATGGGCAAGCGCTGGGCGCCCAACCAAGTGCAGCCGCGCTGGCTGGTGGAGGGCCTCGCGGTGGCGATGGAGACGGAGCACACGAGCGGCGGGCGCCTGCGCTCCTCGTTGTTCGACATGTACCTGCGCGCCGACGTGCTCAGCGGCACCCTGGCTCGGCTCGACCAGCTGAGTCACCCCACGCGGCGCTGGCCCGGCGGGCACCTCTGGTATCTGTACGGCGGCTTCTTCATCGACTTCATCGCGAAGCAGTACGGGCCGAGCACCTTCGCGGCGGTCGCGGCGGACTATGGCGCGCGGCCCGTCCCGTGGGGGATCAACCGCTCCATCCAGCGCGTCACGGGGAAGACCTACCCCGAGCTCTACGAGGCGTGGAGGGCGAGCCTCGAGCAGCGCTACGGCGAGCAGCGCCGGCAGGTGGAGGCGCGGGGGCGACGCGAAGGGCGCCGGCTGACCCACGCCGGCCGCACGGTCGCCGCGCCGCGCTTCGTCCCCCGCTGCGCGCGGACGAGCGCGGCCGAGGAGCTGCTCTACTTCAAGGACGACGGCGAGCAGCCGCCAGGGCTCTACCAGGTGAGGCTCGAAGCGGAGGGGCGCGCCCGAGAGGAGGAGCAACGCCACGTCGCGTGGAGCGCCGGTCGCACCGCCAGCTTCGATGGCGACTGTGGGCTGGTGTTCGACAGCGTGGCGCCCTCCCGCCGCCGGTACTTCTTCAGCGATCTGTTCCGGCTACCGCACGGCGAGACGGCGACGGCCGGCAACGAGAAGGTCAAGCAGCGGCTGACCACCGGGCGCCGCGCCCGAGAGCCCGACGTCAGCGCGGACGGGCGCGCGCTGGTCTTCGTCACCAACCGTGCGGGGACCACCAGCCTGGAGCTGGCCTCCTTCGGCCCCGACGGTGCGCTCGGACCGACGCGCCGCCTGGTCCACAGCCGGCGCTGGGAGCAGATCTACACGCCGCGCTTCTCCCCCGACGGTCGCTGGGTGGCGTACAGCGCCTGGACGCGAGGGGGCTACCGTGATCTCTACGTGGTGGAGGTGGAGAGCGGCGCCGTCCAGCGGCTCACCCACGACCGCGCCATCGATCAACAGCCGAGCTGGAGCCCGGACGGGCAGCGGCTCTACTTCACCTCGGATCGCACGGGCATCGCGAACGTCTACGCGCTCGAGCTCCGCTCGGGTGTGCTCGCGCAGGTGACCAACGTGCTGACCGGGGCTTATCAGCCCGAGGTGAGCCCGGACGGGCGCACCTTGGTGTACGTGGGCTATGGCAGCCAGGGCTTCGACCTCTACTCGCTCGCGCTGGAGCCCGCGCGCTGGCTCGAGCCGCTGCCCGCGCAGGATCGCCGCCCCCCACCGCCGCCGGAGCCACGCCCCCGCCAGTGGCAGAGCCGCGAGTATTCGGCGTGGGACACCCTGCGCCCGCACGCCTACGCCCTCGATCTGACGACGGGCCCCTACGGCGACACGCTCTACGTCAGCACCGCGGGCGCCGATCTCGTGGGGCTGCACGGCTTCGGCGCCGTGCTCGGCGTGGACTTCGACCAGGCCGAGCCCCAGGCGTCGCTCGGCTACTCGTACCGTCGCCTCCCCTTCACGCTCAACCTCTCGGCCTCGCGCAGCGCCGCGCCTCGACGGAGCTACCGCTACGGCACGCAGACGCCCCTCGTGACGGAGCGCTTCACGGGCGTCACCAGCGGCGCGCAGCTCTACCTTCCGGGCGACGCTGAGGGGCAGGCGCTCACGCTGCGCTACACCTTCGGCGCCTACGACACGCGGCTCCCCGTCGGCGCGCTGGACGATCCTGCCGCCCCCGTCCCGCGCGAGCCACACCGCGGCACGCTCGGCGCCCTGCGGCTCGGCTGGAGCTACTCGAACGCCAGCGGCACGCTAGGCGGCGTCAGCACCGAGCGGGGCCTGAGCACCAGCGTCGACCTCGACGTGGCCGACCCCGCCTTCGGGGGGCAAGACACCTTGTTCGCCATCGGCGCCGCCGCGCGCGGCTACCTCCCGCTGCCCGCGCTGCCGCACCACGTCCTGGCGCTCGGAGTGTCGGGGGCCACGGCGGCGGGGAGCTACCCGCGCCGCGGGCTCTACGTCACCGGCGGCTACAGCCCCACCCCCACCGTGCTCGAGGCCTACACCGACGGGCTGACCCAAGGCAGCTTCGTGCTCCGCGGCTACGCCCCGGCGCAGTTCATCGGCCAGACCTACGGCCTGCTCAACCTCGAGTACCGCTTCCCTCTGCTGTACGCGGACCGCGGGCTGTCCACCCTCCCCGCCTTCCTGCGGACGCTCTCCGGGGCGCTCTTTCTCGACTACGGGGGCGCCTTCGACCTGCTCGATCACGACGATCCGTGGCGGCCCTTCCACGCCGGCGTCGGCGGGGAGCTGTGGGTGGATCTCGTGCTCGGGTACTTCGTAGGGGCCAACCTGCGCCTCGGCATGGCGCGCGGGCTCGACGCCCAGGCCCCAGGGCTCCAGGGCTACTTCGTCGCGGCGGCGCCCTTCTGAGCGCGGCCTAGGGCGCGCGCTGTTGGCCCGCGACCTCCCCGCCGTGCTAACGAGCCTCATGCGCCGCGCGCTGCTGCTGTGCCTGCTCCTCGCCCCCGCCTTGGCCGGCTGCCCCATGCCGCCCCCGCAGTCTCAGCGGGTGGTGGACTCCGCGCGGGCGCTCAACCTGGCCACGCGCTTCGGGCGCATGGAAGAGGCCGCCGAGCTCACCGCCCCGCCCGCGCTCGAGAGCTTCCTCGAGCGACGCATCGGCTGGGGCACCCGGGTGCGCGTGCTGGACGTCGAGCTGGTGGGGATGCGCATGGCCGATGAGCACCACGCCACGCTCCAGGTGGACGTGCAGTGGGTCCATGAGTCCAGCACGGAGCTGCGCGTGACGCGGCTCTCCCAAGAGTGGAGCGACCGTGAGGGGCCCTGGCTGCTACAGCGGGAGCAGCGAATCGGCGGCGCCGCGGGGCTCTTCGGAGAGCCCCTGGACCCCTCGAGCGCGCCCGCGCGCGGCGACCGCCAGTTCGAGACGCACACCATCCGCTAGGCGCTGCCGGAGCAGCGCCAGGCTCAGCCCGCGGACTTCTTGGTGGACTTCTTCGTAGTACCCTTGGCGGCAGCGCGCGCGGCGTGCGTGGCCTCCGCGTGGCGCTTCAGCCGCTGCTTCTTCTTCGCTTGGGCCTTCTTGCGGCGCATCTTTCGGGAATTACGGCTGTCGAACCTTGCCATCGTGTCTCTTAGCTCCGAGTGAGTGCGCCGAGGGCGCACGGCGGGAGGGCGGGGTGTATCAGTAACCCGCGCGCCCCGCAAAGGTGCCGAGCGCGAAGGGCTCAGCCGCTCGAGACGTCCTCGAGGGTCTGCTGGCCCCCCCGGGCCTCCAGGCGATACCGGCTGTTGGCCGTCTCGATGTAGAACACCCCGCGCTCGGCGAGCCGGAGCACGCGCTTGATGGGCGTGGTGACGTACTCGTGCATGCCGTCGCTCAGCTCGATGACGAGGACCGAGCCCTTGCGGGGGACCCCCATGAGGCGGCCCGTGACCGTTCGAGCGCCACGACCGAGCTTCCTGAGCAGGACCTGCACGCGCTCAGTCTAGCATGTCTGACCCGGCGGCCAACCGACTTACCGAAGTGCGCCACGCGCGTCGGCGGCGGGGGCCCCGCCAAACTTGGCCGCCGAGCGGGCCCTCCGATAACTCAAGAGCCCCTATGAGCCGTTGGAGCAAGTGGATCGGCGTCGGTGTGGCGCTCGGGCTCAGCGTCGCCCTCATCCCCGTGGTGCGAGGGAACGTCAGCTTGGACAACGCGCTCAGCAAGATCCAGCGAACGAGCACGTCCCGCAACGAGGCGCCCTCGCTGCAGGGACTGGACTTGACCCGCTACCGCCTGCGCCCCCAGCGCGTGCTGGCGCCGCTGCCCGAGGGGCGCGACGCGGAGCTCACGCTCGACCCGGACCTGCAGCGCTCCGCGGCGATCCAGATGAAGCGCTACCGCATCCCGGAGGCGGCCATCGTCGTCATCGAGGTCAAGACGGGGCGGCTGCTGGCCTACGCCAGCTACGTCAACGAGGGGCCGAAGTTCGACGTCGCGGCGCGCGCCGAGGCGCCCGCGGCGAGCGTGTTCAAGGTGATCACGGCCTCCGCGCTGGTGGAGAAGGCCAACCTGAACGCAGGTACAGAGCAGTGCTACCACGGCGGGCGCAGCCGCATCACCGTGGATGAGCTCCAAGAGGACGCGCGGCGTGACAAGTGGTGCGCCACGATGGCCATCGCCATGGGGCGCAGCCTGAACGTGGTCTTCGCGCGCCTCGCGCAGAAGCACCTCACCCCCGAGGAGCTCACCGGCATCGCCGGCGGCTTCGGCTTCGGTGCGCCGGTGCCCTTCGTCGCGCCCAACGAGGCCTCCAAGATCGAGCTGCCTCAAGAGCCGGTGGAGTTCGCGCGCAGCGCGGCTGGCTTCTGGCACACGAGCCTGTCGCCGCTGAACGCCGCGCTCATCGCGCAGGCGATCGCCAACGGCGGGGTGGCGCTCGAGCCGCGCATCGTGCGCGCCGTCTACCGCGGGGACGACAAGCTGTGGGAGGATGGCTCGGAGCCGCGCGTCCTGCGCCGCTCGGTCAAGCCGGAGACGGCCGCCGAGGTGGGGCGCATGATGCTGCAGACCGTCCAGAACGGCTCGGCCTACTCGCAGTTTCACGACAAGGCCGGGCGCCCCTACCTGCCGGGGATCAGCGTCGCGGGCAAGACCGGGACGCTCACCCGGGAGAAGCAGGGGCGGTTTTACACCTGGTTCGTGGGCTACGCGCCCGCGAACCAGCCGGAGATCGCCATCGCGTCGCTCGCGGTGAACACGCCCACCTGGCAGATCAAGGCGCCGGCGCTGGCGCGCGAGGTGCTGCGCTCGTACTTCTCCAAGCGGGGCGCGCCCGGGGTGACGCCCCCCTGAGCGCCGCCGCAGGGTGCACCGCGCTCAGCCTAGCCCGAAGCGCGAGAAGGGCTGGGCCCCCGCGTACACAGCGCCTGCGTCCAGCTCCTCCGCGATGCGCAGCAGCTGGTTGTACTTGGCCACGCGGTCGCTGCGGCTGAGCGAGCCGGTCTTGATCTGCCCGGCGTTGGTGGCCACGGCCAGATCCGCGATGAACGCGTCCTCCGTCTCCCCGGAGCGGTGGGAGATGACGGAGGTGTAGCCGTGCGCCGCGCCGAGGCGCACGGTGTCCAGCGTCTCGGTGAGCGAGCCGATTTGGTTGAGCTTGATGAGGATGCTGTTGGCCACGCTCCGCTCGATGCCGAGCCGCAGCCGCGCGGGGTTGGTGACGAACAGGTCGTCGCCCACGAGCTGCAGGCGGCGGCCGAGCCGCTCGGTGAGCAGCCGCCAGGTGTCCCAGTCGTCCTCCGCCACGCCGTCCTCGATGCTGAGCAGGGGGTAGCGCTCGGCGAGCCGCTCGTAGAGGTCCACGAGCTCCGCGCCGCTGCGCGGCTGGCCGTCGAAGGTGTAGCGGCCATCCCGGTAAAACTCGCTGGCGGCGCAGTCGAGCGCGAGGCTCACCTGCCGGCCCGGCTCGTAGCCGGCGGCCACGATGGCGTCGAGCACGCGCTGGATGGCCTGTTCGTTCGAGCCGAGCCGCGGCGCGAAGCCGCCCTCGTCCCCCACGGCGACGGTGAGCTGGTCCCGCTTCAGGTTGGCCTTCAGCGCGTGGAAGATCTCCGCGCCGCAGCGCAGCGCCTCCGCGAACGAGTGAAAGCCGTGCGGGATGACCATGAATTCCTGGATCTCCAGGCCGTTGTCCGCGTGGGTGCCGCCGTTGAGGATGTTCATCATGGGCGTGGGCAGCACGCGCGCCTGGACGCCGCCCAGATAGCGCCAGAGCGGCAGCCCGAGCGCGTCCGCGCCGGCGCGCGCGACCGCCAAGCTGACGCCCAGGATGGCGTTGGCGCCGAGCTTGCCCTTGTTGGCCGTGCCGTCCTCCTCGAGGAGCCGCTCGTCCACGCCCGCTTGGTCGAAGGCGCTGAGCCCGAGGATGGCCGGGCCCAGCGTGTCTTCGACGTGCTCCACCGCGCGCAGCACGCCCTTGCCGAGGTAGCGCTTGGCGTCGCCGTCGCGCAGCTCGAGCGCCTCGTGCTCCCCGGTGGACGCGCCGCTCGGGACGGCGGCGCGGCCGAAGCCGCTGCTGGTCTCCACCTCGCACTCGAGCGTGGGGTTGCCTCGGGAGTCCAAGATTTCGCGGGCGGTGACGGCAAGGATCTCAGGCATGGTGGAGGGCCGCCTACCACGCCCAGCGAGGGCGTGAAAGTGATGCTCGGGGGCTAGGCGCGCGCTATAGTCGCGCCCATGCGGCAATCGACGACGCGCGCCTTGGCGGCGCTGGGCATCGCTGGGCTCGTGACGTTCTCCGCGGTCGGCTGCTCCAGCCCTGAGAACCGCCGCGGCGGCTTCCCGGACGCCGGGGCGGGCAGCGGCGGCACCGCTGGTACGGCGGGCGGGGGCGGTCAGGGCGCGAGCGCGGGCGCGGGCGGCGTCGGGGCCAGCGCCGGTGAGGGCGGACAGGGCGGCGACGCGGGCAGCGCCGGAGCTGCCGGGAGCGCGGGGGGCGGCGGTGACGCCGGAGCTGCCGGCGCCGGCGGGACGGGCGGCGGCGACGCGGGAGCTGCAGGCGCCGGTGGGTCGGGCGGCGGCGGCGCGGGAGCGGCGGGCGCCGGAGGGACGGGCGGCGGCGACGCGGGAGCCAGCGGCACGGCCGGTGCGGGGGGCGGCGCCGCCGCCGCCGGAGCGGCGGGCGCCGGCGGGACGGGCGGCGGCGCGGGCGCG
>CAUJEM010000093.1 GCA_963169915.1 Myxococcota bacterium
GATGCTGGGTGAAGAGCTGGAAGACAGCGGCCTGGAGGACGTGGACGTGGAGGTCACGCGCACGGCGCTGACCTTCGACAGCGGCCGCGCCTTCGTGGAAGATCCGGTCACGCGGCTGCTCATCTTGCCAGAGCTCGAGCGCGCCCTCGGCGTGGAGGATCTGACCCAGCCGATGGAGTACCTCCGGGACGCCATCGACAAGTACTGGTCCGAGGACCGCTTCGAGCTCAGCTTGGTGGTCGGGTGTGCGAGCGCGCGCAAGCCGGAATGAGGGCGTCGCGCGGCGCTCAGTAGCGGTACTGCCAGAGCAGATCCAGGGCTGCGCCCTGGTTGCCTCCCTCCGTGCGCAGCGACCAATTGCGGTGAAAGCGCCAGTCCACCGTGCCGCTGAAGCCATCGGCCTGCGCGCCCGGGCCCGTGCTGGTGCGCGTGCCGCGGGTGTAGGTGCCCTCGAACCAGACGTCCTCGCTGATGCGGACGGCTGCCGTGTAGTTGGCCTTCTCGCCCCCCTGGGCGTCGCTGGTCGATGAGGTGCGCAGCTCGATGTCGCTCAAGATGGGGGTGCCGGCGAAGAGCTCATTGAAGCCGAGGGCGACCGCCCCCACGCCGGCCATGGACGCAGCGCCGGGCGTGCTGCCGACGTCCTGCGCGGAGGCGTCACCGCTCCCTCCGAGCAGCAGGGAGATGATCTGCGGCTCGGTGAGGTTCTGCTCGCTGAAGAGTCGGAGCTCGGGCCTGCGCACCGTGCCCTTGACCTCCACGTAGATCGTCCCGCTCTTGGAGCGCCAGCTCGCCAAGAGGTTCACGTGCGGGTTGGTGGTCTCTCCGGTGTCGAAGAGGACCCGCCCCTGCTCGATGATGAAGAGCTTGCCCACCAGCGGGAGCCGTCCTCCGGGGGTCAGGTCGATGGCTCCGGAGACCTGTGTGCTGTCCCCCACCAGCGCGGTCATGCGACCCGAGAGCGGGATCTCGATGTCGCTGCGGCTGATCCGGACCTGCTCCCCCAGCTCGATCTCCACGGCCCAGGGGGGGCCGCTCTTGGGCTCCGTGCTCCCCTCGCTGCCTCGCCCGGGGGACACCGCGATGTCCGGGTTGGTCCGGGTGTCGATGACGTTTCGCGAGGACGACAGGGGGAGCTGGACGGTGAGCGCTGGGATCCGCAGCGGGAACACGTAGCGGTCGCCGCCCGTGGGGCTCTGCTCCTTGCGGATGGACAGCGTGCCGTTGCCGGTGGCTTCGCCGAGGGAGACGCCCTGGAGCATCAGCGGCACCTTCGTGCCGAAGAAGTCGAAGCGACCGAGCGCCAGGCCGTTCTGGTCGAAGGACAGGAAGCCCGCCCCGCGGAAGTTCTCGGCGTCGGCGCGGGCGCGCGCCCCGACGTTGGAGAAGGTCAGCGTGCTGGAGCGCGCGGAGCTGCGGGAGTCCACGTTGAAGTGAAGGTCATCGAGCTGGAGCCCCAGCGCTGAGATCTGCACGCTCCCCCCCGACATCGAGGCGGTCCCGTTGAGGGACGGCACCCAGATGGGCACGCCTGGGTCGTCTTCGACGGGGGTCAGGCGCACCCTGAGCTGCGTCGTCAGCCGCCCGCCGAGCTTGGTGAAGTAGCGCTCGAGCAGGGGCTGCAGGGCGCCCGCCTCGAAGCTGTCGGTCTTGATGATGACGTCGAGGGGAGTCGCGCGGGAGAGCTTGGGCGAGAGCCCCTCCCACTCGAGGTTGACGGCGGCTTCGAGGCTGGCGTCGCCGTCGGGATGGATCAGGCGGACGCGAGGCACGAGCAGGGCGCCCTTGGAGTCGAGGGAGACGTTCAGGCCACCCAGCGACGAGCCGTGCAAGCTGAGGTCCTTGACGGTGAGGTAGCCGTTGAAGCGCGGCGCCGCGCCGGCGTGGTCCATCCGGACGCTGCCGTCGAGGCTGCCGAGGAGGCTGGTGTCGGCGGCGCCCACCAGCAGATCGAGCGGTGCGCGTTTGAACGCGAGCGTGGTGCTCCCCGTGAGCTGAGGGAGCTGGCCGGTGAGGGCGCGCTGGAGCTCGCTCCAGCGAAGCTGGCCATCGCTCCCGAGCGTGACGATCACGCGCGCGCGATCGCTGACCGCCAGGCTGACGCCGTAGCGCTCCTCAGGGCGGCTGTAGGTGGCGCGCAGATCCACGCCGGCTCGGCGGGTGGTGAGGTCGGGCAGCAGCACGTCCGTGCCGACCAAGCGCACCCCGACGACGGGGGCGAGCAGCGTCCCTTGGAGGGTCCCGGTGAGCTCATAGGCGCCGGTGACGGGGACGGGGGTGGGCAAGAGCCACGCGAAGCGTGAGATATCCTTCTTGGGCGCGGTGAACCTCAGCTGGAGCGGGGTGGCGCTCAGGCGAGGCAGCGCCTCGCGCGGCGCCCTCAGCAGCGCCCAGGGCTCGACCTGGAGCGACGCTGCCGCCGTGAGGTAGGCCTCTTCTTTACAGCGCAGGGACTCGCCCACTCGACAAGGCGCGTGACTCAGCTCGTCCTCGACCCCGTAGACGCGAGCGCTGAGCTCGACGTTGCCCGTCTCTCCCTGCAGGCTCCCGTACACCATCAGATCGTGCCCCTCGAGGGAGTAGGGGGGCTGCTCTGGCGGGCGCTCGGCGGCAGGGGGAGTGAGCCGGAGCCCATCGGTGCGGACGCTGACGCTGACGTCCGGGAACAGCGCTGCGCGCTGGCGCTCCACCGCGAAGGCCACGCCGAGGGTACCGCCGACGGCGCGCGCGCGCGCCGCGAGATCGGCGGCCTTGGCCAGGGCCCCTTGGAGTGGGCTGCCATCTGCGGCCTTGGCCTCCGAGAAGAGCAGCGGCCCGAGGGGCTGCAGCGGGATGCGCCCGAGGCTGCCGTGGAGCTTGCCGACGAGAGCTCGCCACGAGCGGAGCTCCAGGGCCGAGCCAGCGAGGCGCCCTGCATAGGTGAGCTCACCGTCCCCGTAGTCCGCGTGGGAGGCCGTGAGCCGTCCCTGGAGCGTGGTCCCGTGGAGTGTGCTCAGCCAGCTCAGGTCGATCCCACGAAAGCCCTGGACGCTGCCCTGCTTGAGCTCGAGGGCGATCCGCCCCGTCTCGGGCTCCGCGCCCCCGCTGGTGAACCTGGCCTCGAGGTCCAGCGCTCCCCCGAGGGCGGCCCCGGGGAGGCCCAAGGCGCGGCTCAGGCGGTCGAGATCGAGCGCCTTGGCGTCGATGTCGAGGTGGGTGCGCGCGCCGAGGTGGGCGTCCGCGCGCAGCTCGCCGGCTCCGCCGCTCAGCTGCAAGCCTTGGAGGTCGAGCCCACGCCGGCCAAGCTTGAGCGTTCGGAGCTTCGCGTGCAGCTCGGTGGCGTCGTGGGACACGGCGAGCCGAAGATCGCTGATGGTGGGGTCGCCCGCGATGCTGACGGTGCCCTCCACCGCGACGTGCGGCCCGGTCACGGTCTCCAGGGCCACCTTGACGCGGGGCTGCGCGACCGGTCCCTGAGCGCGCACGCGGAGCTTGCCGAGGGGCCACCCCGACGCCACGACGCCCTCGGCGCTGGCCGTCGTGGCGAGCTGGAGCCGTGACGGGGTCGCGAGCGGCCCGCTCGTGGTGCCGTAGAGCTCCGCGCGCGCTACCTGGACGCCCCGGACGTCGAGGCGAGAGACGCTCGCGGTCCCCTTCGCGGTGAGCCGCCCGTCCTCGAGCGTGGCGTCGACCCGAGCCGCGAGTGAGCCACGGGCACGCAGCAGCTTCGCGATGCGTGGCGCGCCGCTCAGCTCGAAGGGCTTGATGGTGGCCGTGAGGGCGAGGGCGCCGCTGGGCTGCGCGTGGATGGCGACGCCGACGGGCATCCCTGGCTCGTGCAGCTTGGCCTTGCCGACGAAGCCTCGCTCATCCACGCTGCCGTTGAAATCGATGAGGGGGACGGGCTGAGCGGCGATGACGCTGGGCTGGATGGTCCCGTTGATGTCCACGACGGGGCGCCCAGCGCGCGGATAGACACTGACGGCGCTGGTGGCGTTCAGGCGCGTGGCGGGGGCGCTCGGGACGATGGCTCTCAGATCGACCTGTGTGAGGTCCACGTCGAGATCGGCTTGGAAGCCTTGCTCGAAGCTGAGCGCCCCGGTGATCTTCGCCGTCCCAGAGTCCGTCAGCGTGGTGGTGCCGACCAAAGCATAGCCGCGCGGGGCGCTCTCCAGCTTCACGTGCGCGCTGGACTCCACGAGCAGCGGCCACGCGGGGAGCAGGGCCTTGACCGCGCCGGGCTTGGCCTGCGAGACGTCAGCGGTCACGACGAGCCCGCCGTCGGCCTTGACCTCCACGAGCGCCCCGACGGGCACCTCTCCCATCCAGCCGTCGAAGGTCGTCCAGATGCTCCCCGGGACATTGACGCGGACCGTCCCCGTGCCGCGCGCGTCGACCCCGCCGAGCCCGCGGGCGACGAGCCCGAAGCGCTGGACGTCCACGATGACGCCCTTGGGGCCGACGAGCACGGCCCCCTTGACGTTGCGCAGGCTGCCCTCGAGGGGCGCGAGCCCGGCGACGGGGCCGCGCGCCCACACGCTGCCGATCTGGATGTCGGGCATCCAGAGCCGCAGCTCACGGCTCGGGCGCTCGGCGCCCGCGCTCGCCGTCCCGCGGCTGGGCGTTGGGGTGGGGAGGAAGGTGTCGGCGAGCGTGGGGGCGGTGCCGACGGGGGGCTCGACCAGAAAGACGTCGACGCCGTCGAGGCGCACCCGGTCAATCTTGAGGTTCAGGCTGCCGGAGCCGAACAGGGCGTCCAGCGCCAAGCGGGCGACGTCCGCCGTCGCGGTCAGGCTCGCGACGCGCAGCACGACGTTACCGAAAGGGTCGGTGACCTCGACGTCCTTCAACACGACGCGCTGCAGCCCAACCTCTACGACCTCACCGACGGCGAAGTCCCCGGTGAGCGCTTGGCTGCTCAGCCTGCTGACCGCGCTCCGGAAGACGCGGCGCCCGGAGGGCGTGTCGAGGTGGAGCAGGGCACCGCCGACGAGCGCCGTCACGAACAGGCCCCCTAGGCCCAGCGCACCGAGCGCTCGACCACCGAGCCGCAGCAGGCGGTGGCGCAGCAAGGGGGAGGGTGCTTCGGGCATTCAGTAGGCCTCGCCGATGGCAACATGCCATGCAATCGGCGCGCCGTAGATGGTGCCCGCATTGCCAAAATTGGGGAACGCCGGGTCTTGCCCGACGACGCCCGCGGGGACACGGGTCTCGTAGTCCCGCCCGATGACCTGGAGGCCCGGGAGGCGGTAGCCGATGTCGAGGCGCAGCGGCCCGATGGGCGTGGCGTACCTCAGCCCGAGCCCCGGCGAGAGGTGCGGCGCGAGCCGGTTGAACTCACTGACTTGGCGAGCCACGTCACTGGCGTCGAGGAACGCCACGAGGTCGAGCGCGCCGACCACCTGGGCGCGCACCTCCAGGGAGGCCTCCCAGAGGCTCAGCCCCCCGAGCGGCCGGAGGCACTCCCGCGGTGGGTGTTCCACCTGAGCGTCACAGCGTACCGAGCTTGGGACGAGGAAGCCGAGCGGACCATGAGGACCGACGCCGCGGTAGGGATAGCCACGGTTGGAGTTTGGGCCGCCGGAGTAGAAGGCACGAAAGAGCAGCTTGTGTTGGTCGCGGGTGCGCGCTGGGCTGCTGACGCTGAAATTCGACTCGCCGAGGGTCTCGCCGTAGTCCCACGGGAAGAGCAGCCCGAGCGTCCCGCGAGCCGCCAGGGTGACGCGCCGCCCGAGCGGGTAGTACACGCGCAGCTCTGGCTGGACGCGGAGATCACTGACGTCTCCTCCAAAGAGAGTGCCGGCGACCTGGAAGGAGTTGGCGAGGTAGAGGCCGAGGCGCGGCCGAACCCGGTCGTCGCGGAGGTCGAGCGCCGCGGCGAACTCGGGGTAGTCCACCATGACGCGCTCGAGGCCGGGCGGCATCGCTTCGGTGGTGCCGCCCGGGTAGACGAAGGGGAAGTTGGCCTGGACGTTGAAGCTGGGCGTGAGGTGCAGCCGCCCGCGCCACCAGGAGCGCTCGAGCCCCACGCTGGACTTGAGCTCGTTGTAGCCGATGACCAGCTCGTCCTCGCCCATGGCGGGGTAGAGCAGCGGGTAGACGTTGTACTGCGCGTTGACGAGGCCCGTGGTTCGCCCCTCCAGGAAGGCTGGCTGTCGCAGCCCGAGCCGCAGAGAGTTGTCGGGGAGCGGGCGCGTCGGCGCCAAGATGGTGTCATCGCCGGGGGTGCCTCCTGGGATCCGGGTGGGGAACCAGCTCACCCCTGGGCGCGCGTCGATGGTGAAGCGCCGCATCCCACCCAAAAAATTGCGATCTTCCCAGCCGAGGATGAGCTGGTTGGAGAAGCGCACCTGATCGATCCGCGTGCCCCCACCGAGCTTCACCGAGCGCAGGGCGGACTCCGTGACGCGCACCGTGATGGGGACGAGGGGCTGCTCCGGGTGCGAGGTGTCCTCCACCACCTCCACCTGAGCGAAGACGCCGAGCTCGATGAGCGCGTCGTGGGCGTCTCGCAGGGCGCTGCGCGAGTAGCGCCGCCCCTCGTGGAGGTCGAGGCTGGCGCGCACCTTGTCTTCCGGGATCTCCCCGAGGCCCGAGATGGTCAGCTTGCCGAACTGGGCGCGGAGCCCCGGCTTCACCGTGAAGCTGATGTCGACGCGATGGGTCAGCAGATCGACCTTCGCCTTGCCCGTGACCTCGACGTACGCGTAGCCCAGGTCCGCGATGGTCGCGGCGATCGTGCGCTTGGCTTCTTCGAAGGCGTCCTCGTCGAAGGGGCGTCCCTCTTGGAGGTGGGTGGTGGCGGCCTTCAGCGCCAAGAAGGCGGGGCTCTGCCCGGCGTCGCCCGCGTCCATGGGGAGTGCCCCGAGGTCTGGGATGGAGATGCCCCGGATGAGCGCCCGCTCCCCCTCGGCGACCCGTACGTACACTCGCACGTGGTGCTCGTCCGTACGGACGACGCGTGCCGCCGTGACCCGCGCTTCATAGAAGCCACGGCGCCGGTACTGCCGCTCGATCCGCTCGAGGTCGTGGCGCAGGACGCTCTCGTCGTAGAGCTCATAGTCGTAGACGACGCCGTCCCAGATACCGAGAAACCGCGGCGAACCGGCGGTCGCGAGCCCCGCCAAGAGGGCTTCCTGGTCGATGGAGTCGGCGTGCTCGAGCCGCACGGCCTCGACCACCGGGCGCTGCGCCGGATAGGGTTTCTTGACGCAGCCGCTCGTCAACAGCGCCGCCAAGGCGATGAGCGCCGCCACCACCACTGAGACCGCTGGCCTCGCTGAGTGACGTGCGGCGCGGGGCGACACGCGCGACCAGCTAGCGTTGGTGGCGGCCGGGCGAGCCGTGGGTACGCATCAGCGTAGCTTCATGCCGGGGAGGATGGCCTCTTCCTCACCCTTCTCGAGGTACTCGAGGCTCTTGTAGCCGAGCACCCCCATGATGCCGTCCGAAGCCGTGCCGGAGGACGTGTTGAAGGTCCCACCGTAGGTCCCGGTGACGGTGACCTTCATGCCCTTGACGGGGATGGGGTTGGGGATCTCCACCGCGAGGAAGGTGTCCATCTTGGCCTCCTGCTTCTCCTTGCCGCGGTTGCGGTGGTAGAGCTCGATGGCGTCATAGAGCTGCGCAAAATTCGAGGCCCAGCCGAGCACGCGGATGCAGTCGGACAGCTCCGCATCCTTCGTGTCGCCGATCCAGAAGGTGGGCAGCGGCGCCTTGCAGTCCTCCGGATCTGCCACGCCCGTCTTATGGACCGCGCAGGCAGGCGCGTCGGGGAGGTTGGTCTTGACGACGTAGCCGGTGATCTTGAGCTCCTTGCCCTTGACCTCCTTGTTCTTGAGCCGTGAGCGCAGCGCGAAGCTGGCGCCCCACACGGTGTAGGCGTCGCCGGCCTTCTCTGGGCGTTGCGTGACGTTTGGGACGGCGGGCAGGGAGGCTTTTTGTCCGCTGTAGGCGGGCGTGGGCGTGTACTTGACCTCTTCTCCGCCACACGCAGCGGTCGACAGCGCGACCCCGAGCCCTACCGCAAACCCACCAATCAAGCGCACCTTACGCTGAACCATTTTTCTGGGCCTCCTACTGGCGCACGCGGCGACCGCCGCTGCAGCCACCTGACGTCCGTTGACGAGACGCACGGGTAACACGCCGATGCGATGCACGGCAAGCGCGCCGAGCAGCGGGCTACACTGGAAAATTGGAGTGATTCTACCGCCTTGGACGCAGGCGCCCGAGGCGTGACCCTGAGTGGGCGGTTGCAAAGTCATTTTGACAAGTTATTTCAATGGCTTGACGATAGGTGGCGTGAAGCGCAGCGTGATCGTCGGTGATGTGCACGGTTGCTCCCAGGAGCTCGAGGCGCTGCTCGATCGGGTCGGCTTCGGCAGCGGCGACGAGCTCGTGCTGGTCGGCGATCTGGTCGCCAAGGGCCCCGACAGCGCGGGCGTGCTCGGCTTGGTGCGTCGGCTCGGGGCGCGCGCCGTCCTCGGCAACCACGATCAGCGCGCGCTCGAGGCGCTGGCCGAGCGCGGCGGCGGCACGGGCTCGGGCGCACGCTCGACGTCCCTGCGGCTACTCGAGGAGCTGAGCGCAGCCGACTGGGACTACCTCCGCGGGCTGCCGCTCAGCTTGAGCTTGCCGGACCACGGCGCGCTCGTCGTCCACGCGGGCCTCGTGCCCGGCGTCACCCTCGAGGCTCAAGAGCCCTTCTTCCTGACCCACCTGCGGAGCGTGCTCGAGGACGGGCGCCCGAGCGATCGACGGCAGGGGATCCCGTGGGCGGAGCTCTACCTCGGCCCCCCGCACGTCGTGTTTGGGCACGACGCCATCGGTGGCCTCCAGCTCAGGCCGTGGGCGACCGGGCTCGACACGGGCTGCGTGTATGGCCGTGAGCTGACGGCGCTCGTGCTCGCGGAGGGCCAGCCGGTGCCGCCACCGGAGCAGCGGCGGCGCTGCCTGGTGCAGGTGCCCGCGCGCCGCGCCTACGTGGTGCCCGCGCGCCTCGCCTGAGGCGCGGCTCAGCGGTGCTGCTGAGCGAGCGCGTCGCGTAGCCCGTGCAGGGCGTGGCAGCCGTCACCGACGAGATCCAGGTAGGTCTGCTCACGCTGGGCGCGCACCTCCGCGAGGCGGAGGAACACTCCACCGCGCGCGAGCTCGGCGACCACGTCGTGGACGTCGGCGGCAGCGGTGAGCGTGAGCTCGTCGAGCCGCCGGCCGCCCTCGGTGCTGGAGGCGTACCAGCCGCGTCGCCGGGCCAAGGTCAGCGTCTCCAGCAGATGCCCGAAGAACTTCAGCTGCTGGGTGCGCAGGAGCAGGCCCTCACCGGGGTGCTGGGCGAGCAAGGTGGTGAGCCCCTGGCGCTCGAGCTCGTACCGGAGCAAGAGCCGACCGAGCTGTCGCTGGACGCGCGGCCGGAGCTCCGGGGCGTCCGGGGATGCCGCCGTGAGCACCGCTTGGATGAAATGAAAGCCTCCGCAGGGGTGCCCGAAGAGCCCGAGCTTGCGCTCCTTCGCGAGCCGCAGGGGAGCGCCAGGATCGAGCGGCGCGGTGGGGTCGATGGACTCGGGGAGCGTGGCGGCCTCCAGCTCGAGCCGCGCCACGCTGGCGAGCGTGAGCCGCTCGAGCCAGGCAGCGTCGATGAGCCTCGGCTCGCGTGACGCCGCGAGGCCGAGCGCGGAGAGGGCCCACGGCCACTGCCGCCACGTCTCGTCCGAGTCCGGGAGCCGGGCGCTCCGCACCAGCTCGAGCACGAGCGCGCGGAGCGTCGGGGCCGCCGGCACGGAGGTGGAGATGCGGTGGTCGAGCGGCAGCCCTACCTCGAGGAGGGTCTTGAGCAACAACGAGGGATGGGGCTCGACGGGCTGCCCGTCGAGCTGGGCGGGGAAGCGCCAAGCGCGCGTGGGCCCGCTGCCCACGCGCTCGATGCTGTCACCGAGGTGCTCGATGACGAGGCCGCCCCGGGTCGTGCGCAGCGTGGGCCCGAACCCGAGCAGGCCGTGGGCCATGGCCCAGGGGTTGGACGGATCGCCGGCGGGCCGTTGGAGCGCTGCCTCGAGCACGCCAAGGGCGGTCTCGAGCTCGCGCCGGGCGGCGGCGCGTGGTGGGGGCGGGGGGGGCCGGGGGGGCCGCCCCCGGGGGGGGGGGGGGGGCGCCCGCGGGGGGGGGGCGGGGGGGGGGGGGGGGGGGGGCGGGGGGCCCC
>CAUJEM010000094.1 GCA_963169915.1 Myxococcota bacterium
GTGGCTCGCCGCGATCGTCACCGTCTTGGTCGCGTCGCGGACGATGCCGCCCTTCGCGATGTCGGCGTACTTGATCTCCTTCGCCTGCCCCTTCTTGCTCTGCACCTTCACCAGCGCGGCCGTCAGGGTCGTCTTGCCATGGTCGATGTGACCGATGGTGCCGACGTTCAGGTGGGGCTTCTTGCGTTCGAACTTTTCCTTGGCCATGACTGCGATACCTTCCGGCTGTTCACGTAGCGCTCAGGGGAGACCGTTCACTGTCGCTACCTTCGAGCCCACCATCAGGATTGAACTGATGACCTCGTCCTTACCAAGGACGCGCTCTACCAACTGAGCTAGGTGGGCGGGGTGAGGTTGAAGTACTGGGGGGCGGTGAGAGCGGGAGACCGGATTCGAACCGGCGACGTTCAGCTTGGAAGGCTGACGCTCTACCAACTGAGCTACTCCCGCGAGATGAAGTGAGGGTGCACCGGGCTGGGGTTGAGGAGGGGGTCGAGAGATACGGGGTCGGCGCCTATAGCTCCGAAAGGACAGCGACGCCACCCCTTCACCACGAGCTGGACGATGAGCTAGGCGCTGACTGAAAGCCCTTACAGTGCTCTCAGCCGGGAGTTCTGGTGGAGGGTGGTGGATTCGAACCACCGTAGGCATAGCCGACAGGTTTACAGCCTGCTCCCTTTGGCCACTCGGGCAACCCTCCGTCATCAATGATTTTTTTGCTGGCAGGTGGAGCTAGCGAGGGGAATCGAACCCCTAACCGCCTGTTTACAAAACAGGTGCTCTACCGATTGAGCTACGCCAGCGAGCTAATGGCGCGGCGCCAGCCCAAGCTGCGAGCTGGGCGCCTCTTGAGGCAGTGACCTTTCCGCGGAGCGAGCAGAGACAAAAAAGGCCCGGACGACTCAGGGTGGCACCCGCATCAGCGCGACCGAGACGGGTGACAAAATAGAGAGACCGGACGGCGCGGGGCGGAGTAGCGCTGCGCCGCCAGGCTGTCAAGCAGGTTTCATACCGAAGCCCTGAACGGTCAGTTTACTAGGTGATGTCAAGCACTTGGCAGTTCACCGGCAGGCGCCTCATCGCGGGCGCGCGCGCCGCACGGCGAGGTCCGTGAGGGCCTGCTGGAGCTGGGCTCGGGTGTAGGGCAGCTTGTCGAGGGCCGCGTGCTCGGCCGCGACGCCCTGCAGCAGCTCACGCTCGGCCAGGCCGAGCCGGCGCACCCACTCGGAGTCCTCCCCGGTCCGCGCCACCATGGACAGCGTGTGCCGCACCATGTCGAGGCCCTTCTCGAGCAGGATGGAGTAGCGCAGGCGCATCGCGCCCTCGAAGAGCTGGCGCTGCTCGAGCGTCTCGGCGACGCTGGGCACCGGGAGCCGCAAGATGTCACGGTGGAGCTTCTGGTAGAGCTCCCCGATGCGAAACCCGGCCATGGTGGACCAGTGCGCGTCGTGCGCGCGCATGGCGTCGGAGTAAGCAGACTGCGCGTCGAGGACGAGCTGGGCCCGCGCCTCGAGCGTCGCGCCGAAGTCCGCAGGGGCAGGATCGAAGACGATCTGCTCTGCGCGGAGCCGCCGCACCTCGCCGAGCGCGAAGTACACCTGCGCCACGTCGCGCGAGATCGTCCCAGCGGCGTCCAGGCGCGCCGCTTCGATCACGGTGCGAGCGCGCTCCACGTAGCGCAGCCCGCCGTCGGCGTCCCCGCCCTCGACCAGCGCCAAGGCCTTGGCGCCGTACACCACGACGGCCTCGTGCGTCGCGAGCTCGCTCCCCCAGCGCTGCAAGTAGCGATCGGCGAGCGCCCCGGCCCGCGCCCAGCGATCCGTGTAGCAGGTGAGCCGCAGGAGCCGGAGCATGGCCTGACGGGCCAGCGCGTGCCGCGGGAAGCGCGCGACGAGCAGCTCGAAGCGGTCGATGGAGGCGCCACGCTCGGCGAGCTCGTCGCGTGCGACGCCGGCTTGGTAGAGCGCCTCGGGCGCGAGCGCTCCGTCCGGCTCGAGCTCGACGACGCGGTCGAAGCGCCGCGCCGCGTCCGCGTGACGTCCAGCGCGCTGCGCCGCCTCTGCCTCCCGCATCAACGTGGGCAGATCCGTCATCTCCTCAGGGCCGATCACGACGCGCGGGAGGTGCTGGGTGCGCGGCGCGGACGGCGGCGATGGGCGCTCGGCTCCGGCCGGCGGCGCACCGACCCTCGAGGAGGCGGCACACGCGGTCGTGAGCGCGAGGAGCAGCGGCACGAGCGCTGCGTTGCGTTGAGCGGCGAGGGAGGCCGGCCGAGCTCGCTCGAGGAGATCCACGCCCTGAGCATGCCCCGGCGCCGCGCGCAGCTCTAGGCACGGCGCGTCAACGGTGGTGATTGACGGGCCCACGACGAGCGATAGAAAATAGGGAGCGCAGCAAGGGCGGAAACTCCGGCGGGGCCCGCGAGGGCGGCGCCGCCATTGACGACACTCGAACCTACCAGGAGTGACCCATGAGCCAACCGACGGACGACCTCATCTCGCAGCTCGAAACCCGCCATCAAGAGCTGTCGCTCGCCGTCGAGCGACTGGAGCGGCGCGCGCGCTTGACGCCGCAGGAGCAGGCAGAGATGACCGCGCTCAAGCGTGAGAAGCTGTCGGCGAAAGATCGCCTCGAGGCCGCTCGCAGGTCTTGAGGCGAGCGCCGTGCGGCGCTCGTCCCGTGACGCTCAGGGCGTGGGGCTCTCCGGGCTCGCCTCGGAGCTGACCTCGGCGCTCGAGCGGCTCTTCTCGGCGCGGGCCTTGCCCTTGTAGTAGTCGTCGTTGAGGTCGTTCAGCGCCTCCTCGATGCGCTGCTTGTCCTCGCCCCCCAGTCCGCCCGGGTAGAGCTGCTCCAGCTCCCGCGCGATGCCCAGCCAGTGACGGGCGTCGGCGCGATACTCCAGCCGGTAGTCCGTCATCCCGCGCAGGTAGGCGTAGCGTGCCTGATCGCGCGGCTCCAGCGAGTCGAGATCGGCCTCGAGGAGGCGCCAGGTGGCGAGCGCCTGCTCATGCTCGCTGGCCTTGTAGTACCGCTCACCGCGGAGGAGATCGTCGCGGTAGGTGGCGCACGAGGCCACGCCGAGGGAGAGCGCGAATGCCGGGAGGAGGAGCCGCCACATGGGGCAGCGAGGATACCGCCGCTCGCGCGGGGGAATCAAGCGCCGCGCCGGTAGTGGAGCCGAACCACTGGGAGGCCATCGGTGAGGGCCCGCCGTTCCCGAGGGCTGCGGGCTCCACCCCACGGCCCGTCCGCGACGCGCGCCGTCTCGCCGACGGGCGTGAAGCGCGGCTCGGCGGCGACCACCTGCTCATAGGCCTCCGCGCGCTCCTCCACGTCCGTCTGGAGGAAGAGCTCGCCTCCGGGACGCAGGACGCGGGCGAGCTGCCCGACCAGGCCGGGCTCCACCACCAGGCGCTTGTGATGGCGCTTTTTCCACCAGGGATCCGGGAAGTGGACGAAGGCCACGTCGAGGCAGGCCCCCGCGAAGCGCGGCAAGGCCCAGCGGGCGTCCTCCGCGAAGACCCGCGCCCTCCCCGCGAGCCCCCGCTCGGCGAGCCGTCGGTCGACGATGGTGGCCCACTTCCGGCGGATCTCCAGCCCGATGAGGTTGGCGGGGGCCACCTCGAGCCGCTCCAGGATGAACCAGCCACGGCCAGGGCCGATCTCGAGCTCGAGCGGCGCCGTGGGCCGTGAGAACAGCCGGCGGGGATCGAGCGGCTGCTCCTCGGGGAGGCGAGGCGCGTCCTGGTACGGGTCCGTCTCTGGCTTCACGGGGGCAGCGGATTACACCGTTGTGCGCACGAACGCACGCCAAGCCTTTGCTATAGGCCGAGGCACGCACCGTGCAGCCGCCTCCGCCCGCCGCTCTCCCCCCTCCCGTCCGCGCGCCCGGCGAGCGACGCCGGCTCATCGAGCTCGGCTGGTGGCTCTCGGTGACGCTGGCCACGCTCGAGCTCGCCCGCCGCACCGTGAGCGGCGTGCTCGCGCAGACCGGGGGCATCCCTGCCGTCCCCTTGGACGACGCCTTCATCCACTTTCAGTTCGCCAAGAGCTACGCGCTGCTCGAGCCGCTGGTCTATTCGCCAGGGGATCGGCCCGTGGGCGGCGCGACGAGCTTGCTCTGGCCGCTGGTGCTCGCGCCCGGCTGGCTGCTGGGGCTGCGGGAAGAGCAGCTGATCTGGGCCGCTTGGGGGCTTGGATTTCTGAGCTTGGGGCTGCTCGCGCACGAGACGCGACGCTTGGCGGAGCGCCTGGTCGCATGGCCGCTGGCGCTCGTCGCGGGCGCGCTCACGCTCGGGTTCGGTGGCAGCGTGTGGGGCGCAGGGAGCGGGATGGAGGGCATCCCCTTCGCGTGGCTCCTGGTCCGCAGCGCGCGCCGCGCCTCCGAGTGGGTGGAGGCGCCGGGGCAGGCTGGTGAGCGCCGCTGGCGGCGCTGGGAGCTGCTCGCGCTGGCCGTCCTGACGCCGGCGATGCGCCCCGAGGGCGCGCTCGCGTCGCTCCTCATCGCTGGCGCGCTGGCGCTGAGGCCCCGCGCCGGCACGCGCTGGCTCGCGCTGCCAGCGCTCGGCGCCGCCTTCACGCCCCAGCTGCTGTACCTCCTGCTCACGGGCCGCCCGACGAGCACCACCCTGAGCGTGAAGTGGCTCTTCGCCTCACCCTACGCGTGGCAGGCTCCGCAGCAGCTCGTCGCCAACGTGCGGCTCTTGTTCGGTACCTTGCTCGACGGAAAGGTTTGGAGCGCCATCTTCCTGCCGCCGGGGAGCGCCCCCGTCGCGACGCTCGGGCTCGTCGCGCTCCTCGTGTCGCTGCGGGAGCCACGCCATCGCTTCCGCCGGGGCGCGGCGCTGGTCATCGCGCTGGGGGTGCTCATCCCAGCCACCTACGACAGCTTCCTCTGGAACCGCCTGCGGTATCTGTGGCCCTTCGCCGCGGGCTGGTTCATCGGGCTGATGGTGCTCGCGCAGGAGCTCGGCGCGTGGCTGAGCTCGCTGTGGCGCCCTCTCGGTTGGGTCCCCGGCCTGGCCTCGCTCGGCGTGGTGGTGAAGCTGACCCAGCTGCTGCCGCTGACGTTTCATGATCTGGCTGAGAGCTCCGACGCCATCCGACGCCAGCAGGTGTCGCTCGGTCATTGGGCGCGAGCCCACCTCCCCGAAGACGCTCGGATCGGCGTGAGCGACACCGGCGCCATCGGCTACCTCTCCGAGCGTCGGACCTTCGACGTGGTGGGGCTCACCACGCGTGACGAGGCGCGCTACTGGGCCGCCGGTGCTGGCTCGCGCTTCGAGCACTACGAGCGGCTCACGCCGGCTGAGCGCCCCACGCACTTCATCCTCTACCCCCACTGGTTTGCCTGTCCGCCCCTCTTGGGAGCGCCGCTCACCTCACGGACGGTGCTCGGCGCCACCATCCTGGGTGGTGAGACGATGGTGGCGAACGTCGCCGATTGGAGCGTGCTCGGCAGCGGGGAGCGACCGCTGGAGGAGCCCGCCGCGACCTTGCTCGATCGCCTCGACGTCGCGGACCTGGTGAGCGAAGCCGAGCATGGCTACGTCTTGGGGCAGGCGACCCAGGCGCAGAACACGCTGCGCGAGAGCGACGACGGTCGCGCGGACGGCTTCCGTGATGGGCGCAGCAGCGAGCACTTCTCCCTCGAGGTGGCACCAGGAGCGATCTGGGTGCTGCGCGTCGGCGCTGCACAGCCTCTACGGCTCGACCTCAGCGTCGACGGGGTACCGGCGGGCAGCGTGGAGCTCGACGCGAGCCCCTGGCAAGAGCGGAGGCTCGAGCTTGGACCTCACACGCCGGCGGGGCGACGCCCGGTCCAGGTCCGCAGCGCCGACGGACGGCCCTATGCGGCGGGGCACTACTGGAGCTTGATGCCTTCGCCGCGCGCGCCGTCGAGCAGGCCGTGAACGTCACGGGCGACGGGTAGCGGGGCGACCGGCGGCGTGCCTCACGCCGAACGGGGTGCGCGCGCCGATGGCGAGGGGCGGAGCGCCGGGCTCCGCCCCTCGGGAGGGCTCACCAGCGGTCGCCGCGGTCGCCGCGGTCGCCGCGGCCACCACGGCCGCCACGGCCGCCGCCGCCGCCACCGAAGCCGCCACCGCCGCCGCCGCCGAAGCCGCCGCCACGACCACCACCACCACCGCCACCGCCGAAGCCGCCGCTGCGCTGACGCTGCTCGGCCTCGTTGACGCGCAGCGGACGGCCGTCGAGCGTCGTGCCGTTCATCCCGCTGATGGCGCTCGCCGCCTCGGCGTCACTGCCCATGGTGACGA
>CAUJEM010000095.1 GCA_963169915.1 Myxococcota bacterium
GCTCTGGCTCGCCGCGACGCAGCCCGCGTCGTCGCTCGGCGGCTCCGCGGCGCCGCCGAGCGACGATCTCGCCTGGCACTGGCGCCACGCGGCGTGGCTTGGCTGCCTCCTGCGGCTGCCACCACCGGCGACGGCGCCGCACCCCCTGGAGCCCACCGAGACCCACGAGCTCGGGGTCCACGCCGACGCGCCGACGCTGCCCCGTGGCGAGCGACTGCGCTGGCTGTTGGGCGAGGGGCGCTACCACGCGGTGCTCGGCAACCCACCCTACCTCGCCACCTCCAAGCTCCGCCTCGACGCCGACGCGCGCCGGCGCGCGCTCGGAGAGCAGCCGGATCTCCTGGGCGCCGTCCTGCTGCGGGCCCTCGAGCTGTGCGCGCCGGGAGGGCGCTACGGCTTCGTCACCCTCAGCAATTGGATGGTCCTGTCCTCGTTCGAGCCGCTCCGGCGCGCGCTCGCGCAGACCCGCCTCGAGCTCGTCGCGGACCTGGGCAAGGGCGCCTTCCGGCACGCCTCCAAGCTCATCCAGAGCGCGCTGTTCGTAGGGGCGGTGGCGCCGCCGGGCGAGGCGCCCACGTTGGGGCTGCGCGCTGGCTCCGTCCACGGTGGCGACGTCGCGCAGACCGAGCGCCTCGAGAGCAGCCTGCGCGCGCAGCGCGGGCACTACTCCCCCTTCGCACCGAGCGCCTTCGCGGTCATCGACGGCGCGCCCCTGCTGCACGGGCTGCCCTCGGCCACGCTCCAGCAGTACGCCGTGGCCACGAAGCTAGGAGCGCTGTGCGTCGGGCGAGGCGGCATCGCCACGGGAGACAACGAGCGCTACCTGCGCGCCCGGTGGGAGCTGCCGCCGGCGGCAGCCGCGCGCTGCTTGCCTTACCTGAAGGGCGCCGACGGTGAGGAGTGGTTCGCGCCCGAGCGCTGGCTGCTCCGCGCCGGCGCGGCCTGGCCGGCGCTCGGGCTCGCCAAGCCAGCGCTGGAGCTCGAGCTCCCCGATGAGCTCGGCGTCGCCTACACGACGATCGGGACGCGCTTTGGGGCGCGGCGCCACGCTGGTCCAGCGATCCGCGACGTGTCCGGGGCCTCCCTCTTCCCGCGACGCGTCACGCTGTCGGAGCTGCTGTGCGCGCTCAACCGCTCGCCCGCTCGTGAGCTGGCGCTCGCGCTCAACCCCACGGTCAACTTCCAGCTCGGAGACGTCCTGCGGCTCCCCTTTCACCGGGTGCCGGAGGCCGACCACATCGTGGCCGAGCTCGAGCACGCCTTCCTGGAAGCGGAGCGCGCTGACGAGCGCTCCGCGCTCTTCGAGGCGCCGCAGCCCCAGCGCTACGCCGCGGCCAAGCGCTGGGCGCAAGCCGCGGTGGATCGCCCCCTCGGCGCTCCCCTGGAGGCCCTGCGCGCTCCCTACGTCCCACCGAGCGCCGAGGCCCGGTTCAGCTTCGCGGTCGGTCGAGCCCTCGGGCGCTTCCCCGCGCAGCCGGCGGCGGGGCGCCCCTGGCTCATCGTCAGCGAGGGCGCGGAGGCGGCGCTCACGCCCGACCAGGCGCGGCTCTTACGCGCGGCGTGGGCTCCAGAGCTCCCCGGGGGGCACCTGGAGGAGCACCTGCGGCTGCACTTCTTCGAGGCGCACCTGCGCCGTCACTCCGGGCGGCCGCTGTACTTCCCGCTGTGCTCCGCGCAGCGCCGGGTCGTCGTCTTCGTCCATTGGCACGCGTGGCGCCCCGACACCCTGGCGCGCATCGATCGCGAGGGGCTGGCGCCCCTGCTTGGCCGGCTCGAGCAGCGGGGCGCGCCGGCGCCCTGGCGTGCGGAGCTCGCGCAGCTCCGTCGAGAGCTCGCGCAGCTCCGCGAGCGGGGGCCGGACTCACCGGCGGGGGTGCCCGCTCGAGAGGTAGACGCCCCCTACCTCCCCTGCGAAGCCGACGGTAGCCGCCTCAACGCCGCGCCGCTCTGGCGCTTGGTCCACCCCCTGTGGAAGGAGCCCCAGCGGCTCTGGGTCAAGCTGGCGCGAGGCACCGGGAGCAAGCCGCTCGACTGGGCAGGTCAAGCGGCTCGCTACTTCCCCGAGCGGGTGCGCTCTCGCGCCGCGCAGGATCCCTCGCTCGCCGCGGAGCACGGCTGGCTCCAGGAGCTTCACCCCGAGCTCGCCCGAGCTCCGCGGCGGCGAGGGACTAGGCTGAGGCCCTGAGGCGCAGCTCCGCTCAGGCCGCGAGCTGCCGGCGCGACGCGCGCTGCTCGAGGACGGCGCTCGTCAGGGCCGAGCGCAGCGACTCGTCCGCCAGCAGCGCGTCGCGCGCCTTCTCCTTGCCCTGGCCCAGGGTGCGGCCCGCGAAGGCGAGGTAGCTGCCGCTCTTGTCGATCACCCCGAGCTCGAGGCCGGCCTCGATGAGCTCGCTCAGGTGGTCGACGCCGAGCCCCCACCGAATGTCGAACTCGGCCTCCTCGAAGGGCGGCGCGAGTTTGTTCTTGACCACCTTGACTCGGGTGCGGTTGCCCACCGTGACCTCCCCGACGGTCACCTTCCCGATCCTGCGGACGTCGAGGCGCTGGCTGGCGTAGAATTTCAGGGCCTGTCCGCCGGTGGTGGTCTCCGGGCTCCCGAACACGACGCCGATCTTCATGCGCAGCTGGTTGATGAACAGCAGGGTCGTGTTCGTGCGGTTGGCGACGCTCGTCAGCTTGCGCAAGGCCTGGCTCATGAGGCGCGCGTGGAGCCCGAGGTGTGCGTCGCCCATCTCGCCCTCGATCTCCGCGCGCGGCACCAGCGCAGCGACGGAGTCCACGACGATGAGATCGATGGCCCCGGAGCGCGTCAGCGCCTCGGCGATGTCGAGCGCCTGCTCTCCATGGTCCGGCTGCGCCACGAGCAGGCGCTCGACGTCGATGCCGATGGCCTTGGCGTAGCGCAGATCGAAGGCGTGCTCGGCGTCGATGAAGGCCGCCACGCCGCCGCGCCGCTGGACCTCCGCGATGGCGTGCAAGGTGAGCGTGGTCTTGCCGCTCGACTCCGGGCCAAAGATCTCGACGATGCGCCCTCGGGGATAGCCGCCGGTCCCGAGCGCCTCGTCCAGCGCGAGCGACCCGCTGGGCGTGACCTCGACCTCCTCGTCCAAGCCGCGCTCGCTGAGGCGCATGATGGCGCCCTTGCCGTGCGCCTTGGCGATCTGCTGCACGGTCGACTCGATCACCTGCTCTCGCTCTCTCTCACTCAACGGTTCAGTCATGTGTCTCTCTCCTGTACCCACGCCACTCGGCGTGATGCCTCTGGCGCCCTGGGGGCGCCTCCACGCGCCCAGCGCCTCCCGCGCTCCGCCGCGCCGCCGGGCGGACCTCACGGCGCTGGAGGGCGATCGAGCAGCCGTAGCTGGATGGCCTCCGCGACGTGCGCGCGGCGCACCTGGCGCTCCCTCGCGAGATCCGCGATGGTGCGCGCCAAGCGGCGCGCCTTGACCCAGGCGCGCGCCGAGAGCCCTAGCTGCTCGACGGCGCGCTCGAGGAGCCGCTGACCCTCGGCGTCGAGCGGCGCGACGCGATCGAGCTCGCTGCCCGAGAGCTCCGCGTTGCAGCCCACGCTCACCTGCCCCTGGAGGCGCCGCTCGCGCTGCGCGCCGCGCGCCTCCGAGACGCGCGCGGCCACGCTGGCGCTGTCTTCGCCCGGCTTGCCGGCGCTGAGCGCGGCGACCTCCACCGGCGGGACGAGCACGTGGACGTCGAGCCGATCGAGCAGCGGCCCGCTGAGGCGCGCTTGGTATGCCTCGAGCCGGAGCTTGCTGCAGCGGCACGGCAGCCGCGGGTGCCCCGCCATCCCGCACGCGCAGGGGTTGGTCGCCCCCACGACCAGCGGCCGCGCCGGAAACCACGCCCGGGCCCGCGCGCGCGCGATGCACACCACGCCGTCTTGGAGCGGCTGGCGCAAGGACTCGAGCGTCGGCCGGCGAAACTCCGCGAGCTCGTCCAGAAACAGCACCCCGTGATGCGCCAGGCTCACCTCCCCGGGCCGTGGGATGTCACCGCCGCCCACCAGTCCCGCTTCGCTGACGGTGTGGTGCGGCGCGCGAAAGGGGCGGGTGGTGACGATGCCTCGCGCTGGATCGATGAGCCCCGCGACGCTGTGGATGGCCGTGACCGCGAGCGCCTCCTCGTAGTCGAGCGGCGGCAAGATGCTCGGCAAGGCGCGGGCCAAGAGCGTCTTGCCGCTGCCGGGGGCCCCCACGAAGAGGAGGTTGTGGCCACCGGCCGCGGCGATCTCCAAGGCGCGCCGGGCGGCGTGCTGCCCGCGGATCTCCGAGAGATCCACCGCGGCGCGCGCGTGGCTCGGGCTGAACGGCGTCCTCCCCGGCTCTGGAAGCTGGCGCTGCCCTCGCAGGTGCGCCACCACCTCCCCGAGATCACGAGCGACGCGCACGTCGAGCTGCTGCACGAGCCCGGCCTCTCGCGCGTTGTCCGAGGGCACGACGACCTGCCGCAGACCCTGCCGACGCGCGCCCTCCAGCATGGGGAGCACCCCACGCACGGGTCGCAAGCTGCCGTCGAGGGAGAGCTCCCCGAGCAGCAGCTTGCCCTCGAGCGCGGCGACGGGCAGCGCGCCCACGGCCCCGAGCAGCCCGGCCGCGATGGCGACGTCGAGCGCGGCGACGCCCTTGCGCAGATCCGCCGGGGCGAGGTTGACGGTGATGGCGTACTCATCGATGAGGATCCCCATCCGCGCGAGCGCGCTCGCGACGCGGACGCGGGCCTCCCGCACGGCCGCCTCCGCCAGCCCGACGAGCTGAAAGAACGACGGACCGCGAGTGCAGCACACCTCCACCCGGATGAGGTGCGCCTCGAGACCCACGAGCGTGCTGGCTCGCGCTACGGCGAGCCCGAGCGCATCCCCACAGATTGCCCCTACACCAGCGACCCCGAGCGACATGAGCCCGGCCACTGCAGCCGGCGTTCCAGCGGCTCCTATGCGGTGAGACGCCGCTCCAGCCTGGCGCGAGGGCGGCGCCCTGGCGGCGCCCCGCCGCGGACGCGGCGCTCACTGCACGGCCCGGGCGCCTCCATCAGCCGATGCTGATGACGACCTTCCCGAAGTGCGCGCCGCTCGCTTGGTGGGCGAAGGCCGCCGGCGCCTCCTCGAACCCGAACACGCGATCGACCACCGGCTCGAGGCGCGCGAGCTCGAAGGCACGCCCCATGGCCTCCGCGCTCTCCCGTGGACCCACCATGACGCCCGAGAGCCGGACCTCCTGCATGAGGATGGGGCGCACGTCCACCTCGTGCGAGGCCCCGGCGAGCACGCCGATGACGTGCACCACGCCGCCGACGCTCACCGCTCGGAGCGACTGGGTGAGCGTGCCGGCCCCGCCCACCTCCACCACGTGCTCCACCCCCTCCCCCGTGAGGCGCCGCACGGTCTTACCCCAGTCTGGGTCCGCCTTGTAGTCGATGACGTGGGCCGCCCCGAGCGCCCTGAGGCGCTCGAGCTTCTCCGGGTGGCTGCTGGTGGCGATGACCTCCGCGCCGAACAGCCGAGCGATCTGCAAGGCGAAGATGGACACCCCGCCGGTGCCTTGGACCAGCACGCGCTGGCCCGCGGTGAGACGCCCATGGTCGACGAGCGCGTGCCAAGCGGTCAGCGCAGCGCACGGGAGCGTCGCCGCGGCCTCGGGCGTGAGGTGCTGGGGGCACGCCCACAGCCCTTGCTCGTCCAGGGTGATCTTCTCCGCGAGCACGCCTGGCAAGGGCCCGCCGAGCGTGGCCCGGAGCTTGTCGCGCGTGGGCGCACCGGCGAGCCACCGCTGGGAGAACGCGCCCAGCACTCGGTCCCCGACCCTCCAGCGGGTCACCTCTGCGCCCACCGCCTCGACCTCTCCCATCCCGTCTGAGCAGGGGATGAGCGGGAGCGCCTGCTGTGGGTTGTACCTCCCCGCGATCATGAGCTGATCACGGTAGTTGAGCGCGACCGCTCGTAGCTTGACGCGGACCTCTCGCGCGCCGAGCGCGCGCTCGGGCAGCTCCACGAGCTTTAGGTGCTCGAAGCCAAAGGAGTCCAGCTGCCAGGCCCGCATGGGGCTACCATGCGAAAGCCGCCGGGGCGGCGCAAGCGCAAACGCACGCCGCACGGCCGGCGGGGTGCTAGGCCGCGCGCGCCATGCCCAGCTCGTGGTCGGCCGGGCCCGGACGATCGGCCCAGCGGACGACGAGGATGGCGAGGCTCATCAGGACCGCGAGCCCGGCGACCAGCGGCAGGACGGTGCCGTCATACGCGCGGCCGATCGGCGTCCCGATGGCGACGGAGATCAACGTGCTGAGCGCGCCGACGACCGCGGCGGCGGAGCCGGCGATGTGCCCCACCGGCTCCATCCCGATGGCGTTGAAGTTCCCGAAGATGAGCCCGTTACAGAAGAACACGACGGCAAGGTAGCCGGTGAGCGCGCCGAGCGGCGGGTGGCCAGCGTGGAGCAGCGCGTAGCCGAAGAACACCACCGAGAGCCCCGCAGAGACACGGAGCGCCCAGCCCGACAGCGTGCGCATCCCGAAGCGCCCCACGAGCCGCGCGTTGACGATGGACGCGAGCCCGAGGGAGGACGCCATCCCCGCGAAGTACAGCGGGAACCTCTCCCCCAGGCCGTACTGCTCGGCCAGCATCTGCTGCGCCGTGCCTAGATAGACGACCATCACCCCGAAGACCAAGCCGGCCGCCGTGGCGTAGCCGACGGTGACCCGGGTCTTCAGCGCTTCACCCATCGCGCGCGCGATGGGGAGCGGGGACAAGGGGCGACGGCGCTCCACGGCCAGGGTCTCGGGCTGGCGGAGCCCAAACCACGCGAGCACGACGAAGGCCACCACCACGAGCCCCCCGAAGATGGCGCGCCACGAGGCGAACATCAGCGCCACCTGCCCGAGGGAAGGCGCGAAGATGGGGACCAAGATGAACGCCGTCATCACGATGGACATCAGCCGCGCCATGGCGCGACCCGCGTAGAGATCACGCACCACCGCCACCGCCACGATGCGCGGGCCGGCAGCGCCGAAGCCCGCCAGCGCGCGCCCGATGAGCAGGACGGTGAACGAGCGGGTGAACATGCAGAGCATCGAGCCTACGGCGACGACGATGAGCCCGAGCGACATGGCCCGCTTACGCCCGGTGGCGTCGCTGAGGGGGCCGTACACGAGCTGCCCCAGCGTCAAGCCGAGGAAGAAGGTGGTGAGGACGAGCTGGCGGTCATTGTCGCTCGTGACGCCCAGCTCCTCCGCGACGACTCCCAAAGCCGGCAACATCGAGTCGATGGACATGGCCACCAGCGACATGGCCAGCGCCACGAGCGCCACGAATTCGAAGGAGGAGAGCCGCCTGGGCTCCGGAGTCGTCATCGGGGCGAACCATGGCCGACGCCCGCGCACAGTTCCAGCGCCAGCGCCCGCCCCCGAGAGGTTTTCTTCGCTGGGGTCGCCTGGTCGCGCCGACGGGCAGGGGGTACACTGCACCGTGCAGCGGCGCCGCTCCGACGCCTCTCACCCCTCGAGCACCGATGCTCTCCGCGGCCGCCGAGGCGGGCGCCCACCTGCCAGGAGCCTCCTCCATGCGTCTCGACCTCAAAGTCGGCTTCACTTGCAACAACCTCTGCACGTTCTGCGTCCAAGGCGACAAGCGCGTCCGCATCCAGCCGCGCAGCGCCGAAGAGATGAAGCAGATCCTCGAGGAGGAGCGCAAGAACACCGATGAGGTCGTGTTCACGGGCGGGGAGCCCACGGTCCACAAGGACCTGCTCAACGTCATCGCCTTCGCCAAGTCCCTCGGGTACCGCGTCATCCAGCTCCAGACCAATGGTCGGCGCCTCAGCCACGAGCCGTACCTCGAGGCCGCCGTCCGGGCCGGGGTCACGCAGATCTCTCCGTCACTCCACGGCTCCACCGCGGAGATCCATGAGCTACAGACCCGCGCCCCCGGGTCGTTCAAGCAGACCATCAAGGGAATTCAGGCGTCACGCCGGCGGGGCATCATGGTCATCACCAACAGCGTGGTCACCCAACAAAACCAGACGGATCTACCCGCGCTGGCGCGGCTGCTCGTCAGCCTGGAGGTGCAGCAGATCCAGTTCGCGTTCGTGCATCCCGAGGGGACGGCCCTGCGCGAATTCGAGTCGGTCGTCCCTCGCTTCACCGAGGTGATGCCCTACCTCCGCGAGGCGCTGGACATCGTGGAGGCCGCCGGCATCACGGCCTTCGCGGAGGCGGTGCCCTACTGCTTCATGCAGGGCCATGAGCACCACGTCGTCGAGTCGGTCATCCCGGACACGCGGATCCACGACAAGCCGATGGTCATCGCGGACTACACCGCGTACCGCCTGGCGGAGGGCAAGGCGAAGGGACCTCGGTGCAAGAGCTGCTCCTTCGACCCGTACTGCGAGGGGCCGTGGCACGAGTACCCGGACGGCTACGGCTGGGAGGAGTTCGTCCCCCGAACGGACGACCCCAAGCTCGTCTTGCCGTTCTTCACGAAGAGCAAGGGCCAGTAGCCCGCCTGGGCTCGCTCCCGCCCAGCGGTGCCGCCAGGGCGCCGACCGCTGAGGTGTAGAGCCGCCTCCAGGCTCGGGGCAGCTCCGGCCGGCTGGCCGGATCAAGAAAGCTCCTGACAGTGCCCGACTCTAGACTAGGCTTTGCCGCCTTTCCCTGTTGGAGGTCTCACGATGCGCTTCATCCCCGTCCTGTCTCTCCTGTTGGCTGCGGCCTTGCCTCTCTACGCCTGTGGTAACGATGACGACACCCAGGGCGGTGGGCCCGTGGGCGGCGGGTGCGAGCTCACCGACGCTAGCTGCTTCGGACCTCAAGGGCCCACGGGGCCGGGCGCCGCCTGCCTGGCGAAGACCGACAACTCCGGCAAGACGAAGTGGACCGGGCGCTTCTCGCAGATCACCATCTCGTCCCCGCCCGCGCTGGCGACGCCCTACATCCAGAGCAACGTCATCGACAAGGGCATCTACCTGGATTTGCCCGCCTGCAACGCCCAGGGGCAGGGAACCTTCAGCTGGTTCTTCGAGCTGGACACGGAGGCCAAGCTCCTCAAGACGGGCGGAGGCCTCCCGGTCACGGACGTCACCAAGCCCGGCTGCTTCGTCTCCCTCCCGAACGCCGCCATCCCCACCGCGCCCGTCACGCTCGACGTGTCGCTGGACAACGGCACCTTCACGGCAGAGAAGTTCAGCATCGTCGTGCCCATCTTCCTCGCGCCGGACAAGCTCGACACCCCAGTGCTCCTTCCCATCCACGGCGGGCAAGTCCAGGCCACCATCTCGAGCGACGGCAACTGCATCGGGAAGTACAACGCCGACGAGCTCGAGCCAGAATTCGACTGCGCCCCAGACACACCCAACGGCCAGCGCGCCTGGAAGGACGCCGGGGTCCTGCGCGGCTTCATCACGGTGGACGAGGCGGACACCGTCTTCATCGAGGATCTCAAGACCTCGCTCTGCGCGCTGCTCGCGGGCGCAGGCAAGTGGAAGGGGGAAGACGGCCGCTGCGTCACGAGCGAGAACTGGCAGAAGGGGCTCCGCCCCGAGGGCAACTGGTGCGCGTCGGTCCCCGCGGACAGCGGTGAGCCCGGCTCCCCCGCGACCGCCGAGTGCAAGAACGCTTGGCGGCTCGAGGCCTCCTTCGCCGCGAGCGCCTTCCCCATCACGGGCGACTGCCCCTGAGCCCCCTCGCAGGACGGGCACGGAAAATTGGCTTCCTCGGCGGGACGACGAGCATGATCCTCGTCGCCCTGGCCTCACCGCGAGGACGTGCCCTCCAGCGATGCCCTCACTCACCTCCAGCCTCGTGAAGCATGGTGTCGCGTCGGCGCAGGACGTCGACGCGGCGCTGGCGCGTCAGATGTCGCACGGCGGCGACCTCATGACCTGCCTGCTGGAGATCGCGCCGGTCACGGAGGCGGCCCTGGCTCCTGCGCTGGCGGCCGCCAGCGGCCTGCGGCCCGCACCGCGCGGTCGCCTGCCTGCCGCCCCCGCGGGGCTGGGTCGCCTGCTCTCGGAAGATCTGATGACTCGCCACGTCATCTACCCCATGGCGGAGCGGGACGGGGTGCTGGTGTTGGCGGTGGCCGAGCGCCTCCCCAGCGAGGTGGAGGCGGATCTCGAGTTTCTCCTCGGCTTGGAGCTCGATCAGCGCGTCGCGCCCGTCGCGCGCCTGCGTGAGGCCATCGCGCGAGAGCACGGCTTGAAGCTCGAGCCACGGCTCGCGGCGCTCATCGAGCGGCTCGACGGCGACGCCCCCGCTGCCGAAAACTCGGCCGTCGAGGCGCCGCTCAGCTTGACCTTGGGCAACCTCCCCACGGCGCCAGCCCTGCCCGGCGTCGCCTTCCCGGGAGTGGACACGACGACGCCGGCTGCCGCGGAGCACACCGCGCCCGCGTTGCCGCCACCGGCCGAGCCGGCTGCCTCGCCCGCGCCGCGCCCCGTGCCCGACGCCACCTCGCGCGCCCCCGCCGCACCAGCCACCCCCGCGTCGGCGCTCGAACCCCCCGCGAGCACCACGGAGGCGCTGACCGCCCCCGTCAGCCCAGAGAGCCTCCGGCAGTGGACGCGGCACGCGCGGCGCCGCCCGCCGCTCGGCTCCAAGCCACGCGGCCCCTACACGCCCGCCATGCTGGAGACCGACCTCTTGGCGTCCAAGGCGCCTAGTCAAGTGCTGCGCGCCGCCATGCGCTTCGCCTCGCAGTACTTCGACTACACCGCGGTCTTCTCGGTCAACGCCGGGATCGCCGAGGGGCGTGATGCGCAGGGGCCGGGCGCCGACAAGACGCACGTCGCCGAGCTCGGGATCCCGCTGGAGCTCCCCTCGCTCTTGTCACGCGCCCACGCCACTCGCAGCTACGTGCTCGAGCCTCTGGCGGGTGGGACGGAGCTCGACGCCCTGCTGCAAGCGGAGCTCCGTCGGCCCGGCGCTGCGACCGTGCTGGTCCTGCCCATCGTCGCTCGAGATCGAGTTCTGGTGCTCATCTACGGAGACGGCGGGCAGGACGACGTCTCCCTCGAAGACGTCGGGGAGCTCATCGCGATGATGCCCAGCGTGGGCTCGGCGCTCGAGCGGATCGTCCACGAACGCAAGGCCGCAGGGGCCGTCCAGCGAGCGGCGCTACCCATCCCGAGCGGCAGCCTCAGCGCAGCGCGCCGGCGCCACCGGGAGCGGCTCCCCTCCACGGCCGAGCGCTCCCAAGCGCTGCTCGAGGCGCTCAGCCCGCGCCCTCCGGCCGTGCTCCGGCGCGAGCCCGCGTCCCTCCCAGCGCCCGTGGCGCCTCCTTCCTCCCTGCGCACCCACGCTCCCCCCAAGCCCAGCGCCGCCCCAGCGCCCCAAGCCCCCCAGCACGCTGCCAGCGAGGCGCCCACCGCCGGCGGCCCGCGCGAGCCGCTCCAGCGCTCGACCCTGCGACCGCCGACGGCGGCAGCCTCGGACTCCCCGCTCGGCTCTGCGGGCGCCCCCTCGATGGCCTCCGCCAAGCGCTTCGACACGCTCCCGCCGGACTCCTCCACGAGCGCGCGGCGGCAGGCGGCGGTGATGCCCGTCATCAGCCTGAGGCGCCGTGAGGGGCAGACCCCACCGCAGGGGACGCCACGCGTCGCCGACTCGGACCTACCGCCGCTCCCGCTGCTCCGTCGACCTGGCTCCCTCGAGCCCCCGGAGGCCTCCCTCGGCACGCCCCCCGAGGCTGCACCAACCCTCCCACGGCTGCCGTCCCAGTCGCCCGGCGCGCCACCCTCCACCCTGGTCGATGCCTCTCCGCGAGCACCCCGTTCAGCGCGCAAGACCCTCCAGCTCGTCTTGAGCGACGAGCCGGAGCTGGACGATGGACCGTCCATCGACGTCGATGAGGACGACGAAGCGCTGGACGCGTCGCTGCTCGAGGCGCTGCTCCAAGAGGACTCCTCCCCGGACATCAGCGTCGGCGTCAGCCACCTGGACGAGGACCTGCTGGGAGACGAGCTCCCAGAGGTCCCCCTCGCCGCCGCCTCGCGCGCCGAGGCCTACCCCGCCATCCAGCCCGCGCGCCGCCACAGCTCCGCCGAGCTCGGCCTACCGAGCGTGATCATCGAGCGGGAGCCCGAGCTCGCGCGCCTGGTGCGAGAGCTCACCGAGGGCGAGCCGCGGGCGCTCGAGCAGCTCGCTCGCTTGGGGAGCCGAGCCGCAGGAGCGCTCATCGCGCAGTTCCCCGGGCCGCTCTCCCCTGGGGTGAGCCTCACCTCGCTCGCCGACACGGCCTCGGTCGCCGACGCCGGCCCCGTCCTCGCCGCGCTACTGCGGCTGGGGGACGCCGCCACGCCGTTCGTCCTCGCGCGCACCGCGGACGGCGCGCCCGAGGTCCGCGCTTGGGCCAGTCGGCTGCTCGGGGAGCTCGGCACGCCCGAGGCTGCTCCCGCGCTCGTCCAGCGCTTCACGGACTCCGAGGCGTTGGTCCGGCGTGCGGCCTTCACCGCAGCTCGGCGCCTCTACGCGCTGGAAGAGCCGCGCGCCGCGCTACGTCACCTGCTCTACTCCAAGCTGAACGACCCACGGCAGCCGCTGCCCCAGCGGCTCGGCGCCATCGAAGCCCTCACCCAGCTCCGCGACGGCCGCGCCGTCCCGCAGCTCTTCCCGCTGCTCTCTGACACCACGGAGCTGCTCGTCCGCTCGGCGCACTGGGCACTCGTCGCGCTCACCGGCGTCGACCATGGCAGGAGCAGCTCCGACTGGACGGCGTGGTGGGACCAGCACGGCGACCGTGACCGCGTCGAGTGGCTCATCGACGCCCTGCTCCAAGAAGACTCCGAGCTTCGACGCAAGGCAGCAGAGGCGCTGACTGTCGCGACCCAGCGGAAATATCCACCGCTGGAGCGCGCCTCACGCGAGACGCTCGAGGCCCTGCACGCGCAAGAGCTCCTCTGGTGGCAGACCACGGGGCGTCAGCCCAAAGCTCCATCGTGCTGAGCGGCGCCCACCGCGGACGGCGACTTCATTGAGCTTGAGCCGCCCGACCATCCTCCGGTAGCCTCGTGCTTCTTTGCGAGGAGAGGGTCCATGGAATCGAACGCGTTGACGGCCATCATGCTCCCCTTGGCGCTGGGCATCATCATGCTCGGCCTGGGGCTGAGCCTGACCCCGGCAGATTTCAAGCGCGTCGTGGTCTACCCCAAGGCGGTGTTCGTCGGGCTCTTCTGCCAGATGGTGCTGCTGCCCGTCGCTTGCTACTTCATCGCGAAGGCCTTCGGCCTCGCCCCGGCGCTCGCGGTGGGCTTGATGCTGCTGTCGGCGTCCCCAGGAGGCGCTACCGCCAACCTGTTCAGCCACCTCGCGAAGGGCGACGTGGCCTTGAACATCACGCTCACCGCCGTCAACAGCATCCTCTCGCTCCTGACGCTGCCGTTCATCGTCAACCTCGCGCTGCGCGCCTTCATGGACGACGACAAGACCATCCCGCTCCAGTTCTCCAAGGTCATCCAGGTCTTCGCCATCGTGCTCGTCCCGGTCGCCCTTGGGATGGCCATCCGACACAAGAACCTCGGCCTCGCGACGCGCCTCGACAAGCCGGTCCGCATCTTGTCCGCCGTGTTCCTGGTGCTCGTCATCGTGAGCGCCGTGCTGAAGGAGCGCGCCAACATGCTCGGCTTCTTCCAGCAGGTGGGCCTCGCTGCCCTCGCCTTCAACGTGGTGAGCATGGCCGTGGGCTATTTCGTCCCGCTCTTGGTTCGCCTGCCCACGCGTCAAGCGGTGGCCATCGGCATGGAGATCGGGATCCACAACGGGACGCTCGCCATCGCCATCGCGAGCAGCCCCACCTTGCTGAACAACTCCACCATGGCCATCCCGCCGGCCATCTACAGCCTCATCATGTTCTTCACGGCCGCGGGCTTCGGCATGCTCGTCTCCAAGCGCGCCGCCAAAGACGAGGCGGCGACGCCCGCCTGACACGGCGGAGCGACCCAGGCGCCGCTCAGTAAAACCAGACGCCGAGCACGACCAGCAGCGCCAGGACCACGACGGAGACCAAGGCCGCGAGCTCCCAAGGCCCCTCCCTGGCGTCCGTGAGGCGCAGCTCGATGGACGTCAGGGCACGCGTGCCGCGCTTACCACGTCCGCCGAGGGCCAGGTTGGCGGCGCGCAGCGCTGCGTCGACTTGCTCTGGCTCCTTGGCGCCCACGGCCGAAGCCTTCCACGCCGAGCCCAGAGCGTAAAGCCGGGCTCAGCCCGGGCAGACGGTCTTCAAGGTGGCCATCGCACCCGCGCCCGCACCGATGGAATTTGCAGAACTTGCCGCTGATTTTGCGGCGTTGCAGTCACCGTTGAAGCCGCGGGCGCGCACCGCGGCCGTGGCGGCGATGGCGATCCGTGATTTTGCCGTCGCGAGCGCTCCCGCGCTGCCGCCCGTGGACTGGCACTGGCGATAGCTCGCCACGGCGCCCTCGATGTTGCCGCTCCCCGCCTGAGCGCCAGCGACGCTGCACGCTGCGTCTCCTTGCGGCCCGGTGGGGGGCGGGGTGGTCGTCGCGGGCGGCGCCGTGGTCGTGGGCTTGGTCGTGGTGGTCGGCCGCGTCGTCGCCGTTGGCTTGGTGGTCACCACCGTGGCGGGTGTCGTCCCGGCTGGGAGCGGCGCGCTCGCCCCCGGCGGCTCGAGCTCGGCTCCGACGGGGGCGATGGTGGTGGGCACCATCGCACGGTCCGAGGAGCCGAGCGCACCGCTGGGGTCCGGATCCGCGTGACCGCTGCGCCCCCAGCCGTCACCGAAATACGCGACCGCCGCGGTCCCCACCGTGACGAGGCCCAAGACGGACACCAGCACCCAGGGCCACGGGCTGCGGGCCTTCTGAGCCGGGGGGAGGTAGCGCGGCGCCGCGAGCGCCGCTGGCAGCGGCTGCGGCGGGTGCTGGGGCGTGTAGGCCGCGGCGTAGGCGGGTGGCTGCCAAGCTCCCCCTGGGGGCGTCAACGGCAGGGCGGCGACGTCCGTTCGCGGCTCCCCGAAGCGCACCTCCGGCCCCACCGCGGGCACCCCCATCGGCGGCGTCTCACGGACCTTCACGACGCTCATGGGGTAAGCTGCCTGGTCGTCCAGGGTGCGGAGGCTGTTGGCGACCGCCGCAAATTCCTTGAAGAAGGCCCCCGCTGACGCCGGGCGATCGTCACGGCGCTTGGCGAGGGCGCGCAGCACGCAGGCCTGCAGCTCCCGGGGGGTCTGCTGCATCGTGGAGGGCGCGAGCTTCACGTGCGCGTTGGCCCACTCCCAGGGCGAGTCCGCCTGGAACGGGAGCCGACCCTCGAGCATCTCGTACACGATGACGCCGAGCGAGTACACGTCACTCCGACGATCGAGCGGCTCTCCCGTGAGCTGCTCCGGGCTCATGTACGGAGGCGTCCCGAGCACGATGCCCTGCTCGGTCAGCTTGGTGCCGGGCGCGCCGAGCCGCCCGCGCTCACGCGTGGCGATGCCGAAATCCAGCAGCTTGACGACGTCCGCCACCTCGCCGCGGTACGTGAGGATGATGTTGTCCGGCTTGAGATCGCGGTGGATGATGCCCTTCTCGTGCGCCTCATCGAGCGCCCCGGCGATCTGCTGGAGGATGTGCAAGACCCGACCGACGGGCATCGGCCCCTCGTCGATGGTCGCGGTCAGGGAGGGCCCCCGCACGAACTCCATGGCGACGTAGAGCGTGCCGTCCGCCATCTCCCCAAAGTCGTAGAAGCGAATGGTGTTGGGGTGCTCGAGCTGGCTGACGGTGCTGCACTCTCGCAGGAAGCGCTCCTTGAGCAGCCGGTCCCCCGTCAGCTCCGGGTGCAGGGTCTTGATGGCGACCGCCCGGCTCCCGTCGCCCATGCGCTGCTCTGCCTCGTACACGACCCCCATGCCGCCCTCACCGACGACCCTCCGGATGAGGTAACGCCCGCCGATGGTCCTCCCGACGAGCGCCCCCCCCGGCTCCGCCGCCGACGCCAGCAGCGCGCCGCACGAAGCGCAGAACTTCGAGCCTTCGGCGTTTGGCTGACTACAGGCGGGACAATCCATGGAGCTGACTAGGACATCGACGCGCGGCGAGCGCCACCGATCTCATGGAGGCCGCTCCGCCCAGCTTCGTTCAATTTGAGCCAATAACCTTGGCGTCCACTCCGTAGCGCTCCAGCCAGGGTCGGCACCGGAGCCCTCTCGGGGGGCTCCGCCTACTTCTTCGGGGCGAGGTTCACTTCCCAGTCCTTCGTCACCTCGGGGCCGACGAAGGGCGGGACGATGACGGCGTTGAGCGCCCGCAGCACGCACTTGCCAAGCGCCGTGTCCGCGAAGGGCGGCGCGATCGTCCCCTCCTTGACGTGGCCATCGTTGCCAAACACCAGGGTGACCTTGGCGACGCCCGTGGGGCCCGGCTCCGTCACGACGCTGGGGCAGGTCTCCGCGGAGCGGCTCGCTTGCTTGAGCTGGAGCTCCGCCTGCTGCGCGTCGAACTGCTTCTTCTTCTCCGCGTCCGTCTCCTCTTCCTCGACGGGGACGCTCTGCTCGGCCCGGCGACGCTCATCCTCTTCGGCGAGCGCCTCCTGCTCAGCCAAGAGCTGATCGGGAGTCTTGACCGGCTCCGGCTCCATGGAGGGACCACAAGCAGCGACCAAGAGGGTGAGGGCCAGGGATGGGACTAACGCGAAGGGGAGACGCATGGTGGCCGGCCCAGTCTAAGGCCAGCTTGCCCCGCTGGCCAAGAGCGCCCACGCTCGGCCCCTGCCCGATGAGGCGCGGCCCCCGCCCGATGCTGCGCGCCCGCGCCCGGCGAGCGCCGCCACCGTCAGGTCGGCCAGCGGCCCGTCCGCGGCCATCGCCTGCGAGCTCCGAGCGGCTGTCGCCACCCCCCGCTGGCCGCGCCGCGGCCGGCCCCGGGGTGCTCGCCCCTCCACGGAGCGCTGTCTCGCCGGGGCGTCGCCGGGGGGCCTCGCTCCGCGCCGCGTCGGGCTGCGTGGGGCCCCGCCGCGCGGCAGCGACGCCGCCTGCGCGCGGCCTCCCGCTCCGGAGCCCCCGCAGGCCTGCCCGCGCGGTGGGCGCGCGGGCGCGCACCCCACGCCCGGCTAGAGGTCTCGGATCTCGTAGTCCTTGATCTTGTAGAGCAGCGCTCGGTGGCTGATCTCTAGCAGCTCCGCGGCCCGCGTGCGGTTACCGCGGGTCTTCTGGAGGGCCCGCCGAATCAGGACCTCCTCGATGATCCGCACGGTCTTCTTGATGCTGACCTCACCGCTGACGAGCTGCAGCTCCACCGGATCTCTCGCCTCCCGGAGGCGCTCGGGCAGATCCGCGGCGACGAGCTGCTCCCCCTCCGCCAACACCATCGCGCGCTCGATGGTGTTCTCCAGCTCTCGGACGTTCCCTGGCCAGGCGTAGTCGTAGAGCAGCCGCCGCGCTTCGGTGTCCATCCCGCGCACGTTGGTGCGGAGCCGGACGTTGTTGCGGCTCATGAAGTGCTCGATGAGCAGCGGGATGTCTTCCCGGCGCTCCCGGAGCGGCGGGACGTGCAGGTGCAGCACGTTGAGCCGATAGTAGAGATCCTCCCGAAATCTCCGGGCCTTGGTCTCTTGCGCCAGGTCGCGGTGCGTGGCCGCGATGATCCGCACGTCCACCTGCAGGTCCTTCGTGTCCCCGACCTTCCGGATCTTCTCGTCCTCCAGCACCCGCAGCAGCTTGACCTGGAGCCCGAGCGGCAGCTCGCCGATCTCGTCGAGGAACAGCGTGCCGTGCGTGGCCTCTTCGAACAGTCCCCGTCGATCGGAGACCGCGTCGGTGAAGGCCCCCTTTCGGTGCCCGAACAGCTCGCTCTCCAGGAGGTTCTCGGGGATGGCGCCGCAGTTGACCGCCACGAACGCGCCGCCTCGCCGCGACGAGCGCTGGTGGATCGCGCGCGCCACCAGCTCCTTGCCCACGCCGCTCTCTCCCGTCACCAGCACGGTGGTCTTGTGATCGGCCACCTTGGCGATCAGGCGAAACAGCGCCTGCATGGAGGCGCTCTTCGCGAGGATGTCCTCGAAGCGATGCTCCCGGCGGATCTCCTCGCGGAGCGCCTGGTTCTCCCGTCGCAGCAGCTCCCGCTCCTCGGCCTTCTTCAGCGCCAGCACGATCTCGTCGGGCTTGAACGGCTTCTGGACATAGTCGTAGGCGCCGGCCTTCATGGCCTCGATCGCGAGATCGAGGTTGCCGAAGGCGCTCATCACGATGACGGTGGCTTGATGTCGCTTCGCCTTCAGCGTCGCGAGCAGCTCCATCCCGCCGAGCTTCGGCATCCTCACGTCCGTCAGCACCACGTCGGGGCCGAAGGCGTCCACCAGCGCCAGGGCCTCCTCGCCGTTGCCGGCGCACTCCACCTCGTAGCCGTGACGCCGCAGCAAGGTGCGGAGCACGAGCCGGAGATTCTCCTCATCATCGACGACCAGGACGCGACGCACTGTGCAAAACTTGCTACCCTAGCTCCTGAGCAACCGCAAAAAGTACGCTCCGCTCACCCTGCTCCTTCCGTAGACCGCTGAATCTGCTAGGGATTTCACCATGCTCGTAGGCTTGGACCAACTCTTCGACAGCAAGCTGGCGGCCCTGCGGCGGCGCCTGAGGGACTCCCGCGTGGGCGTGCTGACGCACGCCGCCGCCATCGACCGGCGCGGACGGCACCTCATCACCGTGCTCGAAGAGCTCGGCGCCGCGCCCACGGTCGTGTTCTCACCCGAACACGGGCTCGCCGGCTATGCCCAAGCCGAAGAGCCGGTCGCGGCCGAGCCCACGCTGGCGACCCCGCCCGTCCAGCGCAGCGCTCAACGACGCCGCCGCGGCAAGGAGCCGGTGGCGGCGCAGGCGGCGACCGGCGACTCGCCAGCGACCGCGCCCGCGCTCGAGCCCAGCGCCAGCTCGGCGCCGCCCGCCACGCCGACCGCACCGCCGGAGGCGTCGGTGGCCGTCAGCGCGAGCGCGGAGCCGCCCACCGCTGCGAGCGGCGACCTCGACCAGCCCGCCGCGCCCTCCACGCCGACCTACGTGAGCCTGTACGGCGCCACGCGTGAGTCGCTCTCGCCGCAGCCGGAGGACTTGGCGCGCCTCGACGTGCTCGTCATCGATCTCTGCGACGTCGGCAGTCGATACTACACCTACGTCTGGAGTGCGCTGCTGGCCGTGCGGGCCGCGGCGCGCGCCGGCGTCCACGTCGTCCTGCTCGACCGCCCCAACCCGATCGGCGGGGACGCCGCGCTCGCCGAGGGCGCTCACCAGGAGGAGGGCTTCACGTCGTTCGTGGGGCTCGAGCCCCTGCCCATCCGCCACTGCTTGACCTTGGCGGAGCTGGTCCTCCACTTCGCGGAGCGGGACGGCCTGGCGCTCGGTCCGAGCGGCGCCGTCAGCGTCGTGCCCACCCGCGGCTGGGAGCGGCGCCGGACGGCACAGGCGTGGGGGCGCCCCTTCATCCCGCCGTCCCCCAACATGCCGACGCTCGACACCGCGCTCGTGTACCCCGGAGGCTGCCTCGTCGAGGGGACGAACCTGTCCGAAGGGCGCGGGACGACCACCCCCTTCCAGCTCGTGGGCGCGCCCTTCCTCAAGGCGGCCGAGCTGGCGGCCGCGCTGCTCGAGGCGGGCGTCCCCGGCGCGCTCGTTCGTCCCGCGAGCTTCCGGCCCACCTTCGAGAAGCACGCGGGCGTCGTCTGTCACGGCGTCATGCTGCACGTGACGCAGCCTGCCCTGTTCCGTCCGGTGGCCACCTACTTGCGGCTCATCACCCTCGCACGGGTGCAGGCGCCGGAGCAGTTCCAATTTCGCACCTCACCGTACGAGTTCGAGAGCGCGCACCCCGCCTTCGATCTCTTGACGGGCTCGCCCAAGGCCCGCGCCGCCATCTCCAGCGGCGCGTCCCCCGAAGAGGTGCTGGAGGGCGTCGTCCAGCCCGCCGCAGACTGGGCGAGCCAGGTGCTCGAGGCGGAGGCGCGCCTCGAGCGCGCGAGCGCGTGAGGCGCTCGGCTCAACCCGCCCGGCGCCTCGCCTCCAGCTCCGCCACGTCCTTGGGAAGGTGCTCGGTGAGCACCTCCGACCCCGTCGGCACCACCAGGACATCGTCTTCGATACGAACACCGCGCACGTCCGCGAAGCGCGCGAGCTCGGCCTCGACGATCACGTCGCGCAGCGCGCCTGCCCCGGCGAGCAAGCCGTCCCGCTGATAAAACCCGGGCTCGATGGTCACCACCATGCCGGGCTGCAGGTCTCGATCACAGCGGAGGTAGCGGTCCCCGGGGGCGACGCTGCGCTGACGCCCCGGCGCATAGCCGGCGCGGTCGCCCAGGCCCTCCATGTCGTGCCCGTCGAGCCCGAGCAGGTGGCCGACGCCGTGGGGGAAAAAGAGCGCGGCAGCGCCGCGCTCGTACAGCTCTTCGGGATCGCCCCGCAGCACCCCCAGGCGCGTGAGGCCGCGGACGAGCGTCGCCGCCGCCACGCGGTGCACGTCCCGGTAACGCACCCCGGGCGCTACGGCGGCGATCGCGGCGCGCTGCGTCTCCAGCACCAGCTCGTACATCACGCGCTGGCTCTCGCTGAATTGCGCCGCGACCGGCCAGGTGCGGGTCACGTCCCCAGCCCAGCCCTCGGGCGTCTCCGCCCCCACGTCGCAGAGGAGTAGCTCACCCGCGCGCATCACCCCGTCGTGACGCTCGGCGTGCAGCACCTCTCCGTGCACGGTGACGATCGAGTTGTACGACGTGCTCATCCCGCACCCTACGATGACGCCCTCCATCAGCCCGCGCACCGTCGCCTCGCGACGCCCCGCGCGGGTGCCTCGGAGCCCCGCCTCGTGCGCCCACCCCGTCACCTGGGCCGCCTGGCGGAGCTGGGCCACCGCCCACTCGTCGTGGACCAAGCGCAGCTCGATGATGGCGTCGGCGAGCGCCGCGTCCGCTCCCTCGAGCAGCGCGCCGCTGGCGGGCTCCAGCTCTCGCCCACACCACTCGCTCAGCCAGAACGCGGACTCGGCGTCCGGTGGCGGGAGCGTGGCGTAGCTCTCGTCCAGCTCCAGCTCGGCGTGCGGGCGCACCGGCAGCTCGAGCTCCCGCTCGAGCTGCTCCAGCGACGGCGTCGGCCCCGACCACAGGGCCTCGTCCGGGTGCGGGGGCTCGAGGTAGAGCGTCGGCTGACCCTCACGCAAGACGAGCAGTGCCCCCTCCAAGTGCCGCCCGACGAAGTACAAGAAGTGGCTCTCCGCGCGGAACGGGAAGCGACTGGCGTGAAAGTTGCGTGGTCGCGACAAGCCCGCCGCGAGCACCGCGTTGCCGGAGAAGCGCTCAGCCCAGCGGCGACGACGCTCCCGAAAGGCCACTGTGGGGCTGGGCGTCGGCCAATACTCCGGGAAGGGCAGGGACATGGCGCGGCTCAGATCACGTCGAAGGGGTAGCCACGGTCCGCGTAGATGCGCGCCGCGATGACCCGGCGCAGCGAGTCGTCATTGTGGCCCATCCCCGCGATGTTGGCCCGCATCCGGCGCTCTGCCGCCGCGGCGAACATCCGCGTGACGTCCAGCTTGCGGCGGGCGCCGTCCTCACCGCGCGCCGACACCTCTCGAGTGACGCGCGCGATGCACGCGGCCAGCGCCAGCAGATCGATGGCGGTGTTGGCGACGCGCAGGTGCGTGGTCTGCATCTCCGCGACATCGGCGCGATGGTGCCGGAGCAGCTCGGCCGTCGCCTGAGCGAAGCTCCGCGCGCTGCTGGCGAACACCTGGGCCTCCGGCGCCAGGAGCGGGTGCGCCAGCGTCAGCTCCGTGCGCCACTCCGGGCGCTCGGGCGCCACCGCCCGCCGCAGCCAGCTTCGGCGCGGCCGTGGCTCTCCCCCCGCGCGCGCCGACTGTCCGCGCAGCCCCGTCAGCGCGATGTAGCTGCGGACGGTCTCGTTGGTGGCGTCGAGGACGAACCCACCGCGCGCGTCGCGCAGCCAGCGGTCCAGCTCCGCGCCCGCCACGTAGGCGCGGCTGGCGACCACCTGCGACGCGTCGTTGACGACACGCCAGAGCGCCTCCACCGAGGCCACGCGGCAGATGGCGCTCTCCAGGGTCGTGTCGGCGACGCCGCGATCGATGAGCCCGGTCGCCAGGTAGGTCATGGACTCCACGGCGAACAGATCCGCCACGATGCGCGTCACCTTGTCTTGGAGCGCCGGGTACTCCCCGATGGCGCGCCCTTGGGTGCGGCGCTGGATGGCGTGCTTGACGGTGTAGGCCAAGATGGACCGCATCTGCCCGACCGTGATGGCAGCGTAGAGCGGCCGAGCGCCGTCGATCACCTCCTGCGTCAGGTTGTAGCCGCGCCCCACCTCCCCGAGACGCGCGCTCTCCGGCAGCTCGACGCCGTCGAACACGACCTCGTTGACCGGCAGGGCGCGCAGCCCCGGGGTCTGCTGACGCGGGCGGACCACGTAGCCATGGCTGGGCTCCACCAAGAACGCCGTGAGCCGCGGCTTGGCGCCGTGCTCGGGCGGCGTGGTCCGCGCCACCAGCACGAGCATCTCCGCCCGCTCCGCGCCGATGACGAGCGGCTTGCTCCCCTGCAAGACGTAGCGGCCGCGCGCTGGCGCCCACTCCGCGTAGGTGCGGATCCCCGCGGCGTCCGTGCCGCCAGACTCCGTGAGCGCGAAGGCGGCGATCCCTCGCCCCGCCACGACCCCCTCGCCTCGCGCCAGGCGAGGCACGAGGCGAGCGCGCTGCTCTTCCGAGCCGAACCGCTGCAGGGCGCGCAGGCCGATGGCGGAGTGGACGTAGAGCAGCGTCGCGACGGAGGCGTCACAGCTGGCGATCTCCTCCAAGACGCGCGCCGCCGCGCTGACGGACAGCCCGAGCCCCCCTTGCTCGACGGGCACGAGCAGCCCAAAAAAACCGGCCTGGGCCAGCGCCTCGAGCCCGGCCTGCGGGAGCTGCCCGGAGGCGTCCACCACCGCCGCGTCGATGTGCTGCGCGGCGATCTCGTTGAACTGCGCCACCAAGCGGTGGACCTGCTTGAGCTCCGCGTCCTCGAGGGCCACGTAGGGGATGACGAGCTGCTCGGGGACCTGCCCGGCGAAGAGCCCTCGCACGAAGCCCTGCGACCTCATGAGCTCCCGGCTCCGGGGTCGTCGTCGCTGGAGGGGGACGCGGCGGGGCTCTTGGGTCGGCGCGTGGAGGCTCCCACGGGCTCATAGCCCCCCGAGGGGTACTGTCGAACGGCGCGCGCTGGGACGCCAAACTCATGCGCCGTCTTGGCTTGCCAGGGGTATTTGATGCGGTGATGGTTCATGTTGACGAGGGTGTCCGTCATGCGCGTGGCGATGGTCCGGAGATCTGCCAGCTCGAGCCCGGAGTCGTCGAGCTGGCCGGAGGCCAGCTTCGTGAAGAGCACTCGCTGCACCATCGCCTCGAAATGGCCGCGCTCCGGGGGATCGATGGTGCGCGAGGCCGCCTCGATGGAGTCCACCAACATCAAGATCGCCGTCTCCTTGGTCTGGGGCTTCATCCCAGGGTAGCGAAAGGCCTCCTCCGCGAGCCCCTTGGGGTTGCCCTGCTCCTTGCAGCGCTCCCAGAAGTACTCCACGAGCTGCGTGCCGTGGTGGGTGTAGGCGAACTCCACCACCGGCTCCGGCGCGCCACCCTCGCGGAGCAGCTTCGTCCCGATCACCACGTGCGCCATGATGGCGTCTGCGCTCACGTCCGGCTCCAGCGCGTCATGGGGCGAGCGATCGTCCGGGCCCAGGTTCTCCACGAAGTACTTGGCCTGCGCCGTCTTGCCGGCGTCGTGGTAGTACGCGCCCACCCGCGTGAGCAGCGCGTCCGCGCCGATGGCGCTGGCGGCTTGCTCGGCGAGGTTGGCCATCGCGCGAGAGTGCTCCCAGGTGCCCGGCGCCTCCTGCGCGATCTTCTGCAAGATGGGCTGCTCGAGATCGGTCAAGTCGAGCAGCCGCTCCCGAGAGACGCGCCCGAAGAGCCGCTCGAGCGGCGCCCTCAAGAGCGCCGCCAACAGCCCCGCCAGCAGCCCTCCCCCGGCGCACGCCAGCACGTCCGAGCCCTCGCCCAGGCGTAGATCTTGCCAGAGCCCGAAGCTGCCGTCGAAGGTCGCGCGCAGCGCGATGTAGATGAGCGCGGCGCTGAGCCCTGCCAAGCTACAGGAGAGCACCATGTGCCGCTTGCGCTTGCGGTTCAGGTAATAGAGCGTGGCCGCCATCCCGCGGCTGAGCAGCACCGCGAGCAGCACCGGCTCCAGGCGCACCAGCAGCGCCAAGCTGAAGCCCAGCACCACCGTCACGACGAAGGCGGTCCGCCGGTCGAAGCTGCTGGCGACCCAGACGGGCACCGCGCTGATGGGGATCCAATACTGCGGGAGCGCCGTCAGCAGCAGCCCGAGCTTCGCCAAGACGCCCATCCCCAGCAGCGCCACCATCAGGCCGATCTGGCTTCGGAGCAGCCGCAAGCGGCTCTGTCCGAAGCGCCGCAGGTAGGCGCCGAGCGCCATCGACAGCGTAAAGAAGAGCGCGAAGCTCCCGAGCAGCGGCTGGGCCCCCAGGGCGGGGCGCTGCCGGAGCCAGGACAGGGCCGTCGCGTGCGTTGGCTCGTCGGCCCTCAAGACGGTGCCTCGCGGGATGATCAGCTGCTCACGCGCGAGGACGGACCAGGGCCCGTCGTCCAGGAACGTGGGGACGCCCGGGCCGACGGGGATCCGCAGCGTGACGGCCGTGGGGGCGCCCTCGCTGGGCGACGCGCCGGGCCAGAGCTGCTCGCCCACGAGCACCAAGGTCATCACCGCCGCGAACACGACGCTCAGCACCAGGCCAGCGAGGGGGCCCGCTCTGACCCGAGAGAGCAGCATCTTGGTTCGAGCGCCGCGCCGAGCGCGGGCGAGCGCCACGCTAGATCGAAGCAGGCCCGGCGCGCAACGCTATGAGCGGCTCGCCATGCCCAAACGCCCAGCTAAAGACGTGAATTGACAACCGCATTGTCGCTCGGCCCAACTCTTGCTAGAGATGCGCCGTGGGGTCTCTATTCGACGTCCTCAGCTCTACTCGCCGCGCCCAAGGCGCCGCGCTGATGGGCGTGCTCAACGTCACCCCGGACTCGTTCTCCGACGGGGGTCGCTTCCTCGCGCCGGACGACGCGGTCGCGCACGGGGAGCGGCTGCTCTCCGAGGGCGCGGACGTGCTCGACATCGGCGCGGAGAGCACGCGCCCCGGCTCGGCCAGCGTCCCCGCCAGGGTCCAGCTCGAGCGGCTCGAGCCCGCGGTCACGGCGGCCGTCGCGCGAGGCGCCACGGTCAGCGTGGACACCACCCTGCCAGAGGTGGCGGAGCAGGCGCTGCGGTGGGGCGCGCGGCTCATCAACGACGTGTCGTGCCTCGCGAATCCGGAGCTGGCGGCGGTGGCGGCACGGCACCGGGCCCCGCTCATCATCATGCACTCGCGGGGCCCCATGTCCGCCATGGCAGGCTTCTCGGAGTACCCGGAAGACGGCTACCAGGACGTCGTCGCGGAGGTCATCGCGGAGCTGCTCGCAGCGCGCGCGCGCGCGCTGGCCGCGGGCCTCGCGCCGGAGGACGTCTGGCTAGATCCTGGGCTCGGGTTCGCCAAGAGCGCGCGCCACTCGTTCCAGCTCCTCACGGGGCTCGGTGAGCTCGCGGCGCTCGGCGTCCCCCTGGTCGTGGGCGCCAGTCGCAAGTCCTTCATCGCCAAGGCGGCACCCGCGCCACCCTCGGAGCGGCTCGGCGGCAGCATCGCCGCCGGGCTCCACGCCGCCCGCCACGGAGCGCTGCTGCTCCGTGTCCACGACGTCGCCGCCATGCGCCAGGCCCTGCTCGTCGAGCGCACCTTGCTCGCGGAGGTCGGCTGATGGCGCTCGTCGAGGGGCTCTTGCACTACTTCCGCCAGGCTTCCGCGGCGCAGCTCGGGCGAGACGCCCTCGACATCGCCCTCGTCTACTACCTGGCCTATCGCGCGCTGCTCGTCCTCCGTGGCACGCGCGCCTTGCAGATCACGGGCGGCCTGGCCGCCATCTTCCTGCTGTACGTGGTGGCCCAGGCGCTGCGCCTCACGGTGGTGCTCAGCCTCGTCAGCACCGTCATCAGCAGCGCGCTGCTCATCGTCGTGGTCGTCTTCCAGGCGGACATCCGTCGCGCCCTCATGCGCGTCGGGCCCAGCGCTTGGTTCGGCAGCCGCAAGACACAAGAGGCGCGCCTCATCGACGAGGTGGTGGACGCCGCCACGGAGCTCGCCAAGCACCGCATCGGCGCCATCATCGCCATCGAGCAAGACGCCAACCTCGACGAATTCGTCGGCGCCAACAAGGGCAAAGATCTGGACGCGATCGTCTCGCGAGAGCTGCTCGTGTCGCTGTTCATCCCCGACGGCACGAACAAGCTGCACGACGGCGCGGTCATCATCAGGAATTTCCGGATCGCCAAGGCGGGCGTGTTCTTCCCCATGCCGGACCAGAGCCCGCTCGACCAGCAGTTTGGTTCGCGTCACCGCGCCGCCTATGGAATCACCGAGGAGACGGACGCCGCCGTGGTGGTGGTGAGTGAAGAGCGGGGCATCATCAGCTTTTTCTCCAAAGGGTCCCACGTGCCCAGCCTCGACGGTCCGAAGCTGCGCACCGCGCTCGACGGCACGCTCCTGCCGAAGCTCACCGGCAAGAGGGGCAAGCCCTCGAGCGCGGCGGCGCGCGCGCTGCCCGTGAGGCGTCCCACGGAGCGCGGGGAGGCCCTGCTCACGCCCAGCTCGGCCTCCGAGCGGCGGGGGGGAGAGCCGAGCCCCGCCGCCCCCATCCGGATCGTGCTCCCCGGCCGCGACGACGACGCCCCACCGCCCTCCCGGCGCCCCATCCGGGCCCTTCAGGAGCTCCCGGAGGACGGCGCTGAGCTCAGCGAGCCCCCCCTCCCCCCGCGTCAGCCGCTCCGCAGCTTGGCGCAGCCGGAGCCCGAGCCCTCTCCGGCGGCGCTCCCCCGGCTCGGCACCGCCCAGCCGCTCGTGGCCGCCGAGCCGCGCACCATCACGCTGACCAGCGCCACCGCCGTGGAGCCGCTGCTCGAGCCCCAACGCTCCCCCGGGGACGAGCCGGAGGCGAGCACCTGATGGCCAGCGGCTCCCCGCCCCTCACCGCGGCGACCGCGTGGCTCGCGGCGGCCTTCACGGAGAACCTCACGCTGAAGCTGGCGTCCCTCGCGTTCTCCATCGGGATGTTCGTGTACCTGCACGGACAAGAGGATCAGCAGCTTCGCACCGTGCCCGTCGGCGTGGTGCTGCGCATGCCCGTGGGCGCGCAGAAGCGGGAGCTGATGACGCAGATGCCCGCCAACCTTCACTTGACGCTGCGCGGCTCGGCGCGCGCGATCGACCAGTTCACCCGTGGCGGCATCGCCCCCGTGGAGCTCGATCTCACCGATGGACAGAAGGACGCCATCAGCTTCAGCGCCGCGGACTTCAGCCTCCCCCCCGGGCTCGAGGTGACCACCATCGATCCGCCCATGGTGGAGCTCGACTGGCAAGACATCGTCACACGCCAGCTCCCCATCCAGGCGAGCATCACCGGCACCCCCGCGGAGGGGTTCCAGGTCAAGGGCGAGCCGCACGTGGAGCCCACGGAGATCTCCATCACGGGGCCACGCTCTCAGGTGGAGGTGCTGCAGTTCGCGCGCCTGGCCGCCTTCGACGTCTCCGGCCTCTCCGAGGGTCGCTATCCGCGGCGCATCGCCATCGACGCGCCGCCGCCGCGCGCGGCCTACGTGGGGCCGCAAGCGGCCACCGTCACCGTCACCGTGGCGCGCCGTGTCACAGAGGTGCGCTTCGCGAAGCGGCCCGTGGAAATCATCGGGGTGACCGGGGGCTTTACCTCACCGCGCTTTGTCGACGTCACGGTCATCGGGGCTCCGGAGGTGGTGCGGGCGTTGCGCGCGGATCAGGTCGTGCCGCGCGCCGACGTGAGCGCCCTCCCGGGGCTGGATCTCCGCGCTGCGCCCCACGGCAGCACCACCGTCAAGGTCACGGTGGACTTGGCGCAGGCGGAGGCGGAGTGTCAGCCGCCCACCGTCAAGGTCCAGTGGTGAGCCCCCCCCGAGCCCAAAGCTCACCTTAGGGAGTGTTTTTCAGGGAGCCTCATCGCGGCCTGCACTACACTGCCGCCCGTCATGGCTGAAAGCTCCACGGACTCGCTCCCCATCTCCTTCGACGCCCACCCCTCGACGTATCGACACTGGACGCTCGACCTCCAGGGCGACGTCGCCACGCTCGCGATGAACGTCGTGGAAGACGGCGGGCTGCGCCCCGGCTACGTGCTCAAGCTCAACAGCTACGACCTCGGCGTGGACATCGAGCTGGCGGACGCCATCCAGCGGCTCCGCTTCGAACACCCGGAGGTCAAGGTGCTGGTCATCACGAGCGAGAAAGACAAGATCTTCTGCTCGGGGGCCAACATCTACATGCTGGGGCGCAGCAGCCACGCCTTCAAGGTCAACTTCTGCAAGTACACCAACGAGACGCGGCTCTATCTGGAAGATCTCGCAGACCACACGGGCATCAAGACCCTCTGCGCGCTCAACGGGACGGCGTCCGGCGGCGGCTACGAGCTGGCCATGGCCTGTGAGCACATCGTGCTCACGGAGGACGGCAACAGCGCCGTGAGCTTGCCGGAGGTCCCCCTGCTCGGGGTGCTCCCGGGCACGGGGGGGCTCACCCGCCTGGTCGACAAGCGCAAGGTGCGCCGTGATCTCGCCGACGCCTTCAGCACCGTCGCCGAGGGCGTGCGGGGCAAGCGCGCGGTCGAGTGGGGCCTCGTGGACGAGAGCATCCCACGGAGCCGCTTTCAAGCCGGCCTCCAGGCCAGCGTCGAGCGCCTGCGCGGCGCCGCCACCGAGCGCAGCGGTCCTGGGGTGGCGCTCACCCCGCTCACCCCGCGACGCACGGAGGACGGCCACGGCGTCGCCTGGGAGCACGTCACGCTGCGCCTCGACGAGGCGCGGCGAACGGCGGAGCTGGAGCTGCGCGGGCCGCGCGCCGCTCAACCGGAGACGGCGAGCGCCCTGCGCGAGCTTGGGGCGAGCACCTGGGCGCTGCAGGCGTTCCGAGAGCTGGACGCGGCCATGCTGGAGCTCCGCTTCAACCACCAGCACATCGGGCTGTGGATCTTGAAGGTCTCTGGAGATCCAGCGACGGTTCTCGCGGCGGACGCGGCGCTGCTGAAGCTGGCGAGCAGCGACTGGTTCGCCAAAGAGATCCTGCTCCACATGAAGCGCGTGCTCAAGCGCCTGGATCTGTCCGCGCGCACCCTCTTCGCCATCCTCGGGGAGGGGGTGGCGGTCGCCGGGAGCCTCGCGGAGCTCGTCTTCGCGGCGGACCGCAGCTTCATGCTGGACGCGGAGGGTGGCCCCACGCTGCAGCTCGGGCCCATGAATTTCGGGCCGCTGCCCATGTCCAACGGGCTGACCCGCCTGCAGACGCGCTTCCTCAACGACCCCGCGCACGTCGAGGCGCTCCGGCGCCTCACGGCGCCGTTGAGCGCCGGTGAGGCGCTCCGGCAGGGGCTGGTGACCTTCACGCCGGACGACATCGACTGGGAGGATGAGGTCCGCATCGCCATCGAGGAGCGCGCCGCCTTCTCCCCGGACGCCCTCACCGGGATGGAGGCCTCCCTGCGCTTCGCGGGCCCCGAGACGCTAGAGACCAAGATCTTCGGGCGCCTCTCCGCGTGGCAAAACTGGATTTTCCAGCGTCCCAACGCCGTGGGCGAGCGCGGCGCCCTCACCGTCTACGGTACCCCTGAACGCCCCAGCTTCGACTACCGCCGCACCTGAGCCCCCGCCCGAGGAACACCGCCATGAGCAACATCGCTACGAACGAGAAGATCCCGAACAACGTCAACCTCGCGGAGGACCGCCGGCTCCAGCGGGCGCTCGAGCAATGGCAGCCCAGCTTCCTCGACTGGTGGCGGGAGATGGGGCCCGAGGGCTTCCAGCTCCAAGACATCTTCTTGCGCACCGCCATCAGCGCCGACACGGACGGCTGGGCGCACTTCGACTACGTGCGCATGCCGGAGTACCGCTGGGGGATCTTCTTGGCGGACCCGGTCCCCAACCGCACCATCGGCTTCGGGGACGACTACGGCAAGCCCGTCTGGCAAGAGGTGCCCGGCGAGCACCGCAACGCCCTGCGCCGCCTCATCGTCACTCAGGGGGACACCGAGCCCGCCAGCGTGGAGCAGCAGCGCTTCCTCGGGAAGACCTGCCCCAGCCTCTATGACCTGCGCAACCTCTTCCAGGTGAACGTGGAGGAGGGCCGCCACCTGTGGGCCATGGTCTACCTGCTCCACAGCTACTTCGGGCGAGACGGGCGCGAGGAGGCGGAGGCCCTGCTGCAGCGCCGGAGCGGCAACCCGGACAACCCGCGCATCCTCGGCGCCTTCAACGCGCCCATGCAGCACTGGCTCAGCTTCTACATGTTCACGTACTTCACCGACCGTGACGGAAAGTATCAGCTCCTCGCCTTGGCGGAGAGCTCCTTCGACCCGCTCAGCCGGACCACCCGCTTCATGCTCACGGAGGAGGCTCACCACATGTTCGTGGGGGAGACGGGCATCCTGCGCATCGTGGAGCGGACGGCGGAGATCATGAAGCAACACCCCAGCGACGACCCACGTCGGCACGGGGTCATCGATCTTCCCACCATCCAGAAGTACATGAACTACTGGTACAGCCTCAGCCTGGATCTGTTCGGGGGTGAGGTCTCCAGCAACGCCGCCCACTACTTCGCCAGCGGCCTGAAGGGGCGCGCGCATGAAGATCGCTTCGAGGAGCACTCGGCGCTCGACGCCTACTACGCCATGGACGTCCTCGAGGACGGCAAGCTGACGCGCGAAGAGGTCGCGCTGCGCAACGCCATGAACGAGGTCCTTCGTGACGCCTACGTGGAGGACTCCCAGCGTGGGGTGGACAAGTTCAACAAGCTGCTCACGGAGGCCGGCATCGACTTCCAGTTCAAGCTCCCGAGCCGGCGCTTCAACCGCCAAGTGGGGCTCTTCGCGGGCGTCCCCGTCAGCGTGGAGGGCGAGCTGCTGACCCAAGCCGCGTGGGACGCTCGGCGCGACGCCTGGCTCCCCACCGAGGCGGACGAGGCGTACATCCACCACCTGATGAGCCAGCCGGTGTACGAGCCCGGGAAGATGGCCCACTGGATCGCTCCGCCCAAGCGCGGCATCAAGGGCCGCCCGGTGGACTTCGAGTACGTCCGGATGGACTGAGAGCGGACCTCGGCGCGCGCTCTCCCCACGAGACTTCAGGGGCGAGCGCGGCGCCGTCCGACCGACCCACGCGAGCGGGCGCTGGCCTTGGGGTCCACGCGCCCGCCCTAGCTCCCTCCGCACAGGGGGAGCTGCTGGCCGCCCGAAGCCGTGGTGGACTCCCCACTGAAGGGCACACCGTGGTCCTCGACGACTCCGCCGTACACGTCGGTGACGCGGAAATCATAGGGCCCCTCCCCCAGCCCCGAGGGCTCGAGGAAGAAGTTGTAGCGAGCGCGCGTGAGCCGACGCCAGGCGCTCTGCCCGCTAGCCCTGGCCTCCACGCCGGCGATGGGGTGGCGGTGGTTGCGGATCTGCACGGCGAGCCACCAGGGGTTCGCGCCGTCCTTGTAGTGGTAGTCGATGGGCCCCTGCACCTCGCAGGGCACCACTGTCCACTCGATGGGGACGCGCCCCTTGCGGTGCTCGTCGATGCTGTCGAACGCTTGGGGGCTGAGGTCCAGATCCCCCGGCTGACACTCCGGGCAGCGGTCCACGATCCGCACCGTGACGGTGCCCAGCGCCCCCGTCACGCGCGCGCAAGCGCCGCAGTACGCCGCGTCCCCATAGTCGCGCTCGTTGAGCGCGGCGACCATCGGATCTCCCGGCGTCGCTGGGAAGCTGCAGTTGCCGCTGCCGTCCGCGTCGTAGTACGTCCCCTCACCGTGATGCACGGGCTCCAGCTCGCAGCGCTCCGCGAAGGCGCTGCCCGGGCTGGCTGAGCCCGATGAGCACGCGACCAGCAGCGTCCCTCCCAAGAGCCACGCGCGCGCAACCTTCATGCGCTGCATTGTCCCCGAAGGCCGGCGCGGTGCCAAGGGCGCCCTCCACCCGCGCGACGTCCGACTGAGGTCGAGCGAGGCTCAGCGCAGGAGCCGGTCCAGATCTCGCTGGCCCACCTGGCGCATCAGCTCCGGCGTGGCGCGGGACAGCCAGCGCATGAGGTGGGCCTCCGGCGTCACGGGCGCCACCGGGGTGTCGTGCTCCACCGCGTCCGCGATGGCCTTCGCGACGACCTCCGGCCCGACGCCGCGCCGTCGATAGAGCCGCGCGGCTGCCGCGCGCCGCGCGGCCTCTTGCTG
>CAUJEM010000096.1 GCA_963169915.1 Myxococcota bacterium
GCGGCGGCCGTGATATGGCGGCGCTCAGCGGGCGCGGATGAGGCCCGTGAGCAGCCCGTAGAGCCGATCGGTGAGGAGCAGACAGCGCTCGACATCGGCGGGCTCCGCCTCGCCGGTGATGGCAGCGACCTCGAGGGCGGCAAACGCCTCGAGCGCTTCGCCGCGGGCGATAGTGAACGCGCGCGCCTTGTCGGCCTTCGACACGCGCCCGGCGCCCTCCGCGACGTTGCAGCAGACGCTCATGGCAGCGCGGAGGCACTCGTCACGGAGCTTCGACGCTCAGGCAGGTGCGGGCATCGTCACAAGGTCGGCGAGATGAGCGCGGGCCCCTTCAAGCCTCGGGAGAGCTCGCCGAACACTCCGCGCGAACAGTCCTCTTGCATGCCGCACGACACACGCAGCCACCGCGAACACGTGCAGGCGCAGGCGCTTCGGACGGGCATCGTGCATCTCGTCGTCGAGCGCGAGCTGCTTGAGCAGCGACAACAAGCTGAAGGTCAGCAGGTTGAGCCTGTACCAAGCCGCGTTCGCACCGAGCTTGCCGCTCGGCATCGTCCCAGCGCCGAGCTCGTTTTTCGTCACGTCGTGCAGCGCCTCGGAGCTCTGGGCTCATGTCCGCGCTCACCACGAAGCCCACGTTTCGCTCGACGAGCAGCTTCAGGACCTTTTCTTCGTAGAGAGCCGAGTCCGCGCGTAGGCGCACCTCGGTCACGCTCTTCGGCAGGGCCGCGAGCGCGGTCTCGACGATCGGCGCATTGCCCATGCCTGCAGGGACGTTCCCGTCGCGGAACTGATCGGCCAGCACGACTGCGGCACCCGAGCAGTCGAGCGAGTGCTCGATCTTCACGGAGCGGCCGGATGTCGTCCATGCAGTCACCGCCGGCGGTGAACAACAAGACGAAGGCCGTCAGCAACTGGAACTCGTCGTGCCCGCTCGCTCGTTGGCGGAGTCCGAGCTTCTTTGCGTGCTCGGCGAGTCCGAGCTTCCGCATCGAGTCGACGATGAGCGTCAGCCCTGACCATGCCGTGACCGCCTCGTCATCGTCGTCCGCGACGAACTCGAACGCTAGCAGGTCATCACTTCGCTTTCGTGCCATGCGCTTTTGACGTGGACCTGCGCGATAAATTCATCCGGGCCGTGGCGCAAGCGAGCCGTGTTGGCGTGCGTGCGCGGATCGGGGTCCGGCGCGCTGCGTCCGGGAGCGGGAGCGGGAGCGGGAGCTTCACCTCCAGGGTGAAGCTCATACTGCACCGGTTCCTCAGCACATTCGGTCACTTGTCCCCTGATCTGCCGGCGCAGCCGCCGGATCAGGGGCGCGCCCGGCGGCTGGGCAACGTCTCAGCGCTAGGCCCCCTTGACCCCGCCGCCTCGGGCGAGCCACAAGCAGCGCGGCATGATCCCCAGGGTGCTCATCATCGCGGGCTCGGACTCCGGCGGCGGCGCCGGGCTGCAGGCGGACCTCAAGACCGTGACGGCCCTCGGCGGCTACGCCACGACGGCGGTCACGGCGCTGACGGTGCAGGACACCCTGGGCGTGCACGACGTGCTGCCGGTGGACCCCGCCTTCGTGGAGCGGCAGATCGCCGTGGTGCTGGACGATCTGGGCGCGGACGTGCTCAAGACGGGCATGCTCGGCAGCGAGGCGCTCATCTTGCGCGTGGCGCGGGCCCTGGAGCGCCACGCGCGGGGCGTGCCGCTCGTGGTCGATCCGGTGATGGTGGCCAAGGGCGGAGCGCCGCTGCTCCCCCGGGACGCGGTGGGCGCGCTCATCGCGGAGCTGCTGCCGCGCGCCGCGCTGCTCACGCCGAACGTGCCGGAGGCGGAGGTGCTCAGCGGCCGCCCGCTGCGCTCGGTGGAGGAGCTGGAGGAGGTGGCCTCGCGGCTGCTGCTGCTCGGCCCCTCGGCGGTGCTGCTCAAGGGCGGTCACCTGCCCGGCGCGCTCGTCACGGACGTGCTCGTGACGGCGGACGGCAGCGTGCACCGCTTCGAGAGCCCCCGCATCGAGACCCGCAGCACGCACGGCACCGGCTGTACTTTGGCCAGCGCCGTCGCGGTGGGCATCGCGGAGGGGCTCACGCTGGCGGACGCGGTCACGAGGGCGCGCGCCTACGTGCGGCGCGCGCTGGAGACGGCGCCGGGCTTCGGCAAGGGCCACGGGCCGCTCAACCACGCGCACCCGGTGCAGACCCCAGCGCAGACCTTCGAGGCCTAGCTTGCGCGTGGGGTGCGCTCCACTAGCGTAGCGCGCCCGCATGGCCGACCCCTTCATCCCTCCCGCCCCCAGCGTCCCCGCCGAGCAGCGGGCCAGTGGCGCCACGCCCTTCCGCTTCGAAGATTTGACGCAAGATGGTCGGCTGAGGATGGAGGGGATCTGGCCCCCCATCGGGAGCATCTTGTGGGGCAAGGCGGAGGGCGCGCGGGCGCTGTCGCGGCTGAGCGCGCGCGGCGTGCGCGCGGTGCTCACCACCATCGCCCTGGAGGCAGGGGAGGAGCGGTGCAGCCTCATGCGCGCCGCCGAGCACGAGGTGCGCTATCGCCTCGGTCACACCACGGACGAGGCGGGCGCCGTCAACCGTCTGCTCTTCGACGTGTGGCTCGAGTCGCACGCGGGGCGAGGAGCGCCCTACGGGGTCGCCGAGGAGCCCGGCGCCCCCCGGGTGCTCGCGGCGCGCGCCTTCGGGCGCCACGTCTTCACGCGCCCCGCGGCCAAGGCCGGGGAGCACCGCGTGCTCAGCCTGGACGAGCCCGATCTGCCCAGCTTGCCCCCGGAGCGGTTGAGCTGGCAGGCGCCCGAGGGCCTGCTCACGCCGCCTCCGGGCGCCGAGCTCCTCGACCCAGCGCCGCAGCTCGACCCCGTCCCCGTGGCCTTCGGGCTGACGCATACGGATCTCAACCAGCACGTCAATTTCCTGGTGTACCCGCGGCTGCTCGAGGACGCGGCGCTTCGAGCCCTGGCGCGGCGTGGTGAGCGCACCGCGCTGCTGGCGCGGCGCGTGGAGGTCGCCTACCGCAAGCCCTGCTTCGCGGGAGATCGCGCGCGCTGGGCTTTGCAGCTGCTGCGCACGGGCGATGGCCATGCGGTGCTCGGGGCCCTCTACCCGGAGTCGCCCGCGCTGCTCGAGGGGCGCCCCTTCGCGGAGCTTGGGCGGCCCTACTGCCTCGCCAGGATGGAGCTGCGCGCCTAAGCTCGAGGGGATGCGAGCCTGGGCGAGGCCAAGGTGCTGAGAGGCGGGGCCTGGCTCTCGATCGCGGCCATGGCCTGCGCCGCGGAGCTGCCTCCCCCGCCGCGCTTCACGCCCAGCGCCATGCCCGGGGCCAGCATCACGCACTCGAGAGAGTGCGCCTGTCGGCGCTGCAGTCCGGCGCGCTGCTGCGGCGGTGACGAGGACCCGCCCAGCGCCGCCCTGGAGTGCCGCGCGGCGTCGCTGGGGGAGGGCGAGCTCGACTTCAGCGGTCCCGGCGCCTGTGGCGGGATCGCCGTGCAGAGCTGCGCCGGGAGCTGTCAGCGGGTCACCTGGCGCGCCCTGCCCGGCCAGCGCTGCCAGGAGCGCAGGCCCCAGGACTGCTGCGCTGCCGCTCCGTAGCCGGCTCCACGCGAGGGCGCCGCCCCGCTACACCTCGGTGTGGGGTGGAGCGTGTGCAGCCGCGCGGAATTGCTCTAAGACTCTGGGCCCCTATGCGCCCTAGCCTCATTCTCCTCGGATCCTTGAGCATGGTCTCCCTCGCGCCGGCCTGTAAGCCCGACGTGGTGGTCGACGCAGAGAACACCCAGCAGCCCGTCGCCTCGAGCACGGGCGCGGCTCAACCCAAGATCACCTCCCTCAAGGACTTCGTCGGGGACAGGCCGCTCCAAGTGGCCCAGCCCAAGGCCCCGGAGAAGCAGGAGGTGCCGGCGCCCGAGGACGTGGCCAAGCCCCCGGCGGACGCCAAGAAGACGCCGAGTGGTCTGGTGACCAAGGTGCTCACGGCGGGCACCGGCAAGGACAAACCCAAGCCGGAAGATCGCGTGAAGGTGCACTACACCGGCTGGACGGCAGACGGAAAGATGTTCGACAGCTCGGTGGTGCGCGGCGAGCCCACGAGCTTCGGAGTCACGCAGGTCATCAAGGGCTGGACGGAGGCGCTGCAGCTCATGGTAGTGGGGGAGAAGCGCCGGCTCTGGATCCCCGCGGAGCTCGCCTACGGCGAGACCCCGGCGCGTCCGGGCGCGCCCGCCGGGCAGCTCACCTTCGACGTGGAGCTGCTGGAGATCAGCGCGCCGCCCGTCGCCCCCACGGACGTGAAGGCGCCCCCCGCCAACGCCACCAAGACCAAGAGCGGGCTAGCGTACCGGCTGCTCTCCGCGGGCAAGGGCACGAAGAAGCCCACTACCGCGGACCGCGTCCGCGTGCACTACACGGGCTGGACCACGGACGGAAAGATGTTCGACAGCTCGGTGGTGCGCGGCGAGCCCACGAGCTTCGGGGTCACGCAGGTCATCAAGGGCTGGACGGAGGGGCTGCAGCTCATGCGTGAGGGAGACAAGATGCGCTTCTGGATCCCGGCCGAGCTCGCCTACGGCGAGAAGCCCTCGCGCCCCGGCGCGCCCGCGGGCATGCTGGTGTTCGACGTCGAGCTGCTCCAGGTGCTGTGAGGACAGCCCATGCAGACCATCCCCAGCTACCTGTGCGATGAGTGGGTGACGGGCGCGGAGCCCTTCGAGACGCTGCTCGATCCGTCCACGGAGGAGCCGCTCGCGCGCGCCTCCACGGTGGGCTTGCCCGTTGGGCCCGCGCTGGAGCACGCGCGCCGCGTGGGGGGGCCTGCGCTACGGCGGCTCAGCTTCCAGGAGCGGGGCGCGCTGCTCGAGGCCGTGAGCCGCGCGCTGCACGGCGCGCGTGAGGAGCTCATCGAGCTGGCCGTCCGTAACGGCGGCAACACCCGCGGTGACGCCAAGTTCGACATCGACGGCGCGACGGCCACGTTGTCGGCCTACGCCGCGCTCGGCAAGCAGCTCGGCGACAAGCGCTGGCTGCTCGACGGCGAGCCGACGGAGGTCGCCGGCGCGCGCCTCCAGGGCTGGCACGTGCTGGCGCCGCGTCACGGCGTCGCGGTCCACATCGGCGCCTTCAACTTTCCCACCTGGGGCTGGGCGGAGAAGGCGGCCTGCGCGTGGCTGGCGGGCGTGCCGGTGCTCACCAAGCCCGCGCCCAGCACGGCGCTGGTCACCTGGCGCAGCGTCGAGCTGGCCCTCCAGGCCGGCGTCTTGCCGGCCGGCACGCTGTCGCTGCTGTCGGGCGCACCCGGAGAGCTCCTCGACCACGTCCAGTGGCAAGACACCATCGCCTTCACCGGCAGCAGCGCCACGGGAGAGCGCATCAAGAGCCACCCCCGCGTGCTCGCCAGCGGAGCGCGTGTCAACGTGGAGGCGGACAGCTTGAACGCCGCGGTGCTCCTGCCGGACGCGCCGCCCAACGTGGTGGACGCCTTCGTCCGAGACGTCACGCGGGACATCACGCAGAAGGCCGGACAGAAGTGCACCGCCATCCGGCGTGTGCTGGTGCCGCGCGCGCTGCTCGAGCAGGTGCGCGAGCGCCTGTGTGAGGCGCTGGCGGACGTCACCGTCGGAGACCCCAGCCAGGACGCGGTGAGGATGGGGCCGCTCACCACCGCGCTGCAGCGGGAGCGGTTCCAGGCGGGCGTGCGTGAGCTCCGCACGCAGACGCGCGTGGTGTTCGGTGAGCCGGCCGCCCAGGTGCAGGCGGCGGCGCCGGACAAGGGCTTCTTCGTCTCACCCATGCTGCTGGAGGCCGCCGGGGCGCTGAGCGCGCCGCGCGTCCACGAGCTGGAGGTGTTCGGGCCGGTCGCCACCCTGCTCCCCTACGAGAGCGTGGAGGAGGCCGCGGAGGCCGTGCGTGCCGGCCGTGGCGGCCTCGTCAGCTCGCTCTATGGGGATGATCGCCAGCAGCTCGCGGCGCTGATCGAGGCCTTGAGCCCCTGGCTCGGTCGCCTGGTCGTCGTCGACTCGAAGATCGCCGACAAGTCCCTCGCCCCGGGGACGGTCCTCCCGACGCTGCTCCACGGCGGCCCGGGGCGAGCGGGCGGTGGGGAAGAGCTCGGCGGGCTGCGAGGGCTCCGGCTCTATCAGCAGCGCACCGCGCTCCAGGGCAACGGCGGGCTGCTCGGAAAGCTCGTGGCGGTCGGGAGCTGAGGACGGTGACGCAGCGGGAGGGCAGCGAGTGAGCGGCGTCCGGGGCGGGGGGTGGTGGCTGGGCGCGGCGCTCCTGGGCCTCGTCCTGGGCTGCGCCGAAGAGCGCGGCGTGGTGGGGGTCGCCGGCTCGGGCGGCAGCCTCGCAGACGCGGGCGGCTCGGGCGGCGCCGCTGGGGCCCTCCAAGACGCTGCGGCGGGGGGCGCCGCGGGCGCCGAGCCGGTCGGTGACGACGTGCTGAGCTTGGTGCATGGCGTGGTGGACGCTCCCCGGATCGCCTTCTGCTTCGCGCGCCGTGACGGAGCAGGGTGGGCGGCGCAGGGCGCAGCGCTCCCCGCGGGGGGCCTGGCGTCGGGGACGGGCGTCAGCCTCCGGGAGCTACCTGGCGTGGACCCCACGCGGGACGACGTCGTGCCGCTGGTCGTCGCCTCGGCCAGCGCCAACGCGCTATCGCTCCAGCGCTGCGAGGACGTAGCGCGGCAGGTGCTCGAGCCTCCCGCGGGCCCCGGACGGGACGCCGAGGCGCCGGACGGGGGTGACGGGGGTGGCCCAGCGGAGCCCCCGCTCGTCCGTCACGGGGCGCTGCCGGTGTTGCCGGCGGGCAGCCTCAGTGGGGGACGGAGCGTGCTGCTCGTGGCCATCGGGTGCGTGGGCGGGGCCGACCACACCGACCCCCAAGAGGAGGCCGTGTGCGGCGCGGGCTATCGGCCGGACGCGCCCAGCTTGAGCCTGGCGCTCGTGCGCCGGACGCGCCGGGTCGTCGCCGGCGCCGTCGGGCTCCAAGCCTTGAACGCCTCCACGGCGCTCGACGCCTTCGAGCTCGCCTCGGAGGCCGGGCACGACGAGGAGCCCAGGCTCATCGCGCCGGCGCTCGAGCGGGGGGTGCTGGCGCCGCGCCCGCCCCGCAGCGACGCGCCCGCCGCGCTCTGGCAGTGGACGGGGGGTAGCCTGGCGGTCGGGCCACGCGGTGGCAAGAGCCGCTGGTTCACCGAGCGCTGGAGCACGGCGCTGGAGCGCGGCGGCGCGACGGAGCTGCGCGACGGCACCAACTACGTGGTCGTCGTGACCGGGCCTCGCGCGGGCGTCGCCGCCGGCCCCTGGTGGAGCGGCCCGCGCCTGAGCGTGTTCGCCACGGAGTGAGCCGCGCGCCGCCGCCACGCCACGCCTCGCGGGCGCTCGCCCGCTAGTGGCTCGCCTGGAGCGTGGCCAGCTTGAGCCGTACGTCGTTGACCAGCGCGCTCGCCGGGAAACGCCGCAGGAAGCTCCGGAGCGTGGCCTTCGCGTCGTTCCAGGCCTGGATGTCCACCTGGCACTCCGCCAGCAAGTACGTGGCTTGGTCCATCACCTCGCGATCCGCCGACGCCTCCGAGAGCGTGAGCAGCATGGGGATGGCCTCGCGCTGACGTCCGAGTCCGCGCAGCGCGCGCGCCAGCGCGAGCGTCGCCTGGGGGGAGTGTGAGGCGTCGCTCTTGTAGTTGAGGGAGTCTCGGAGGCTCTGCTGCGCCTCGTGCCAGCGGCCGGTGCGGACGTGCTCGAGCCCCTGCTGATACGCCAGCAAGGACAGCTCGTTCTTCGAGCGCTCCACGGCCTGCTCGAAGACGGCGCGCTCGGTGCGCGTGAGCGCCAGCTTGCTGACCTCGGGGTAGCTCTCGATGAGCTCCCGCCGCTTGTTCTGGCTGATGAGCTCCCAGAAGTCCGTGGCGCGCTGGCTGGTGCGCAGGCGCTGCTCTTCGGCAGCTTGGAGCCCTCGGAGCTCCGCCTCCGCCGCGGCCAGCTTGTCCACGGTGTTCTTACCCTCGGCCCGGATGGCGTCGAGCCGCGCGTCCCACGCTACCTTGAGCCCCACGAACATCACGAGCATGGTGACCACGTAGGCCACCGCGTTGTTGCGAAAGATCTGCCGCTCGTAGCCCTGCTGGCGCTTGGCGATGCTCTTCAGATCCGCCGACAGCGCGTTGACCAGGTTGTTGGTCTTGATGGTGAGCGAGCGGCTCTCCACGATCTCGCGCTTGATCTCTTCGAGGTCGTACTCGTCCACGGCCAGCGTGGCCTAAGCCTGCGCCCGCACGCCGGCAACCCGCGCCCGAGAAGGCCGCTTTCTCGGGGCTGCGGCGCTTTCGCTTGAAAGGGGCACGAGCGGCCGCTAAAAAGCCTGGCCCTCCGGTGCGCGGCGCTCCGTCCTCCGCACCGGCCTTTCCTCCGCCACCCCGGCGGCCTCGGGAGCCTCATGGACAGCAGCGACATCCGCAAGGGATTGAAGATCCTTCAAGACGGCCAGCCCTACGTAGTGACTGACTTCCAGTTCGTGAAGCCAGGCAAGGGTCAGGCCTTCACCCGCACCAAGATGAAGAACATGCTGACGGGCTACACCATCGAGCGCAACATCCGCTCGGGGGAGAAGCTCGAGCCGGCCGACGTGGAGGACCGTACCCTGCAGTACATCTACCCGGAGGGTGACGCCTACGTGTTCATGCACGAGCAGTCGGGGGACCAGGTGTCCGTCCCCGCCGACGTGATGGGGGAGGACGCGGAGCTCTTGATGGACGGCATCATGGTGACCATCACCATTTACAATGGCAACCCGGTCGGGGTGACGCTTCCGGCCCACATCATCGCGCAGATCGTGGAGACGGAGCCGGGGATCAAGGGGGACACCGCGACGAACGTCACCAAGCCGGCGAAGATCAACACCGGCGCCACGGTGGCGGTCCCGCTCTTCATCGGCGAGGGGGAGTGGATCCGCGTGGACACACGCACGCGGCAGTATCAAGAGCGGGTCAAGGCGCCGAGCTGAGGTGACGCCCGGGGGGGGGAGCCCACGGCTCGGCGCTCACTCCAGCCGCCACACCTCTTGACCTCGGAGGCAGGCCAGCCGCTCCCCACCGTTGGCGACGACGCACTCGTGCAGCTCGCCCGGGGCGATGCCCTCCGCCGTCCAGCGCTCCGGGGCAGCGCCGCCCAGCACGAGCAAGCCCCACGGGCTCTCGGCCACCAGGCGCTTGCCGTCGCGAGAGCGCGCCGAGCCGCGAGGGATCTCGCCGGCCGTGACGGGGCCGATGCGGCTTGCGGCCACGAGCGCCTCGAGCCCTCCGGGCCCCCAGCCGAGCGGGCGCAGCTCCCCCGTGGGCTGCCCGCGGCCGGCCTGGCACGCTCCAGGGCGCGCCGCGAGCAGGCTCGTGGGCACCAGGGGGCGCGCGGTGCCGTCGGGGGCCGCCAGGCTGAGCCGGAGCAGCTCGTCGTCACAGCCTTGGACGACGCCGAGCCAGCGCTCCCCGCCAGCGCTGGTGGCCTCGAGGGGCCAGCGCGCCGGCCCCACCCCAGCCTCGGGCTCCAGCGGTGAGGGCTCGCGCGCGTCCGGCGCGACGACGCGCACCCCGTCGGGGGTCTGGACGTGGAGCGTCCCGTCGGCCTCGAAGCTGAGCGGGCTATAGCGAGGCGGCTCGGTGGCGGCGCGCGCGCGCACCTTCAGCCCGTCGAGCTTGGTGGCGGTGGCGCTCACCTGGGTGGTCGCGCGCGTGAGGCGCTGCTCGAAGCGCGCGCGCCGATCCTTCGGCAGCGCACCGAACCAGCCGTCACGCTGGAGCCGAGCGCTGGCCTCGAGCAGCTCGCCCTCGCCGAGGGCTGCGTCCAGCTCCGCCGCCGTCAGGTCCGCGAGCGTCTTAGCCAGCGCCCCGCAGCCGAGCGGCGTGCCGTCGGCGCCGTGGAGGCGCGGCGCGCCGAGCTCCGGGCACCAGCGCGTGAGCGCGCGGCGCACCTGGCTCACGCCGGCGGTGACCTGGGCACGCTCGCTCTTGCGCTGAGCGCGCTGGAGCCAGCGCGTCGCCAGCGTGGCGAAGGTGGCGGCGGGCTCGCTCGGATCACGCGCCACGCCGGCAGCCCTATCGAGGAACACGAGGGGGGCGACCACGGGCTCCCGCTCTCCGGCGAGGGTGAGCCGGAGCTCGATCCGCGCGTCGTCACGGCCGTCGGCGTCGCGGTCCGAGGAGTCCACGTCGAGCTCGAGCCGATCACCCTCGCCGAGCGCCGTGAAGCGCAGGGCGAGCAAGAGCGGACGCTCAGGCCGGGTCGAGGCGAGCACGAGCGCGCGCGCGGCGGCGCTCGGGGCTCGCGCGACCTCGCAGTGGGCGGTGACGTCCCAGCCGAGCGTGGTCTGCCCCGTGGCCGTCAGCTCGCCCGCGAAGGTGCAGTCGCCGCCCTCGGGCATCCAGGCCGGTAGCGTGAGCAGGCGGCGTGCTCGGCCCGCGGCGTGGAGCCACAGCTCGGGGCGCCCACCGCGCCGCGCGTCGCGCGGGGTGACGACGTAGCCGACGGCGTCACCGGCCAGCGTGAGCACGGCGCGCTCGAAGACGTAGCCGCTCGGGGCGGTCAGCGCCTGCCCTTCGACGTTCCAGCTCGTCGCTCCGCGGGGAGCCAGCAGGGAGCGGCGGATCGCCAGAGGAGACGCTGGCGGGGCGCTGGGGGGGGGCGGCGCGCTGGCCGAGGGCGTGCTGGGAGCAGGGGTGGAGGCCGACGCCGTGGCGCCGCCGACCGTCCCGAACGGCGTGAAGGGGCGCTCTGACTCGCACCCGAGCGTGAGCCCAGCGGCCAAGAGCACGGCCCAGGCCGCGCCGCGACCCAGCCACGGGGGCGGAGCGGAGTGGCAGGGGGGAGGGGAGGGGCGTTCACGCACGGCGGCGCTGGAGCATAGACGCTCGCTCGGGGCTTGGGAAAACCCGAGGGTCTTCGACCGGTCGCCTGGCGTGCCAGTGCGGGGGGGGGTGACAGGTCGAGCTGGGCTCTCTAGGCTTCCCCGCCGCGGCAGTGCGCGTCAGCCTCGGCCTCGGGTGAGCGTCCAACATGTCCGAAGAGCAGTACGCCGTCGAAACCCATGGGCTCGGGAAGATCTATGGCGGCAAGGTCCACGCGCTGAAGGCGGTGGACCTGAAGGTCCCGCTGGGGAGCGCCTTCGGGCTGCTGGGCCCCAACGGCGCGGGAAAATCCACCCTCGTCAAGACGCTGCTGTCCATCGTGCGGCCGACCGCGGGCTTTGCCACGCTGCTCGGGGTGGACATCGAGCAGCCGGCCGCGCGCCGCCACGTCGGCTATCTGCCGGAAGGCCACCGCTTCCCGGCGTACCTGACGGGGCGCGGCGTGTGCGAGTATTTCGGGAAGCTGAGCGGGCTGACGGGCAGCAGCCTGGCGCGCGAGGTGGACGAGAAGCTCGAGCTGGTCGGGATGCGGGAGTGGGCGAGCACCCGCGTCAGCAAGTACAGTAAGGGGATGCAGCAGCGGGTGGGCTTGGCGCAGGCCATGCTCGGCAAGCCCCAGCTCGTGTTTTTGGACGAGCCCACCGACGGGGTCGATCCGGTGGGGCGTCAGCAGATCCGCGCGGTCATCCAGCAGCTCCGCGCCTCGGGGACCACGGTGTTCCTCAACTCCCACCTGTTGCTGGAGGTCGAGCAGATATGCTCGCACGTCGCCATCATGCACCACGGGAGCGTGCTGCGGCAGGGGACGCTGGAGGAGATCCGGGACGCCGTCCGCGGGGAGGGGACCCGGCGCCGCGTGCGCTTCGGTGTGGGGCCAGTCGGTGACGCGGCGCGCGCGGAGCTGGCGGCGCTCGCGCCCATCGAGGCGGAGGAGCCTGGCTCCTTGACGATCGGCGTGGAGCGCCGAGAGCTCGTCCCGAGGCTCATCGACGCACTGCGCGCGCACGGCGTGGACGTCTACTCCGTGGAGCCGGAGCGCATGAACTTGGAGGACGCCTTCATCGGCGTCATCGGGCAGCAAGACGATCAGGGGGTGGGTGGGACCCAGCTCTCGAGGGTGGCCTCATGAGCGCGTTCCTCGCCATCGTGGGGGACACCTGGCGCCAGTCCAAGCAACAGATCGTCTTCTTCTTGATGATCGGCGTGATGGCGCTGTTCACCGCGGGCTTCGTGGCTCTGCCCAAGGCCACCACGACGGCGGAGGGCGTGCCCGTGCTCGGCCTCTCCTGGACGAAGCCAGGGCAAGGGAGCACCTACTTCGCAGAGCAGTGGGACCAGACCTACGCCAGCTCGCTCGACAGCGAGGTGCGCGCCGCGCAGCGGCTCGAGGCGCCGCGCGAGGCCCTGGAGCAAGCCGCCCGCGCCGCAGAGCGCGCCTTCCAGCGCTACCAAGCAGCGGAGGCCGCGCACGAGCCACCGCCCACGCTCGAGCCGCTGAAGGCCGAGGCCAGCCGAGCCGCCAAGGAGCTGGACCAGCGCAAGGCGGATCTGGAGGCGGAGCATCGCTCCATCGAAGAGGAGAAGCAGCGCCTCGTCGAAGCCCGCAGCCAGGGGATGACGCCGCTCGAGAAGGGCGTCGAGGTGTGGCTGTCGATCTTCGCGTCGTGGCTGTTCACGCTCAGCATGTTGGGGTTCATCGCCGCTTGCGCGGGCTACTACCCGAACATGCTGGCGGCGGGTGCGGTGGACGTGCTGGTGAGCAAGCCCGTCGGGCGGCACGTGCTGTTCTTCGGGAAGTACGCGGGTGGGCTCGTGCTCTACGCGGTGGCGCTGCTCGGCTGCTACCTCCTCGCCTTCGTGGGGCTGGGGCTCCGCACCGGTGTCTGGCTCTTCAGCGTCTTCAACGCGACCACTTTGACGCTGTTCAGCGTGGCCTTGCTCTACGCCATCGTGGGCGCCATCGGCACCTGGACGCGCAGCACGGCCTTCGCGCTGGTCGTAGGCTACATCTTTTACCTGGTGATCGACGGCGTCGTCGGCATCGCGCAGAGCCTCGCCTCCACGGAGCTCGCGGAGCAGGTGCCGTGGGTGAAGGCCGTGGGGCAATGGGCGCGGATCTTGTTCCCGGGCTTCGGGCGGCTGAAGGATGCGGTGGGCGCCTCGGTGCTGCACGTCCCGGTGTTCGAGGCGCAGGTCTTGGCGGTGGCGGGCGCGTGGCTCGCGGCCTGCTTGGGCCTAGCCTACTGGCGCTTCAAGACCACGGACTTCTGAGGGCGCGCCCGGCGCCGAGGCCAGACTGCGGCTCAGCGCCCCTTGAAGCTCGCGGCGCGCTTCTCCAGAAAGGCGCGCGTCCCCTCGCGCTGATCTTCGGAGCCGAACAGCCCGGCGAACGCCAGGGTCTCCAGCTCACAGGCCACGCGCAGGTCGGCGTTGGAGCCCTCGAGCATGGCGCGCTTGCTCGCGCTGACGGCGAGCGGACCCTTCTCGGCGATCTTCTTGGCCGCGGCGAGCGCCTCCGGGAGCAGGCGGTCGCGAGGGAAGACGCGGTTGACGAGGCCGATGCGCCGCGCCTCCTCCGCGTCGATCATCACGGCGGAGAGCACCAGCTCCCGCGCCCAGCCGAGGCCGACGCGCCGTGACAGCCGCTGCGTGCCGCCGAAGCCCGGCATCAGCCCCAGGTTGACCTCCGGCTGACCGAACTTCGCGTTGTCTGCGGCGTAGATGAAGTCACAGCACAGCGCGAGCTCACACCCGCCGCCGAGCGCGAAGCCGGCGACGGCGGCGATGACGGGGAAGGGCAGCGCCTCGAGCTGGTGACCGACCCGGTGCCCCTCCGCGGCGAAGGCCTTGGCCTCGACGGGTGAGAGCGCCGCCATCTCCGCGATGTCCGCGCCCGCGACGAAGGCCTTGCCGCCCGCGCCAGTGAGCACGGCCGCGCGGACGGAGCCGTCGTCCAGCGCCGACAGGGCGTGGCTGAGCTCACGCAGGACGGTGCGATTGAGCGCGTTGAGCTTCTCGGGTCGGTGGAGGGTGAGGGTGGCGACGTCGCCGTCGCGCTCGAGGAGGAGGGTCTCGTAGTTTGACATGGGGAGGGGTCCCTGGGGTCAGCGCTCGAAGGCGCGGCCGGTCTTCTGGCCTTTGTCGTCGTAGGTGTAAAATCCGCGCCCCACCTTCCGGCCGTACCAGCCGGCCGCGACCAGGTTGCGCAGCAGCGTGGCGGGGCGGTACTTGTCGTCGCCAAATTCGCGGTGGAGCACCTCCGCGATGGACAGCAGGGTGTCGAGGCCGATGAGATCCGCGAGCTCGAGCGGCCCCATCGGGTGGTTGAGGCCGAGCTTGGCGCCGAGATCGATGTCCTCCGGCGAGCCGAGGCCCTCTTGGAGCACGAAGCAGGCCTCGTTGAGGAACGGCACGAGCATCCGGTTGACGACGAAGCCCGGCTGGTCTTTGCTGGTGATGACGGTCTTGCCGAGCTGCAGCGCCAGCGCGCTGATGAGCTGGGTGGTCTCGTCGCTGGTCTGCACGCCCCGCACGATCTCCACGAGCTTCATCAGCGGGACCGGGTTCATGAAGTGCATGCCGATGACCTGCGTCGGCCGCGACGTTTGCCCCGCCAAGCGCGTGATGGAGATGCTGGAGGTGTTGGACGCGAGGATCGCGCCGGGCTTCATGGCGGCGTCCGCGCGCCGAAACAGGTCGATCTTGAGCGCCTGCTCTTCGGTGGCGGCCTCGATGACGAGCTCGGCGTGTCCGAGCGCGTCGACGCCGGCGACCGGCATGATCCGCGCCAAGATCTCGGCGGCGACCTGGGCCTCCAGCTTTCCCTTGCCCACCTGCTTCTGCAAGATGCGCTCGATCTTCCCCTTGCCCGTCTCCGCGCGCTCGCGGTTGGCGTCGACCAGCAGCACGTCGTACCCGCTGGTCGCGGCGACTTGGGCGATGCCGCCGCCCATTTGGCCCGCGCCGATGACCCCGATCTGCTTCATGTCGTTCACGTTCATGGCTTGCGCGGTAGCACTACCGCGAGTGGCAGCCGTAGGAAAGTCGAGCGCGCCCGAGAGGCGGGGGGCGGGCGTCCGGGCGGCGGCGTCAGCCTGGGCGCGCGTAGGCCCCCCGGGGGACGTGCTCGCCCTTGTGTCAGCCGGGGGGCCCGGCCTAATCTCGACGTCCCAGGGCGCTCTCGGAGAGCGCGCGGGACTCAAGCCGCGACGAGCGGAGGATAGAGCATGGATTTTTCACTGATCCAGACGGCGTTGGGGCAGCTTCAAGAGGACCCGGATGTAGCGGAGGCGTGGGCTACGCTCAGGGCGGAGGTGCAGCCTGGCGCGGAGGATCTGACGGAGCTGCTCAAGCTGTTGGGTCGTGCCCGGGAGGCGCACCTCGAGCGAGGCGAGTGGGAGGCCGCCGCGTCCCTCGCGGAGCTGGAGGTGTGCGCCGCGACGGACCGCGCAGAGGAGAAGGAGCGGCTCCTCATCCACGCGAGGCTGCTGCGTGAGGAGCTGCTGGACGACGAGGGGGCGGAGATAGCGCTGCTGCGCCTCAAGGAGCTGGGTGCCCCGGAGGCGGACACCGGGCTGGACGAGATCGAGGCGCGCCGGGCGCGCTGGCAAGAGCTCCGCGACAACTACGCCGGGGAGGTGGAGGGGGCCCCGGATGACGTCTACCGCGCGTCCATGTTGATGCGCGCGGCGGAGGTAGAGCTGCGCTACGGCCAAGAGCAGGCGAGTCCTGCCGTCGTCGAGCGACTCGAGCAGGCGGTGCGGCTCGACCCCACCAACGGCCGCGCCGTGCAGATGCTGGAGCTGGTGCTGCGTCGTACCGAGCAGTGGGAGCCACTGGCGCGGCTGCTCGCGCGCTTCGCGGAGCGGGCGGAGGCGGTCGCGGAGCGGGTCGCTGCGGGCCTGCGGCTGGGGCGGCTCTTCGACAGGAAGCTCGCGGATCCGGAGCGCGCGGCGCGCGCCTTCGACCGCGTCTTGTCGGCCGAGCCGTCGCGGCCGGAGGCGGCGCGGTACCTGGCGAACTACTACGAGAAGAGCGAGCGCTGGTCGGATCTGGCCGCCATGTACGAGCGCGCGCTGCGCGCCCGCGCCAGCTCCGGCCCGGAGGCGCTGGGCGACATCATCCAGATCGCCATGCTGCACTGGCGCAAGCGCGAGCGCCCGGACGACGCGGAGCCCTGGTTCGAGCAGCTCCGCAAGCTCGAGCCGGCCAGCCCCCTGGTGCTCAATTTCTACCGTGAGTACTGCGGCGCCTCCGGCGACGAGGCGCAGCTGCTCAGCGTGCTGCAAGGCGCGCACCGCGTGATGCCCGACGGCCCGGACAAGATCGAGGTCGGGACGGAGCTGGGGCGGCTCGCCGAGGGCCAGGCCAACGCGCAGAAGGCCATCGAGCAGTACAAGGCCGTCCTCCGTCAGGATCCGAACAACGAGGAGGCGCGGGAGGCGCTCAAGCGGCTCTACCGCCAGACCGAGGGCTACACGGCGCTGGTGGAGCTGTTGCGCCAGCAGCTCGAGCGCCTCCCCGCGGACCACGTCGCCGAGCGCGTGGCCGTCCTGCGAGAGGTCGCCAAGATCTACCGCAACCACCTCAAGAGCGACACCGCGCTGGTGTCGGTCCTGCACCAGATCGTCCAGCTCGACGAGCGCGTGGACGCCAGCGACGTCCTCGAGCTGCGGGAGCTGGTGGCGCTGTATGAGAAGCTGGGGCGCTGGCGGGATCTGCTCATGCAGCAGCAGAAGCTAGCGGAGGTGACGCCGGACCCCGCAGAGAAGCTCGCGCTGCTGCGCGCCGTGGCGCGGCGCTGGCTCGAGCAGTTCTCCAACGCGCAGAACGCCACGGAGGCGTACGAGCAGCTGCTGGCGCTCTCCCCGGACGACTCCGAGGCGCGCGAGCGCCTCGAGGAGCTGTACCGTAAGCGGCGCGCCTGGCCGGCGCTCTTCGCGCTGTTGGAGGGCCAGCTCGCGGAGACGCAAGGCTCGCAGCGGATCTTGCTCCTCCGAGAGCTGGCGCAGCTCGCCGCGGAGCGGCTCAACCGCGGGGCTGACGCCATCGCGCTCTACATGCAGATCTTGGCGCTGGATCCCGCCAAAGTGGACGTGCTCGACGCCGTGGAGAAGCAAGCGGAGCGCGCGAAGGACTACGCCACGCTGTCGGAGGTGCTCGAGCGACGCGTCCAGCTCCTCGGGGAGGACCCCGCGGCGCTCACGGTGCTGCAGAAGCTGGGCGGCGTCTACGCGGATCAGCTCGGAGACGCGGCGCGCGCCGCCGCCACGTGGCGCCGGGTGCTCGAGCTGTCGCCGGGTCACGCGCGCGCGCTGCGGACGCTCCGAGACACGTACCTGGCCAGCGGTGACCTCGAGGCGCTGGAGGAACTCTACGGCTCCCAGGCGGACTGGGACGGCCTCGCCGACGTGCTGAGCAGCGCCGCGGACAAGGCGAAGGAGCCCGCGCAGAAGATCGAGCTGAGCTACCGCGCCGCCGCCATCTTCGAGGAGCGGCTAGAGCAGCCCGAGCGCGCCGTGCGGTCGTACGAGCGCGTGCTGTCGGCGGACCCCACGGACGCGCGCGCCGCGGGTCGGCTGCTCCCACTCTACGAGCGAGACGAGAAGTGGGCGCGGCTGCCGGCCTTGTACGAGGTGCTGTTGGCCAGCGCGTCCTCGGACGAGCAGCGCCTCGAGCTGCTCGGGAGGCTCATCGGCGTCACCGGGGACAGGCTCGGGGACCGGCGGGCGGCCGTGCGCAACGCGCGAGACGCTTGGGAGCTGGCGCCAGAGAGCGACGCTGCGCTCGAGCTGTTCGAGCGCAGCGCGCGTGATGCGGGCTCGTGGGAGGGCTTCACGGAGGCTCTGGAGCAGCGCTTGAAGTCACTGCCGGCGGCGCCGGAGCCAGCGCTGGAGCCGGCGCCGGAGGCCGGCAAGAAGGGCAAGAAGGGCAAGAAGGGCAAGCCCGCGGTGGAGGCCAGCGCGCCGCGCGCCGCTGCGGATCCGCAGCGGCGCATGCTCGAGCTGAAGCTGGCGGCGGTGTACGCCGACGAGCTGGGGCGGGTGGACGACGCCATCGCGACCTACAAGCGCTTGCTGGAGCTCGAGCCTGCGGACGCGGACGCCGCGAGCCAGCTCGAGGCGCTGCTGCGCCGCGCCGATCGCCGGGACGAGCTGCGCTGGCTGCTCGAGCTGCGGGTCGACAGCGCGCAGAGCGAGGAGCAGCGGGTGGCGCTGCTCTCGGACTGGGCTGCGCTCGAGGAGGACGTGTTCGAGGCCCCAGAGCAGGCCACGGCGCTCTACCGGAGGGTGCTCGAGGCCGCGCCCTCCGACCCCCTCGCGCTCCGTGCGCTGCCGCGCCTGCTGCTCGCCGCGGGCGACGCAGCGGGCGCCGCGGAGGTCCTCGAGCGACACCGCGCACAGCTCAGCGGCGACGATCTCGCGTCGCGGGAGCTGGATCTCACCGAGCTGTACCTCACGCGCCTCGGGCGACCGACGGACGCGCTGGCAGCGGCGCTCCGGGTGCTGGAGCTGCGGCCGGGCGACGAGCGCGCGCTCGCGGCGCTGGAGCAGCTGATGCAGCTGCCAGAGACGCGGGCCGGGGCGGCGCGGGTGCTCGCCGATCACTGGGCGGCGTGCGCCGAGGCGCCGCGTGAGGCGGCGGTGCTCGCCGTGCTGCTCGAGGAGACCCGGGCGAAGGAGGCGCGCCTCGAGCTCTACGCTCGCCTGGCGGAGCTCCACGAAGGCCCGCTGGAGGACTACGGCAAGGCCCTCGACGTGTTGCTCGCTGCGGTGCGGGAGTACCCAGAGCAGCTCGAGCTCTGGGAGCGGATCGACTCCCTCGCGGTCCTGGCGGGGCGCTCGGCGGAGGTCGGTAAGGCGCTGGAGCGCGCGTTGAGCGAGCCGCTCGAGCCCAACGTCGAGGCGGAGCTGTGCGAGCGCGCCGCCGGGCTCTACGAGGACCGCCTGGGAGACCCCCTGGGCGCGACCCCCTACCTCGAGCGCGCGCTGGCGAGGGAGCCCGGCAACGAGCGGGCCTTCACTCGGCTGAAGGCCATCCTCACGGGCGCGGAGCGCTGGCGAGAGCTGGAGGCGATGTACGAGCGCGCCATCGCGGTGAGCACGGACGCCCTGCGGCGCGGGGAGCTGCTCAACGAGGTGGCGCTCGTCAGCGAGGAGATCATCGATGATCCAGCCAAGGCCACGGCCTACTACGAGCGCATCCTCGAGCTGGATCCGCAGCACGCCGGCGCCATCCGGGCGCTCGATCGGCTCTACCTCGGCGCCGGCGCGCACGAGCAGCGCGCGGCCCTGCTCGAGCGCCAGCTCGAGCTCGTGTTCGGCGAGGAGCTGCTGGATCTGAAGCTGCGGCTCGCGGAGGTGCAGCTCACGCAGCTCGGGGTGCCGGAGCGTGCGCTGCCTCACGTCGCCGACGTCTTGAGCGAGCGCATCGACGACCCCACGGCGCGCGCGCTCGCCGAGCGGCTGCTCGAGACGCCCGCGCTGCGCGCCAGCGCCGCGCGGCTGCTGGAGACGGTGTACGAGGCGCGGGACGAGGTGCCTGAGCTCGTGCGGGTGCTCGGCGTCCGGTTGGAGGAGCTCGACCGCGCCAGGAGCGAGGAGCCAGCCCAAGCGGACGACCAGCGGGACCTGCTCCGCCGCATCGCGCGCCTGAAGGACGAGCGCTTACGGGACGACGCGGGCGCCTTCGAGACCTTCGCGCGCTTGGCGCCGGCCGATCCGCTGGACGCCGCCGTCCGTGAGCGCCTCACGGAGCTCGGGCGCCGCCTGGGCTTGCAGGGGCGCCTCGCGGAGGTGCTCACGGCCACGGCCGAGGCTGCGGAGGAGGCGAGCCTGCGCGGTGAGGTGCTCATGTCCGTGGCGGCCATCCAGGAGGATCTCCTCGGTGACCCCGCCGCGGCGGAGGCCACGTACCAGCGAGTGTTGGAGCTCGACCCCGAGGACGCGGAGCTGACGCTCCCCGCCGCACGCGCCCTCGAGCGGCTGTACGTCGAGCGTGGCGAGGACGCCAAGCTCGTGCAGGTGCTCCAGCTCCAGGTCCGGCTCGAGCAGGACGGCGACGCGAAGCGCGCGCTCCTCGGCAGGATCGGCCGGCTCTCGTCGGAGGTGCTGGGAGATCCGAAGGCGGCCATCGAGGCCTGGCGTGCGCGCGTGGAGGAGGATCCTTCGGACGCCGACGCGCTCACGGCCCTCGACGCCCTCTACGAGGCGACGCAGCAGTGGAAGGGGCTGGTGGAGGTGCTCGAGCGTCGCTGTGACGTCGAGGAGGACACGCAGCGACGTCGAGAGCTCAAGGCCCGCGCCGCGCGCGTCCTCGCGGACGCGCTGAAGAGCGAGGTGGAGGCCATCGACGCGTGGAGCGCGGTCGTGGACGAGTTTGGCCCGGACGCCGAGTCACTCACGGCCTTGGAGCGGCTGTTGCGGGCCGCGGAGCGCTGGAGCGAGCTCGAGGCGACGCTCGAGCGACACCTGGAGATCGTGGAGAGCGACGGGGCTCGCCTCGACCTCTTGGCGCAGCTCGGGGACCTGCGGCGGGTCCAGCAAGGGGACGTGGAGGGCGCGCTGGAGACCTACCGCAACGCCCTGGTGTTCGACCCGCACCACGCCGCCAGTCGTGCGGCGCTCGAGGCGCTGCTCACCGCCGAGGAGCGCCTGACGCGCCTGGAGGCCGCGAAGATCCTCCACCCCATCTATGAGAGCGACGGAGACTTCGAGGGGTTGCTCCGCGTGCTGGACATCGAGATCGAGACCAGCGACGACCCCGCGGAGAAGCTCGAGGGCCTGCGCAGGGCCACCACCATCGCCGCGGGTCCGCTGACGGATCCGAACCGCGCGCTGCGCTTCGCGGAGCGCGGGCTCCACGAGGGCGTCGCGGCCGGCGAGCCGCGCCCCTGGGTGGAGCGGCTCGAGCAGCTCGCGGCGGAGACCTCGCGCTGGGCGGATCTCGTCCGGATCTTCGCGGCCGTGGCGCCGGACCTCTTCGACGGGGAGCTGCAGCTGGAGCTGACGCTCCGCGTGGCGCAGCTCGCCCAGCACCAGCTCCAGGACCGTGAGCGAGCGCGGGACTACTACGTGCAGGCGCTCGCGCTGAGGAATGACGACCGCACCGCGCTGCTGGCCCTCGAGGAGCTGTACTCACGAGCCGGGCAATTCGCTGAGCTGCTCGCCGTCTTGGAGCGGCGCGCGGAGTACGCGGACTCCGAGCAGGAGCGCCAGGAGCTGCTGTTCCGCCAGGCGGAGCTGCAGGCGAGCCAGCTCGAGGCGCCGGCGAAGGCGATCGAGGTCTACGAGCAGATCTTGGACCACGCGCTGGAACCCCGCGCGGTGGAGGCCCTCGTGAAGCTCTACACGGCGGAGGGCCGCTTCGAGGCGCTGGTGGAGCTCTACCAGCGCCAGCTCGACGCCGCGCCCGCGCCCAGCGAGGCCGCCGCCCTGCACGTCCGCATCGCACGGATCGCCACCGAGCGGCAGCAGGACGTCGAGCGGGCCTTCGACGAGCTCGAGGCGGCGCTCGCGCTGGAGGGCCAGCAAGCGGACGGCGTCGCGCTCCTAGAGGTCCTGCTCTCCGGCGCACCGGAGCCCGAGCACCGCGCGCGCGCCGCCTCGCTCCTGGAGCCGGTGTACCTCGCCCGGGCGGACTACCCCAAGGTCATGGCGAGCTTGCGCGCTCGCCTGGAGGCCAGCCAAGAGCCGGACGAGCGGCGAGATCTCCTCAGCCGGCTGGCCCAGCTCCAGGAGGAGCAACAGGAGGACTACGCCGGGGCGCTGTCCACCCTCGCTCAGCTCCTCCACGAGGACCTGAGTCACGTCTCCACGCTGCTGGAGCTCGAGCGCCTCGCGCGGGTGGGCGGCTTGGAGGCCCAGCTCGCGGCGGTGCTCGATCGGGAGCTGAGCGAGCTTGGGTCCCTCGACGAGCACACCGCGGAGCTCGCGCAGCGGGCGGGAGAGCTGTTCAAGGGGCAGGGCGACACGCAGAAGGCGCTCGCGTACTATCGGCGGGCGCTGGCCTTCGCGCCGGAGAGCGCCCCGCTCTTTCAGGCCGTAGACGGGCTATTGATGGAGTCTGCGGCTCACGAAGAGCGCGTCGCGCTCTACCGTGAGGCGCTGGACCATCGCTTCGAGCCCGAGGAGCGGCTGGCGCTCCTGCACGTGATGGGTGAGCTCGAGCGGGGACGGCTCGGTCGCCCGGACGACGCCATCGAGACCTACCGCCAAGCGCTCGACGTCCAGGAGCGGGACGTCAAGGCCCTCGACGCCCTCACGGCGCTCTACCGGGAGCGGCAGCGCTGGCAGGAGCTCGGGGAGCTGCTGCTCCAGCGGGCGGAGTCCGCCGAGGACCCGCACGAGGGCGCGACGCACCGCCTCGCCCTGGCGCGACTCCAGCTCGGCGAGCTGGCGGAGCCGGAGCGCGCCGTGGACCAGCTCGAGGAGATCCTGCGAGAGCTGCCGACGCACGAGGAGGCGTCGAAGCAGCTCGAGGCGCTGCGAGAGGTGCCGGAGCTGAAGGAGCGGGTCATCGAGATCTTGCGGCCGCTGTACTCGTCGCTGGACAGCTGGAGGCACCTCATCAAGCTCAATGAAGATCGCTTCGCCTTGGCGCAGGATCCGAGCGACAAGGTGAGCGTCTTGAGGGAGACCGCGAGCCTGTGGGAGACGCGCGGCAACGACCCCGTCCGAGCGCGGCGAGCGCTCGGGGTCGCCGTGCGGTTGGATCCGGAGGACGAGGGGGTGCGGGAGGACTACGAGCGCCTCGCCATCGAGACGAGCGCCTTCGCGGAGCTGGCGGACACCTACGAGCTGGTGTTGTCGGAGCACCCTGGGCTCGGCGCGGCGCGGGAGCTGCTCGCGCGCCTCGCGCAGACCTACGACACCTCGCTCGACGACCCGCGGCGGGCGCTCGAGGCGTACGCGCGCCTCCACGCGGTGGAGCCCTCGGAGCTCGAGCCCCTGGAGAAGATGGATCGGCTGGCGACGCTCCTGAGCGACTGGCCCGCGCTGGTGGTGGCGCTCACGAGCAAGGGGGAGCTCCCCTTGGAGGACGAGGAGCGCGCCAGCGTGTGGCGTCGCGTCGGCGAGACCAAGCGCGACATGCTGGAGGACCGCGAGGGCGCGATCCAGGCCTACGAGCGCGCGCTCGAATTCGAGCCGGACAGCGCCTTCACCATCGACAACCTGCTGGAGCTCTACGAGGGCAACGCGCAGGCCGATCCAGAGCGCCTGGTGGAGCTCTACGGCCAGCGCGTCCAGCTCACGCAGGACGACGACGACGCGCGCTACGCGCTGCTCTTGAGCAGCGCCGCCGTCATCGAGTCCAAGCTCGACGATCGGCAGCGCGCCATCGACGTCCTCGGCGAGGCCTTGAGCGTCAAGCCTGGCGACGGAGCGGTGCTGGAGCGCCTCAACGCGCTCTACCGCGCGGAGGCCATGTGGCCCGAGCTGCTCGACAACCTCAAGCTCCAGGCCAGCACCACCAGCGAGCAGCAGGAGCGGCTCGCGCTGCGGCGTCAGATCGGTGCGTTGTTGGCGGAGCAGCAGCAGAGCCCGGAGGAGGCGCTCGAGGCCTATCGCCTCGTGCTGGAGGAGCTGCCGGGCGACGCGGCCACGGTGCAGGCGGTCTTGACGCTCGGAGAGCAGCAGGAGTCCCTGCGCAGCCGGGTGGCGGAGCTGCTGGTGCCTGCGCTGCGCGAGACGGGGCGACACGCGGAGCTGGTGCACGTCCTGGAGCTGCGGCTCAGCACGGAGCTCGAGCCTTTGGAGCGCGCGGAGACGCTGAAGGTCATCGCGGAGCTGCAAGAGCTGCGGCTCGGTGACGCAGCGAGCGCGCTGGCGTCGCTGCTGCGCGCCGTGGTGGAGCGCCCGGAGGACGACGGGCTCCATTCCGACATCGAGCGGCTGGCCGCGAGCCAGGGCGGCTGGACGCAGTACGCCGAGGTCCTGCTCGAGCGGGCGCAGTCGACCTTCGAGCCGGAGCTCGGCCGGCGGCTCTGGGAGCGCCTGGCGCGGGTCGCCGAGGAGCAGCTCGAGGACGACCGCCGAGCGGTCGAGGCGCTGGCGCGCGCGGTGGAGCTGGTGGGAGACGCCCCGGAGCTGCTCGCGGCGCAAGATCGCCTCCTTCAGCGCATGGGTGAGCATGAGCGCCTCGCGGAGGTGCTGGAGCGGCGGATCGGCGTGGAGCCGGAGAGCGCCGCGCAGGCGGAGCTGCACCATCGGCTCGGCCTCTTGCGCAGGAGCCACTTCAAGGACCCCTCGGGAGCGCTGAGCTCGCTCAGGGCAGCGCTGGACCTCAGCCCCAGCCACGACGGCGCCGCCGCAGCGCTCGAGGACTTGCTCTCCGAGCCGGAGCTGTTCGAAGAGGCCGCGGAGATCTTGGAGGGCGTCTACCGGATCCGAGAGCAATTCGACCAGCTCGCGGCGCTCCAGCAGCGCCGCGTGGACGCGGCGCGGCCGGGGCGGGAGCGCGTCGAGCTGCGCCAGCAGCTCGCGCGGATCCTCGAGGAGGACTGCCGGGATCCCCGGCGCGCCCAGCAGGTGCTCGAGGCTGCCCTGGTCGACGATCCGAGCGACGTGGCGCTGCTCGAAGAGCTCGAGCGCCTCGCGCCGGTGAATGCGGCGTGGGACGCCGCCGCCGGCGCCCTGGCACGTGCCCTCGAGGGCGCGCGGGAGCTCGTGGGGGAGACCGCCAAGGAGCTCTACCTCCGGCTGGCGGCTTGGTACCGCGATCACGCGGGAGACGCCGCGCGCGCGGAGGCCGCGCTCCGCCAGGCGCTCGCTCATGCCCCGGAGGCGGACGACGCCTGGCTGCAGCTCGAGCAGCTCCAGCGCGCGGGCGACGGACGCGAGCGAGAGCTCATCGAGACGCTGCGGCGGCGGGCCAAGCTGCAAGGGGAGGACTCCATGAAAGAGCAGCTCCTGCAGTCGGCCTTCGCGCTGGCAGAGGAGCTCCCGGACGCCGTCTTGGCCGAGGCCATCCTCCGAGAGCTCTTGGTGGAGCACGACTTCAACGCGTGGGCGCTCGAGCAGCTCACTCGCTTGCGCCAGCAGGCGGGTGATCAGCAGGAGACCTTCGAGCTCACCGTGCGTCGGGCCGAGCTCTGCGCGGACGGCGGCGAGGCGCGGCGGCTGAGGCACTCCGCGGCGCAGCTCGCCCGCGGCGAGCTGAAGGACCCCGCCCGGGCCATCGAGCTGTACGAGCAGCTGTTCGAGGACGAGCCGCGGGACGAGACCGCGAGCCAGCCGCTCCGGGCGCTCTATGAAGAGCAGGGGCGCTGGGAGGAGCTCGGGCGGCTCCTGGAGCGCCTCATCGATCTGGCGGACGCGGCCGCCACCCGCAGTCGGTACCGGCTCGAGCTGGCGCAGCTCAATGAGACGCGCTTCCAGCTCCCGGACGCCGCCATCGAGCTGCTGCGAGCCGTGCTGGAAGACGAGCCCGCCAACACCACCGCGGTCGCGCTCCTGAGCGGCTTGTATGAGCGCGGGCAGCGGGACGAAGAGCTGGCGGAGCTGCTCACCCAGCAGATCGGCGCCGCGCAGACGCGGGGCGACGCCACGACCGAGCTGGACTATCGCGTTCGCCTCGGGGAGCTCTACGACACCAAGCTCGGTGACCGAGGGCGCGCCATCGCCGCCTATGAGGCGGTGCTCGAGCGTGACGGGGCGCATCGCGGCGCGCTCACGGCCGTCGCGCGCCTGCACGCCGTCGAGGGGCGCCACGCGGAGGCCGCCGCGGCGCTCGAGCGGCTGCTGGCCGAGGCGCCCGCGGAGGAGGCAGCGCGGCTGGCCGGAGAGCTGGCGGACACCTACCAGCGCCTCGCGGACAAGCCCAGCGCCGCCCGCGCGCTCGCCAAGGGGCTCCAGCGTGTGCCAGGGGACGCCGAGCTGCGCCAGCGCCTGCGCTCGCTGTATGAGGGCATGGCGGAGTGGCAGAGCTTGGCAGAGCTCTACGTGGATGACGCGGAGCTCGCCACGAGCGTCGCGGACAAGGTCAAGCTGCTGCGGACGGCGGCGAGCCTCCAGGCGGACAAGCGCGGGGACATGGCGGCGCGCGCCGCGCTCCTCGACAAGGCCAGCGCGCTCGCCCCGGACGACCGGGAGCTGCTCCTCGAGCTGTCCGACGCCTACAGCGCCAGCGGGCGCGGCAAGGAGGCAGTGGCGGTGCTCGAGAAGATCGTCGAGTCCTTCGGCGGCAAGCGCTCGAAGGAGCTCGGGGAGATCCACCGGCGCCTCGCGACGGCCTATTTGTCCGATGGAGACGCGCAGCGCGCGTTCGAGGAGCTGGACAAGGCCTTCCGCATCGAGCCAGGCAACATCGGGGTGCTCAAGCAGCTCGGTGAGGTGGCCGTGCTCATCAAAGACTGGGCGAAGGCCCAGCAGATGTACCGGGCGCTGCTGCTGCAGAAGCTGGACGACCAGCGCCTCATCAGCAAAGCGGAGGTGTTCTTGGCGCTCGGTGAGGTGCACCTCGCGCTCGGAGAGAAGCCCAAGGCCCTTCAAATGCTGGAGCGTGCGGTGCAGACCGACGGCTCCCTCGAGCGCGCGAAGCAGCGCTTGGCGGAGGTGAAGGGCTGAACGCCGAGAGGGCGGCAGGGGATCCCCACCGCCCTCTCTCCGCCGCGCCGCCCGGCGAGGGGCGCGGCCGACGCGCCCTCCTCAGGGCTCGCCGGGGCTAGGCGCCGCCGCGGGCGCGGACACCGGGATCCGGAGCTGACCGTTGCCGCGCTGGAGCAAGAGGCTGACGGCCTTCTCGAAAAAGGCGCGCAGGAACGGCACCTCGTGCGGAGGATCGGTGATGAGCCCCGCGCGCTCGATGAGGCCCATCACCGCGACGACCTCGAGGGCGCGCTGCTCGCCGTCGCGCGAGAGGACGGCGAGCGCGGCGTCCTTGAGCGCGGGGATCATGGCCTCACGGCGCTGAGGCGCGAAGAAGCGATCGGTGGCGGCGTCGATCTGCTCTTCCAGCAGCTTCCCGAACACCTCCGGCTCCGGCGAGCTGCCCGGATCGACCTGCTTGCCGAGCTCCAAGAGCAGCTCCTGGACGGCGCCATCCGGCGGGAACAGGCCACGGAATTCTGGCAGCAGGTGCAAGCTGGCCGAGCTGGCGCCGAGCGCCTTCGCGTCCTCGGCGTCGAGCACCAGCCCCTCGTCGTCGAAGGGGTGCGCCGGGGGCTCGGTGGGCGCCGGCTCGAGCAAGCTGGCCGCGGAGCTCAAGCCCATGGGGAGCGGGATGCCCAGGCCGCTCTGCCGGGCGCGCCCCGCGGCGACGCGGTGACGGGCCCACTCGAGGGGGACGGGGACCGGCGTGTAGCCAGTGGGGAGCATGCGCTTCAGGGCGTCACGCAGGCGCGCGCCCCCGAGCTCGGTCAGCTCCACCCGCTCGAGCAGCCAGCCGTCGCGCAGGAACACGTAGGCGACGCGGTGCCGGCTCGCCTCGGTGTGCTCGTCGAAGATGAGCAGCACCGTCCCGGCCCCGTCGGGTGCGACGAGCGAGGCGGTGCAGGTCGTGGCACGGTCGGGGCGAGCTGCGCTGGCCGGTAGGGGCGGGGGGGGCTTGATGCCCCGTGACTTCAGGACGTTCAGCGCGCGCCGTGCGGCCTTGCGCGCGGGGCCCTGCCCACGCTCGGCGACCTCTTGGATGGCGGCGGCGTTGGCCTGGCTCGTCCAGGCGGTGACCAGGGCCTCCGCCGCCACGCCCGCCTGCTGGACGGCCTCGAGCGCCTCCGCGGCTCCGGCCGACACCCAGCGGTCCTCGAGCTTGATTGGTTTCTCTGCTTGTTTGCTCATCGCTTACTCCAGGGGCGTCAGCGGCGCTCGGGCGCCGCGTGCCCGTCCATCATGGGGGTTGGGGTCAAAGATCGGTGCCGGGTGAGGCGACGGGGCGGGCCACGACCACGCGCCTCTCGAGGCGAGACTGGGGGGACGGGAGGGCTAGCCTTCCACGGCGACCAGCTCGATTTCTACGAGGGCGCCCCGCGGCAGCGCGGCGACCTGCACGGTGGAGCGCGCGGGTGGGGTGCTGGTGAAGCGCCGCGCGTACACCTCGTTGACTTGGGAAAAGCTCCCGAGATCCGTAAGGAAAATGGTGGTCTTGACGACCTGAGCGAAGCTCAGGCCGGCGGCCTCGAGCACCGCGGCCAGGTTGTTCATCACCTGCTCGGTCTGCTCGACGATGCCCCCCGCCACAAGCTCCCCAGTCGCCGGGTTCAGCGGGATTTGTCCGCTGGTGTAGAGCCACTGGCCGACGCGGATGGCCTGCGAGTAGGGGCCGATGGCGGCCGGCGCGTGAGACGTGAAGATGAGCTGCTTGGACATGGAGGCTCCTCGGCAGGCGCATCATGACCGGCTCCCCGGTCGCTGGCAACGCGGGGTCGGCGCGGTGGAGCCGGCTCGCTGGATCTGCTAGCGGCAGGGGTGATGAGCTACCTCGTGCTGGCCCGCAAGTGGCGCCCGATGCGCTTCGAAGACCTCGTCGGGCAAGGGCACGTCGCTCAGACGCTGGCCAACGCCATCCAGCGCGGGCGCGTCGCTCATGCCTTCCTGTTCACCGGGGTGCGCGGCGTCGGGAAGACCACCAGCGCGAGGATCTTGGCGAAGACCTTGAACTGCATGGGCAAGCCCGGCAGTGAGCCGCTCACCGCGCCGCCCGTGACGCCGTGCCTCGAGTGCCCCGCCTGCCTCGAGATCGCCGCCGGGACGGACCTAGACGTCCGCGAGATCGACGGCGCCAGCTACAACGGCGTGGACGAGGTGCGCAAGCTCCAGGACGGCATCCCTTACCGCCCGGCGCGGGACCGCTACAAAATCATCATCGTGGACGAGGTCCACATGCTGAGCACCAACGCCTGGAACGCGCTGCTCAAGACGCTGGAGGAGCCACCCCCTCACGTCAAGTTCATCTTCGCGACCACCGAGGTGCACAAAGTCCCGGTCACCATCTTGAGCCGCGTCCAGCGCTTCGACTTCAAGCTCATCCCGTCGCAGCAGATCGTCCAGCGTCTCCAGGAGGTGCTCGGGCACGAGGGCATCGCGATGGAGGAGGGGGCGCTCCACCTGCTGGCGAGGGAGGCCGCCGGGAGCATGCGCGACGCCATGAGCCTCCTCGACCAGGTCTTGGCATGGAAGGATCAGGCGCTCACCAGCGCAGACGTGGCCGCGGTGCTGGGGGTCGCGAGCCATCGAGTCCTCTACGACCTGGCGAGCGCGCTCGTCGATGGTGAGGCGCGGCGCTGCTTGGAGCTCGTGGCAGGGCTCGCGGAGGAGGGGCACGAGCTGAGCCACGTCGCGCGGGATTTGCTCGCGGTGCTGAGAGCGCTGGTGGTCGCGAAGGTGTGCGCGGAGCCCACGCCGCTGCTGGATCTGGCGGAGGACGAGCAACGCGACGTGCTGGCCCTGGCGGCGCGCACCAGCGTGGAGGATCTCACCCGCTTGCACCAGGGCTTCTCCGCCAGCTTCGACGATCTGCGGCTGAGCGGACAGCCTCGGGCCGCCTTGGAGATGGCGCTCGTCCGGCTCGCGCTGCGCCCGCCGCTCGTGCCCCTCGACGATCTCATCGGACGGCTGGGAGCCTTGGAGCGGAGCCTGCGGGGTGCTGCGCGCGGGGGGGCGCTGCCGCCCGCCGCGGCGCCGCCGCGAGGGGCGCTCGAGCCCTCCCCGCCGCCGCCCCCGGAGCAGCAGGGCCGCCCAGGTCGAGCCCAGCCGCGAGAGCATCGAGCGGAGGCGGCGCGCGCGTCTTCGGGCACGACGGCCGACAGCGACGGCCCAAGAGCTCCGAGCGTCGCGCCGCCGCCTGAGCGCTCGGCGGCCGCGGCGCTCGGCGGCGCGGTCGAGCCGGGCGCGCCGAGCGACCAGCAGGAGCGAGGCGCGGGGGCAGAGGCGGAGCCGCTCGGGCCCTGGCGCAAGATCGTGGAGCTGGTGTCGGCCGAGGCTCCACGCCTCGGCGCCTTCTTGAAGCACGCCGCGCCGCTCGAGGTCGGCCCAGAGCTCATCCGCCTTCGCTGGCCGGCGCAGGGGGTCCACCTCGGCGAGATCGACGACGGCGCGGAGCAGCGTCGAGTCGCGCAGCTCGCCGCGACGATCTTGGGGGCCGAGCCCCGGATCGTCCACCTCCGCGAGGGCACCGACGAGCGCGGCTCCGTCGCCGAGGCGATCTCGCAGGAGCGCGCAGAGGAGCTGAGGCTGGCGCGTGAGCGCGCGCTGGCGGCGCCGGCGCTGCGCCTGGCGCGCGAGGTGCTAGGGGCTCGCTTGCTCGACATCGTCTTGCCCAACACCGAGTAGTCTTCGCGCTGCTGCGCCAGCGCCCTCACTTCCAGCGACCGCCCACATGCTCCCTGAACGCCTCCGACGCTTGATGACCTTACTGGCACGCCTGCCTGGCGTCGGAGAGAAGACGGCGCAGCGCTACGCGATGCAGCTCGTGACGCAGCCGGAGCTGGCGGAGCGGCTCGCGGAGGAGCTGGCGACGCTCGGGGTTGGGCTCAAGAGCTGTGCGTGGTGCGGCAACCTGGCGGAGGTGGACGCCACGGGCGCTGCGCTGTGCCGGATTTGCCGCGATCCTCGGCGTGACGCCGCGCTGCTCTGCGTCGTCGCGCGGGTGCAAGATCTGCTAGCCCTCGAGCGCAGCGGCGCGGTCCGAGGGCGCTACTTCGTCCTCGGCAAGCTCCTGTCTCCGCTCGATGGGATCGGGCCGGAGGAGCTGCCGCTCCCGGCGCTGCGGCGGCGCATCGAGGAGGCTGGGGTCCAGGAGCTGTTGCTGGCGACCCCGCCCTCGGTGGATGGCGAGGCCACCGCGCTCTACTTGGCCCGAGAGCTGGCGAGCGAGGCTCTCGTGGTGTCCCGCATCGCGAGCGGAGTGCCCCACGGTGGGGAGCTAGAGTATGCCGATCCCATCACGCTAGGGCGCGCCATCGCCGGCCGGCGCGGGGTAGGGTCGCGAGGGTGAGCCGCGCCCCGGGACCTCCTCTGCTCCTGCTGGGGGGGCTGTGCGGGGGGCTGCTCGGCTGCGCGCCGCTCCCGCACCCCCTGGAGCCAGAGCGCCCGGCGCCGTCAGCCTCGCCAGCGGTCTCGGCCGCGTCGCCGTCGCCCGTGGAGCCCGCGCCGCCGTCGCCACCCTCGCCTCGCCCGCAGCTGAGCGGCCGCTCGGCACCGACCGAGGGGGCCGTCGAGCTGAAGTTCCCGGTCGCCGAGCAGCGGATCAGCGCCTCGAGGGTCAACAAGTACCTCGTGCGCTATGAGCTGAGGTCGGCACCCCCCGACGCCCGCCTCGTGGGCTGGCTCGACGAGCACCCGGCGGTGGCGCTCCCCAGCGGCGCGGCTCAGGTGCCGCTCCTGAGCCTGGTGCCGCCGGGGGTGAGTCTGGCAGACGGGGCGCATCGGCTCGTGCTGGCGCTCCTCGGGCCAGACGAGCGGCTGCTGACCCGCCGCGGCGTCAGCGGGAGGGCGCCCTTCGCGACCGTGCACTTCTGGGTAGGAGCGCGTGACGCCCCAGCCCCACGAGCGCCCGAACTCCTGCTCGTGCGCCCCGCGTCACCCAGGGTGGTGGAGGGGACGCTCCCGATCGACTTCGTCGTCGCGTGGCAGCATCAGCTCCCGCCAGACCAGGGGCTCACGCTCCGCATCGTCGCGGCGGAGTCGGGCGAGGAGCGCTGGACGCTACGGCACCCCATCGTCGAGCCGGTCGTGCTCCAGGGGCTCCCCAGCGGGGCGTGGCGGCTCGAGCTGTCCCTGGACGCGAGGCCCAGCGCGCGCGTCAGCTGGGAGGTGACGGTGGTGCCCCGCGAGGGCGCCGCCGAGCCCGCCGCTCCCTGAGGCGCCGCCGCGCTCGAGCCGAGGGCTCGCCACCGGTCAGGCGTGGATCTAGGATCTTTGGCGCGCCATGAACGCCTCGTTCCTCGCCGGAGTCATGAGCGCCTGGGTCCTCGTGCAGCTCGGGCTGGCCCTCTTCTTCGGGCTCGCCTTCGTGCTCGGTCGCCGTGAGGTCGAGTATCGCCTCTTCTCGCTGCTCTGCCTGTCACTCGGCGTGGGCACCGCCGGGACAGCGCTGAGCTACGCCGCGGGGGATCATGGAGCTTGGCTCCGCGCCGTCGGCATCTCCGGCACCGGGATGATCGCCGCCGCGGCCGTGAACATGGACTTCGTCCTGCGCTACGTCCGCTCACGGCGCCGGGGGCTCGTCGCTGGCGCCGCGTACGCCGCCTCCGCGCTGTTCCTCATCGGGCTCTGGTCCGGCTACTGGTGGAGGGACGTCCCGCCGTTGGCCGTGCCGGTGAGCTTGTTCGGCGCCACGGCGACGCAGCTCGCGCAGCCGCCCAGCGCGCTCGGCGTCGTCTTCTACGGCTTCGCGTTGCTCTTGATCCTGACCTCGGTCCTGCTGCTGGTGCGGGAGTACCGCAGGGGACGCACCGAGGCGCTCGGCGCGCTGCTCGGCGCGGTCGTCGTCTTGGGGGCGTCGGTGCACGATGTGATGGCGGTGCTCATGCTCGTCAGGTCACCGTACCTGCTGCCCCACGCCTTTCTCTGCTACGCCTTCGGCGTCGCGCTCACCCTCCTGTCTCGCTACCGACAGACCTCGGTGCAGCTCGAGGCCATCGCGGCGGATCTCGCGGCGCGGACCCGAGAGCTGGAGCAGTCGCAGGAGCGACTCTCCAGCATGACCGAGGAGCTCGGGGAGCAGCAGCAGCTCGCCGCGGTGGGTGAGCTCGCCGCGACCATCGCCCATGAGGTGAGAAACCCACTGGCCATCATCGTCAACGCCGTGGCCGGGCTGCGGCGGTCGACCGTCTCGGAGCAAGATCGCGCCACGCTGCTCACCATCGTGGAAGAGGAGGCCATGCGCCTCAACCGCCTGGTGACGGATCTACTCCACTTCGCGCGGCCGGCGGCCGTCCATTACGCCAGCGTGTCGCTCCCGGAGCTCATCCGCAGCGCGGCGGAGCCAGCCCTGGCAGACAGCACCCTCGAGGTGCGCAGCGCTGCCGACGTCCCGCTGGTGAGCGCGGACGCCGCGCAGCTACGGCAGGCGTTCGAGCGCCTCCTGAGGAACGCCGCCTTGGCGATGCCGGCGGGGGGCCGCGTCGAGATCGAGATCGAGCGGGCGGAGCTCGACGCGCGTCCGGGGGCGTCCATCGTCATCACGGACCATGGTCCAGGCATGGACGCGGAGGTCCTCGGGCGTGCGCTGAGGCCCTTCTTCACCACCCGTCCCAGCGGTACGGGGCTCGGCCTGCCGCTGGTGGAGCGGATCGTGCGGGCGCACGGTGGTCGGCTGGTGCTGCAGAGTGAACCGGGGCAGGGGACCCAGGTGTCGATCTTCTTGCCCCAGTCTCCTCCGCCGCGCGGCTCTCAGCCGCCGCGCCTCGAGCGAGCTCTCCCATGACCGATCGCCGCGCCATCCTCGACGCCGACCGCCGCCACGCCTGGCACCCCTACACGCCGATGGACGTGTGGCTGGAGCGGGCCGAGCCGCTCGTGGTCGTGCGCGCCGAGGGCCCCTGGCTCTTCGATGCCGACGGGCGTCAGCTCCTCGATGGGAACGGCTCTTGGTGGAGCTCGACCTTGGGCCACGGGCACCCACGCTTGATGGCGGCGCTCCGGCGGCAAGCCGAGCGGTTTGCGCACGTCGCGTTCGCGGGCATCACGCACGAGCCGGCGGCGCGGCTGGCGGAGGAGCTGTGCGCCATCGCCCCCGAGGGGCTGAGCCGCGTTTTTTTCACGGACGATGGCTCGACGGCGGTGGAGGCCGCCATCAAGCTCGCCGTCCAGTACCACCAGCAGACGGGTGCCCCCGAGCGCTGTCGCTTCGCGGCGCTCGAGGGCGCCTTCCACGGTGACACCGTGGGCGCCGCGGCCTTGGGAGGGGTCGAGGTGTTTCGCCGGCCCTTCTCCCGCATCTTGCTCGAGTGCGTCCATGTGCCCTTCGCGGCGGACGGCTACGAGCAGGCCTTCGCGGCGCTCGAGGACTTGCTGCAGCGCGAGGGCGGAACGCTGGCGGCGGTCGTGCTGGAGCCGCTGCTGCAAGGCGCCGCTGGGATGAGGACCTACGCCCCGGAGTACCTGCGGCGCGTGCGAGAGCTCTGCACGCGGCAGGGCGTACTGCTCATCTTCGATGAGGTGTTCACCGGCTACGGGCGCACGGGGACCTTCTGGGCGGCGGAGCAAGCGGGGGTCGCCCCAGACTTGATGTGCGTCGCCAAGGGCTTCACCGCGGGGGTGCTCCCCATGGGCGCCACCTTGGCGACGGAGCAGGTGTTCGACGCCTTCCGGGGCGCGCCGGAGCGCGCCTTTTACTACGGGCACACCTTCTGTGGGCACCCGCTGGGTGCGGCCGTCGCGCGGGAGGTGCTGCGGGTCATGCGCGAGGAGCGCGTGCTCGAGGGGGTCGCGGAGCGCGCGGCGCTCATCCACGCGGCGCTGGAGCCGCTGCGTGCGCTGCCGGGCGTCGCGGACGTGCGCAGCCTCGGCGTGATGGGCGCGGTGGAGCTCCAGGGGAGCGGCTACCTCGACGGCGTGGGCTGGAGGTTCTTCGAGGCGGCGCTCCGGCGTGGGGCGGTGCTCCGCCCCCTGGGCAACGTGGTCTACCTGACGCCGGCGCTCAACATCCCGCTCCCGGCCCTCGAGGCCTTGCTCGCCATTTTTACGAGCAGCGTTCGAGAGGTGCTCGAGGCCTGAGTCCTCCGGTGCTGCGCCGGGGGCGCTACGTGGAGTAGTACTTGGCCCAGTGGTAGGCGGTGTAGGCCGAGATCAGGTGACATATCCAGCCGAAGAGGTTCCCGGAGCCAAACCACACCCCGGGCGTGATGAGCAGCCAGAAGAGCGCCCTCAGAAGTTTGCCGTTGTAGAGCTGGCCCACGCCAGGCACGAAGAACGACAACAGCCCCGCGACGACAGGCTTGCTCATTCCGGCCCAGGTTAAGACCGGGTCGCGCGGCGTCAAGCGCCCACCGGGGGCGCTTGGCGCCGCCTCAGCCGCGAGCGTACTTCAGCGTGACGCCCGTGACGGCGTAGGCGGCGTAGAGCAGGTTCACCACGACGTACGGCACGAGATAGAGCTCGAGGTAGCCGAGCAGCGCGGCGTAGAGGATGTAGCTCGGGTAGTGCACGAGTAGGCGCAGGACGCGCATGAACCAGCGGTCGCCCTGCGTGGTGCTGACTGGGGCGTCGGCCACACCCACGATCTCGGGGCGTCGCTGGAAGGTGGTGATGGCGATGCCGATGGAGAGCCCCAGCAGGCCGACCAGGCCCACGAGCAGCCACAGCGCTTGCCGCTGCTCGAGATAGAGCCGCACCGCCGCCGCGCTGACCAAGATGAAGGCCTTGACCTCGTCGATCAGGAAATCCAAGAGGTGCCCCTCTTGGGATTGGACGCGGCGCAGCCGCGCCAGCATGCCGTCCGCGCAGTCGAGCACGTAGGAGGCTTGGAAGACGAGCACGGCGAGCACCAGCCCGAGGTGGCTGGGCAGCGCGACGAGCAGCGTCGCCGAGAGCAGCGCGAGCACGAGGCTGGCGAGCGTCACTTGATGGGGTGTCACGCGGCTGTGGCGCAGCCAGTGCACCACGAAGGCCGCGAGGGGGCGCGCGATGTAGGTGTTCCATGCGAAATCCGGCACCTTGCGCGTGCGCAGGTAGACATCGGTCACGGCTCCCATCGCGTGGCCAGCCTACCGCGCCTCCGCCGCCGAGGGTATCTTTTGCGCCGTGGTCACTCGTCCACCCTCCCCCGCCCTCGTCGGCGGCGCGCTGCTCATGCTCGGCGCGTGCTCGGCGGCGCTCGCGCGGCATCAGGCGGCGCCGGCGGTCGTGGCGACGCAGGGCGAGCCGTCTGCGAGCGCGGACGGGCGCGCGGACGGGCCAGAGGAGGTAGCGACGCCCGCTCACGCCGAGGCGCACGCCGACACGGCGGCGCCGTCTGCGCCGTCGGCGCTGGCGCCGCCCGCGCTGCGTGACTGCCGGGTGGCGGCGGTGGGCGACTCCCTCACCGATCCGAAGTCCCACGGGGGCGGGTATCTCCAGGTGCTCCAACGTCGGCACCCGGGGATGCTCGTGGACAACTACGGCAAGGGGGGCAACATGGTCAACCAGATGCGCCGCCGCTTCGAGCGAGACGTCTTGGCGGAGCCGGCGTCGCCGGGGGCGCCGCGGCCGCGCTACACGCACCTCATCGTCTTCGGTGGCGTCAACGATCTCATCAGCGATCTGACGGCGCGCCGGACCCCCGGCACGATCGCGGCGGATCTGCAGGCGATGTACGCGCAGGGGCGCGCGCGCGGCATGCTCGTCGTGGCCGTCACCGTGGCCCCCTGGAGCGGGTTTCACCGGTGGTGGAACGACCAGCGGGGCGCGGCCACCCTGAAGCTCAATGAGTGGATCCGCGCGCGGAGCGCCGCTGGGGACGTCGACCACGTCATCGACGCTTGGGCGCTGCTGAGCTGCGGGGTGCCGACCGCGCTCTGTCGGGACTACGTCAAGCCCTTCAACGACGGCCTGCACTTTGGCCCCGCGGGGCACGAGAGGCTCGGTGAGGCGCTGAGCGCTCAGGCCTTCAGCGACTGTCGCTGAGCGGCCCACGCGCGCAGGGAGCGCCACCCGTGCTCCAGGAGGGCCGCCGCGCGTCGGAAGGCGAGGGCCGCGAAGCCATGGGCGAGAACGGCCTCGAGCGGCGGCGTCTGGCCCGTGTAGTACGTCCAGCACTGGCGCGTCGTGCCCCAGGTCTCCAGCAGCACCCCCAGGGCCGCCCCGGAGAGGAACGCGAGCGTGTCGAGCCGCGTGGAGCGCACCCTGAGGGTCAGCGTGAGCATCAGGGCGATCACCGCGCGCGTCGCCAGCAGGTGCGCGCTGGGCCAGGCGAAGCGGCTCATGAGCAGCACGAAGCCCGGCACGAGCAGCCAGTACGCCCAGCGTAGCTGCGTCGGCTCCCGTCCAGCGCCGCGCTGCTCGTGCCAGGTCTTCAGCATGAAATCGAGCAGCAGCGCCCCGCGGTCGATGGCCAGCGCCGCGATGGGCCACGCCGGGAGGATCCACAGGGGGGGGCGCTCGAGCGTGAAGTAGGTCCAGAGCTGGGTCTGGGTGCCCCACCACTCGATGAAGCTGCCACCACACAGCCCGACGAAGAGCATGCGCAGGTCTCGCCCGAGACTGGGCCGCCAGGTGACGAGCAGAGCGAGCAGCGCCCAGGTGCCGAGCAGCAGCGGATCGATGACGCCGTTGGCGTCGAGCAGGTCACTCCAGCGGTAGCCCACCGCCGCCCCTGCGACCACGAGCGCGGTGAGCGCGAGCAGAGAGCCGCGGCCGTAGCCGGCGGCGCCATGACGGAGCGTGAGCAGGGCGACGCGCCCCAGGGCGCCCGCGGAGGACATGCTGCCCACCCTATCGCGGATTTTCCCCGCCGCGGCGTCGACGGGCGAGGCGGCTTGCGAGCGCGCGGCGGGTCGTCTAATCACGGGGTCCCCATGGCCCCTGCCAGCCCCGCGAGCGCTCGCCCCCAGAAGGCCCAGCCGAAGGGCGCCAAGGAGATCAACCGGCTATTTTGGGCGGTCGTCGCCATGGCCGTCATGGCCTTCGTGCCGTTCATCCAGCCGCTCAACGAGATCTTGCGGCCCAAGAAGGCGAAGGTGACCTTCGTCGGTGCGCTCACCAAGGGTGCGCCTGCGGAGGTGACGGTCAGCGTCGTCACCGCGGACTACCCAGCGCTGACCTGCGCCTCACCCCAGAGCTTCGACGGCCTGCGCTGTGAGCTGAAGGACCCGAAGACGCCTTGGCCCCGCGACGCCTCGGCGCCGCCGGACGACAACCGGCGGACCGTCATCCAGCCGTACCGCACCTACCCGGACAACGCCCTGCTCTTCATCGCGGGCCTCTGGAGCGATCCGGCCGTCGCGACGCGGCTGCATCGAGAGCCCAGCGTCGGGGTGGCGCCGAAGAAGCTCGTGCGGTTCTACGTCCGCTGCACCGTGGACGTGGTGTCGGAGCCGGACGACGAGCTCCAGGTGCAGTGGTCGCGGACGCAGAACTTCGCCAAGTGGCGAGACGTCTTGGGCCAAGGGCAGTCCACCGCGTGGATCACCCGCGCAAAGTCCTGTCGGCTCATCGACGGCTGACGGCGCCTCAGCCGTCACACTGCAGGCGCGTGCTGACCAGCTCGTAGGAGCTGCCGGCCGAGCGCAGGTAGACGGTCAGCAGCTGCCGCCCGCCCAGCGCGAAGAGACGAGACTCCGTGAACGTGCGCTCGGCGCCGCCGAGCACCAGCTCCGCGCCGACGGGGCGAAGCTGCTCATCGACCGGCAGCAGCACGTAGCGCGCCGCCTGCTTCTTGCCGGCCAGCACGCTCAGCCAGCGCTGCGCGCCGATGAGCGCGACGTTGGGCTCCAGGAGCGCAGCGTCGACCGTCTCCAGCCGGAGGGCGGTCAAGGCGCTGGGCAAGGCCGGGCGGGTGCTCGAGAAGCGGCCGTACCACACGCCGTAGGTGTCGTCGCCGGTCTTCTGGGCGAGCAGCATGAGGCTCTGGTCTCCCTCCGACTCCACCCGCGGCAGGCTGGGGTAGCCGCCGCGGTAGACGCGCGTCGGGCCGATGGGGCGCTTCTGGCTGTCGAGCAGGAAGGTGTAGAGCGCGCCTTGGTAGCGTGCGGCCACGACGCTGGAGCCGTTCTCCAGGCGCCGCGCGACGGCGTTCTCGAAGGTGTAGAGCTTCTTGGGGGCTTGCCCGAGCTTGAACTGGTAGAGCAGCTTGTCGACGCCGCGGTAGCGCGAGAAAAACCTGAGCGACCACTGGGTGTCGGCGCCTTGGGCCTCCCCGATCAGCTCCGAGCCGAGCGCCCAGGCGGCCTCGCCGCCGGGGTCGACGACGCTACGGCAATCGCGCACCTCGCGGCGCGGGGCTTGGTGTGCGGGGGGCTTGCTCGTGGGGACGGTGGCCGCGGTGAGGATGGGCTTCACGAGGCCGGGGGGCGCCGCCGTGGGGGGGGCATCGGACGCGGAGGCGGGCGGCGCTGCGCTGGCGGGCGGCTCGGTGGAGGCCGGTGGCTCCGTGGGGGCGATGGTCGCCGACGCCGTGGCGGAGGGAGGGGTGACGGGCAAGACGCGGTTCTTGCCGCTGTCGTCGACGTCGAGCAGCGGCTGCCCCACGTAGCTCAGCGTGGGCTGGTCGGAGTCTGCCGCACCGCACACGATCCGGCGCACCTTGGTGGCGAGCTTGTCCCGGTAGTCCACGTACACCTTGACCCCGCCGCCGGGGGCGCTCGCGGGCGTGACGCGCTGGAGGTCGCGCGTCCCCTCCTTCGGCGGGATGTCCTCGCTCAGGGGGCTCCCGGTCGCGATGGCGGGGCGGATCACCGTGCCGTTGCCCTTCGGATCGAAGACGAGCACGGTCGGGCGATTGCCGAAGGCCACGCCGAGCGCCAGCCGACCATCGGCGAGCAGGGTGTCGGTGATGCCCGTGCGGGTGTTGGCACCTGCGCCCCAGACCTTCTCCTCGACCACGCTGCAGCGGGGGCCCGTGGGCGCTGGCGTGGCGCTCTGCGTCCCGCCTGGGGCCGCAGCCTGCGAGCCGCTGGGAGCGGCGGCGCCGACGTCGAGGGGCTGCCGCTCGGTGGTGGAGCTCGGCGTCCGCTTGCACGCGGCGGTGGTGAGGAGGGTCAGGCTGGCCAGGGTGAGGGCGGTGCGGCGCATCGTGGGCGCTAGCGTACTCGGGGTCCACCCGCGCCCACAACGGTCCCCCTCTTCGGGGCTCAGGGCGTTTCGGCCGTCAGCTTGCTCCAGGCGAAGCCGCCGCAGCCTCCCGTCGTCGGATCCGTGGCGTCCGCCGCGGGGGTGCCCTCGGCGCCGGCCTCGTCCACGGCGTCGTAGGCGGTCTGGCAGTAGTAGAGGTCCCCGCCGTGGGTGGTCCAGTCGAAGCGGCTCCACTTGCCAGCATTGAAGGCGTTGCTCGCGTCGTTGTGCGCGAGCGCCCAACGGGCCACGTTGTCGATCTTGCTCAAGAGGAAGCGATCGGCGTACTGCGACCACGCTTCACGGGTGATGGTGTGGGAGCCACCGTAGTTGTCCGTGTAGCTGCCCAGGATGGCGATGGGCGTGAGGGAGCTCCAAGCGAAGCCGCCGCAGCCCGTCGTGAGGTTTGCGGCGTCCGCCGCCGCCGTGGCCAGCGCCGCCGCCTCGGTAGCGGCGTCATAGGCCGTCTGGCAGTAGTAGAGCGCGCCGCCCTGCACGGTCCAGTCGAAGCGGCTCCACAGCTCAGGGAAATAGGCGTTGCTCGCCGCGTTCTCGGCGATGAGCACGCGCTCCGCGGAGAGCTCCTGGGTGATGCGGAAGCTGGCCGGCCCCTGTCGCCAGTGCTGACGGGTGATCCAGTGATGTCCATCCCACGCATCGACGAAGGCGCCGTAGATCTCCTCACCGGCGCCCGCGCTCCCACCGGCGCCCGCGCTCCCACCGGCGCCCGCGCTCCCACCGGCGCCCGCGCTCCCACCGGCGCCCGCGCTCCCACCGGCGCCCGCGCTCCCACCGGCGCCCGCGCTCCCACCGGCGCCCGC
>CAUJEM010000097.1 GCA_963169915.1 Myxococcota bacterium
TTCCTCGAGCTCCTCGATCCCCAGCAAGGCGTTGCACCCCGCCCCCAGCGCCACGCTCACCGCCATCACGCCCACCAGGCTCCGCTTCGTCATCGCGGCGCCAGCCTAGCAGACCTTTCCCCTGGAGATCACGCGCGCGCAGCGCCGCGCGGGCGCGCCGCTGGGGGACGGCGCCCTGGCCTCGCTAGCGCTCCACGGAGACGTCGTCGATGGTCCAGCCCGGCGCCGTGGCGCTGCGCGAGGCCTCCGCGTTCGCCGTGGAGGAGCTGACCCCCGACGACCACGCGAAGCGCACCCGGAACTGCGAGGTGCGCAGCGCCGGCGGGATGTCCACGCTCACGCGCTCCCAGCCCCCGCTGGTGCCCACGTAGCCCTGCTTGCCGTTGACGTAGAACCTGCCGGGGCGCTCACACTCATAAAAAAGGCCACGGTTGGGGTTGATGACGATCTTCCCCGAGCCGCTCGGCGGCGCCATGGGGGTCCAGCTCAGCCCGCCGTCCCCGGACAGCTCCACGGTGCCGCCGTCCGCGTAGCTCTTGCCACCGTAGCTGCCCTGCCAGAAGGCGTAGTAGTGCCAGAACACCAGCCTCACCGCGTCGCTGGCGCAGCTCGACAGATCGAGGACGGGCGAGAGCAGCTCCGCGCGCGCGCACTGCGCATAATTCTGAGTGAGGTTCGTGCCCCAGCACGCCACTCCGCTGTGGCAGCCCCCCGGGGCGAGGGCGTCCGAGCCGAGGGCCCACTCGTCCAGGGGCCAGTTGGCGGTGACGCCGTCGAGGATGCCGTGGCTGAAGCCCATCGCCCCAGCCTCGAAGTCCGCGCTGAGGCCGCGCAGCGCCTCATCGCAGAGCGGCGAGGCGCCGGCAGCGCCCGCCGTACCACCGCTCCCCGCCACACCACCGCTGCCGCTCGAGCCTGCGCTCCCCGCCACGCCACCGCTCCCCGCCACACCACCGCCGCCGCTCGAGCCCGCGCTCCCGCTCGAGCCCGCGCTCCCGCTCACGCCCCCTCTCCCGCTCACACCCCCACTCCCGCTCACCCCCCCACTCCCGCTCACGCCCCCACTCCCGCTCACGCCCCCACTCCCACTCGAGCCCCCGCTCCCGCTCGAGCCCGCGCTCCCGCTCGAGCCCGCGCTCCCCGCCGCGCCGCCCCCTCCGCCGCTCGCCCCCCAGCCCCCCGCGCCCGCGCCGCCGTCCTCGAGCGTGGGCGGCTCCTCCAGCTCCTGCGCCACCGCACACCCCCCCCCGCTGGCGAGCGCCAGCAGGGCGAGCGCGCCGCGGGGCGCCCAACCTCCCTGGCGACGGGCGAGGCGGTGGATACGGCGCGGTGAGTCGAGCATGGCTTCGGCGCAGCTTATCGCAAGTCGCGGCGAGGGGCACCGTGTCACCCCGGCCCCCACCCGGCGGCGGGCCGCTGGTCGCGCGTCCTGCGCCGAGCGCGCGCGCGCGCGCTCGGCTATCGTCAGCCCCAGCGTGCCCCCCCTCGCGTCCCCCACGCCCCCGCTCACCAGCAGCCGCCACACGCTCCCTGCGAGCGCCCCGCCGCAGCCGCTCGACCGCGCGCTGCGCGCGCTGCTCCCTGGGCAGAGCTGGAGCAAGCTCCGTCAGCTCATCGAGACGGGTAAGCTCTCCCTCGACGGGCGGGTGGTGACGGACTGCCGCCACCCGGTGACGGGGGGCAGCACGCTGGAGCTCCGGCTGAGCGCTCCCCGTCCCTCCACGCCGGGTGGCGCGCGCGCGCCGCTCCCGAGGGACGCGCTCGTCTACTTGGACGCGCAGCTGCTCGTGGTCCATAAGCCGAGCGGCCTGTCCAGCGTCCCCTTCGACGACCACGAGCGGGGCGCGCTCTCGCAGCTCTTGCCCGCGCTGCTGCGGCGCCGCGGCGCCACAGGGCGGAGCGTGGACGTCGGCGTCGTGCACCGGCTCGACAAAGAGACGAGCGGGCTGCTGGTCTTCACGCGGACGGCGCTGGCCAAGCGCGCGCTCGAGCAGCAATTTCGCCTGCACAGCGTGCACCGGCGCTACCTGGCGCTCGTCGAGGGCGTCGCCCGCGACGCCACTTATCGCTCACGCCTCGTGCGCGACCGCGGCGACGGACGGCGCGGCTCCACCGCAGCGCCGCACCTGGGGCAAGAGGCCGTCACGCACGTGCGCCTCCGCGAGCCGCTGGGCGAGGTGAGCCTCGTCGAGTGTCGGCTGGAGACGGGGCGCACCCACCAGATCCGCATCCACCTGAGCGAGGCCGGTCACCCGCTGCTCGGCGAGCGCGTCTACCGGCCCGCCACGGCGCCGCCCCGAAGCGCGCCCCGGCTGCTGCTGCACGCGGCCGAGCTGGGCTTCGAGCACCCCGTCACCGGCGAGCAGCTCCGCTTCGAGGCGCCGCCACCGCTCGACTTCGCGGCGGAGCTCGAGCGCTACCGGGCGCTGGCCGCGCGCCCGCCCCGCTGAGTCAGCCCTCTGGATCGAGCCGGGGCGCTTCGGGCGCCGCCTCGTACACGAGCGCGCTGGCGTGGAAGCTCCGCAGCGTGTTGCGCCCACAGCAGGGGCAGGCCCACCCGAGCTGGAAGTTGCCGCCGCCCCCCTTCATGTGGGTGACGGGCGCTGCCTTCGCGTGCTGCTCGTGGCGGCAGCGCGCCCAGCCGCGCAGCGCGAGCTGCTGCTCGTCCAGCTCCGCCCCGAGGCGGGCCTGACACTCACACACCGTTTGCACCGACGCTGTCTTCACGCTGACCTGCCCTCCGCCCTTTAGGCGAGCCTGGGCGTCCGGGTCAAGCCGGACCAAGGTTCTGCCCAGGGTGTCGATGCCGCTTGCGCTCCGGGGGGCGGCGCCACTAGTGTCTGCCCCGTCACTGGTCGCGGGAATAGCTCAGCTGGTAGAGCACAAGCTTCCCAAGCTTGGGGTCGCGGGTTCGAATCCCGTTTCCCGCTCAACTCAATCGTCGCGTGGGGGGGAGCGCTGGCTCAGGTGGCTCCTCAGGGTGGCGGTCAGCTCTTCCATGGTGAAGGGCTTGGGGAGGAAGCCCCCCACGATGGAAAACCCGAAGCAGCGAGGGGGTACGTCCTCCAGGGCGTGCCCGCTCGACAGGACCACCCTGGGGCGATGCGGCTGCGCGCTCAAGAGCCGCAGCACCTCCTCCGCCTCGCCCTCTTGCCGTAGGTTCACGTCCAGCAGCACCAGGCTGAGGCGCGCCCCCTCCGCCAGCAGCGCGCGCAGCTCCTGCGGGCTGGTCACCGCCGTGGCCACGAAGCCCAGCTCCACGACGAGGCTCGCCGTGAGCTGGGCTAGCTTCAAGTCGTCGTCATAGATGACCACCTGAGGTGGCGGCAGCTC
>CAUJEM010000098.1 GCA_963169915.1 Myxococcota bacterium
CCGACGTCCTCGAACGCGTCGCGACGGCCACCACCGACGACGAGCTCGATGCGCTGCTGCCCGATCGCTGGCGCCCACTGGGGCCGGCGCCGTAGTCGTCATCGAAGCTGCCGACAACCACGTGCCTGGTCAGACGGTTACCACCGTCGGGTCACGCTGCGTGAGCGCAACGTTCGCGCTGACGTGCTCCGCGAGGAGCCGGGGGTTCTTCGCGTAGCGCGCCGCGATCGCGAGGATCCGCTCGGCCGCCTCGGTGTCGTCGTCGAGGCCCGCGACCGAGCCCCAGGGCCTCCCGGCTCTCCGGAGCTTCCAGGCGTCACGCATCGACTGGCTAGTGTAGCCACCGGGCCCCGCCGTGGGCGTTCCGTCGATCTTCGAGAAGAGGTCCTCGTCGAGGCGGCGGCAGAAGTCCGCCTCGTCGTAGCCACCCCGCTCGACCAGCGAGCGGAGCGTGAGCTCGAGGATGAACCCCGACTGCGACGCGTCGCCCGCCGCGAGGCCCTCATGGTAGCGGCCGGGCTTCGGCGACGTGTAGTCGGTGATCCGCTCGCCGAACTCGCGGCGGAGTTCGTCGAGGTCGTAGTACCAGTGCGGCCCGAGCGCGAGCGCGTCACCAACGAACGCGCCGAGGATGGCGCCCTCCACCCGTTCCGCGACCCCGAGTTCGCGCTTCTTCGTCGTCATCTCTTCTCCTCCGATCAGCGTACGCGGCGCCAGATCGTCACCTCCGAGAGCGTGTGCTGGTGCTTGCGCTGCGTCTCCCGGATCACGAAGGGCACCTCGACGGGCTCGACCACCGGCTCGAAGTGCGCCGCGCGCGCGCGCCGGAGGCCGTCCCGCGTACGGAAGGGCTTACTGTCCTCCTGGAAGCCACCAAGCCACGCCTCGCGCGGCGTGTGCTCCTCGAGCCAGGTGCACGGCGTCGCGACGACGAGCAGGCCTCCCACGTGCAGGCGCTCGCGGATCGAGGTGAGGAACTTCCTCGGATCGTAGAGCCGATCGAGGAGGTTGGCCGCCAAGACGAGGTCGTAGTCCTCGAGGATCGGCTTGAGGTTGCAGGCGTCGCCCTGGATGAACGCAACTCGTCCTCGACGGTGCCATCCACATGGACCCGCAAGACGACGGCTAGTACCGGGCCCGCTCCCTTCTCCTGCCCGAGAACCCGGCGCACAGAAGCCGGAAGCCCCGAGCGGGGCGACCATCCGGGGCTTCAGGGGTCTCCCACGCTCAGGTCGTAGGAAACGGTAGTTGCGCGGGTAGGATTTGAACCTACGACCTTCGGGTTATGAGCCCGACGAGCTACCAGGCTGCTCCACCGCGCGAGCGCACTCTAGCGGGTGAAGGTGGGCTGTCAAGCTCGAAAGCACCGCGAAGACAGGCGTGTTTTCCGTGACTTAGGGTGAGCGCCCGAGCCGCCGGGCGGCGTGCCGCTCTCGACCCGTGGCTCGGGCTCGGCTTGACATCCTTCCGTTCTCGCAATAAGTGACGTTTGGTCACCCTAACCCTTACGTAAGGGTTAGGGTAGGCTCCTCGGAAGCGCTGCGTCATGTCGGAAGAACACCCTCGTCGTCACCTGGAGCTACTGTCGAACGGCCTCGGCCGCTCGGTGGAGCTGGCGCTGCTGGGCAGCGCGGAGCCGGCGGCGCAGGAGTACGACGACACCGGGCTGCTCCAGGTCGGAGAGCTGGCGCGCCTCACCGGTAAGACGGTGCGCGCGCTCCACCTCTATGAGGGGCTCGGCCTGCTGCGCCCGGTGCAGCGCTCGGAGTGCGGTTACCGGCTGTACTCCGCGGAGTCCGTCATCCGGGTGCGCTGGATCGTCAAGCTACAGCACCTGGGGCTATCGCTCGCCGAGATCCAGGAGCTGGCGCGCGCGCATGAGGAGTGTGAGAGCGCTCACGGGGCGGCGGCGCAGCTCGGCGCAGTGTACCGCGCCAAGCTGGTGGAGGCGCGCGCGCGCCTCGCGCAGCTCAGGGAGCTGGAGCGAGAGCTTGCCGCCAGCGTTCGGTTCTTGGAGTCCTGCGATACCAGCTGCCAGCACAGCGTGGCGCAGTCCATTGGCTGTCAGACCTGTGACTTGCACGGCGCGTCCAGCACGCCGCCGGAGCTGGTCGCGGGGGCACGTGCACACTGAGGAGACATGACGCTCAAGCTTCCCATCTACATGGACAATCACTCGACCACCCCGGTGGATCCGCGGGTCCTCGAGGCCATGCTCCCGTATTTCACCAAGACCTTCGGCAACGCCGCCAGCCGCACGCACAGCTTCGGCTGGGAGGCGGAGGCCGCGGTGGAGGCCGCGCGCGACACCATCGCGGAGCTCATCGGCGCAGAGAGCGGCAAGGAGATCACCTTCACGTCCGGCGCCACCGAGAGCGACAACCTCGCCATCAAGGGCGTGGCCGAATACTACGGCGGCAAGGGCAAGCACATCATCACCACCACCATCGAGCACAAGGCCGTGCTGGACACCTGCAAGCGCCTGGAGAAGCAGGGCTTCAGCGTCACCTACCTGCCGGTGGGCACGGACGGCATCGTCGATCCTGCGGCCATCGAGGCGGCCATCACCGACCAGACCATCTTGGTCAGCGTGATGCTGGCGAACAACGAGATGGGCGCCATCCAGCCGCTGGAGGCCATCGGGAAGATCACGCGCGCCAAGGGCGTGCTGCTCCACTCCGACGCGGTGCAGGGCATCGGCAAGACGCCCTTCAGCGTCAAGACCATGAACGTGGATCTGGCCTCCATCACGGCGCACAAGATGTACGGCCCGAAGGGTGTGGGCTGCCTCTACGTGCGGCGCAGCAAGCCGCGGGTGCGGCTCATGGCGCAGATGGACGGCGGCGGCCACGAGCGCGGCAACCGCTCCGGGACGCTCAACGTGCCCGGCATCGTGGGCTTCGCGAAGGCGGCGGAGCTCATGCTGCGAGAGGGCGCGGCGGAGAACGCGCGGATCCTCGCCCTGAGAGAGCGCCTCCACCGTGGCATCTTGGCCAAGACGGACGAGGTCATCCTCAACGGCCACCCGGAGCGGCGGCTGCCGGGCAACCTCAACCTCAGCTTCGCCTTCGTGGAGGGCGAGAGCCTCATGATGGCCATCAAGGACGTGGCGGTGTCCAGCGGCTCGGCCTGCACCAGCGCCAGCCTGGAGCCCAGCTACGTGCTGCGCAGCATGGGGCTGGAGGAGACCCTGGCGCACTCCTCCATCCGCTTTGGCATCGGTCGCTTCAACACCGAAGAAGAGATCGACTACGTGGCGGAGCTGGTCAGCAGCAAGGTGAACAAGCTGCGGAGCATCTCTCCGCTGTATGAGATGCACAAGGACGGCATCGACCTCAATTCTGTCCAGTGGGCAGCCCACTGACCCCGCGGAGCACAGCATGGCCTACAGTGAAAAAGTGATTGAGCACTACGAGAACCCGCGCAACGTCGGCACGCTGGACAAGGACGACCCCAACGTGGGGACGGGCCTGGTGGGGGCGCCGGCGTGCGGCGACGTGATGCGCCTCCAGATCAAGGTCGGGGAGGACGGCGTGATCCAGGAGGCCAAGTTCAAGACCTTCGGCTGCGGCTCGGCCATCGCCAGCTCGTCCTTGGCCACGGAGTGGATCACTGGCAAGACGGTGGACGAGGCCGCCACCATCCAGAACAGCCAGATCGCCGAGGAGCTCAGCCTCCCGCCAGTGAAGATCCACTGCTCGGTGCTGGCTGAAGACGCCATCAAGAGCGCCATCGCAGATTTCAAGCAGAAGCGCGCCGCCCGCAAGGCGCTCGAGGGCTGAGCCCTCCCCCCCTCATCCTCCCAGGAAAGTCATGGAAACCGCCGCCACCTCCACCCCGCCCTCCGCCGTCAACGCCGCGGAGCCCAGCCTGTCACGCGCGGAGCTCAGCCTCACCATCTCCGCCGAGGCCGCCGTCCAAGCGAAGAAGAAGCTGGTGGACCGTGGGACGCCCGATGCCGCCATCCGCCTCGGCATCAAGGGCGGGGGGTGCTCGGGCTTCAGCTACGTCATCGAGTTCAGCGACGAGCCGCCCCGCGCCCGTGACCGCGTGTTCTCCCGCGACGGCGTGCGCTTCTACGTAGACAAGAAGAGCCTCGTGTACCTCGCCGGGACGGAGCTGGACTTCGAGCGTACGCTCATGTTCCAGGGCTTCAAGTTCCGCAACCCGCAAGAGGCCACGAGCTGCGGGTGCGGGCACTCTTTCACCGTCAAGTGAGCGAGGCTCCTCCATGGCCGACCCCTTCACCACCTTGGGGGTGGCGCCTGCCTTCTCGCTGGATCTCACGCAACTAGCGCAGCGCCACCGAGACCTGTCGCGGACCCTCCACCCCGATCGGCACGCCGCCGCGCCGCCTGGAGAGCGCCGCCGCGCGCTCGGGCACGCCATCGAGGTGAACGCCGCCTGGCGCACCCTGCGAGATCCCATCACGCGCGCGGAGGCCCTGCTGGAGCGCCTCGGCGTCCCGCGGGACGAGCGCGGCGGCCCCAAGGCCAGCCCGGAGCTGCTCATGGCGGTGATGGAGCAGCGGGAGGCGCTGGCGGAGGCGAGGGCCTCCGGTGACGTGGAGCGCATCGACGCCCTCGCGGGCGCGGTGCGCCAGCGAGAGCAAGAGACGCTCGCCCGCCTCACCGAGGCGTTCTCCCGCGCGGAGGGCGGTGAGCTGGACGCACCGCGGCTGCTGAGTCTGCTAGGAGAGCTGCGCTTCGTGCGGCGCTTCCTCGACGAGGTGGGCGCGGCGCTGGACGATCTGAGCTGAGGCATGCTGCTAGACATCTTCGACCCCAAGGCCCCGCCCAAAGCGGTCGGGATAGATCTAGGGACCACGCACTCCAGCGTGGCCGTGATGCGCGACGGGCGCCCGGTGGCGCTCACCACCTGTGACGGCACGCCGCTGCTGCCGAGCGTGGTGCACTACGGCGCGCACGGCACCGTCCAGGTGGGGCGCACCGCCAAGGCCTACGCCGAGCGGGAGCCCGCGCGGACCATCGCCAGCGCCAAGCGCTTCGTCGGCCGCGGCGCGAAGGACGAGCAGACCGCGCTGCTCGGCAGCTACCGCTTCGCGGAGGGCGCCGACGAGCGCGTGGTGCGCTTCGACGTCGGTCGGGAGGCCCCGGTCACGCCGGTGGAGGTCAGCGCAGAGATCTTGAAGAGCCTGCGCCAGAGCGCCATCGATCAGCTTGGTACCCTGGGCGGTGCCGTCATCACGGTGCCCGCCTACTTCGACGACGCGCAGCGCCAGGCCACCAAGGACGCCGCCAAGCTCGCCGGGCTGGAGGTGCTGCGGCTGCTCAACGAGCCCACGGCCGCGGCGCTGGCCTACGGCCTCGAGCGGCAAAATAGCGGGGTGTTCGCCGTGTATGATCTGGGCGGCGGCACCTTCGACATCACCATCTTGCTGCTCGAAGACGGTATCTTCCAGGTGAAGAGCACGGGCGGCGACAGCGCGCTCGGCGGGGACGACATGGACCGCGCGCTGGCCGAGCGGCTGTTGAGGGCCATGGGGCTCGAGGACCCCGCGGCGCGCACGCCGGAGCTGATCGCCCTGGCGCTGGGGGCGGCGCGTGAGGCCAAGCACCGGCTGAGCCTGGCGGAGCAGGTGACGGTGAGCGTGCCCCGGCGCGGCGGCGGGGAGGCGGAGCTGACGCTCGGCCGCCAGGACTTCGAGGCCATGATCCGCCCGCTGCTCGAGCGCACGGGGCGGGCCTGCAAGCGCGCCCTGCGAGACGCCGGGCTCAGCGCGGAGCAGCTCGACGGCGTCATCTTGGTGGGCGGCTCCACGCGCGCTCCCAGCGTCCAGCGCTACGTCCAAGAGCTATTCGGTCGGGAGCCCTTGGTGGAGCTGGATCCGGACCTCGTGGTGGCTTATGGCGCCGCCGCGCAGGCGGATCTGCTCGCGCGCGCCAGCGACGAGGTCCTGCTCTTGGACGTCTTGCCCCTCTCGCTCGGGGTGGAGACGATGGGTGGCGGGGTGGATCGCGTGCTGCCGCGCAACACCACCATCCCCGCGGGCGCGCGCAGCACCTTCACCACCTACGCGGATCACCAGACCGGCTTCGAGCTGCACGTCGTGCAGGGCGAGCGGGAGCTCGCGAGCGACTGCCGCTCCTTGGCGCGCTTCACGCTGCGGGGCATCCCGCCGATGCCCGCCGGCATGGCGCGCCTGGAGGTGAGCTTCGACGTGAACGAGAGCGGGCTGCTGACGGTGCGCGCGCGCGAGACCACCACCGGCCTCGAGCAGCAGATCGAGGTGCAGCCGAGCTATGGTCTCACCGATGAGCAGGTGGAGGACATGCTGCTCGACGCGCTGGATCACGGCGAAGAAGATCTCGAGCGCCGGCGCTTGGCGGACGCGCGCGTGGAGGGGGCACGGATGGTGCTGGCGACGGAGAAGGCGCTCGCCGCGGACGCGGATTTGCTCAGTGACGAGGAGCGCCGGGGCGTGGAGCAGGCGCTCGCTGGGCTGAGGGCCGCCGCGGCGCAGGCCACGCGCCCGGGCGTGGTGCAGGCGGCCATCGACGTCTTGGATCAGCGGACCCATGCTTGGGCTGGGCGCAGGATGGACCGAGCCATCGCCGGCGCCATCGCCGGCAAGCAGCTTGGAGACGTCGAGGGCTCCGTGGCGCACGCCGCGGGCGTCGAGGCGCACCTCGAGGCGCACCAGCGAGGACGAAACTGATGGTCAAGGTGGTGTTTTTGGACCAAGGGATCGAGGCGGAGGTGCCGGTAGGCACCACCATCTTGAAGGCCGCCAAGGCGAGCGACGCACCGGAGGGAGACGCCTGCGGCGGCGTGTGCGCGTGCAGCACCTGCCACGTCTACGTGGAGCAGGGCGCGGAGCTGCTCAGCGAGGCGGAGGAGGACGAAGAAGACATCTTGGACAAGGCCTTCGACGTGCGCATGAACTCACGCCTGGGCTGCCAGTCGAAGATCTTGCAGGAGGGGCGCGTGGAGGTGCGTATCTCTCAAGAGAGCCTCGAGGCGTACTACAACGAGAACCCCGGCAAGCGGCCCAAGGAGTAGCGCGCCAGGGGGCGTCGCCTCAAGGCGTGGCGCTCCAGCCGAGGCTCGCGTCCGCGCCGGCGTCGAGGGTCCTGAGCTGGGTGAGCGCGGGGGGCTCGGGGCGGGGGAAGGTGCCGGCGCGCTCGGAGCGGCGCGGGGAGTGGCCGCGCGCGCTGGCCGGGGCGAGCGGCGCCAAGGGCTCTGGCCCGCCGGGGCCCAGCGCTCCCGGCGTGACCTCGCCGAGCAGGCGCGCGCGCGCTCGCTCGGCGGTGCCGAGCAGCGAGCGACCGAGCTCCGTCGCGGCGGGGGTGCGCAGGATGCGGGCGACGTGCTCGAGCCCGGTGCG
>CAUJEM010000099.1 GCA_963169915.1 Myxococcota bacterium
GCTTTCCGTAGCGGCCAACTGCCGCATGTGCCTCGTGGAGCTGATGCCGCCTCCGGGGCGCGGCCCGCTCTTGCTGGACGTCGTCCGCTGGGACGAGGCGTCCCAGACGTACATCCAGGAGAAGAAGCCGAAGCTCGTCCCAGCCTGCGTCCAGGCCTGCGCGGAGGGCATGGAGGTGCGCAGCCAGTCGAGCGAGCACGTCGCCCAGGCGCGCTCCGCCGTCCAGGAGCTGCTGCTCCTCAACCACCCGGTCGACTGCCCCATCTGCGACCAGGCGGGAGAGTGCCGCCTCCAGGACTACTGGCTCGAGCACCAGGGCACCCCCAAGCGCATGGGGGACGAGCTGGTCCACAAGCCCAAGGCCGTGGTCTTCGGGCCGACCATCGTCTACGACGCGGAGCGCTGCGTGATGTGCACGCGCTGCATCCGCTTCAGCGCGGAGGTGGCCAAGGACCCGGTGCTGGCGCTGCGCGAGCGGGGCAACTTCAACGAGGTCACCGTGGCGCCCGGGCGTCGGCTGGACCACGGCTACACCCTGATGACGGAGTATGTGTGCCCGGTGGGCGCGCTCACCTCCGTGGACTTCCGGTTCAAGGCGCGCGTGTGGTTCTTGCGCACGGTGCCGAGCGTCTGTCAGGGCTGCGCCACGGGCTGCCTCGCCTGGCTGGACTACGATCCGCGCGACGGCTCGGCCTACCGCTACCGGCCTCGGGAGAACGAGGCGGAGGGGCAGTACTGGATGTGCGACGAGGGGATGCTGGACTACCGCCGCATCCACGAGCACCGCGTGCTGCAGGCCAGCGTGGACGGGGCGCCCGCCGACATCTTCGCGGCGCTCCAGGCCGCGGCCAGCAAGCTGCGAGGGGTGCCTCCAGAGCGGCTGGCGGTCGTGCTCTCCGCGGAGCACTCGAATGAAGACAACTACGCGCTCTTGAGCTTGGCGCGAGACTACCTGGGCACGGGCAACGTGTTCCTCACCGGGCGCCCCAGCGGGGTGGCCGACGGCATCTTGCGCGACGCGGACCGTAACTCCAACACGGCCGGCGTGATGGCGCTCTGCACCAGCGCCCCACCCCGGAGCTTCGCGGAGCTCGCCGCCGCGGTCGACTCCGGCAAGATCACGCACCTGCTGAGCTTGGGCTCGAGCGTGCCGCAGCCGGAGCAGGCAAGCTGCCTAGAGACCTTGGAGGCGCTCGTCGCCCTCTGCGTCCATGAGGGGCCGTTCTCGGAGCGCGCGCAGGTGGTGCTCCCGGCGGCCTCCTGGGCCGAGGGGAACGGGAGCTTCGTCAACGCGCGAGGGCTCGTCCAAGAGAGCCAGAAGGCGTTCAGCCCGCACGGGGACTCGGTGCCAGCCTGGAAGCTGGTGTCCGCCCTCGCGGGAGAGCTGGGGCACCCCATGAATTTCAAGAGACTAGCGGACGTACAGCGAGCCATGGCCCCTGAACCGGGAGCGCTCTCGGCGCCGCAGCCCGTGCGGCTGGAGGTGCTCTGATGTCCGGCGTCGCCATCGTGCTGTTCGTCGCCAAGGCGGTGTTCACGGTCGTGATGCTGGGCCTGAACATCGCGGGGCTGCTCACCTGGGCCGACCGGCGGCAGGGCTCCATGATCCAAGATCGCGTCGGACCGAACCGCGCGGTCGTGTTCCTCCCGGCGCCGCTCGCCAAGGGGATGGCGCTCGGCCCAGCCGTCATCATCGCCGGTGGCATCCTGGCGCTCTTCGTGATGACGGAGACGACGGGGTCCGCGCGCACTGGGCGAGCGCTGCTGTTTAGCCAGCTCGCCATCTTCGCCACATGGATGACCGCCCTCACCATCGGAGGCCTGGTGCGCCGCCGCGGCGTTCGCTCGAGCTTGGACGCCGCCATCGCCTCGGTCGGCGATCCTCGGCGGTTTTTCTACGTGGGCGTCGGCTTGCACGTCGCCAGCCTGCTCATCGCCACCTTCTTGCGGGGGACGGAGCAGGGCAAGCTGCTGCGTGAGGTGGCCTACGGCGCGGGGCCGGCCGTACTGGCCTTCGCGCTGCTGTTCGGCGCGGGCTACGCCGTCATGAACATCGGCTCGGAGAAGGTAGGCTTGCGGCTGGCCGGCTTGCTGCACCCGGCGGCGGATGGCCTCAAGACCGTCTTCAAGGAGGACTTCATCCCGCCGAACGCGGACCGCTTCCTCCACAGCCTCGCGCCCATCATCTCGTTCTTCCCGGCGCTGGTCGTCATCGCCGTCATCCCCTTCGGGGACACCCTGTGCTTCGGCACCAACCGCGCCGGTCAGCTCCAGCTCGGTCAGCTGAGCAGCTACGTGCCGCGCGAGGGCATCTGCACCGAGGGCGCGGTGGCCTTGCAGGCCCTGGACCTCAACGTGGGCATCCTCTACTTCTTCGCGCTCGCGGGGACGGGCATCGTTGGCGCGGCGCTGGCCGGCTGGGCGAGCGACAACAAGTACAGCTTGCTCGGTGGGCTCCGGGCCGCCAGCCAGATGGTGTCCTACGAGGTCACCCTGGGCCTGACGGTGGTGGGCGCCATCATGATCTACGGCACCGTGCGCCTCGACGAGATGGTGCGCTGGCAGCAAGCGAACACCTGGGGCATCTTCGTGCAGCCCCTGGCCTTCATCCTATTTTTCACGGCGGCCGTTGCGGAGTCCAAGCGCATCCCCTTCGACCTGCCGGAGGGCGAGAGTGAGATCGTCGCTGGGTACTACACGGAGTACTCGGGGATGAAGTTCGCGATGTTCTTCTTCGCGGAGTACGTCGCCGTCGTCACGTCCAGCGCGCTCATCGTCACGCTCTTCTTGGGCGGGTGGTCCATCCCGCTGCTACAGCGGGATGGCATCTACGCCGCCATCGGCGACACGGTGCTCTTCCAGCAGCGGCTCTCGCACGGGTTCGTCATCGCGCTGGGCGTGCTGGCCTTCGTGCTCAAGACGGTGGCCCTCTGCTTCGTGCAGCTCACCATCCGTTGGACGCTCCCGCGCTTCCGCTACGATCAGCTCATGAACCTGGGCTGGCGGAAGCTGCTCCCGGCCTCGCTCGTCAACCTGCTGGTCACGGGGCTCGCCATCCTCGTGGTGCAGGGGGCCAGCCCCCTGGTTCAAGCGGGGCTCGGTATGGCGGCGGACGTCACGCAGCTCTTGCTCGCCGCGCTGGGCGTGGGTGGGCTCATCTACTTCGTCGGCTTCCTGTTGGCGCCCGCGAAGAAGCGCCGGTTCGTCGCCACCAGCGCCGCGAAGTTCGCGTCACAGCGCGGTGGCACCAAGAGCGCACCAATGCAGGCCTGAGGGCCGTTTCATGCTGGAGGATTCGCCGATGAGCAGCAGGCTTCGCAACGCACCCCTCGGTCCGCGGCAGGTCGTCGGGACGCCCTTGAGCCGCCCGGAGCGCACGCTGGCGGTGCAGTCCTACGTGCCGGAGACGGTGCGTGGCATCGGCATCTCCATGAAGCACTTCTTCAAGAACACGAAGGAGAACGCGCTCGGGCAACGGAATGACCCGGTGCTGGAGGCCATCGAGGACGGCATCAACACCATCAGCTACCCGGAGCAGAAGCGCCCCTACGCGGAGCGCTTCCGCGGCGTGCATCGGCTCACCACCCGGGACAACGGCGACGTGCGCTGCGTGGCGTGCCTCTGCTGCTCCACCGCGTGTCCGGCGCAGTGCATCCACATCGAGCCCGCGGAGTACCCGGAGGGAGACCCGCGGCGTGGCTACGAGCGCTTCCCGGCGCGCTTCGTCATCGACGAGCTCCGGTGCATCTTCTGTGGCTACTGCGTGGAGGCCTGTCCGGTCGACGCCATTCGGATGGACACCGGGGTGCACGCGGCCCCTTACGACTCGCGCGAGCAGTTCTTGTTCGAGAAGGACCTGCTCATGTCCTTCCCTGGGCGCGACGGCGAGCACGGCACGGCCAACCCTCGGCACGAGCCGCCGGATCCCACGCACCCGGGCCTCGACCGCGAGAAGAAGCACTGAGGGCTCGGAGCGGCGCGCCGACGGGGGAGCGGCCGCCCGGGGTGCGCGGTCGCCGCGCTGGCGGCCTCCCGTGACGGACGGAGCGATCCTGATGATGCACGACTTCGAGACGGTGGTGGGCTTGGAGGCGCACGTCCAGCTCGCCACGCGCACCAAG
>CAUJEM010000100.1 GCA_963169915.1 Myxococcota bacterium
CGCCACGTCGCTCTACTACAACCCGGCCGGCCTCGGCTTCGCCGATGGCGGGCACCTCTACGGGGACCTCAGCCTGGCCTGGCGGAGCGCCAAGTTCTCGCACCAGCACTCGAGCTTGGACTGGACGGGGGACGCCGCGGCCATGGGCTCCAACGAGGGGGAAGGCACGCTCTTCAACGTCATCGCCTCGCCCATGTTCGGGGTCAGCTACCAGCTCGGGGAGCTGCGGCTCGGCGCCGCCTTTTTTACGCCCTTCGGCGGCGCGGCGCGCTGGAACACCAACGACGCTCATGAGGGGGACAAGACCTACCCGGGCGCTCAAGACGGCGTGCAGCGTTGGTACACCATCGACGGGGAGCTGCGCTCGAGCTTCGTGAGCTTGGGCGCCGCGTATCCGCTGACGCCGGAGCTCTCGCTCGGTCTCGTGGGCAACCTCATCATCTCCAAGGTAGAGACGGTCCGCGCCCGCAACGCCGACGGCAGCAACAACGTCGTCACCGAGGGGCGCTCGCTCGTGGACGTCAGCGGGCTGGACTTCAGCTTGGGCGCGGGCGTCTTGGTGCGCCCCTACGGCGATGACAGCCTGCGGGTGGGGCTCTCGTACCAGTCTCGCCCCAACTTCGGTGGCCACCAGCGCCTCTCCGGGACGCTCAGCAACAACTTCGGCGGGATCGTCAGCGTCACGGACGTGGACCTCGAGCAAGATCTGCCGGACGTCATCCGCTGGGGCGTCTCGTTCCGCAACCGCCCGCAGACGTGGGAGGTGCGGCTCTTCGGCGACTACACGCGCTGGGGCGTGCTCGGCTACCAGTGCGTGCTGAAGAAGGGCAAAGACTGCACCTTCGATCTGGACGCCAACACCTCCTCGCCGGACATCGTGCAAAACCAGTACCGAGACTGGCACGACACGGCCTCCGTCCGGTTCGGCGCCTCGTACTTCGCGAGCCCCAGCGTGGAGTACTTCGCGGGCGGCGGCTACGCCTCCAGCGCCATCCCCGCCACCACGCTGGAGCCCGCGCTGATGGATTTTCCTTCCATCTCGGTCTCGGCCGGCGCGCGCTGGAGGCTGCTCCAGAGCCTCTACCTCATGCCGTCCTACACGCAGGTGTTCTACCTCTCGCGTGACACCACGGGGCTCTCGAAGCACGCCACGTACGGAGCGCAGACCGGCACGGTGAGCCCGGACTCCGGCGGCAAGTACTCCCAAGACATCGGCGTCCTGAGCGTCAGCGCGGAATTCGTGTTCTAGCCCCAGGGCGAGGCGCGCGGGCGGGAGCGCGTGTGGCGCTCGGTTGACAGCCGGACCGGGGCCGGCTTGGCTGGCGCGCACCATGGGTACGGTCAGGCAGTTCATCGTCCATCACTATCGGCATTTCAACGCGGCCGCGCTCATCGACGCCGCGCGCGGCTGGGAGACCCACCTCGAGCAGGGCGGCAAGATGCTGCTCACCGTCGCGGGGGCGATGAGCACCGCGGAGATGGGGATCGTCATCGCGCAGCTCATCCGTCGCGGAAAGGTCCACGCGCTCAGCGTCACCGGCGCCAACCTCGAAGAGGACGTCTTCAACCTGGTGGCGCACGACGCCTACGTGCGCGTCCCGCACTACCGTGAGCTTTCGGCGGAGGACGACGCGCAGCTGCTCGCCCGGCACCTGAACCGCGTGACCGACACCTGCATCCCGGAGGAGGAGGCGATGCGGAAGATCGAGCGGCACATGCTGGAGCTCTGGCACGACGCGCACGCCAAGGGAGAGCGCTACTTCCCGCACGAGTATTTCTACAAGCTGCTGCTCTCCGGCAAGCTCGAGCAAGAGGGCTACCAGATCGACCCCAAGGATAGCTGGCTGCTGGCCGCTGCGGAGCGCAACCTGCCCATCGTGGTGCCCGGCTGGGAGGACTCCACTCTCGGGAACATGTTCGCCGCCGCTTGCGTCCGCGGCGAGACCACCCCAGCGGTGATGAAGACGGGACCGGAGTACATGATGGAGCTCATCGCTTGGTACGAGCGGACCGACCGAGAGAGCAGCATCGGGTTTTTCCAGATCGGCGGCGGCATCGCGGGAGATTTCCCCATCTGCGTGGTGCCGCTCATTCATCAAGACCTCCAGCGGGAGGTCAGGAGCTGGGGCTACTTCTGTCAGATCTCGGACTCCACCACGAGCTACGGGTCGTACAGCGGCGCTCCGCCCAACGAGAAGATCACCTGGGGCAAGCTCTTGCCCACGACGCCGCGGTTCATCGTGGAGTCCGACGCCACCATCGTCTTCCCCTTGGTCGCGGCCTACCTGCTCGATCAGTGAGCCGCTGCGGCGGACCGCCGCGCCCCACCCGTGGCGCCGTCCCCGGGAGCGGCGCGAGCGCGGGCGCCGAGGCCTCGTGGGCCCGTCACTGGAGGCTGTTCGGCTCTACCAGCGCGAAGCTGGCGATCTCCACCTGGAGCGGCGCTCGGTCCCCTCGGAGCATCTCGTAGCTGCCGTGCATGGAGCCGAAGGGCGTGGGCAGCGGGCACCCCGAGGTGTACTCGAAGTGCTCGCCCGGCAAGAGCACCGGCTGGTGACCGACGACGCCCGGACCACGGACCTCGCGCACGTTGCCGGTGGCGTCGGTGATGATCCAGTGCCGGGTGAGGAGCTGGACCACCGCGCTCGACTCATTGGCGATGCGGACGGTGTAGAGGAAAAACCACTCCTCGTCCTTGGGGCGGGAGTGCTCCGGTGAGTAGCGCGCGTCGACGGTGACCCGGACGCCCTCGGTGATCGCCTCAGAGCTCGACATCGTGCCTCGAGTCTAGGACTCCACCGGGAAAACCCCAGGGGGCGGCGCCGCCTTCGCCTGGGCGGTCCAGGCCGCCCCGAGCAGCTCCGCGCGCCAGGGGGTGAGCTGCTCCGGGAGGCGCTCGGGGGCCACGCCCGAGCGCCAGGCGCGGCGAAGCTCCTCGAGCTGGCGTGAGGGCAGCACCAAGTCCGGCGCCACCTGGAGCTGCTCACACACCCCGACCCGCATCGCCTCGAGCCAGGAGCGCTGCCGCAGCTCGTCCCAGGTGGCGTAGGGAGGGGGCTCGAGCGGCGGGTAGTCTTCGAGCTTGGCGCCTCGAGCGGCGGCCTGGAGCCCGTCACAGACGAGCTGCCCCACCTGATCCGCGAAGCGGCGCGGCAGCCCCTTCAGGCGAGCCAGCTCGTCGCGGTGGGTCGGGAGCCGCTGGACGATGGCGAGCGCCACCTTCGGCTCCAGCGTGACGGGCTCGAGGCGCTCGGCCTGGTCTTCGAGAAAACCGAGCAGCCACCGCAGCGCCGCCTGCCGGGGTGCGTCGAGCTGCCACGCGTGCCGAAAGCTCTCGAGCGTGAGCCGCACCTCCGCGCTCCGAGGCGGGAGGCACTGCTCGAGGGACGCGGCGCGCGCCAGCTCTAGCCGCTGCTGCGCGCACAGCCGCGCGGTGAGCCGCGCGTGCAGCGCCGGGAGGTGCGCCACGTCCTCGGCCGCGTAGGCGAGCTGTGAGGCCGGCAGCGGCCGGCGCTTCCAGTCGTCGGTCTGGTGGGCCTTGGTCGTGCGGAGGCCCAGCTCGCGGTAGACGAGGTAGGCGAGCGAGACGCTCGCCTCGGGGCCCAGCAGCCCGAAGGCGACCTGCGTGTCGAGCAGCGGTGGGGGCGCTGGGAGACCGAGGGCGCGCTGGAGCAGGGGCAAGTCCTGCGCCCCGGCGTGGAGCACCCACTCCGCCTCCGGGCGGCCCACGATCTTCCCCAGGGGCGCGAGGTCGAGCGCGAGGGCGTCGAAGAGGAACGAGCTTCGCCCGTCGGAGAGCTGGACGACGCAGAGCGTCGTCCCCTCACGGCTCGACTCGAATTCCGTGTCTAGGTAATAGCGGGGCGCTCCCTCGAGCGAGCTGGCGGCGGCGAGGAGCTGAGCACGGGTGCAGAGGAGCGAGGGCACGGGCGCGTCCTAGCGCGAACGCGCCGCCCAAGCTGACCTTCCGGTCAGATTTTCTGGCAGACCCTGGCAGGTGCGTAAATTACGCGCACTTGACGGGGTAGCGCGGAAGGGGAACTAAGGCGCGGTGGCCGGCGCCTATTTCGACGTGGACGGGACCCTGGTGAGCACCAACCTCATCCAGCCCACCCTCTTTTACCTCGTGAACCAGGCGACCCCCGTGCAGACCCTGCAGCGGCTCGGCCGCGCCCTGGTCGGCGCCCCGCGCATGGCCGTGGCGGAGCTGGTGGATCGCCGCACCTTCAACGAGCTGCTCTACTCGTCCTATGCCGGCATGAGCGAAGATCGGCTGATGATGCTGGCGGACGAGGTCTTCGACCGGGTCATTCGGCCGGCGGTCTACCCTTCGGCGCGAGATCTCGTGCGCCGCAGCCTGGACGCGGGGCACGACGTCATCTTCGTGAGCGGGACCTTGGATTTCATCCTCCAGCGCGTCGCCGACTACTTCGAGGCCACCGAGTACATCGCCAACCGGCTGGAGCTGAAGAAGGGGACGGCCACCGGCAAGCTGCTCAAGCCCGTGGTCGCCGGTCCGGAGAAGGCGCGCCTGATTCGGGAGCACGCGCGGGCCCGGGGCTATGACCTGGACCACTGCCACGCCTTCAGCGACAGCTACTCGGACCTTCCCATGCTCAGCGTCGTGGGTCACCCGGCCGCCGTCAATCCGGACAAGCGGCTGGCGTGGCTCGCGAAGGCTTACGGCTGGCCCAGCTACCGGCTCACGGCCTAGCCACTATCGTCGCTTCGGCGGCGCCCACCGCCTTTTCCGGCTCGCCACCCCGGCGAGCCCAGCAGGTCGCCCTCTCGGCGACGCCCGGCCCCTTGGAGAGAGTTAGCCCCCGATGACCCACCCCTGCCTCGTCACCCTCGAGCGCGACAGCGCTCCCCGCGTGCTCTTCGCCGGCGATCGCCTGGTGGAGGTGGATCTCCCGGCGGGGACGCGCTGCATCTACCCCAAGCCCCCGCTGGCGCCGCTGCGGGACGTGGACGCGGCCATCCGCTACGCCATCAACCACCCGCTCGGCACGGACCCGCTCTACGCCAAGCTGCGCCCCGGCATGAAGGTCACCATCGCCATCGACGACCTCTCCATGCCGCTGCCGCCCATGCGGCGCCCGGACGTCCGTGAGCGCGTGCTGCGCATCGTGCTCGCCATGCTGGCGGAGCACGGGGTGGACGACATCGAGATGATCATCGCCACCAGCTTGCACCGCCGCATGAAGCCGGCGGAGATCCGCTGGATGGTGGGCGACGAGATCTACGAGCGCTACGCGCCGGACCGGCTCTACAACCACGACGCCGAGGACGTGGACAACATGGTGCTCATCGGTGAGACCGAGCTAGGGGAGCCCGTGGAGCTGAACCGGCGCGCGGTGGAGAGCGATCTCATCATCTACGTGAACCTGAACTTCGTGCCCATGAACGGCGGCTACAAGTCCGTGGCGGTGGGCCTCTGCGGCTACAAGAGCCTCAAGGCGCACCACAACCCGTGGACCATCCGCAAGAGCGACAGCTACATGGACCCGGCGAAATCCGAGCTGGCCACCGTGATCGCGCGCATCGGCAAGGTGGCGCACCGGGAGCTCAACATCTTCAACATCGAGACCACCGTCAACAACCGCATGTTCGACCGGTCGCTCGATTTCCTAGCCAAGAACGAGGACGATCTGACCCCCAAGGAGCGCCTGCTGCTCAAGGGTCTGGTCGCCACCACCGCCCGGCTCCCGCAGGCGGCGCGCCAGGCCATCTTCAACAAGTTCCCTGCGCCCTACGAGGTGACGGGCGTGTTCGCCGGGGAGACCACGGCCGTCCACGAGAAGGCCATCGCCAAGGGCTTCGAGCAGTACCTGGTGCCCATCGAGGGCCAGGCGGACGTGCTGGTGACGGGCATCCCCTACATCAGCCCCTACAACGTCCACGCCTACCTCAACCCCCTGCTCGTGACCGTGATGGCGCAGGGCTACCTCTTCAACATGTACCGCGGCGCGCCGCTGGTGAAGAAGGGCGGCACCCTCATCATCACGCACCCCTGCAGCGACAAGTTCGATCACGAGCAGCACGCTCCCTACATCGAGTTCGTCCACCGCATCTTGCCGGAGACGCGGGACGCGATGGAGCTGCACAAGAGGTTCGAGGCGGAGTTCGCGCGCCACCCCTCGTACCTCCAGATGTACCGCACGGGACACGCGTACCATCCGGTGCACCCCTTCTTCATGTGGTACTGGGGCGAGAACGGCCGCCAGCACCTCGGCCGGGTCATCGTGGTCGGCGCGGACAACGAGGCCATCCCCAAGCTGTTCGGCTGGGAGACGGCGCCGAACATGGACGAGGCGCTCTACCGCGCCAAGGGGGAGCACTCGCACAGCCTGGACATCACGCTGCTGCACGTCCCCCCCATCGTCATGGGAGACGTCAGCCTGCCTGGAGCACGCTGATGAGCTCGGAGCTACGGGCGGCCGGCGCCGCGGGCGCCGCGCGGGGTCCCCTGGAGCTGCGCCAGCTCCTCACGGGCAAGACCTTCGTGGTCATCGGCGGGACGGGCTTCCTCGGGAAGGTGTGGTGGGCGCACCTGCTCCACCACTTCCCGTCCGTGGAGCGCATCTGGCTGGTGGTGCGGGAGCGCCCGGGCTTGAGCGCGCAGGCGCGCTTCGACCGCGACATCGCGACCAGCGCCATGCTCGAGCCGCTGCGCCAGGCGCACGGCGAGCGCTTCCTGGAGGCGCTGGCCAGCAAGCTCTCGGTGGTGCCGGGGGACGTGGTGCACCCGTACTGCGGCTTCCCCCAAGCGCTGCGGGACGAGCTACGCGGGAAGATCGACGCCGTCATCAACGTGGCGGGCGTGGTGGATTTCGACCCGCCGCTGGACGAGGCGCTCGAGGTCAACGCCTTCGGCGTCCAGAACCTGGTGGAGCTCGCCAGAGATCTCGGGCAGGTGCCGCTCCTGCACACGAGCACCTGCTTCGTGGCGGGGGACCGTGACGGCTTCGTCGAGGAGATCGACCCGCGGGACTTGCCCTTCCCCAAGCTGGGCGAGCTGGACCCGAGCCACTGGAGCCCAGAGCGAGAGATCGACGAGTGCTTGAGCGTCATCGAGCAAGCGCGGCAGCGCTCCAGCGATGCCTTCCGCCAGAGCCATTTCTTGGACCTGGCCAAGCACAACCTGGAGCACCGCGGAGAGCCTGCGCGCGGCAAGGTGCTGGAGGCCGAGATCACCAAGGTGAAGCGCCGCTTCGTCGAAGATCAGCTCAGCGAGCTGGGGATGGAGCGCGCGCAGTTCTGGGGCTTCCCCAACACCTACACCTACACCAAGAGCATCGGTGAGCAGATCGTCGCCAGCTCCGGGCTGCGCTTCACCATCGTGCGTCCCGCCATCGTAGAGAGCACCGTCGGCTTCCCGTTCGCGGGCTGGAACGAGGGCATCAACACCAGCGCCCCGCTCATCTACTCCCTGCGGGAGGGCCAGACGCAGATGCCCGGGTCGAAGCACCACCTCGACATCATCCCTTGCGACATGGTGGTCGGCGGGATCACCTTGGCGCTGGGGGAGCTGCTCGAGGGGACGGCGCGCCCCGTGTACCAGTTTGGCACGAGCGACACCAACCCCGTCACCATGGCGCGGGCGCTCGAGCTGTCGGGCCTCTACAAGCGACGCTATTACCAGAAGACGGGCCGCGGTGGGCCGCTGCTCTCGTACCTCAACGCCCACTTCGAGGGCGCCATGCTCTCGGAGGAGCAGTACCACAGCTACGGACCCAAGCGGGTGGCCCAGGCCGCCACGGGCTTGGGGAAGCTGCTGCGCAAGGTGGCCGTCGGTCCCACCGCACCCGTGCTCAAGCCGGCCGCGCGCGCGCTGGAGGGCTTCGGGTCGCAGCAGGCCAAGGTGGCGAACGTGCTCGGCGCCTTCTTGCCGTTCGTCGCGCAGTACGACTACACCTTCCGCACCGACAATACACGCGCCGCCTTCGCCCGCCTCTCCGCGGAGGAGCAGGACATCATCAATTTCAGGCCAGAGAGCCTGGATTGGCGCCACTACTTCATGGACGTGCACATCGCCGGCCTGGAGAAGTGGGTGTTCGGCAACATCGACGACAAGCTCAAGAAGGAGCGCCCGGCGCCGCAGCGCCACGAGACGCTGTGTCACCTGCTCGACGAGATGACCGAGCGCTACGATCTGGCCGTCGCGCTGCAGCGGGTGGAGCAGGACGGCCTGTCCAGCATCAGCTACCGAGAGTGGCGCTCGCGCGCGCTCGCCTGCGCGCGGCGCCTCCAAGAGCTCGGGGTCGAGCCGGGAGACCGCGTGCTCCTGGCCGGCGCCAACCACCCGGCGTGGCCCATCGCGCTGTTCGGGGTGCTCCTGGCGGGCGCTACCGCGGTGCCGCTGGACGAGAAGGTGGAGGGGCTCATCGCCGAGAACCTGCGCACGGCGTCGCGCGCGCGGGTGTTCCTCGCCGACCTGGGGGTGCGTGAGCGCACCCGCCCCGCCATCGGCGAGGCCGTCGCCTGGCTGGACCTGGAGCAGGCCACCCTGCCCGGGCCGGAGGCCACGCCCAACCTCTCCTCCACCGAGGAGGTGGCGCTGCTCATCTACACCAGCGGCACCACGGGCTCGCCCAAGGGCGTGATGCTCACGCACGGCAACGTCACGGCACTGGTGGCCTCGCTGGCGCCGCTGTTCCCGCTCCGCAAGGACGACCGCGTCCTGAGCGTGCTGCCGCTGCACCACACCTTCGAGCTGACGTGCGGCTTGCTGCTGCCGCTCTCGCGGGGCACGCGCATCGTGTACCTGGACGAGCTGAACGGCGAGCGGCTGGCACACGGCCTCGAGGCGGGGCGCATCACGGGGCTCATCGGGGTGCCGGCGCTGTGGGAGCTGCTCGAGCGCCGGATCACCTCGCGGATCGCCGAGCGCGGCGCGTGGGCGACCAAGCTCTTCGACATCGCGGTGGACGTCAACCGCAGCTTGGGCGCCGGGCTCGGCCTGGATCTCGGACGCGTGCTCTTTGGGCCCGTCCACGAGGGGCTGGGCGGCAACCTGCGGTTCTTGGTGAGCGGCGGCGCGGCCTTGCCCGAGCGCACCCACCAGCTCTTCTCGGGCCTCGGCCTGCACCTGGCGGAGGGCTATGGGCTCACGGAGGCCTCGCCGGTGCTCACCGTGGCTCAGGGCAAGCCGGGCGCGCGCGCCGGGCACGTGGGCAAGCCGGTGCCGGGCATCGAGATCCGCATCCACGAGCCGAACGCCGAGGGGGTGGGTGAGGTGTACGCGCGCGGGCCCAACGTGATGAGCGGCTACGCGGACAACCCCGACGCCACGCGGCAGGCCGTGGACGCCGAGGGCTGGCTGCACACGGGAGATCTGGGCAAGCTCGACAAGAAGGGGCAGCTCGTCATCGTAGGGCGCGCCAAGGACGTGATCGTGGCCAGCAACGGGGAGAACGTGTACCCGGACGACGTGGAGGCGCGCCTGGGGGTGGTGGAGCACGTCTCGGAGCTGGCGGTGCTCGGCGTGCCGGCCCCGGCTGGTGGCGAGCGTGTGGCGCTGGTGGCCGTGGTGGCCGAAGACAAGAGCGTGGAGCGCGGCGAGCGTCACCAGCGCGCCAAGCGCGCGCTGGACAAGGCCATCCTGGAGCTGCCCGCGGTGCAGCGCCCCACGCAGGTGACGCTGCTGGACGTGGCGCTGCCGCGCACCAGCACGCGCAAGGTCAAGCGCGCCGAGCTGCAGCGGCTGCTCACGCGCACCAGCATGGCCTCCGAGCGCCCGCCGCCCATGAGCGCCAGCGCAGAGGTGGGGCTCGACGGCGCGTCCAAGACCTTCCGGAGCGCGGCCGCCAGCATCGCGCGGCGGCGACCCGAGGAGCTGCGCGCGGAGCAGTCGCTCCGAGGTGACCTGGGGCTGGACTCGCTGATGCTGCTCGAGCTGCTGGTGGCGCTGGAGGCCCAGCTCGGCGTCACCTTGGACGCGGAGAAGCTCAACGAGTGCCAGACGGTCGGGGACGCCGAGGCGCTCTTGCGAGAGCAAGGGACGGCGCGCCGCGCGCTGTCGCAGACCGCGAGCATCGAGCGCGCGGAGCCCGAGGCGAAGCTCGACGTGCCGCCCGTGGTGCGTGACGTGGCCAAGCAGTGGATGGGGCGCGCGCAGATGGGGTTTTACGAGCGCGTGCTCGACGTGAAGCTCTCCGGGCAGGCGTACATCCCCCACAACCGCAACGTGCTGGTGGCCGCCAACCACGCCAGCCACCTGGACATGGGGCTGGTGAAGTACGCGCTCGGCAGCTTCGGTGAGGGGCTCGTGTCCCTCGCGGCGGCGGACTACTTCTTCGAGAAGGGCAAGTGGCGCCGCGCCTACTTCGAGAATTTCACCAACCTGGTCCCCATGTCGCGCACCGGCGCGCTCCGGCAGAGCCTGCGGCTCGCCGGCAGCGTGCTGGACGAGGGCAAGAGCCTGCTCATCTTCCCGGAGGGCACGCGCTACGACGACGGTGAGATCCACGAGTTCAAGCCCGCCGTCGGGCACCTGGCGCTCCAGCACGGGGTCGACATCCTGCCCGTGTGGCTGGGCGACACGCACCGCGCCTTGCCGAAGGGCGCCGCCGTCCTCCGGCGTCGTCAGATCTCGGCGCGCGTGGGCCTGCCCCTGGAGTACGCGGAGCTGAAGCGGCTGACGGCGGGGCTGAGCCTCACGGAGTCGTCGCGCGCGGTCGCGCGCCTGGCGCGGCGCGCCGTCTACGAGCTGTCGCAGGGGAAGGTGCTCGACACGCGCCGGCTCGCACCGGCAGACGCGCTGGAGGGCGCGGAGCCCGGGCGGGGGCTCGGGCCGCTCTTCAAGGAGCTGGAGCAACGCTTCAAGCCGGGCACGGTGGAGGAGCCGGTGAGCTTCTATTTCGCGCTCGGGGACGCGGAGCGCTGGACCATCAGCGTCACCCCGACCAGCGTCCACGTCAGCCCGGGCAAGGTGGTGGAGCGTGCGGACTGCGTGCTCAAGACGAGCCCCGGGATGTTCCGCAGGATCGTGAGAGAGGGCTACACCCCCAGCCCCGCAGAATTCATGGCGGGGGACGTCAAGAGCAACAACGTGGGCTTGCTCGTCACCTTCCAGAAAATCTTTCAGCTAGTGAGTGGGTCATGAGTCGCTTCTGGGTCGGCGGGGCAACGGGGTTTCTGGGCTCGGCGCTGGTGCGCCACCTGCGCGCCGCGGGGCACGAGGTGGTGGCGGTGAGCCGCAGCGGCGGTCAGGTGGAGGACGTCACCGTCCAGGCCGTCGACGTGCTGGACGACGCCGCCGTGGCCAAGAGCGCGGAGGGGGTGGAGGGCGCCTTCCTCGCCACGGGCAAGGTGACTCGCGCGCGGGACGCCGCGGCGGAGCTGCACCAGGCGCACGTCGTCGGGACGCGGCAGGCCTTGGCAGGTCTGCGTCAGGCGGGCGTCCGGCGGGTGGTGGTGGCGAGCACCAGCGGCACCATCGCGGTGGGCACGGACGCGGACGCCATCTTGGACGAGCGCTCCAAGGCGCCGCTGGAGATCATCGCGGCGTGGCCGTACTACCGCAGCAAGCTCTACGCCGAGCGTGAGGCGCTCGCCGCCAACCAGCCGGGCTTCGCGGTCGTCATCGTCAACCCGAGCTTGCTGCTCGGCCCGGGAGATCTGCGAGAGTCGTCCACCACCGACGTGCGCCTGTTCTTGCAGCGCGCCATCCCGGCCGTGCCCGCCGGGGGGCTCGCCTTCGTGGACGTGCGGGACGCAGCGGCCGGGATGCTCGCCGCGTTCGAGCGCGGTCGCGCCGGTGAGCGCTACCTGCTCAACGGCAAGAACCTCACCGTGGCGGCCTTCTTCGCGCGCCTCGAGCGCCTCACTGGGGTCAGCGCTCCCATCCTCCCCATGCCGCGCACGCGCGCCCTGGCGCTCGGCATGAGCCGGCTGTTCGATCGCGCGGTCCAGGCGCTCGGCGGTACGCCCCCGGTGGATCCGGTCAGCGTGGAGATGGCGCAGTACTACTGGTACTGCAGCAGCGAGAAGGCAGAGCGCGAGCTCGGGTTTTCGCCGCGGGACGCCGGCGAGACCCTGCGCGACACGGTGATGGATCTGGTGGAGCGCGGCGTGGCCAGCCTGCCCGAGGGGCGGAGCGGCGCTGCCCCGTAGCCCGAGGGGCGCGCCCCCTCGCCGAGGCTCAGGCGCCGGCGTTGGGGTCGTCTTCTTCGTTGCGCAGCCGCACGGGGCCGAAGTTCTCGGGGCGCAGCCCGCGCTTGTCCGAGTAAAACTCGCGGAGCTTGTCCATGTCAGCGCGGATGTTGCCGGTAGGGTAGAGCAGCGGGCCGAAGCCGCCTTGCTTCTTGGAGTAGTCCAGCGTCGCTGGGGCGATGGGCACCTGCGCTGCGAGCGCGATGTGGTAAAAGCCGCTCTTCCAGTGGTCCGTGTAGCTGCGCGTGCCCTCGGCGGCCACCACCAGCGCCAGCTCCTCGTACTGCTGGAACAGCGCGGCGAGCGCCTTCACCTGGTTCTTGTGCTCCCGCCGATCCACCGCGATCCCTCCCAGCGGCTTGAGGAGCCAGCCGAGCGGCGGCTCGAGCAGCGTGTGCTTACCGACCCACTTGATGGGCAGCCGGAAGTGCAGGCCAAAGAGCAGCGTGAAGAACAGATCCCAATTGGTGGTGTGGGGTGCCGCGATGAGGACGTACTGCTTGGCGGCCGGGGGCTCTCCGAGCGGTGTCCAGCCGAGAGACGCCAGCAGCTTGGTGCCAAGGTTGGGCTCGAGCATCGGGTGGCGTCATAGCCAGAGCGCCGCACAGCAGCGCCCTGGAGGGGCGCAAAATGACCGAGCCGTGACACGGCTGGGCGCCGCTGGCGGCGCTCAGCGCCGCCGGTGGACGCCGGCGGGTGGAGCGCGACGCTCCGTGGGAGCGGCGGGCGCCGGCGCGGGGGCGGGCGCGCTGGCCGCCGGCGCCGGGGCGCTGAGGTGCGCCGGCGCGGGCTCCGGCGCCGGCGCCGGCTCCGGGAGCCCGAGCTTCTGGCGCAGGACATCCCCCAGGTTGCCGAAGGAGCTCGGGTGTCCTGCGCCGCTCTTGGAGAACTCGCGGTAGTTCTTGCGCTCCTCCACGCCGGCCACGCCGGTCGCGCTGAAGCGGAGCTTGCCGGTGTTCGGCTCCCGGCTGATGAGCACCACCTGGAGCTCCGTCCCGGGCGGGAAGGCGCGGCGGTGGTCCGAGCCGGGCGGGAGGCCCAGCTCCCGCACGGGGACGAGCCCCTCGCCCTTGGGCGTGGTGACGAAGACGCCGAAGCTGGAGGCGCGGCTGACCGTGCCTTGCAGCACCTCGTCGCGCTCCGGGACGGCCTTGGGCTCCGGGGTGGTGAGCGCCTTGATGGAGAGGCGGAGGCGAGTGCCCTTGGCGTGGGGCTCGATGGCGAGCACGCGCACGCGCACGCTCTCCCCGGGCTTCAGGACGTCTTCGACGCGCTCCACGTGGCCGTGGGCGAGCTCCGAGACGTGGACGTAGCCCTCGACCCCGCCCAAATCCACGATCGCTCCATGCTTTTGGACGGACGCCACGATGCCGTCCGCCTCGCCGCCCACGCTGAGCTGCTCGAGCAGCGTCCGCTCGCGCTCCCTGCGCTCTTGCTCGAGCAGCGCGCGCCGAGACACCACGACCGAGCGCCCACCCTCCCGCACCTCCATCACCTTGAAATGCAGGTTCTGCCCCTCGAACTGGGACAAATCCGCCTGAAAGCCGAGCTCGATCTGCGAGGCAGGGCAGAAGGCGCGCACCCCGCCCAGCTCCACCTCGAGGCCCGCCTTGACCACCTTCGTCACCTTGCCCTCCACGGGGGTGCCGGACTCCTGAGCGAGCTGGAGCTGGCTCACGTCCAGGCCGACGCCACCGCGCCCGAGCGCGATGGTCAGCTCCACGGTGCCGCCCTGGACGCTCTTGACCAGCGCGCGCACGCGGTCTCCCACCGCGACCCGCAGCGTGCCCTTGGCGTCGCTCAGCTCGGCGCGGTCGATGCGCGCGTCGCCGGTGGTCCCCACGTCCAGGAAGACGCTGTCGGCGGCGAGCTGGATGACCGTGCCCTCCACGGCCTCCCCGGGGCTGAGGCGTCGCCGAGCGCGGCTCTGCCCGCTAGACATGGAGGCCTCCATCAGCGACGCGAAATCATCCTTGGACATGAGGCGCGGCATCATGCCACCGGCGCTCGCGCTGACAAGGCGGGCCGCGCGAGCGTGAGCGGTGGAGCTGCCGTAGGGGGCCCACCGCCCAGCGCCCCGGCGTTTCACGAGCCGCCGAGGACCAGGCGAGCTATAGCTCGCCCATGACCTCCCGCACCGCCGCTGCGCGGCTCGATCCGGTGGCCGAGGCCAGGCTCCTCGAGGCGCTGTCGGCCACCTGGCGGCACTACGCAGCGCTCCATTTCAGCGGAGCGCTGCGCCCGCCGGTGCTCGAGCTGACGGACACCACGGCCACCTGGGGCGCCTGGCATGGCGAGACCCGCAGCCTCGAGCTGTCCCGCCGGCTCTTCCTCGAGCAGCCCTGGAGCGTGGCCTGTGAGGTGCTGCGGCACGAGATGGCGCACCAGTACGTGGACGAGGCGCTCGGGTGTCGGTCGGAGTCGGCGCACGGCCCCGTCTTCCAGAGGGTGTGCCGCGAGCGCGGCATCGACGCTCGCGCGGCGGGCGTCCCGCGCAGCCGCGCCAGCGCGGACGAGGAGCGCCTGCTCGAGCGGGTGAGCAAGCTCCTGGCGCTGGCGGAGCGAGCACCCCAGCACGAGGCGGAGGCCGCCGCGAGCGCGGCGCAGCGCCTCATCCTCAAGTACAACCTCGAGCGCGCGCACGGCCAGGCCGAGGCCAGCTACGGCTTTCGACAGCTCGGGAAGGTGAGCGGGCGCGTGGAGCAGAGCCAGAAGATCTTGGCCGGGATCCTGGCGGAGCACTTCTTCGTCAGCCCCATCTGGGTGTGCGCCTACGACGTCCTCACGGCGCGGCACGGCCGGGCGCTCGAGGTCTCCGGCACCCCCGCGAACTTGGAGCTGGCCGAGTACGTCTTCGCGTTCCTCAACCACACCGCGTCCCACCTGTGGAGGAGCTACCAGCGCGAGTGCGGGCTGACGGGAAACCGTGACCGCCGCACCTTCGAGGCCGGGGTGATGATGGGCTTTCGCGCGCGGCTCGCCGAGGAGCGCGAGCGCTCGCGCGAGGCCGGGCTGGTGTGGGTGGGGGATCCCGGGCTGGAGGACTACGTGCACCGTCGCCACCCCACCGTAGTGACCGCGCGCAGCGCTGGTCCCCGACGCAGCAGCGCGTACTACGCGGGGCGCGCGGCGGGGCAGGGCATCGTGCTGCGTCGCGGGGTGCAGCAGGGGCCGTCGGGTGGCGGGGGGCTGCTCCCGCCGAAGCGCTGAGCGCGGTCCCCGCGTAGGGTGCTCGGGCGCCGGGTGGGGCGCTCGGGGCTTGCGTCCTCGGCAGGGAGGCTCAAGGAAGCGCCGCTATGCAAGACTTCGCGGAAGAGCTCAACGGCTGGAGCATGGGCTGGAACCAGGCCATGAACCTCCGGTTTTTGCGCGCCACGGCGCAAGAGGTGACGGCGGAGGTGGTGATTGGGCCACAGCACCACCAGCCTTACGGCATCGTCCACGGCGGCGTGTACGCCGGCGTCATCGAGACCTTGTGCTCCACCGGGGCGGCGCTGGTGGCGCTGCCGCGGGGGCAAACGGCGGTAGGGCTGGAGAACTCCACCTCCTTTTTGCACGCCGTGCGACAAGGCAAGCTGCTGGCGCGCGCCACCCCCGTCATGACGGGCCGGAGGGTGCAGGTGTGGGAGTGTACGATCACCAGCGAGGACGGTAAGCCCGCCGCCACCGGGCGCGTCAGGATGCTGTGCCTCGAGTCCGGCGCGGCCATCGCCGGGGAGACGGTGAGCATGAAGGTGAACGAGCGCGAGGGACAGTAGCGGCGCGTTTCGCGCTAGGCTCAGGGAGATGCGCGCTCGCCTCTCGTCCACCGTCTGTACGCTGGCTCTGCTAGGAGCTTCAGCCTCGCTCCTTGGCTGCGGTGACGGTGAGCCCCCCGCGACGGATCGCGAGCCGCCCCTCCCGGAGGCGGCGGAGCTGCTGTCCGCGGTGGATCCGATGATCGGCACCGGCGGCGACGGCTTCGGTGTGGGCTCGGCTTACCCCGGCCCCGCGGTGCCCTTCGCCATGATCCACCCCGGCCCGGACACGCGCAGCCGCGCGGGCGCGGCGGGCTTCTACCACTGCGCCGGCTACTACGCGAAGGACAGCCTGCTGCGGGGCTTCTCGCTCGTGCACTTCCACGGCACCGGGGTGCCGGACTACGGCACCTTCGGCATCCTGCCAGGCCTGGGGCCCATGACGGACGCGGAGCGCGTGGAGGAGGGCCGGATGATCGGCTTCGACAAAGCGAGCGAGGTGGCCCGCCCCGGCTACTACGCCGTCACGCTCGCCAGTGGGGTGCGCGTGGAGCTCACCTCCAGCGAGCGCGCCGGCATCTTCCGCTTCAGGTTCCCGGAGGGTCCGGCGCCCAAGCTCGGCTACCACCTCGCGCACCGGCTGGAGGGGCGCGTCACGGAGGCCTCGCTCGCGCTCGAGCCGAGCGGCGGGTTCAGCGGTCGCGTGCGCCACCTCGGGCCCATGAGCGGGCGCTGTGGGGGCTACGCGCTGCACGTGCGCGGGCAGCTCGACGTGGCGCCGCGCGCGTGGGGCCTCTACGACCAGACCGGGCTCCAGCCGGGGGTCAGCGCCGGGCAGAGCACCGAGGGTGAGGTGGAGGCCTTCGGCGGCTACGTGGAGCTGCCTCCCGGCACGCGGGAGGCCACCCTGCGCGTCGCCGTCAGCTTCGTGGACGACGAGGGCGCCGGCAAGAACTTCGCGGCAGAGGTCAGCGGCGTGGGCTTCGAGGCGATGCAGAGCGCCGCGGAGGAGCGGTGGCGCGTGGAGCTGTCCGCGCTCGGGCTGCATGGCCCCAGCGACTACGATCGTCGCGTGATGGCCACGGCGCTCTACCACGCGCTGCTGATGCCTACGCTCTACAGCGACGTGGACGGCCGCTTTCGCCGCGTGGACGAGAGCGTGGGGCAGAGCACGGCGCCCCGCTACAGTGATTTCTCGTTGTGGGACACCTACCGCACGCTCCACCCCTGGCTCTTGCTGATGGAGCACCCGCGCGCCACGGACTTCGCGCGCTCCATGGTAGACTTGGCGCGCGAGGGCGGCGCCGTGCCGGTGTGGGCCATCGCCTACGGCGACTCCCACACCATGATCGGCTCGCCCGGGGAGGTCGTGCTCGCGGAGAGCGCGCTCAAGGGCGTCTCCTTCGAGAGCGAGCGGGAGGCCTACGCGCTGGCGCGCGTGGCCGCCTTCGGTCCCTCACCGGGCCCGGTGGGCGGCCGCGGCGGGGACCTCGACGCTTATCTCCAGCACGGCTACGTGCCGGCCGACGTGAGCAAGGGCTCCGTCGCCAAGACGCAGGAGTACGCCGTGGCGGACGCGGCGCTCGGGCGCTGGGCGGCGCGCCTCGGGGAGGCGGCGGACGCCGAGCAGCTCGCTCGGCGCGGCCGCGGCTACGCTCGAGTGTACGACGCGAGCACGGGTTTTTTCATCGGCCGCAACGCCGACGGCTCGTGGGTGCCCTTCTCCACGCCGGAGCGGCAGGACAGCGCCTACGTGGAGGGCAACGCTTGGCACTACCTCTGGATGGTGCCGCACGATCCTGCAGGGCTCGCGGCGCTGCTCGGCGGCGAGGCGGCGGCGCTCGAGCGGCTCCGGCGGTTCTTCCTCGACAGCGAGGCGGAGTCGCCCGTGCTCGGCGTCCGCAATCACTACTGGCCCAGCAACGAGCCCGACATCACCGCGCCGTGGCTGTTCGCGGCCTGGGGGCGGCCGGAGGAGAGCTACCGCTGGGTGGACTGGGCCGTCACCGAGCTCTACACGGACGGCATCGACGGCATCCCCGGCAACGACGACGGCGGCACCATGAGCGCCTGGCTGCTGTTCGCCTCGGTGGGGCTCTACCCCATCGTCGGGACGGACGAGTACATCGTGGGCATCCCGCGGCAGCGACGCACGGTGCTGCGCCGCCCGAGCGGTGCGCTGACCATCGAGACCTCGCGCCAGCCGGAGCGTGGGCTCGTGCTGACGCGTGTCCTCCTCGACGGTGAGCCGCTGGAGGGCGCGCGCGTGCGGCACGAGCAGCTCGTGGGCACGCACACGCTGAGGCTGGAGCTCACGCGCTAGCCGGGTGGCGCGAGCGCGCGCGCGGCCGCGCCGGCGGAGGCGGGCGGCGCACGTGAGCCCCGCCGACTTGAAGCCGGTGGTCGGCGCCCCTACGCTCGCCGGGGAGATGCTCCGCGTCATCGTCTTTCGCTGCGCTCACTGTGGCGCGGCGCTGGAAGCGCTCGACGTCCAGGCGACGAGCCTGACGTGTCATTATTGCGCTCATCGCAACGTGGTGCCGGGGCAGGCCGTCAACGCCAAGCCCGAGCCGAGCAACACGCGCATTCTCACGGTGTTGCTGGGGGGATTGCTGGGGATCACCCTCGTCGTGGGCGTCCCGGTCACGCTCGAGTGGCGCTCCAAGCAGACCGACGCGGATCATGAGGTCGACCTGGCGGCGCTGGCTCAGGCCGCGGGCGAGCGGGTCAGCGGCCTTGACCTCCTGTCGCTCGAAGGGGGCGCGCTCATGGCCGACGGGAGCCTCTGGGTCGGCTGTGACCACCCACGGCGGCTCTGCGGCGTCGACGCGGGGCGCGCCTGGCTAGGCAGCATCGCCCTCCCCCCGGAGGAGGCGCCAGCGACGACGCCACGGAGCGCCGAGGCGCCGCTGGCGCTGGCGGCGAGCGGCCCCGACACGCTGCTGGTCGCGTGGCAGCGGTCGCTCTACAGCGTCGCCCCGCGCGAGCGCCGCGTGCGGGGGCGCGTGCACCCCGAGGGGCTGCTGCCGGAGGAGACCCTGGCGTGCCTGGCAGCCGGCGAGGGCGGCGTCGTGTGGGCCGTGACCAGCCGAGACGACCTGGTGCGCCTCACGCCCGGCGCTGAGCGCGTGGCGGCGCGCACCGCCGAGCCGCTCCCCCGCACGAGCCTGCGACACACCGGGTGCCGTGGGCTCGCGGTGGACGCGCGAGGCCAGCTCTGGGTGGTCCCGGCGAGCGAGCCGGCCGTCTATGTGCTCAGCGCCGAGGGGCGCGTCTTGCGTCACCATGCGCCGGGCGGGGCCGGGCACTATCAGGGCGTCGCGCCGCTGGCGGACGGCAGCGCCGTCGTGGGCCGGTCGGGGGATTCGTCGGAGCTGCTCCGCTGGGGTCCGAGCTTCGAGCCCCTCCCGGGGCCCAAGCGCTTCGAAGGCTGGCGTGAGCGGCGAGGTTGGGTAGGGGTGGAGGCGCTCGCCGTCACCCCGGCGGGAGGGCTGGTCCTGGTGACCTCGCTCGGGGAGCTCGGCTACTGGGACAACACCCGCGGGCGCTGGTGACGAAGGAGCATGGGGCGAGGACATGGCACGGAAGGTTCAGGTCGAGTGTCCCTCGTGCGGCGGTCCGCTCTCCATCACGAGGCGCGACCGCTTCGCCGTCTGCCCTCACTGTCGGGCGCAGTCGCGGATCGAGCGGGTGGAGGAGATCCCCACGTCGGCGCCGTTGCCGGGGACCCTGCGCGTCGCAGCGAGCGAGTTCAGGGTGGGGGTCGGCGTGGCGCTCAAGCTCGCGGCGGCGCTGTGCGCGATGGTTTTCCTCGGGCTCCTCGGCGATTGGGTGGTCTACCAAACCACGCGAGCCCGGCGTGAGTCCCAGGCGCAATGGGCGTTGCACCTCAACCCCGTGACGCCAGAGTTCGCGTGGCTGTCACAGGTCGTGGTGACGAGCGCCGGAGTCACCGTGATCGCCGACGAGACGGGGCGGCTGCTGCTCGTCGGACCGGAGGGGAACGTGAGCGCCAAGCTCGACGTGGGCGCACGGGTGCGCCGCGCCAAGCTGGGTGGGCTCGCCGCGGATCTGGAGGGGGGCGTGTACCTGACGCTCACGGGCGCCCTGTTTCACCTGCGAGGCCCGGCGCTCTCGGCACAGAACCTCGTTGGTCCGCTGCCCGCTCGGGAGGCTGACCGCCGGCTGGGCGCCGTATCGGTCGACCCGCAGGGACAGCTCTGGGCCGTCACCTTCGACACCGCGGAGCTCGTGCGGGTAGCGCCAGACGGTAGCTTCGCGGTGGTCAGAGCGCTCGACACCCAGCGCTTCGAGCTGCAAGCCGAGCGTTGGTTGCCCCTCCGCGGGTTCGTCGCGCTCGGGCAAGAGCGCTTCATCGTGGACGCGCCGCGGACGTCGAGCGGCTTTCGCCTGTACGTCGGGGCGAGCGGCGCCGGGGCTGATTTTGGACCGCGGCTCATGGGGGAGGACGTCTTCGCCAGTCACGCCACGCGCCTAGCCGATGGCAGCGTGCTCGTCTCCGTGGAGGGAGGTTTCGTGCGGTGGGAGGCTGGTGCGCTGCGGGCGGTGTCGCTGCGGACGCGAAGCGACCGCAGCACGGCCACCTTGGGTGCCGCGCCAGACGGGGGCTTCGTGAGCCTCGAGGACGGCTGGCTCCAGCGCTACCGCGCCGAGACGCTGCGGTGAGGGGAGCCCGAGCGCGTCGCTACTCCGCCTTGCTCAGCACCTCGGTGCCGATCTGCGTGCCTTGAGGCTGAGCCCACTTGCCGTCGAGCTTGTCCCCCAGGCGATAGGCCACCGCGCCCGCGCCGGCGCCCGCGACCCCCCAGCCGACCGAGAACACGTTGCCCTCCAAGATGCCGACGCCCGAGTAGCTGTCCGCGGCGAGGTTCCAGGTGACGGAGTACACGGCGCCGGTGGGCTTGATGGTGGCGGTGCCGGTGTAGGCGGCCCCGCCATCCGGGCCCTTCGCGGCCGTGATCTTGTAGGTGCCGTTCAAGCCCTCGGGCCCGGTGAGCGTCTCCGTCCCGGCCTTCTCCTTGGTGGCGGAGGTGGCCCACTTGCCGGTGAGCGTCCCTCCGGCGACGGTGTACACCGCGACGCCGTAGGCGGAGCCGAGCCCCCAGCCTACCCCGAGCAGATCACCGCTCACGAGCCCGACGCCCTTGTAGGGTGGGTTGTTCGGGAGGTTCCAGCCCACAGAGTAGAGCTCTCCCTGCTTGGCGATGGTGACCGTCCCCGTGTAGCCGCCCCCGCCCCCAGGGTTGGAGGCAGAGACGATCTTGTAGCTTCCTGGGAGCGTGGCTGCTCCCGAAGCGGCTCTCGGGGCCGCAGCCGTCCCGGGCGCCGCCGGCGTGTCGGGGCTCGCCGCCGGGTTGGCCGGCGCCTCCTCCTGCTTCTTGCAGGCCAGGAGCGCCGCAGCGCTCAGCATCAAGGCACTAACGTAGGTCAGCCGAGGGTTATCCACCATGGGTCAACTGGAGCGCCAGCTCGCCGCGGCGTCAACGGCCCTCGAGCGATTTCCTCGAGCAGCGCTGAGGGGCGCTGGAGAACCTCACTCAGCGGCACCCGTAGTCCACGTGGGACTCGCCGTCCCAGCTCGCCGCGAGGGAGCCGAGGAGCAAGGTGGCGTCGGTGTGATAGGGCGGGTCCGGGAACGCCGGCGCCGGTGAGCCTTGCCCGCCGAGGAACGAGATGGCCCCGAGCTTGAAGCAGCGCGTGGCTCGGAGTTTGTCGAACCACTGCTCTCGGAAGTACAGATGGACGAGCCGCCCGCAGGGGAGCGCCTGCCACTGGCTAGGGGAGAGCTGGACTTCGCACTTGGACACCTTCAGCGAGGCGTCGGGCTGGCACTGCCAGGGCTTGCCGAGCGCGCGCCGACAGTGTGGTCGGACGAGGCCCTCGTAGCTGATGGGGAGCGAGATGGGGATCGTGAGCTCCCCCGAGGGGGGGAAGACCTTCGGCACGCCGACGACGACGTTCGGGAACAGGCCCTCGCTATAGACCCAGAGCTGTTGGGTGTCGGCCAGGGGCGCCGGCTGGGATTTCTTGAGCCTGAGCGTCAGTGACCCCAGCTCCATGCCGGAGTCCAGCAAGGCCCATCCGAACGACGCCTCCGTGATGCTGGCGCGCTGGCGTCCCATCTCATCGAGCGCGGAGTGCGCCGTCTGCTCGAGGACATCTTGAGTCATCGACGCCGGGAGTGGCGACATCTGGCTGGCGATCTGCGCCGCAAGATACTGGATGCCTTGCTCCTTGAGCTCTTCCCAGTTGGGCAAGGAGGGGGGCAAGCCCATGGCGACCAGGCCGATGTTCAGCCCTTGGGTCACGAGCCCCTCGCAGCTACTGCCGGTGATCTGCCCGAGTCCGTCACACGCCTGCGCGAGGATGGGGATGGCGCTGATGACCTTCACGATGACGGTAGCGACGGCCTTCTTGACGGTCTCCACCACCTTGGCCGCGTAGTTGACCGCCTCACCGATCACGTCGACCAAGCCCGTGATCACGTCAGTGAAGGCCTCGACGACGTCCTCGAACCAGCTCGTGTGCTCCTGGAGCTCTCGGAAGTAAAACCAGTAGCCCGCGGGGACGGTGACTCCAGGGTTGAACCACTTGGCGGTGATGAGGTAGCACCCGAGCGGATCGGAGAGGAGCGGGTGGTTGGGGCCAGGGAACTGCCCAGCCTTCAAGGACTGCCAGCAGTCCTCGCTCGGGAGCTTGTGATCGACCACGGCGCGAAAGCCATACTCCCGGAGCAGCGGGTCCGGGTGGAGCATGTAGGGACGTGACGGCGGGGTGTAGCGGCTCCAAACGGGCGCGATGAGCCTAGGATCGGGCCGGACGATGCCGCCGGGGGGCAGCTGCACCGGGGCGCGCTCGATGAGCTTCGAGAGCAGGACCCAGCCGTGGATGCCGTAGCGCGCGGGATCACACGCGAGGCCCTCCGCCGTCTCCGGGACGATGCGGGCGTAGAGCGGCGCGCCGCGCTGGATGAGCTCGTACGCTCCGGGCTTGAAGCGAGGGCGCTGGTCCGGCCCCAAGAGCGAGGTGAAGTCGATGGCGTCCGGCTCCGTCCACCCGGGGCCGCGCACGGGGACGGGTCGGCGCAGGATGATGCCCTCCGCGGGCTCCGCGCAAGAGTCCGTAGCGCCACCGGAGGTGGGGGTAGGGAAGGGCTCGGTGGAGATCTGGAGCTGCCCGCCGGTGACGCCCTCAATCGTGGACCTCCAGCGAATGCGGCGCAGCGCCGCGCTGGGATCGGTGAAATCCAGCGCGTCGGCCCCGACCCACTGCTCCTCTCCCTCTCCTTCGCGGAGCACCTCGAGGCTGGTGCGCGCGGCGTGACCGCTCAGCTCCGTGTCCTGGGCGCCGGCGGCGACCCAGCCACCGTACGGCGCCGTCCAGAACACCTTGCCGCCGCAGGCGTCGGGTGCCAGCTCCACGCGGAGCTTGTAGATCTGTCCGGGGAGCGCTTGCTGGAAGGTGTACTTCAGTCGATGGGGGGCGTCCTTGGTCGCCGTCAGGGTGGCGGTGATGCTCGGCGCCGAGCCGGGCGCCTCGGGGCTGAGCGGCTCCGAGCCGGCGACCATGGGGAAGGCGTGGAGCCGGAGCGACTCCGGCGGTAGGACGCAGCCGTTCATCGTGAGCGTCCCCGTGATGGGCATCGTCTCGACCGTAGAGCCCGAGCTCTCTCCCTCCCCGCTGCACGCCGTCAGCGACAAGCCAGCCGCGATGACCAGGACCATCCTTCGAACCGCCTTCACCATGGACACCTCCGGTGCTCCTCATGGAGTCGCGAGGCGACGAGTCAAGCATCGCCGCGAACTTTGCGCGCGGTTGGCTCGGCGCCACCGCACGCCGTGGACGTGGGTGAGCGTCAGGCGCGAACTTTGCGGACCTCAGAGCGGGCTGGTCGGCGCCGATGCAGGCCAGGTTGCCGCAGCGAACGTAACGTACAGGCTGGTGTGAGAGGCCCGCGCTGGAGTGGGCGCGTGCGCTCCTGGTGACGCTCCGGCAGGCGGTCGCGAGGGCACGCTGGGCGCGGCGCCCTGTCGCCTCCGCGCCGCTCCAGCCTGCTGTCTCGTCATCGGGTCACCGGCTGGCGCGAGGCTCCGAGCCGAGGCGCCCGGGCTCTAGCGGGAGGGCTCGCGCTCGAGCTCCTCCGTGATGCCCGCGAGGCGCTTGGCGGCGGCCTGCTTCTCTTCGAGCTTCATGCTGCGCTGGAGCTGCACGCGCTGGGCCTGCGGGGAGCCGGCGCCGTGCAGGGACTCCGTGAGGTAGCCGACGGCGTTGCGCCCGAGGGTGAGGTTCTCGACCAGGCGCAGCATGCGGCGCCTGGCCTCCACGCTGACGCCGTCGCGCGCCTTGAGGTATTTCTGGAGCAGCGGCCCCGTCACCTCGCCTTCGAAGTCCTGGGCGGAGGGGAGCGTGCCCACGAGCCCGCCGGCGAGATCCTGCGCGAGCCGCGCGAGTTCGAAGGGGAAGCGCGTGACGTTGTGCTTGCACACGTTCGCGAGCGTGTCGTCGCACTGGTAGTTGCCGGCGGCGGTGGCGGTCGACTCGTGTGAGGAGGCGATGCCGGCGCCGTAGAGGGTCTCGTTGAGGTGCGCCATCTCCACCAGCTTGTCTCGGATGTGCGAGGCCCTCGGGACGCCGTGGTAGTCGGCCAGCGTGGCCGCGGCGCCGATGAGCACGTCTCCCACGCCCGCCTTGCACACGTAGCTGCGGCGGTGATAGCCCGTGAAGCGCTCGACCAGGCTGGCGGCGAACTCCCACTGACCATCCATGAACACGTGGCTGAAGGGCACCAGCACGTCCTCGAAGACGATCATCGCCTCCTGTCCGCCGTACAGGGTGTTGCCCACGTCTCCCTCGCCGGGCTCGAGCGCGCGGGTGTCGCAGCTCTGCCGCCCGTAGAGGTACGTGATGCCCGGCGCGTCCACCGGGACGGCGGCGACCACGGCGTAGTCCGCGTCGGCGGCCTCGAGCCGCTGGGTGGGCATCAGCAGCAGCCAGTGAGAGTTGACGCAGCCCGTCTGGTGCAGCTTGGCGCCGCGCAGCACGAGCCCCTCGGGGCGCCGCTCCACCACGCGCAGGAAGGCGTCGGGATCGGGCTGCTGGCTCGGGGATTTGCTGCGGTCGCCCTTCGCGTCCGTCATGGCCCCGCCGAGCACCAGGTTCTCGCGCTGGAGGTGGCCGATGAAGTCCTTGAGGCGCGCGTGGAAGCCCGTGCCGTGCGCTGCGTCGAGGTCGAAGGTGACGGAGTAGAGCGCGTTGAGGGCGTCCATGCCCACGCAGCGCTGGAAGCAGGTGCCCGTGCGCCGCCCGAGCTCACGCTGCAGGCGGCTCTGTTGCACCACGTCCTCCACGCTGCCGGTCACGTGCAGGAAGCGATTGACGGCGCCGCCCGTGAGGGGGCTGTGCGCCTCACCGAGCGCCGGCGCTTGCTCGGCGATGCGGTAGGTCTCCGCGACGGCGTTGATGGACGGGCGGATGATGGGGTGGTCCACCGGCTCCTCCACGAGCTCTCCCATGAGGTACACGCGCAGCTTGCGCCCGCGTAGGCTGGCGATGTAGTCCTCGGCGGTGCGGATGGGCATGGCCCAAGCCTAACCCGAGCGCCGCGCGCTGGGGATCCCGCGCGCCTCAGCCCGGCGCCACGCCGGCGTCTCGGCGCAGCCAGCGCGCCACGCTCACGGCGGCCGCGAGGCGCCGCGCGGCGCGTCCCGCCAGACCGTTGGGGCGAAGCTCGAGCGCCTCGGCCGCCAGCGCCTCCTCGAGCCGTCCGGTGGCGCCTGGCCGTCGGCGCCGGTAGACGCCCTTCAGCGCGAAGCCCCCTCGCCCGAGCGGGCCCGTCACCGCGCGCGCGACGTGCTCGTGCCAGGCGCTCACGACGCCGCCCGCCACGAAGTCGCCGAAGCGCTCCCGCAAGGCCTCGGCGCTGCCGTGGAGCTGCTCCGCGTCGAGCTCGAGCAGCGCGAGCTGGAGCGCGCTCAGGGGCGCGCTGGGCGCCGCGAAGCCTTGGAAGCGCTCGCCGCTGCTGGGGCGCTCCGCCACGAGCTGCAGCACCTGCCGGCCTCCCGGCGCCTCGCCCCAGAGCTCCGCGTGGACGACGACGAGCTCGCTCCAGCGCTCCACGAGCCCGTGCGGCAGCCGCCGCACCGCGCTCGGGCGCTGCTTGGCGAGCCCGCGGCGCTGGCCCGCGCCAGCGTCGATGTAGCGGAGCTGCGCGTCGATCATCGCGTCGAAGGCGCGCCCGAGCGCCCCGAGCTCCGTCGCCTCGGGCTCCAGCAGTCCGAGCGCGTGGATCACCGCCTCCACGGTGGAGACGCAGTGCTCGGCGGGCTCTCTGCGGATGCGGTAGCGGCTGGGCTCGGGCGGTGAGAAGCCGAGGTGGGGCAGGGCGTGGAGCTGCCGGTAGTCTCGGTAGAGCGTCTTGGCGTGGTGCCAGGTGCCGTCGAGCACGATGAGCTGCTCCGGGCGCTGCTCTGGCGGCAGCGTCTCCAGGGGGCGAGCCCCGCGCGCCGGGTAGAGCACGGCCGCGTGCGCCCCGAGGGTGAAGGGGAGCCGTGGCTCCGGCAGGCTGAGCTGCCACGCCGTCTGCACCTGCACGCGCTCGAGCGCGCGCTCCAGCAGCCGCACCGTGCCGAGCGGGTGGAAGCGCTCCTTCGGGTGCTGCAAGACGAGCACCTCCGTGCGGTGCCGCACCCGCGGGAGCGTGGCGCACACGCAGACCACGCGCGGCTTCAGGCACGCGTAGCAGACCTCTCGCGGCGCGCTCATCCGTCGATCGTCACGCGTTGCTCCCCCGGGGGCACCTTGACGTACAGCGTGCTGCCCTCGTGCGCCCAGCCGCGCTCGGCGGCGCGGAGCTCCGTGAGCGTGGCGCGCCGGGGGAGCGGCACCTCGTTGGCGTGCACGCCGGCGGGCGGCGCTGCGACGCCCACCACCTCGAACTCCGCGCCGAAGCGGTACTCTCCGCCCGGCGTGTAGCCCAAGGAGGCTGGGGCGCCGCCCGCTTGGCTGAGCCGCGTGCCGTCGTAGAGCGTGAAGCTGGAGGCAGGGCCGAGCGCGACGCGCGGGTGGAGCACGCCAGGCGTGGTGGCGAAGGAGTCCACCTCCGCGGGGCGCGTGGTGGGCGAGAGCGTGTCGATGGTGGGGCGGAGCAGCGGGACGATGCTCCCCACGCGCTGAAAGAGCGGCAGCGTCCCGAGCGGCGCCGGGCAGGTGATGTGGCGGCCGCCTTCGAACAGCTCCGCCGTCCAGAAGGAGCGCCACTGGCCGGGGGGCAAGGGCAGCTCCCGCGCGGTGGCTCCCGCCTCGGTGACGGGCGCGACGAGCAGCTCATCGCCGAACAGGTAGACGTCGTCCGGGTGCTCACCCAGCTCCGGGTACGCCAGCCCGAGCGAGCGCTGCAGCGGCCGCCCCGTGACGCGGAGTTGCTGGGCGTAGGTCCACTCGTACGGGAAGAGGCGCAGGTGCAGGCGCGTGTACTGCCGGTAGGAGTCGAGCAGCTCCGCGTCGCCGAACTCCCAGGCGACGTCGCTCGTCCCGGTGCCGATCTGCATCACGGTGCTGAGCGCCGTCTGCTCGAACCAGCGCCGGAAGGTCTCCTTGCTGGGGGGAGAGTGGCGGTAGCCGCCGGTGTCCGCGCCGTAGAACGGGAAGCCGGAGGGCCCGAGGGTGAGCCCCGCGACGATGGACGCGTGCAAGCCGCCCACGGCGACGAAGCTGCCGCCGCCGTCCTTCGGGACCCGCTCGCCGTGCCGCCAGAGCCCGGCGTCCAGATCTCCTGGCCAGATGACGCTGTTGTGTACTTGGTCGCCGTACTTGCCGGCGCGACACAGCAGCAGCCCGCCCTCCTCCGGCAGCGTCTCGTCGTAGATCTGGTGGTAGAGCAGCGTGTAGCCGCGGTGCATGGTGCGCTCGTCCGAGCCGTCGGAGAAGATCCACACGTTGCGCGCGCCGAGCAGACCGGGCGCGATGTCCTCGGCGTAGTCGAGCTTGAAGCCCTCGATGCCGCGGTTGGTGTAGCGGCGGATGAGCGCCTGCCACCACGCGTAGGCCTCGGGGTTGGTGAAATCGAGGGGCGTGCCCCACTTGTTCGAGGCCGTGAGCCCCTGGGTGGGCGGGTAGTAGCCCTTGCTCCGCGCCTCCGCCAGCAGCGCGGCCGTGGCCGGGTCCTTCTCGTCGAGGTAGGGGGTGTGCCAGAGCGCCATCCGAAAGCCGAGCGCGTGCGCCTTGGCGATCATGGCGTCCGGATCTGGGAACTGTGCGGGGTTGAAGTCGAAGGTGTTGACCCCGGAGGCGTAGGGGCGGTCGATCCAGAGCCCGTTGGTGGGCAAATCCAGCGCGCGCATCGTCTCTAGATCACGCTCGACCTCCGCCTGATCTTGGTTCTCGTTGCGCCACACCAGAGGCCCGAGCGCCCAGCGCGCCGGCAGGCGCGGCTGCCCGGTGACGGCGTAGTAGTGGCGCGTGAGATCCAGCGGCCGGTCTTCGGCGAACAGGTGTAGGCGCAGGCCGGCGCTGGACGCGCTCCCCGTGCCGTAGAGGGCGGCGACCTCGGTGGCGTCCGTGCGGGCGACGTCGAAGGCGCCGGGGTAGGGGTTCTCCACGAACAGCCCCCAGCCCTTGCTGCTGAGCAGGAAGGGGACGGGCACGTGGGCGTTGTTGAGGCCGCTCTCGGTGGTGCCCTCGAGGCCCATCTGCATGGGGCGCAGCTTGCCGCGGTGATTGACGGTGTCGAAGTACTCCCCCAGGCCATAGAAGGCCTCGGCCTCGGTGACCTGCGGCGCGACGCGCAGGTAGGCCACGGGCGCGTCTCCCACGACCGGCAGCCACTCCAGCAGAAAGCGCTGCTCATCGCTCGAGGTGGCGCGCAGCGTGGCGCGCAGGCCCGCGCCGAACGCCAGGGTCAGCCGCAGCTCCGTCGCGCTCTCGTGCTCCACCTCCGCGCGCTCGGCGGCGAGCCAAGCGAAGCCGTCCGGCACCGCGAGGGGAGCGCCTTGCGCCAAGCCGACCGGATCGTAGTACCGCGAGTCCTCGAGCTGGCTGACGCGCCCGAGCTGGAACGCGCCGACGGGCAGCGTGAGCAGCGGCTGTCCACGCTGCGTCAGCGTGAGCCGCTGCGCCGCTCGGTCGAAGCTCAGGCGCGCGTCGCCCGCCTCCAGGCTGGGGTCGTGGGCGGGCGCCGAGGCCTCGCCATCGCCGCAGCCAGCGAGCAGCGCGCTGAGGACGACGAGAGCACCGAGGGCCGAGAGCGCGCGCATGCTCGCCAGTCTAGCAGCGGAGGCGCCGCGGCCGCGATGCCGGTGACGCCGCTGGGGCTCGCCGCTCAGCCCTGCAGCAGCAGCAGCGCGGTGATGCCGCCCGCGATGAGCAGGGGCACCAGGACGCTGAGCGCGATGATCAGCCAGAGCCACCTCAGGCTGCGGGACGAGCCCAAGGCTGGGCCTTGGAGCCCGCCCGTCCAGCCGGGTGGCGCGCCGAGCGGGGCGCCGCCCATCGGCCCTCCCGCCATGGGAGGGCTGGCGCCGAGCGGAGGGCCGCTGGGGAGGTACTGACTGGAGGCGTGGACGATGGGCTGCATCCCTGGGACGACCACGACCGGGGCGCCAGGGGCGCCACCCGGCGGCCCGCCCACCTGCGGGAGCCGCGCCATGAAGCCCCCCATCACGGCGTTCACCTCGGCGGCCTTGGCGGCAGCGTCCAGGTGGTGACGGTAGGCCGCGCCGCAGTAGCGGCAGGCGGGGAGCGTGTAGTCCTGGGGCGAGAGGCTCGCGCCGCAGGTCTCGCACTTGCCCGAGAAGCCGGTCATTGACGCGAGACCGCGCTCTCCGGCACCCACTGCTGCTGGCCGTTCTGGAACGCGACGAGCACTTGGCCGTTGGCCACTTGGACCACGTTGCCCGGGTACTGGTTGCCGTCGGACCACGCGACCCTCACCACCATGCCGGGGCCGATGCCCTTGGCGATGGCGCCCATGCCCATCATGCCCATCACGCCGCGCCCGAGCATGCCCATGTTCTGCGCGGCGTTGCCGTAGGCGGCCGCGGCCTGCGCGTTGGCTTGCGCCATGACCTGCGCCACGTTGGCCTGCACCTGCGCGCCCAGCATTTGGTTCTGGTACTGCTGAGCGGCGGCCTCCGGCGTCTGAGGTTGGGCCGCCGCGGCCACGGCGCCGCCGCCCGCCGTGCGCAGGAAGGTGACGGGTCGGTGCGGCGCGCCCCCGCGCAGCTTCTGGGCCTCCGCCGCCGCGGTGGGGTGAAATTGCTGGTAGGCCATCATGTTCTGGCTCATGCGGCCGTTCCAGGTGCTGGCCACCATGGTCCAGGCGGCCATGTCGATGCCGTAGGTGTCCAAGGCGCGCTGCAGCCCGTAGGCCTGCACCGCCGCGTTGAGGGCCACCCAGTCCTCGTAGCTGACGTCCACGCTGCCCTTCTTCTTGGCGAGCGCTGCCTGGTAGAGCGGCATGTAGCGGGTCGCCACCTGCCCCATGAGCGCGAGGTCTTGCATCCGCGCCGTCCAGCCGGCGCTGGCGGCCTCCCAGTCGGCGCGGGACACGCCGAGCGCCTCGACGACCTTGGCCTGGGCGTCGCGGTCCATCCCGCAGTCCGCGACCTCCGCGCCCAGCTCTGCGTAGCGCTCGAGGGAGATGCCGTTGATGGGGGAGTAAGGGTCGCTCATCCCTGGGACGGTACTCCGGCTGGCCCGCGGCCGTCGAGGGGCGGGGCCACGTCCTGCGGGCGTGCGGCGCGCTTCAGCCTCGCACTCCACCTGGCTTGACGCCAGGGTGTAGGCTTGCTTCCGCCGAGGGGCGCGCGGCGACGCGCTGAAACCACGGCCCGAGGTGAGGTAAGCCCTCGTCGAAGGGCTGACCCACGCTGCGCGCGAAATCCAGCCAGACGTAGAGCCAGAGGTCCGCCACCGTGAAGCGCTCCCCCGCGAGCCAGGCGCGCCCCGCCAGCATGGGATCCAGCCAGGCGAGGCGGTCCTGCGCCACGCGCTTGAGCCCGGGGGCGGCCTCCGGCTCGACCGGAATGCGCCCCGTGAAGCGCGCGAGGCCCTCCGCGTAGTGGTAGGCGTTGTGGAGGTTCTCGGTGACGTTGAGCTCCACGCGGCGCTGCCACTGGCGCGTGAGCGCCCGCTCCACGGGGGTGCTACCGATGAGGGGCGGCGCTGGGTGTAGCTCCTCCAGATACTCCATGATGGCGATGGACTCCGCCAGCGCCGTGCCGTCCTCCAAGAGCAGCGCAGGGGTCTGCCCCGCCGGGTGATGGCTCAGGTACGCTGGCTGGCGGTTCTCTCCGGAGAAGACGTCCACCTGCCGGGTGGGCAAAGAGAGCCCCTTCTCCAGGAGGTACATCCTGAGCGCACGCGGCGCGGGGCTGAGGGCGTCGAGCAGCAGCATGGCTCAGTGGAAAGGGACGTCCCGCTGGGGCGCCTGGGGCATGAAGAAATCATGCAGGTACTTCTCCCCCTTGTCGTCCAAGATGGTGACCACCGTCTTCAGCTCCGGGTGCTTTTCCCGTGCGCGGCGCGCGGCGAGCAGGTGCGCGCCGGAGCTGGGGCCGCAGAACAGGCCATGGGAGCGAGCGAGCTTGCGCATCTCCGCGACGGCGTCCGCGCTCGAGACGCTGAGGGTGTCATCCACGAGCTGGCGGTTGTCCGCGAAGATCCCCGGCACGAAGCCGTCGGAGATGCCCTCGATTTGGTGGAGCGCCACCTCGCCGCACAAGATGGTGCGCGACTCCGAGGGCTCCATGGCGAACAGGCGCACGGCCGGGTTGACCCGCCGAAACGCCTGACCCACGCCGATGAGCGTGCCGCCGGTCCCGACGCCGTGGATGAACGCGTCCGGCACGCGCCCCTCGGGGAGCTGCGCCAAGATCTCCGGCCCGAGCAGCTCGCGGTTTTCGTCGATGTTCCATTGAGACTCGAACTGCCCCGGGAAGAAGAAGCCCGGCTGCCGTCCGAGCTCCCGAGCGCGCTCGAGCGCGTCGTTGACGTGGAAGGTGCCGCAGAAGAGCACCTCCGCGCCGTAGGCGCGAGAGATGGCGACGCGCTCGCTCGAGAGCCCCTCCGGCATGACCACGAGCATGCGGTAGCCCTTCACCGCGGCCACCAGCGCGAAGGCGTTGCCGGTGTTGCCGCTCGTGGCCTCCACGATGGTGTCCCCGGGCTCGAGCTGCCCCGTCTGCTCCGCGCGCTCGATGATGTAGTGCGCGATGCGGGCCTTGATGGAGCCCGAGGGGTTGAGAAACTCACACTTGACGAACACCCCGTCGACCTCGAGCAGGGGGGTGTCCCCGATGGCGTCGAGGATGTTGGGGGAGACGCTGGGATAACGCCGGGACATGCTGCGGACTCCAACGAAGAGGGGTAGCGGCACCCTAGTACGAGCGCCCGCGGGAGCGCATCCCCCCCGAAGCTCGGGCCCTGCTGGCGGCGCCCGCGGTGGTTTCTCTTCGGGCGCCCGCGGTGATAGGCAGGGGGCCGGGCACGCTCATGTCGCACCACCTGGTCGCCGCCGCCTGCTTGAACCAGACGCCGCTCGCCTGGGAGCGCAACCTGGAGCACGTGCTCGGCGCGCTGCGGGCCGCGCGAGACGCGGGGGCCTCCGTCCTGTGCCTGCCGGAGCTGTGCCTCAGCGGCCATGGCTGTCAGGACGCCTGGCTGCTGCCGGCGACCTGGCGCCAGGCGGAGGAGAGCCTGGCGGTGGTGGCCGCGGCCGCGCAGGGCCTGGTGGTGGCGGTGGGGCTGCCGGTGCGACACGACGGCGCGCTCTACGACGCTGCGGCGCTGCTGGTGGACGGCCGGCTCGTGGGGGTGGTGCCCAAGCACGAGCTCGCCATGGGCGGCGCGGTGAGTGAGGCGCGCTGGTTTCGGGCGTGGCCACGGGGAGCACGGGGCGAGGTGCGGCTGCTGGGCGGTGACGTGCCGCTCGGTGACGTCGTCTGCGCTTGGGGCGAGCTCGGCGTGGGGCTCGTGCTCGGGGAGGCGCTGGAGCTGCCCTCCGCCGCGCCGGAGGCCCCTCCCGCGCGGCTGCTGCTCAACCCCTGCGCCCTGCCGTTCTCACCGGGCCGCTACGCGCTGCGGTACCAGCGCTTGCTCGCGCGCTCCGCGCAGCTCGGCGTGGCCGTGGCCTCCGCCAACCTGCTGGGCAACGAGGCGGGGACGCTGCTCTACGACGGGGCCGCGCTGGTGATGGAACGCGGCGCGCTGCTTGGCGCGACGGAGCGGTTCGGCTACCGGGACTGGGCGCTCGCCTACGGCGCCGTGCCGCGCGAGGCCGCGCCCACGTCAGCCCATGTCGAGCGGTCGGGCGCGCCGAGCCGCGCGCCGCGTGAGGTCGGCGCGCCGCCGCGCGACGAGCCGCCGACGTCGCCCACCCCTCCGGCCTGGGAGGGCGCCGAGGCGCTGGAAGAGGAGCTCACGCGCGCGCTCGCGCTCGGGCTGTTCGACTACCTGCGCAAGGTGGGCGCGCGCGCCTTCGTGGTGTCGCTGAGCGGCGGCGCGGACTCCGCGATGGTGGCGTCGCTCGCGGCGTTGAGCGTGCGCTTCGCGGTGGAGCAGCTCGGGCTCGCGAGAGTCGTCGAGCGCTTGGGTCACCCAGGGCTCGACCTGCGGGCGACCACGGTGGAGGGGCTGCTGGCGACGCTGCTCCACACCGTCTATCAGCCTACGGACAACAGCAGCGCGGTCACGCGCCAAGCGGCCAGCGAGCTAGCGGCGGCGCTCGGGGCGACGCACCGCGAGCTGCCCCTCCAGCCGCTGGTCACGCAGTATGTCGAGCTGGCGTCCGCCGCGCTCGGGCGAGCGCTCGAGTGGGACACCGACGACCTCGCCTTGCAGAACGTGCAGGCGCGGGCGCGCTCACCCGGCGCTTGGCTGCTCGCGAACGCGCTCGCGGGGCTGCTGCTCAACACGGGCAATCGCTCGGAGGCCGCGGTCGGCTACGCCACCCTGGACGGCGACACCTCCGGGGTGCTGGCGCCCATCGGGGGCCTGGACAAAGTCACGGTGCGACGCTGGCTCCACTGGCTGGAGACGAAGGGGCCGGCTGGGCTCGGGGCGCTGCCCGCGCTGGCCAAGGTCAATCGGCAGGCGCCCACGGCCGAGCTGCGGCCGCCCCGCTTTCACCAGACGGACGAAGCGGACCTCATGCCCTACCCGGCGCTCAACGTCATGGAGCGGGTGTTGGTGGAGGAGCAGGGGGGGCCGCGCGAGGCCTACCGCGCGCTGGAGGCCTGGCGCGCGAGCGATGCCGTCGACGCTCGCTACCTCTGGGTGGAGCGCTTCTTCCAGCGCTGGGCGCAGAGCCAGTGGAAGCGCGAGCGTGAGCCTCCGGCCTTCTACGTGGGAGAGCCGAGCGTGGACGCGAAGAGCGGCTTTCGGTTCCCCATCCTGTCCGGGGGCTTCGAGCAGGAGCTCGCGCGGCTACGGGCGGAGCTGCGCCTGCCCTGAGCGCCGCGGCCGCGCGACGGAGCGGCTCACTCGTGCACCACGAAGGTGGTGGCGGGCTCGAGCTCCGGCTGCCAGCGCAGGCCGTGCCAGCCCTCGGGGACCGTGGGCTCGGTGAACTCATACAGCCACTTGCCGTCCTCCGGGGAGACGTTCACGCAGCCGGCGCTCATGCGGTTGCCCCAGTTGTCGTGCCAGTACGCGCCGTGCAGCGCGTGCGGTCCGCTGAAGTTCTGCGTCCAGGGCACGTCGGAGTGGATGAAGTCGCCGGGCGCCACCATGGTAGCGGTGGCAAACTTGCCCGTGATCTTGAACACTCCTACCGGCGTGGAGGCCGTGTCGATGGCAGGCTTGCCGCGCTCCGGCGTGCCGCCGCGCCCCGGGCTCACCAGCGTGACGTACACGGGCCGCGTCCCCTCATAGGCGATGAGCCACCCCTGCCAGACGCTCGTCTCCGTCCAGGTGGCGCGGCCCGGCGGCGCCTTGCCGGTGGTGTCCGCCTCCCCGACGGGCGCACCCCAGGGCGTGGTGGGGCGTGGCGTCGGGACCACGGCGTCGGCGGCGAGCACCCAGACGCCCGGCTCTCGGGTCTCGAGGTAGCGCGCCTTGCCCTCCCCGACGGCCTGCCCGGTGAGCCCCACGTGGCTCAAGCGCGCGAAGGCGTCGCCCGTGGTGATGAAGGCCTCGCCCTCTCGCCGGTACTTGGGGCGGCCCTCGCTGCGGAAGAACGCGAGCGGGAGCTGCTCCTCGCCGCCGAGCCGCACGCCCTTGAAGGTGATCTTGGGATAAGGCGCCACGCGGTCCTTGGGCACCCACATCATGTCCGCGCTGAGCAAGAAGGAGCGCTCACCGACGCGGGTCTCCGCGGACCACGCGACGGTGGAGAGCGGGAGCAGGCGGGTGCGCGGCTCCGAGATGACGGGCGGGAGCGCCCCGAGCTCGATGGGCTGCTCAGGGGCGGGCGTCAGGTCCACGCCCTCGAGCAGGGGCGGCGTCTTGCCTTGGGCGGCCTGGGTGAGGCGCTCCTGCTGCTGGGGGAGATCCCACTCGCGGCGCCGCTGCTCCTCGGGGCTGGGCAGCGCGGCGTAGCGCTCCACCCCGCGGGACTCCCCATAGTGGTGCGGCCAGGCCGAGCCCAGCCGAGGGGTGTAGGGCGCGAGGCGTGCGAGCACTGGGTCCCGCTCGTCGAGCGTCGCCTTCACGTCGTCCACGCAGACGAAGCCGCGCGGCTCGAGCTCGTACCAGCTCTTCGCGCAGCCCGGCGCGCCGAGGGGCGAGCCCGTCTTCAGCGGCGCCGCGCCGCCCGTCCACAAGTAGCCGATCCAGCCGCTCCCCTCGCCGGGCTGCGGACGGATCCACACGAAGCGGGTGCGCGCGTAGACGTAGCCGTGGGGGGCGCGCCGCGGCGCGCGTGGCGGCGCGATCTCCGGCGCCGACGCCGTGGAGGCAGCGTCCAGCGTGGGGGCGGTGGCCGCGGCGGTCGGGGCAGGTGCGGTCGCGCCCTCGGAGCGCTCCAAGGGCAGCTCGGTGGAGCCCGAGCGCTCGGAGCAGCCGACGGCGACCGTCAGCGTCAAGGCCGCGAGCCCGTGAGAGTAGCGCACGGCCGACACCGTAGCATCGTCGGTCCGGCCTGGAGAAACTGCTGGCCGCGCGCGCTCACCGGAGCTCCCGCAGCGCGGGGTGTGCCGCGCCGGTGCTGGCGGGCACGCCAGGGCGCGGCTAGGGTCCAGCGCCGATGGCCGCGCTCGAGCCGCCGGGCAGTGAGCAAGAGCTCTACACGCGGGCGCAGGGGCTCGCGGGCGCGACCTTGGGCGAGCTGGCCGCGCAGCTCGGGCAGCGCGCCCCGGCCGATTTGCGTCGCGCCAAGGGCTTCACGGGGCACCTAGTGGAGCAGCTGCTCGGCGCTGCGGCCAGCTCGCGGGCGGAGCCGGACTTCCCCGCGCTGGGCGTGGAGCTGAAGACACTGCCGGTGGGGCCCTCGGGGCGCCCGGTGGAGTCCACCTTCGTGTGCACCATCGATCTGAGCGCGATGGATCGCTTCAGCTACGAGGACTGCTGGCTCCGGCGAAAGCTCGCGCGGGTGCTCTGGATCCCCGTCGAGGGGAGCCGGGAGATCCCGGTGCCCGCGCGGAGGCTTGGGGCGCCGCTGCTGTGGAGCCCGAGCTCGGAGGAGGAGGCGGTGCTGCGCGCCGATTGGGAGGAGCTCGCCGGGCTCATCGCGCGTGGCGGCGCCGAGCTGCTCCACGGGCGCCTCGGGCGAGCGCTCCAGGTGCGCCCCAAGGCGGCGGGCTCCTGGTCGCGCCGCCGCGCGCTCGACGGCGACGGGGTGAGCTACCTAGCGCTCCCTCGTGGTTTTTATCTACGCGCCAGCTTCACCGCGCAGCTCGTGTGTCGAAGCTACGCCCTGCCCACGCGTTGAGTCGAGGCGGGCGCGCGCCTCAGCCGGCGCGCGCCTCAGCGGGCGCTCGACCGCTTCGTCGAGGCTCGCCGCTCACGGGCGCTGGGCTTGCTCGGCGGCGAGCGACGAGCGGCGGTCTTGGACGTAGGGCCCTTGGTGGGAGGGGCGGTCTTGGTCGCCTTGGGGGGTGCTGCTTTGGTCGCCTTGGGGGGCGACGTGTCGGCGGCCTGGGCGGGAGCCGCTGCCTTGGTCGCCTGGGCGGGGGGCGCATCGGCCGGGGGGGGGCTCGGTGCGTTGGGCTTCGTGGCTTGCGCTCTCTGCTTGCGCGCTGGCGACGCGGACGCGCGCTGGGGCGGGGCGGGAGAGCTCGCCTTCGCGGGAGCGTCGGCCGTCGCCGGCTGGGTGGGCGGCGCGGGAGGGCTCGCCTTCGCGGGAGCGTCGGCCGTCGCCGGCTGGGCGGGCGGCGTCATCGGTGCACGCGGAGGTGCTGCAGCGCGCTTGGCTTTGGAGGAGGTGCCGGCCGGTCCCTTGGGCTGGGTCACCGCGGCGGTCGCGGGCCGAGAGGTGGCGGTGGGCTGGGGCGGAGCGCCCGCCGGTCCCTTGGTCTCGGTGGCTGGGGCGGGCTTGGAGGGCGCGCTCGCGGTGGGCTTGGGCCGGGTGGGCGCGATGGCGTGGGGCTGGGCTACGGGGCTGGGCGGCGTGGGCTCGCGGGCGCCCTGGGGGTGCGCCTCCTTGGCTCGGACGGCGGCGCTGAGCGCCGGTCGCTGGGGGACGCGAGGCAGCTGCGCGAACGTCAGCGGCTTGCCGTCTCTGAGCGGCATCACGCCAAGGTGGAAGTGGTCATGATGATCGGCGTTGTAGTCCGGGGTGAGCATCTCCCGGAAGCCGCCGGAGCGCCGCAGCGCGCACGCGATGGCGTTGAGCACCGGCGCGCCAGCGAGGCAGTCGCTGTCGAGCCCACGCGCGAAATCTTGGGTGACCGACAGCCAGCGGCCGCGCACGATGAAGCCATGCACGTCCACCGCGAGCCCGAAGGAGTGGAGGCTCAGCCGGCCGACGCGGCTCATGCGATACGAGTAAGCCCCGGAGTAGCGCACGCTCTCCACCCCCAGGCCGCGCAGCGCCTCGCCCAGGCCGGCGAGCGCCACCACCAAGCGACAGTCGGCGCGCAGCGGAGCGCCGGGTGAGGACACCCAGGTGAGCCCTCCGATGGGTCCACTGACGGCGACGGGGGTCGTCACGCCTCGGAGCTCGTCGAGGCGTCGGTAGTCGAGGCCCAAGGCGTCGAGTCGCTTCAGACACCCCGCGCCGTCCGGGATGGAGTCGCTGGCCGTGGCGGGAGGAAGGGACGGGTGGGCGATGGACGCCGGCTTCACCCCGGGGGGGAGCTCCTCCGGGGCGAGCTCGGGATCGGGCCCAGCTGCCCCCGCCTCCTCCGCCTCCTCTGCGCCGTCGTCGGCGTGCGCGCGCTCCGCGAGCTCGGGGAGCACGGTGGAGGGGGCGACGTCGATGGGGAAGGTCGGCTCGAGGGGCAGCTCCTCGTCCTCTGCTGTGGCGAGCTCCTCGGCGGGGCGCGCGCTCGAGGACGCGCCCGGCTCTGCGACCGGGGCGGCGGCCTCGAGCGGCGCGACCGCGCGCAGCGCGAGCCGAGGTGAGGCGACGCTGGCCGCTGCGTCGCGAGCGGCGCTCACGCACCCGGAGCCGCCCAAGAGCGACAGCGCCGCCAGCAGCGAGGCTCGGGTGAGGGGCGTGGGGCGGCCAGCGTTCATCCGGGGCACCCCCCGGTGTGACACGCCTCGACCCAGCGGACCAACAATTCGCGAGTAGCGCCCGCCTGGACCTGCGCAGGAGTGCAGCACCAGCGGCCTGGAGCCCCGGTCGGTGACCCTGGCGCGTGGTAGCCTGCGGGCGCCTTGGCCAACATCGGCTACATCCAGGTCGTCCGTCACTGCAACCACTTTTGTGGCTTCTGCTCGAACCCCACGACCCCGTACGAGCACACCTTCGAGAGCATGCAGGTCCTCGTCGACGACTTCGTCGAGCGAGGCTACTTCGGGGTCATCCTCACGGGGGGGGAGCCCACCCTGCACACGGAGCTGCCGCGCATCACGCGCTACGCGCGGGACCGTGGGCTCCACGTCCGGCTCATCACCAACGGGACTCGGCTCGCCGATCGCGAGTTTGCCAAGCAGCTCGCCGACGCGGGCTTGATGCTCGCGCACGTCTCCATCTACTCGGTGCGCCCCGAGGTGGAGGAGCAACTGCGAGGGGTGGCGGGCACCTTGGAGAAGGCCTTCCAGGCGCTCGACAACGCCCATGAGTTCGGCATCGAGCTCAACGTCAACTGCGTCATCAACCGGCTCAACGCCGATCATCTCGACGAGAACGTCCGGTACCTGCTGCGGCACCACCCGCAGGTGCGGCACTTCGTGTGGAACAACCTGGACCCGAGCATGGGGCGCGCGGAGGTCAACCAGGCCCAGTTTACCCCCAGGCTGCGTGACTTCGAGGTGTCGTTGCACCGCGCGCTCACCCTGCTGCAGCGGACCGGGCGCACGTTCCGCGTCGAGAAGGTGCCGCTCTGCTACATGACGGATTTTGCCTGGGCGAGCACCGAGACGCGCAAGATCGTCAAGGGTGAGGAGCGCATCGTCCACTTCTTGGATCAGAAGCAGACCGTGCGGCAGACGGACTGGGAGCACATCTACGCGCCGAGCTGTGAGCACTGCTCGCTGCGGACCATCTGCGGCGGGCTCTTCGACCGCGGCAACGGCTACGATCCTGCCGAGCTCTCGCCGGTGTTCGTGTCGCGGGACGCCATCGTGGAGCAGATCCTCCACGATGGGGACGACAGCTCCTACGCCGCGCGGAGCCTCGAGCAGTGGCGAGAGGACTTCGAGCGGCGCTGCGCGGAGACGCTCGCCGGCAAGCACGAGCGTCGGCCGACGGGGGACCTCCCGGACGAGCGCTTTCAGCCGGACCACGTCATCAGCGTGGGGCAGATCACCGAGCAGAGCCGGCGCCGCTACGAACACAAGCGCGCGGCGGAGTCGCGCCGGGCCGAGCGGCTGGGGGTCCAGATGGAGCGGCCGGAGCCGGAAAAGCCCGAGCGCGGCTCGACCTGACGCGCGGGCTTGCCGGCTTACCTACCAAGCGGTAGACAGCGCCCGAGGTCGGGTCGTCGATGCCATCGAACCAGAGCGGACGCGCGGCCGATGCGCGCGGAGAGATCCTCGCGGCGGCCACGCGGCTGTTCGCCGCGCATGGCTTCGACGGGGTCAGCCTGCAAGATCTGGCGGACGCGGTGGGCCTGAGGAAGCCCTCGCTGCTCTACCACTTCTCCTCGAAGGAGGAGCTCCGCCAGGCGGTCTTGGACGACGTGCTGGCGCGCTGGAACGAGACGCTCCCGGCCATCTTGCTAGCCACCACCGGGGAAGATCAGTTCACGGGCGTGACCAAGGAGCTCGTCGGGTTCTTCGCAAGAGATCCGGACCGGGCGCGGCTCATCATCCGCGAGGCGCTCGACCGACCCGCGGACATGCGCGAGCGCTTGGCCCGCAACGTCAGCCCCGTCGTCGTCAAGCTGGCGCACTACCTGCGCAGCGGGCAGGCGCGCGGCAACCTGCAAGAGGACGTGGACCCGGAGGCGTACCTCTTCCAGGCCATCAGCCTGTTCATCTGCGGGGTCGCCTTCACGGACGCCTTCGGCTCGCTGATGCCCAAGCGCGCCCGTGAGGGCGCCCCGAAGGAGCGGCTCACGCGAGAGCTCTTGCGCATCGGCAAGAGCGCGCTGTTCAAGCCACCGCCCGCGGGCCCGGAGGGGCAAGAGGGCTAGTCTCTCAGCTCTCGCTCCGGCAGGCTGCCCGTGAGCTCGGCGATGAGCTGCGTCGCGTAGGCGCCGGGAGGCAGACAGAACCGCACCTCGAGGCCGGCCCCGCTGGGCTGGACCTCCAGCTCCACGGGGCGCACCAGCAGATCCCGGCGCGTCCCGTCGACGAGGGAGTAGAGGGCCTCGAGCACCGCGTCGCTCAGCGCGAGCTCGGCGAGGACGGCGCGCTCCAGCTCGAGCGCCGCGCCCTGGGCCGCCTTCATGCGTGGCCCTGGCATCGGCCCGGTGAGGTGGAGATCTCTCGCGTCGAGCCGGGGCTGCTCACGCGCGGCGTCCTCGACCACGAAGCTCGAGCCGGCGCCCTCCAGGCGCACCACCTCGCCGCTCAGCAGCCGCGTGGGATCGAGCGCCAGGCGGCGCGTGGCGTAGCGGTTGAAGACCTCTGCCTGCAGCACGCTCGGGTAGAGCTTGCGGAAAAAGCGGGTGCGGGGTCCGAGCGGCGGCATCCCGCGCTCGAGCCAGTCGATCGCGCGCGCCAGGTTCTCCGCGCCGCGGCCGAAGCGCTGCGCGCCAAAATAGTTGGCGAAGCCCGTGGTGCGGAGGGCCTCGACGAGGCGCTGCGCCGCCGCGACCCCCTCTGCCGGGACCCCGGTGAGGCGCACCCGGAAGCGGTTACCACGCAGGTGCCCCGTGCGGAGCTTGTTTCCGTGGCGTGAGCTCTGCAGCACGCTGAGCTCCGGCGGCAGCGCCCAGTCCTGCGGGGGGCGCGCCCCGCGCGGCAGCGAGAGCCACTGGCGCGTCACGCCGTGTTTGTCCTTCATGCCGGCGCTCCCCACGTCCCGCTCGGGGACGCCCGCGGCGCGCGCGACGATCCGCAGCAGATCCCCGGCGGCGACGCCGCGCTTCTCGACGAAGACGTAGAGGTGCTCTCCCTCACCGCTGGGCAGGTAGGCCGGAAGCTCCTCCACCTCGAAGTCCGTGAGCTGCGGGCCGATCTGCCCGCCCGTGCCCGGGAGCGTGGCGTGCAGGCGTGGCCCGAGGTGGGGGGAGGGCGGTGAGCTCATGGGGAGTCGTCTCCCTCCCCGAGGCCTGGGAGCGTCGCGAGCGGGCTACGCCGCAGCAGCTCCTCCAGCTCCAGCTCCTCGATCCCGAGCAGCAGCAGCTCCGGCTCCTCGTAGTCGTCACGGAGCGTGGGGAGCGAGCGCTCCGAGGCGGTGGGCGGCTGGCCCAGGACGTCGAGGACGAGCGCGGTGATGTTGTCTGGCCCGCCCGCCTCCAGCGCCGCGAGCGTGAGCGCCCTGACGCAGGCCTCGCGCTCCGGCTGCTCGACCAGCAGCCGCTCGAGCTGGGACGCAGGGACGGGCCCGCTGAGCCCATCGGAGCAGAGCAGGTAGCGATCTTCCGCCGCGAGCTCGTAGGAGCGCACGGACAGGCGCAGCGCCTCGGTCATCCCGAGCGCGCGCGTGACCGCGTGGCGCGGCAGCTTGGCGAGGACCTCGTCGCTCAGGTCGGGCTTCTGGGCGAGGACGTCGTTGATCACGCAATGATCGAGCGTGAGCTGCTCCAGCCTGCCCGCGCGGAGCCGATAGCAGCGGCTGTCGCCGGCGTGCACCACGTGCAGCAGCCTCGAGCGTGGGGAGTGGCTGACCGCGACGACGGTGGTGCCCATCCCGCGATGTTGCGTCGAGCTCCGCGACACCTCGAGGACGTCGTGGTTGGCCTTCAGGACGGCGGCGGCGAGCTGCCGCGCGCCGCTGGCCAGCCCGGCGGCGTCGTGCTCCGGCTTGTCCCAGGTAGCGCGCCGCGTGGCGCCGACGTAGTTGCTGATGGAGCGCGCGGCGAGCGCGCTCGCGACGTCCCCGGCGTGATGACCTCCAGCGCCGTCGGCCACGAGGAAGAGCCCGAGATCTTCGCGGATGAGGACGCTGTCTTCGTTGTGCTGGCGCCGGAGCCCGACGTGGGTGGCTCCGGCAGCAGCCAGCTGGAGGGGGCTTTGGAGGCCGGTGCTCACCCGCCGCAGGATACCGGCGGACACGGCGGGTGGCGAGCCGCCCGCGCGGCGACCGAGTCAGAGCGCGGCGAGGACGGCGTCGGTCATGGCGCTCGTCCCCAGCGTCCCGCCGAGGTCGCGCGTGCGCGCCCCTTGGCTGAGGCAGCGCCCGACCGCCAGCTCGATGCCGCGCGCCTCCGCCTCCCAGCCCAGGCTGTGACGGAGCAGCAGAGCCCCGCTGAGGATGGTCCCGAGCGGGTTGGCCAGATCTTGCCCGGCGAGCGTGGGCGCCGAGCCGTGGATGGGCTCGTAGAGGCCCAGCCGTCCGGCGCCGAGGGAGGCGCTCGGCAGGAGCCCCAGCGAGCCCGCGAGGACGCTCGCCTCGTCCGAGAGGATGTCGCCGAACATGTTCTCGGTGACGAGCACGTCCAGGCTGGCGGGCGCCGTCACGAGCCGCATGGCGGCGGAGTCCACGAGCTGATGCTCGAGCTGCACGTCGGGGTACTCGCTGGCGAGGCGCTGCGCGGTGCGCCGCCAGAGCCGGGAGGTCTCCAGCACGTTGGCCTTGTCGATGGAGCAGAGCTTGTGGCGCCGCCTCTGGGCGAGCTCGAAGCCGAGCCGCAAGACGCGCTCGATCTCCGGCTCCGTGTACACGAGCAGATCCGTGGCGCGCTCGCCCTCGGGCGTGCGCTCTAGCGTCCGCGGCCCGAAATAGAGGCCACCGGTGAGCTCTCGGACCACCAGGACGTCGACCCCCTGCAGCAGCTCCGCCTTGAGTGGGGAGACCTGCGCGAGGCAGGGCCAGAGGCTCACGGGGCGCAGGTTGGCGTACAGCCCGAGCTCCTTGCGGAGCCCGAGCAGCCCCTGCTCCGGCCGTAGGCGAGCGCTCGGATCGTCCCACTGGGGGCCCCCCACCGCGCCGAGCAGCACCGCGTCGGCGTCACGGCAGGCCGCCAGGGTGTCGTCGGGGAGCGGCGCCCCGACGCGGTCGAGCGCCGCGCCGCCGATGAGCGCCTCGGTGAGCTCGAGCCGATGGCCGGATCGCTCCGCCACGGCCTCGAGCACCCGCAGGGCGCTCCGCACGACCTCCGGCCCCACGCCGTCCCCCGGCAAGGCGACGACGCGCGCCTTCACGGCGTGCCCTCCGCGGCCAGCCGCGCGGCGCGCTCCGCCTCGTACTGCGCGATGAGCGGGGCGCGCGCCAGCAGGTACCCGAGCTCATCGACGCCCTCGAGCAGGCAGTGCCGCGCGAACTCATCCAGCGAGAAGGGGATGGACGCTTCGTCCGGCACCTCGAGCCGGCAGCGCTCCAGATCCACCGTCAGCTCGAGCTCGGGGTGTCGGGCCAGCCGCTCCGCGAGGCGCTCATGGAGCTCCGCGTCCAGCGTGACCGGGAGAATGCCGTTCTTGAGCGCGTTGTTCCTGAAGATGTCCGCGAAGCTCGTGCCGAGCAGGACGCGAAAGCCCGCCCCGAGCAGCGCCCACGGGGCGTGCTCCCGCGAGGAGCCGCAGCCAAAATTGTCGCCCACCAGGAGGATCTGCGCGCCAGCGTGCCGAGCTTGGTTGAGCACGAAGGAGGCGAGCGGCCGGCCCTCGGCGTCATAGCGCCAGTCCGCGAAGCAGTGCTGCCCGAGGCCGTGTTTGTCCAGCACCTTGAGGAAGCGCGCCGGGATGATCTGATCGGTGTCCACGTTGTCGACGAGCAACGGGGCGACCTTGGAGCGGATTCGCTGGAGTCTCTGCATGAGGGGCCCTTCAGAGCAGCTGGCGGACGTCCGTCACCCTGCCGGTGACGGCGGCGGCGGCGGCGGTGAGAGGAGAGCCGAGGAAGGTGCGCCCGCCCTTGCCCTGCCGCCCCTCGAAGTTGCGGTTGCTGGTGCTGACGGCGTACTGCCCGGGGAGCAATTCATCGCCGTTCATCGCGATGCACATCGAGCAGCCTGGCTCGCGCCACTCCGCCCCGGCGGCGCGGAAGAGCTCGTGCAGGCCCTCGGCCTCCGCCTGGCGCTTGACCTGCTGAGAGCCCGGCACCACCAGCACCCGCACCTGGGGCGGCACCTTGCGGCCGCGCATCACCGAGGCCGCCTGTCGTAGGTCTTCGAGGCGAGAGTTGGTGCACGAGCCGATGAAGACGACGTCGATGGGGCGGCCGAGCAGCGGCTCGCCCGGGGTGAGGCCCATGTACTCGAGGGACTTCTCGAGCGCCTCCCTCACGGGGCCCGCGGGGTGGTCTTCCGGGCGAGGCAGCGGCGCGTCCACCGCGGCGCCCATCCCGGGGTTCGTCCCCCAGGTGAGCATCGGCGCCAAGGTCGAGACGTCGAGCTCGAGTCGTCGATCGAAGCTGGCTCCCTCGTCCGTGGGCAGCCGCCGCCAGCGGCGGAGGGCGGCGTCGAAGGCCGCGCCCTGAGGCGCGAAGGGGCGCCCGGCGAGATACTGGAAGGTCGCGTCGTCCGGCGCCACCAGGCCCGCGCGCGCGCCGCACTCGATGCTCATGTTACAGAGGGTCATGCGCCCCTCCATGCTGAGCTGGCGGATGGCGCTGCCCGTGTACTCGAGGACGTGCCCGGTGGCGCCGCTGACGCCGATGCGGGCGCACAGCGCCAAGATGTAGTCCTTGGGGCCGACGCCGGGTCGCGGCGTGCCGTCGAAGCGCACCTCGTAGGTCTTGGCTGGGCGCTGCAAGAGGCACTGCGTCGCCAGCACGTGCTCCACTTCGCTCGTGCCGATGCCGAACGCGAGCGCGCCGAAGGCGCCGTGCGTGGAGGTGTGGCTGTCCCCGCAGACGATGGTCATCCCTGGCTGGCTGAGGCCCAGCTCCGGCGCCATCACGTGCACGATGCCGTTCTCCGGGGCCCCGAGCGGGTAGAGGCGCACCCCGTACGCTTCGCAGTTTTCCCGCAGACGCTCGAGCTGAGCCCGGCCGGCGGCGTCCACCACGGCGAGCCCGCCGGGGACGGTGGGGGTAGAGTGATCCATCGTGGCGATGGTGCGCTCGGGGCAGCGCACCCGCAGCCCGCGGGCGCGCAGCCCAGCGAAGGCTTGCGGTGAGGTCACCTCGTGGATCAGGTGGAGATCGACGTAGAGCATGGCGGGGACGCCAGGCGCTTCACTGACGACGTGCTCCTCCCAGAGCTTGCGAAACAGCGTCCGCGCCGTCACGCCCGCGCCTCCGAGCCCACGTCGGGCTGGGCCTCGGCGGGGGCGAGAGACGCCAGCAGCCGGTTGAGGGCCCCGAGGTAGGCCTTGGTGCTCGCCACGATGATGTCCGTGTCCGCCCCGTGTCCGTGGAAGAGGGCGGGGCGCGTGGCGAGGTGCTGCGGGCTGAGCCGCGGATCTCCCTGTCGGGCGCGCACGCGCACGCTCGACTCGCCGAGCGCGTCGATCCCCTCGGTGACCGCGGTGACGCTGTACTCCACCAGCTCGCTCGGCGCCGCGACGACCTCGTCGATGGCCTTGAACACCGCGTCCACGGGGCCCGTGCCCACCGACGCGCGGACGTGGACGGTGCCGTCGGGGCCGCGGAGCCGGACGCTCGCGGTGGGTAGGCCACCGGTGCCGCAGGAGACGTGCAGATCTTCCAGGACGAAGGCGGCCGCGCCGGCGTCGCCCTCGGTGGCGGCGAGCGCCGTCAGGTCCGCGTCCGTGACGGACTTCTTCTTCTCCGCCAGCAGCTTGAAGCGGCTGAAGGCGGACTCGAGGGGCTCTCCTTCGAGCGGAAAGCCGAGCTCCCGCAGCCGCGCGGCGAAGGCGTGGCGCCCGCTGTGCTTGCCCAGCACGAGCTGCGTGCGCCCGGCGCCCACCGTCTCCGGGCGCATGATCTCGTAGGTCTGCTCGTGCTTGAGCATCCCGTCTTGGTGGATGCCGCTCTCATGGGCGAAGGCGTTGGCGCCGACGATGGCTTTGTTCGGCTGCACCACCAAGCCGGTGCGTGAGCTGACGAGCTTGCTCGTGCGCACCAGGCCGGTGGTGTCGATCCCCGTCTCTAGCCCGAAGGAGGCGCGCCTGACGTGCAGCGCCATCACCACCTCTTCGAGCGCGGTGTTGCCGGCGCGCTCCCCGATGCCGTTGATGGTGACCTCCGCCTGCCGCGCGCCGGCGCGCAGGCCCGCGAGGGTGTTGGCCGTCGCGAGGCCGAGGTCATCGTGGCAGTGCACGCTGACCGTCACCCCCTCGATGCCGCGGACGTGCTGCATGATGCCCTCGATGAGCGCGCCGAATTCGTGGGGCAAGGTGTAGCCCACGGTGTCCGGGATGTTCAGGGTCGTCGCGCCCGCCGCGATGACGGCCTCGAGGACTTGGTACAGAAACTCCGGCTCCGTGCGGCCTGCGTCCTCCGGGCTGAACTCCACGTCCGGGGTGAGCTGCCGCGCGTAGGCCACCATGCGCTCGGCGCGGCGGAGCACCTCCTCACGGGACATCCTCAGCTTGTGCTCGCGGTGGATGGGAGACGTGGCGAGGAAGGTGTGCAGGCGCGGACGCACGGCGAGCCGCACCGCCTCCCACGCCTTGTCGAGGTCCCCTTCGCTGGCGCGGGCCAGCGCGCAGATGATGGGCGGCTCGGCCGAGGGGCGCCCGAGGACGGGCTCCGTCCCCACGCCGGCGGCGATGCTCTGCACCGCCGCGAGGTCGTCCGGGGAGGCGGCAGGGAAGCCCGCCTCGATGATGTCCACGCCCAGCCGTGACAGCGCCTTGGCGACGTCGAGCTTCTCCGCGGAGGTGAGGGTGGCGCCCGGCGACTGCTCTCCGTCGCGCAGCGTGGTGTCGAAGATCCGAACGTAGCGGTCGTGCGGCTGGCTCATGGTGTTGGGTTCGCCCGAAGGCTCAGTCTCCGGGCTTGATGGTGACGGGATCGACGAAGGGCATCATCGCGCGCAGCTGGCTGCCCACCTGCTCGAGCTGTTGTTCCTGCTCCGCGCGCCTGCGCGCGTTGAACCGAGGGCGCCCGGCGGCGTTCTCCGCGATCCACTGGCGCGCGAAGGTGCCGTCCTGGATCTCACTCAAGATCTGCTTCATCGCGGCGCGGGTGGCGTCCGTGATGACGCGCGGGCCGCTCACGTAGTCCCCCTGCTCGGCGGTGTCGCTCACGCTGTAGCGCATGTAGTTGAGCCCGCCGCGGTACATCAGGTCCACGATGAGCTTCAGCTCGTGCAGACACTCGAAGTACGCCACCTCGGGCTGGTAGCCGGCCTCCACCAAGGTGCGGAAGCCCGCCTTGACCAGCTCACTGGCGCCGCCGCAGAGCACGGCTTGCTCCCCGAAGAGATCGGTCTCGGTCTCCTCCGCGAAGGTGGTGCTGAGCACGCCCGCGCGCCCGGCGCCGATGCCGGCGGCGTACGCCAGGGCGAGGGCGTCGGCGCGCCCAGTGGCGTCCTGGTGGACCGCCAGCAGCGCGGGCACGCCGCCGCCCTCGAGGTAGGTCTCCCGCACCCGGTGCCCGGGCCCCTTCGGCGCCACCATGCTGACGTCCACGCCCGCGCTAGGGGTGATGGTACCGAAGCGGATGTTGAAGCCGTGCGCGAACATCAGCGTCTTGCCCGGGGAGAGGGCGGGGGCGAGGTGCTCCGTGTAGATGCTGGCCTGCGCCGTGTCCGGCGCGAGCAGCATCACGACGTCCGCCTCGGCCGCGGCGTCGCGCACGCCCGCCACGCGGAGGCCCGCGGCCTCGGCCTTCGCGCGGCTCTTGCTGCCTTCGGGCAGGCCGACCCGCACGTCCACGCCGCTGTCCTTGAGGTTCAGGGCGTGCGCGTGGCCCTGGGACCCATAGCCGATGATGGCCACCTTCTTGGCGCGGATGAGAGCGAGGTCGGCGTCACGGTCGTAGCGGATGGTAGGCATCGTGTCTCCTTGGGAACGGCTGGGGGTGGCTGAGGGGGCTCACTCCGCGGCGAGCGGACGAAGCGTCTGACTGACGAGGCTGGTCGGCCCGCGGCGCATCACCACGGTGCCGGTCTGCACCATCTCGAGCAGCCCGAAGGGCTCCAGCATGGGCAGCAGCCCGTCGAGCTTCTCCTGGGAGCCCGTCACCTCCAGGGTGAGGGCCTCGGAGCCCAGATCGACCACGCGCGCGCGGAACACCTCGGCGAGCTCCAGGATGGCGCTGCGGGTGGCCGCCGTGGCGCGCACCTTGATGAGCGAGAGATCTCGGCTGACGTTCTGCGTGTGGGTGAGGTTCTGCACGCTGAGGACGTTGACCAGCTTGTAGAGGTTGGCGGTGATGCGCCCGGCTTCGTCGTCGCTGCCCTCGAGGACGAGCGTCATGCGGCTGATGCCCGGCTCATGGGTGCGCCCCACGTTGAGGGAGATGATGTTGTAGTTGCGTCGGCGGAGGAGCGAGGTGACGCGGTTGAGCACGCCCGGCTTGTCCTCGAGCTGGGCAACGATGGTCTGTCGTAGGGTGTTGGTCATTGGCCGGCTCCCGTCTCGGGCTTGCTGGTGGTGGGCGGAGGCTCGGGTAAGGGCCTGCGGATCATCTCATCGAGGTTCGCGCCCGCGGGCACCATCGGGTACACGCTGTCCTCGGCGTCCACGCGGAAGTCCACGAGCGTCGTGACGGCGCTGGCGCGGGCTGCCGCGACCGCGTCGGCGATCTCCGAGCGGCGCGTGACGCGCAGCCCGAGCAGCTCGTGCGCCTCCGCGAGCTTGACGAAATCCGGGCTCTTGATCGGTGTGGCCACGTAGCGGCGGTCGTAGAACATCTGCTGCCACTGCCGCACCATGCCGAGAAAGCCGTTGTTGATGATGGCGATGTTCAGCTTGATGTTCTCTTGCGCGCAGGTGGAGAGCTCCGCGGCCGTCATCTGGAAGCCCCCGTCGCCACAGATCACCCAGATCTCCTCGCCTGGGCAGGCGAAGCGTGCGCCGATGGCGGCGGGCAGGGCGAAGCCCATGGTGCCCAGCCCACCAGAGGTCAGGAGCTTCCGCGGGTAATCGTGCTTGTAGTACTGCGCCTCCCACATCTGGTGCTGGCCCACGTCCGTGACGATGAGCGCTTTGCCCTCCGTGAGCTGCCACAGATCGTGGATCACGTGCGGCGCGTACAGCTTGCCGTAGTCCGGGAGGGACTTGATGTCGCGCACCGCCGCGTCACCCTTGAGCTGGTCGATGCGCGCTCTCCACGCCGGGTGATGCGTCTCGGTGACGTGGGGGTTGAGCTGCGAGAGGATGGCGCGAGCGTCCCCCACGAGCGCCACGTCCACCTTCACCACCTTGTTGATTTCGGCCGGGTCGAGCTCGATGTGGATCTTCTTGGCGCCCTTGGCGTAGTTCTTGACGTTGCCGGTCACGCGGTCGTCGAAGCGCATGCCGACGGCCACCAGCAGATCGGCCTCTTGGATGGCCTGATTGACCCAGGCCTCGCCGTGCATGCCCATCATGCCGAGGTTGTGCTCGTGGCTCGCGGGGAAGCCCCCGAGGCCAAGGAGCGTGCAGGCGACCGGGATGTCCGTGCGCCGCACGAACTCCAGGAGCGCGCTGGTGGCGGCGGACTCCACCACGCCGTGCCCCGCCAAGATGAGGGGGCGCTGGGCGTGCTGGAGCAGCGTGAGCGCCTGCTCCAGCTCCTTGACCAGGGGGCCGCGCTCGGGGCGGTAGCCCGGCAGGCGCACCGGCGCGTCGCTCCAGGTGACGGTGGCCTGGGCCTGCTGGGCGTCCTTGGTGATGTCCACGAGCACGGGGCCGGGGCGCCCGCTCCTCGCCACGTAGAAGGCCTCCCGCAGGGTGGGCACGATGTCCTCCGCGCGGGTGACGAGGTAATTGTGCTTCGTGATGGGGAGGGTGATGCCCGTGATGTCGATCTCTTGAAACGCGTCCGAGCCGAGCAGCGCGCTGGGGACCTGGCCCGTGATGCACACCATGGGGATGGAATCCATCATCGCGGTCGCGATGGCGGTCACGAGGTTGGTGGCCCCTGGCCCCGAGGTCGCGATGGCGACGCCGACGCGCCCCGAAGCGCGGGCGTAGCCATCGGCCATGTGGGCCGCGCACTGCTCGTGCCGGACCAGGATGTGCCGGATGCTGGGGTACCTCGGCAGCATGTCGTAGGTGGGCATGATGGCGCCGCCCGGGTAGCCGAAGACGGTGTCGACGCCCTCCCGCGCGAGCGTCGCCCAGATGAGCTCGCTGCCGGTCAGGGTCTCCGAGGGCGTTTCGGTGGCGCTCGAGGGGGCAGCGCCAGCGGGAGGCGTGGGGGAGAGGTAGGGGGAGGCGGTCGTCACGATGAAGCTCCAAACAGCGAAACCCCCGGATCCTCTCTGCGACGAGGATGCGGGGGCCAGGTGGGCTACCAGAGGTCGGTAGCTAGGCCGCCGCACCCGAGCGAAGGAGCTCGAGGCGAAGGCCTACAGGGACGCCGACGCTGCCTGCGCGAGCCACTGCGCCAACCCGGGCGCGAGCGGCAGAGGTACGCAGCGAGGACGTCATTGCCGCGCACTATGCCACCTAGCGCTGGGGCGCGTCAATGCCGACGTGGTGCGTCAGAGGGCGCGGCCCCCCAAGGAGCGCTCGGGGCTACGGCGGATTTCGTGGGTGAGGGCCTGGAAGGCCTGGATAGTCGCGGAATTTGCCCATAAACTAGCCGCGCTGGCAGCGGGCGCCGAGACTCGGGCCCAGGGCGTCGAGCCCGAGCGCTGCTCCGGAAAGGTCCAAAGAGATGATGCACCGATGGCTTCGCTCCGCCCCCTGGCTCTCCTCCGTCCTCTGCCTGGCGGCGCTCCCGCTGATGGGCTGCGGGGATGACTCCAGCGACGCGGGCACCCCGCTCGATCCTCCGGGCGCTGGCCCCACCGAGGGCCTCAAGCTGCTCGCCTCGGACTGCGACAACATCGCGCCCACGCAGTGCGGCTACCCGTTCCCGTCCAACGTGTACCTGGACGACGATCCGACCGGCAAGCTGCCGAGCGGCAAGCGGCTCACCTTCGGCGCCACCACCTTGCCCAAGACGCAGGGCCTCCGCCCGGTGGACCCGAGCATCTTCCACGACAAGGACGGCTTCTCGGTCGGCAGCGGCGTCTTGGCGCACCTGCCCGGCGCCACCAGCACCGGCATGGCGACGCCGAACAGCATCGAGCGCTCGCTCGAGGAAGATCACCCCTCCGTCCTCATCGAGGCGGACACCGGCCGCCGCGTGCCGCACTGGGTGGACCTCGACTACTCCGCCAAGCGCGACGGCACGGACGACACGGACGACGAGCGCAGCATCATCATCCGGCCAGCGGAGGTGCTGAAGTTCGGCACGCGCTACATCGCGGCGTGGCGTGGCGTGCAGCACCGCGACGGCTACACCATCGAGCCTTCACCAGCGTTCAAGGAGCTGCGCGACAAGCTGCCCACCAAGGACTACGGCGTCAAGCGCCGGCGGGCGCTCTACGAGGACATCTTCGCCAAGCTGAAGGCGGCCGGCGTCGCGAAGGAAGATCTCCAGCTCGCTTGGGATTTTACCACCGCCACCAAGGAGAACACCACCGGGTGGATGACCTCCGCGCGCGACACCGCCCTCGGCATCGTCGGCGCGGACGGCCCCGCGTTCACCGTCAAGAGCGTGGAGGAGAACCCCAGCACCGGCATCCTGCGGCGCATCGTCGTCACCATGAAGGTGCCGCACTTCATGAGCTACTACGCGCGCTCTTACGACAACGCGCTGTTCGAGCAGAAGGGCGCGCCACGCTTGCTCTTGGACGAGCAGGGCAAGCCCAAGATCAACCCGGACGAGCCCACCATGGACCAGGACGTGCTCATCCTGGTGCCGGACTCCGTGGCGGATCCTACGAAGAAGCACGGCTTGCTGCAGAACGGCCACGGCCTGTTCGGCAGCATGAACGAGGGCCGCGGCGGCTACCTCGCGCGGATCGCCAGCACCTATGGCTACATCGCGTTCTCCACGGATCTGTTCGGCTTCGCCAACCCGGACGTGTCGCTCGCCATCAACGCCTTGGGAGCCCGGCCGCAGCTCTTCCCCACCTTCTTCGAGCGGCAGGTGCAGGGCATGGTCAACCAGCTCATGGCCATGCGCATGATGATGGGGCGCGTCGCGCGGGATGGCATCCAGGATGGCTCCGGCAACGTGTTGCTCGCGGGCAGCGCCATCGACCCCACCCTGCGCGCGTACCGTGGTGACAGCCAGGGTGGCATCATGGGGACCACCTACATGGCGGTCAGCACGGACGTCACCCGCGGCCTGCTGGGAGAGCCGGGCGGGCCCTACAGCTTGCTGCTCAACCGCAGCAAGGACTGGCCCGCGTACGGCGTGGTGCTCGGGGCCAGCTATGCCTCCGGGCTCGACAACCAGCTGATGCTGGGGCTCATCCAGCAGGGCTGGGACCGCAGCGAGCCCATCGGCTACGTGGCCTCCCTCACGGACGGCTCCCTCGCGGGCGGCGCGACGCACCGGGTGATCTTGCACCCGGCCATCGGTGACCATCAGGTGACCACCTTCTCGGCGCACCTGCTCGCGCGCGCCATCGGCGCCGTGAACATGCAGGCCAGCGACGGCAAGGTGCACCGCAAGGTGTTCGGGCTGGAGGAGCGGCAGGGCCCCTTCACCACGGAGTCCGCGATGGTGGAGTACGAGTTTGGGCTCGCGCCGGAGCCCGAGCAGAACGTGCCGCCGAAGGACGGCTGTGATCCGCACGACCGCGTCCGAGACCTCACGCCCTCCTACGAGCAGCAGGACGAGTTCTTCCGCACGGGCACCATCAGCTGGCACTGCAACGGCGTGTGCAACTGCGACGACAAGAACCCCGGCGGCACCGAGGAAGATCGCTGCCGCGAGACCTTCCAGTCGCAGTGCAACTAGGCGCGGGTGCGCGGCCCTGGCCCGGGTCCCTGCCTCAGGGGCCCGGGCCGCGCGCGCCTCAGGGGTCGTGCGGGAGCGGGCTGCGCGGCGCGCGCAAGATCTCGAAGGGCGTCTCCAGCAGCAGGTTGGAGACGCGCGAGGTGTAGAGGTCCGCGTGGCGCTCGATCTGCCGCGCGAGGTGGCTCTTGTCGTTGCCGGCGCGCAGCAGGGGACCCCAGCGCTCACTCGACAGCTCGCTCGCCTGGCGGGCCAGCGGGGCCACCTGTTCGTCGAGGCGCACCAGCGCTGCGCGGAGCGCCTGGATGGCTTGTCGCAGAGCAGCGGGCGAGGGTGAGGCCGCGGGCGCTGGCCCATAGCCTGCCTCCAGCCGCTGCAGGACGAGCCGTAGCTGGGAGAAGCGCCACTCCAGCGCTTCCTTCTCCTCCATGAGCGCGCTCAGTCGCTGCTCGGTGGCGGCGAAGGCCTCGAGCGCCTCCAGCTCTTCTTCGAGCTGGCGCAGCACCAGCGCCGTTCGCCAGCGGTTGGTGGTCTTGGACACGTGCACGTCCGCGAAGATGTGATCTCCGAGGTAGAGGATGTCCTCGGGCGCGATGTCCAGGTCTCGCTCCACGAGCCCGGCGTGGCCGCCGAGGTAGCAGCCACCGAGGCGCATGGGGCCGGACTGCGGCCTCAGCAGGCCGCCGTCATCGACCACCTCGAAGAGCGGCGCGCGAGCCTCGAAGAAGGAGGGCTTGCGCGCTTGCACGATGACGAGATCGAACAAGCTGCGCCAGGTGGTCCCCGCGGGGAGGTAGCGGTCGAGCGCGTAGCTCATCGCGAAGCGCGTGTAGCTCCACTCGGAGTTGGTCACGATGAGGAGCTTCTTCCCGGCGTACTTCAGGTCGAGCAGGGCGAGGGGCAGCTCCGCGTCCAGCTCGATGAAGCGCTCGGGGGTCGCCATGATCTCACGCTTGACGGCGCCCTCGAGGTGCGCAGCGTCCACGGCGCCCCGGACCAGCTCGTAGAGCTCCTGGTAGCCGCTGACCTCCGCGCGCAGCGCCCCCGCGTCCAGCAGCTCGACCGCTTGTGCCCACAGCGTCCCCTCGGAGAGCCCGAAGAGGGTGTTGAGGAAGACCCAGCGGGGCTCGGAGAGGTCCACCAGCTCTCTGCCGTAGGCGCGCCGCTGCGCGTCGAAGCTCAGGAGCTGGGTGCCGTGCGCCGCGCGGGTGATCCACCCGAAGCGGTTGGCCTTGACCACGTTGCCGAGCTTCAAGTCCAACACGAGCCCGAGGCTCACGCAGCGCGCGTCGAAGCGGAGCTCTCCCACGGGCCACCCACGCTGCGCGAGCGCGTCCCGCGCGTACTCGTAGGCGCGCTCCTCCCACACCGCGGTGTGGTAGTGGACGAGCGTGTAGTCCATGTCGAAGCCCACCGCGCGGATACCTCGGAGGTTCAACGTGCGGTTGCAGTAGATGCGGCGCGTGCGCGGAGGCGGCGGGGGGACGAGCGAGGCGAGGTCCGTCATGCTCAAGGGCTCAGGTTGCGGCGCAAGAACTCCTCGAAGACGAGCCGGTTCGCTCCGTAGGGGCGCTCCTTGTAGCCGTACGCGCGCGGCATGTTGAGGCGGTAGAGGCAGGTGATGGCCGCCTCCAGCTTGGCGGCGCGCGCGGAGATCTCGCCGGCGGGGGGCGGCCAAGGGGAGACGGCGTCCGGGAGGGCCTGCGCCAGCGAGGGGCAGCCGGGGCCGGTCTCGGGCAAGACGGTGGGGAGCGGGGCCGGGCAGCAGGCCTGACGCGCGGCGCTGACCACGGCCATCTGAAACCACTGGAGCGTGGACCACTCTTTCATCCCCGCCGTGACGCGCCCGCTGAGCGAGCCGTGGCTGACGAGGCGCGTGTGCAGCTTGGTGCGCAGGCTGCGAAGATCCTCAGGCTCACAGAGGAAGCCGAGCTCCGCGTCTTGCCCCAAGGAGTCCGGGGGGAACAGCCGAGCGATGCAGGCGGAGGGATCGCCCGCAGGGGCGGTCTGGGGGCGCGCGGCGGGCGCGGGGGAGGCGCTGGGCGTCGCGCCGCTGAGCGCCGCGCTGTCGGTGGGGGGTGGGAGCTCGGGAGGGGGCGTCGCGGGGGACGCGCTGGGCCGGGCGCCGGCGCCCGAGGCATGGGGGGGAACCTCCTGGTGGGGCGCCCACGCGCGCATCGCCCAGGCCAGCAGCCCGAGCAGCGCGACGAGCGCGAGCCCTCCTGCGAGCCATCGCGGCGCGCGCCGCGGCGGCGCTGGCGCGGGGGCCCTCGGCGCGCGGACCAGCTTCTCCGTGGTGGGGTCCGTGTCCGGACCGAGCGGCGCCGTGACGGCGACGAGCCGTGGCCCCTCGAGGCTCTCCGGGAGCTCGGAGACGCGCGCGGTGATGTACGGGCCGGAGCTCAGGGACGCACGTGGCGGCGGGTGGCTGAGCGGCGGGATGGACGAGATACGAGGCGCTTCCTCGCCCTCCTCGGCGGAGTCCGAGAGCGACCACCGCGTGGGAGCGAGGGGGGGCGCGAGCGCGCCGAGCGGTGGCTCGGGGGCGACCCCCGGTGCGGCCGTCGGCGGCGCCGGAGCGGGCGGGGCGCTGCTGGGGGCGGCCGCCGGGATCTGCGGCAGAGGCGGTGGGCGGACCGATGGGGGCGGGACCGTGGCGGGGCGAGGCGGTGCGAGCGTGCCAGGCAGGGGAATGACGGAGCTGCCCAGGGAGAGCGGCGGCTCCTCCTGAGCGCCGAGCTCACCCGGCTCCAAGGCGCCCGTGAGGCGAGAGTCCGTGACGCCCCAGTCCTCCTCGGCGGCGCGCTGCAGCCACTCCCCGAGCGCGGCGCGCAGCTCCCGGGCGCTCTCCAGGCGTGGCCCCGCGGCGCCGAAGCAGCGCTCGAGGAGCTGCTCGAGGTGAGGATCCGCGACGCCCAGCGAGCGCAAGCTGGCGGGGCGACCCCGCGCGAGCGACTCCACGAGCGCGGCCTTCGTCTTGCCCTCGAAGGGCGCGGCGCCGGTGAGGGCGTAGTAGAGCGTGGCCGAGAGGGCCCAGACGTCGTCCGCGCTGCTGGGGGGCGCTCCCTCCACGCGCTCCGCGGTGCAGTAGGGGCCCGCTGGGGCGTGCTCGAGCTGAGTGAGCACCGGTCGCTCCACGCGAGACTCAGGCGCCACCACGATGCTCCTGGGCGAGATGGCGCCGTGCGCGGCGCCTCGCTCGTGCAGCAGCGCGACGCCCTCACTGAGGCGCGCCAGCCAGGTGACGGCGTCCGCGGGGGCGAGGCGTCGCAGCCGCACTTGATCGTGCAGGGTGCCGCCTGGCACGTACTCCGCGAGCACGACCGCCGCGGCCTGCACGCGCGAGCTGCCGGGGATCTGCGCTGGGTTGGGCTCGTGGACGACGTCCAGCAGCGCGGCGAGCTGCGGAGAGCGCAGGCCCAGCGCGGGCTCCAGGCTCGCGAGGCGATTTTTCCCCACCGCGCTCGCGAGGACGAGCTGCTCGGTCGCTTCGTCGATCGCCAGCCACACCCACGCCTTGGGGCCCGCGGGGAGCGACTTCACGAAGCGGTAGCGCCCATCCAGGGCAGGGGGAGGTGGCGAACCGACGCTCATCTCGGGGCGGACCCTAGCCCAGCCGAGCGCCGCTGTGCAGCCGCAGTCGCACGGAGCCCGGCTCTGGGGCTATTCTAGCGCTCTCGGCCTCCCCCATGTCACGCTCCGACGAGTCCGCCGCTCACTCACTGCTCGCCGGGCTCGCGGCGCGCCCGGGCGTCCACGCCTTGCAGCGGCGCTTCGCCGAGGACGCCGCGCGCGTCGAGCGGTTCTCCTGGGAGGCGCCGGGAGTCCACGCGGACGCCTCGAAGCAGCCGTGGGACGCGGAGATCTTCGACGGGCTGGTGCGCTACGCGCGGGCGCAGGGGATGGAGCAGGGCATCGCGGCCCTGTTCGCTGGGGAGCGGGTCAACACCACGGAGGAGCGCGCGGCGCTCCACGTCGCGCTGCGCGCCCCGGCGCAGGCCACCTTCGCCGCCGACGGTGAGCCGGTCATGGGGCCCATCGTGCAGCAGCGCGCGCGGGTCCGGGACTTCGTCAGCGAGGTGCACACCGGGCGGCGCCGCGGCCACACGGGGGCGCCGTTCACCGCCGTCGTGCACCTGGGGATCGGCGGCTCGGAGCTGGGGCCGCACCTCGTGTGTGCGGCGCTGCGCGGGCAGCACCGCTCGGGGCTCGACGTCCGCTTCGTCTCCAACCTGGGGGCGGGCGCGCTCGATGAGGCGCTGGAGGGTCTGCGCCCGGAGCAGACGCTCTTCATCGTGGCCTCCAAGACCTTCACCACGGCGGAGACCCTGCAGCTCGCCGGCACGGCGCGGCAGTGGCTCGCCCAGGGCGTCGGCTCCGAGGGCAGCGCCGCGCACTTCGCCGCCGTCACCGCCGCACCCGAGAAGGCGGCGGCCTTCGGGATCGCCCCGGACGCGTGCTTCGAGCTGTGGGACTGGGTCGGGGGGCGCTACTCGCTCTGGTCCACCGTGGGGGCGCTGCCCAGCTCCCTGGCGCTCGGCAGCAGCGCCGTCGAGGCGCTGAGGCGCGGCGCCGCCGCGATGGACGAGCACTTTCGCACGCGCCCCCTCGAGCGCAACCTGCCGGTGGTGCTGGCGCTGCTCCGGCTCTGGCAGGGGCGCTACCTCGGGCAGCGCGTGCAGGTGGTCGTCCCGTACGACCACCGGCTCCGTCTCCTCCCGGCGCACCTGCAGCAGGTGGACATGGAGAGCCTGGGCAAGCGGGTGCGGCGCGATGGCTCGGAGGCGGCCGGGCCCACCGGCCCCGCGCTCCTCGGGCAACCGGGGACCACCGCGCAGCACGCCTTCTTCCAGGCCCTCCACCAGGGGACGGACGTCCTGCCCGTGGAGTTCATCGCCGTCGCGGAGGGGCCCGCCGCGTACCGCGCTCATCACGAGGTCCTGCTCGCCAACTGCTTGGCGCAGTCCATGGCGCTGATGTGCGGCAAGTCCGCGGCGGCGGCCGAGGCGGAGCTGCTCGCGGCGGGCGTGGCCCCCGACCGGGCGGCGCGCCTGGCGGCCCACCGCAGCTTCCCTGGCGAGCGCCCCAGCACCACGCTGGCGCTGCGCTCGCTGGAGGCCGAGAGCCTGGGAGCGCTGCTCGCCCTCTATGAGCACCGCGTCTACGCCGAGAGCCTGCTCTATGGCATCAACGCCTTCGATCAGTACGGGGTCGAGCTCGGCAAGCAACTCGCCAGCTCCCTCGTCGGGGCGGTGCGCGGTGAGGCGCCGCCGCCCGAGGCGGACCCGAGCACGCGGGGGCTCTTGCGGTGGCTGACGCAGGCGCGCTCCACGGAGCCGCGCTAGGCTGCCTCCGGCTCAGGCAAGCTCCTTGGTCTTGTCGAAGCGCAGCTCCGGGTAGTCCTCTTGGGTCCGCTCGAGGTGCCAGTGGTTGCGCGGCAAGAACACCAGCGCGCCGGTGTGATCCTGCGCGAGGTTGGCCTTCAGCTCGTCCTCGAAGCGCTCGCGCAGCGCGCGGTCTCCGCCGGACACCCAGCGCGCCGTCTGGAAGCTCGTCCCCTCGAACTGGACGGGGACGTCGTACTCGGAGCGGATCCGATCCGCCAGCACGTCGAACTGGAGCGCCCCGACCACGCCCACGATCCAGCTCCCGCCGAGCACGGTCTTGAAGACCGCGCCGGCACCCTCCTCGGCGAGCTGCTCGAGGGCGCGCCCGAGGTGCTTGGCGCGGAGCGGATCCAAGGCGCGCACGCTCCGCAGCAGCTCCGGCGCGAAGGTGGGGATGCCCGTGAACTGCAGCGCCTCGCCCTCGGTGAGGGCGTCGCCGATCCGCAGCAGGCCGTGGTTGGGGATGCCCATGATGTCACCGGGGAAGGCCTCCTCCGCCAGCTCCCGGTCACGCGCGAGGAAGAGCACGGGGTTGTGGACGCTCACCTGCTTGCCGGTGCGGACGTGGGTCAGCTTCATCCCGCGCTGGAAGTGCCCGGAGCAGAGCCGCACGAAGGCGATCCGGTCGCGATGCTTGGGGTCCATGTTCGCTTGGATCTTGAAGACGAAGGCGCTCACGCGGGGCTCGCTGGGCTCCACGACGCGCTGGGCGGTGCGCTGTGGGCGGGGGGGAGGGGCGAAGTCCGCCAGCCCTTGCAGCAGCTCCCTGACGCCGAAGGCGTGGATGGCGCTGCCGAAGAAGACGGGGGAGAGGTGCCCCTCCCGGTAGCTCTGCAGGTCGAAGGGCTTGCACAGCGCGCGCGCCATCTCCGCCTCCTCCCGCAGGGTGCGCAGGGCGTTCGGCGGCAGGAGCGCTTCGAGGCGCGGATCGTCGAGGCCGTGCACCGTCTCGCCCTCGGCGCCGAGGCGCTCGCGGCTGCGCTCGACGAGCGCCAGGCTGTCCTTCAAGAGGTCATAGCAGCCGAGGAAGCTCTTCCCCATGCCGATGGGCCAGCTCGCCGGGGAGACGTCGAGGGCGAGGGTCTGCTCCACCTCGCTCATCAAGTCGAAGGGGTCGCGGCCATCGCGGTCGAGCTTGTTCACGAAGGTGATGATCGGCACGTCGCGCAAGCGGCACACCTCGAACAGCTTGCGGGTCTGCTCCTCGATGCCCTTGCCGGCGTCGATGACCATCACGGCGGAGTCCACGGCGGTGAGCGTCCGGTAGGTGTCCTCGCTGAAGTCCTCGTGCCCCGGCGTGTCCAGGAGGTTGAAGGTGCAGCCGCCGAACTCGAAGGTCATGGCCGAGGCGGTGACGCTGATGCCGCGCTCGCGCTCGACCTTCATCCAGTCCGAGTGGGCGCGGCGCTGCTCCCCGCGCGCCTTGACCGCGCCGGCGAGCTGGATGGCGCCCCCGAAGAGCAGCAGCTTCTCGGTGAGGGTGGTCTTACCGGCGTCCGGGTGCGAAATGATGGCGAAGGTGCGACGACGGGCGACCTCGGATCGAAGCTCGGTCATGGCGGCGGCGCACGATGGCAGATGTTGACGGCCCGAGCCATGCTCTCGTCGTACCCTCGAGGCCGGAGCTGGGCTAAGACGCCGACGATGCGCCGCCTGCTCGCTCCCTTCGTCGCTGTCGTGGCTCTCGGCTGCGGGGGCGCGCCGCCCCCTGCGGAGGCCCCCGGCGCCGCCGAGCTCGTCCGCGTGGAGCCTGCGGCGTCGGCGTCGTCGCCGCCGTCGTCGCCGCCTGCCCCCGCGGCGGCGCCATCGCCCAGCTCGGCGTGGGTGGCGCCGGAGGGCGTGCCCGCCACCGATCACCCCTTCTCCCCGGAGGACTACCGCCGCGCCGTGGTGGGGCTCGCTCGAGTCGCCGAGCACGGTAGGGAAGGGCTGCCGCGCTTCGACGGCGGCGGCGACGCGCTGATCCGCCACCTGACGTCGCCGTCGCAGCTCGAGGTGCTCGCCGACGTGAGCGTCTTGGCGAGCGAGCGCTCGGCCTTGGCGCAGGGCTACGTCTCGCAGCTCCCGGAGCTGCTCAAGCTCTACCTCCCAGGCAGCGACGGGCTGGATTTTCCGCGAGAGCAGGTGGCCATCGTGCGGCAGCTGCTCGACGCGCTCGGCCTCGCGCTGACGCTCTCCACGGGCAAGGTCGCCGGCGCCCGCCCCAACGCGGAGCTGGCGGCGGCGCAGCGCCGGACGCTGGTCGGCGTGCTCGGCGGCGCGCTCAGCCTCGCGGGCGAGCGCGCACGCTACACCGAGACGCAGCGCGTGGAGCTGCTGCAAGCGGCGCTCCACGCCGCGCGGAGCGCTGGGATCTCCGGCGCGGAGGTGGGGCTCGGGGAGCAGGCGCGGGCGCTCGAGGCGAGCGAGCAGGCCCCGCGCGTGAAGGACGCGTGGCGGGCCGTCGGCGCCGCTCTGGCTGCGCCATGAGGGCCTCCGGCGGCAGCGTCGGCCGGGCCGCTCCTCCACGTCCGTCACTTGGGGCTTGACCGAGGCGGCTAGTCCCGATGAGAGTCTCGGGCGCGGTGCGGGGCACCTCGCACCGTGAACCTTCGGGAGGTCATTCGATGAAGTCAGTCAAGATGTTCGGTCTGTTGGTCGCTGGGGCCATGCTCGCGAGCGGGGTGGCGCAGGCCGAGTCCGCCAAGCAGCAGCTCGGAGTGCGTGGCGGCAGCGGTGGTGGTTACGGGCCGGCGGGCTGCGGGCTCGGGTCCCTCTTGTTCGAGCCCAGCTCTGGCTTCACGCAGATCTTCGCGGCGACCACCAACGGCACCTTCGCCAGCCAGACCTTCGGCATCAGCACGGGCACCAGCAACTGTGACAGCGGCGGGGGCGGCAGCGCCAGCGCCAAGGCCTTCGTGCAGACCAACCGGGTCGCCTTGGCCAAGGACGCAGCGCGCGGCAGCGGCGAGACCATCGACAGCCTGGCGGAGCTGGCGGGCTGCCAGGACTCCACCGCGGTGGGCAGCGCGCTCCAGAAGCACTTCGATGAGCTGTTCCCCAGCGCGGACGCCAGCAATGAGCAGGTGAGCGACGCCGTGGTGGAGACGCTGCGGAGCGACGCCAGCCTCCAGTGCAGCAACGTCGGCTGAGCTCACGCGAGGGAGGACGGGTGAGCCGAAGGCAGCTTCCTGGCTGCCTTCGGCTCATCGTCGTTTTGTGGGGGCTGTCGCTCGCGGCGTGGGGCGCGCCGCCGCCAGTCGCCGTAGCGCCCGTGGAGCGCGCCAGCGACGCCTTGGGGCCTGCGCCGGGCTCGGCGGCCGTCGTCCAGGAGACGGAGCGGCTCGTGGCCCTCGCCCGCGCAAGGCGCTTGCAAGAGGCGGTCACCTGGCGCCGGCTCCTGCACTATCGGCAAGGGTGGTTCGGCGGTGAGAGTCAGGCGCGCTCGCCCAGCTTCTTTCTGGCGAAGGACGGCGCCGAAGATCCCGCCGCGGAGCTGGAGGCCACCCTGCGGGGGCTGGTGCGCCCCTGGCGGCCGGCGGACGCGCGCGAGCAGCACCCGTTCTGCCGCTTCCCCGCGCGGCTCGCCTGGCTGACGCGGGAGCTCGGCATCGACTGGGCGCGGCTGCCGACGCGGCGCTGCCCGCGCTGGGAGCAGTTCCAGCAGCTGCTCCAGCCGCGCGGCGTCACGTTGGTGTTCTCGGCTTATTACCTCAACAACCCAGCCAGCGCCTTCGGGCATACCTTCTTACGCTTCGACAAGGTTCCCGTGGGGCAACCCCAGCGCCAAGAGCTGCTGGACTACGGCGTGGACTTCAGCGCAGAGGTGGATACCGGCAACGCGCTGCTCTACGCGTTCAAGGGCATGACGGGGATGTTCCCCGGCGTGTTCAAGAAGCTGCCGTACTACTACAAGGTGCGAGAGTACGCGGACTACGAGTCGCGAGATCTCTGGCAGTACCAGCTCGAGCTCTCCCAGGCAGAGGTAGAGTTCTTGTTGGCCCACGTCTGGGAGCTCGGCTCCACCGTGTTCGCCTACTACTATCTCACGGAGAACTGCTCGTACCACGTGTTGTCGGCGGTCGAGGTGGTGCGCCCCAGCATGGAGCTGGTCTCGCGGCTCGGCTGGCCGGTGCTCCCGGCGGAGACGGTGCGGGCGCTGCGCAGCGTGCCGGGGCTCATCGGCGCGGTGACGTATCGGCCGAGCAACCGCTCGCAGTTCGCGCGACGTGTCCAGCGCCTCAGCGCCGAGGAGCGCGCGTTCGTGGTGGCGCTGCTCGAAGATCCTGCGACGCCGACGCCGGAGGGGCTGTCGCTCGAGCGCCAGGCGGCGGCGCTCGACGCGGCGCTGGATCTCGGCGATCAGCGCTGGGCCAAGGAGCTGGTCTTCGACGCCCCCACGGAGGGCAAGCGCCACCAGCAGGCCCTGCTGAGCCGCCGCGCGCGGCTCGGCGTGCGGAGCCCGCCACTGGAGGTCGTCATCCCTTGGGGGGAGGCGCCCCACCTCAGCCACGGGCCACGCCGCGCGGAGCTGGGCTCGGGCTGGTCTCGCGTGGACGGCTGGCACCACCTGGCCACGCTGCGCGTCGCGGTCCACTCCCTCGACGATCCGGCGCAGGGCTACCCCGACGGCACGAGCCTGGAATTCTTCCCGCTCCGCCTGCGCTACTCGGTGGGCTCACACCGGCTGTCGCTGGACGAGGCCTACTTCGTCCGCGTCAGCTCCTTGTCGCCGCTCAGCCGCTTCGAGCAGGCGTGGTCGTGGCGTCTTCGGCTCGGGGCGGAGCGCCTCTACGACGCGGGCTGCCAAGACTGCCTGGCGGGCGTGCTCGGCTTCGCGGCCGGGGGTACGCTCTCCGCGCTGGACGACGCGCTGCTGCTCTATGGCTTGGTGGATCTCGGCGTCCAGGGGCTCGCCCCCCTCGACGGGGTGGCGGGGGCCCCTGTCCGGCTCGGAGCGTCGCCGACGCTCGGCTGGCGGCTGCGCGCGCACCGGCGCTGGGTGAGCTGGCTCGAGCTTCAAGCGCCGATCTATCCGGCGCAGACCCCGCGCCTCTCGGGGCTGCTGCACGCCAGCTCGCGCTATCTGGTCGCGCCGGAGCTGGCGCTCTTCTTCGACGCGCGCTGGTACCCCGGAGAGACGACGGCGACGCTCGGCTCGAGCTTCTACTTCTGAGCCGACGCGGGCTCCGGAGCGGCGCCTCGGCGAGCGTGGAGCGAGGCGAGGTCGACGACGAAGCGGTATTTCACGTCGTTCTTGGCGAGCCGCTCGTAGGCCTCGTTGAGACGGCTCGCCGGGATGAGCTCGATGTCCGCCAGGACGCCGTGCGCGGCGCAGAACTCCAGCATGCGCTGCGTCTCCGCCAGCCCGCCGATGCTCGAGCCTGCGAGGACGCGGTTGCCGCCGATGAGCGAGCCGGCCCTGAGCCGCACGGGCTCTGGGGGGATGCCCACCACGGCCATGGTGCCGCCCGGGCGCAGCAGGCGCAGGTACGGATCGTAGTCGTGCACGGCCGAGACGGTGTCGAGCACGACGTCGAAGCGGCCGCGCAGGCGCCGGAAGGCCTCCGGCGTCGCCGTCAGCTCGAAGGCCTGCGCCCCTAGGCGCGCGGCGTCCTCGCGCTTGTTGGGAGACGTGCTGAGGACGCTCACCTCCGCGCCGAGCGCGCGGGCCAGCTTGACCGCGACGTGACCGAGGCCCCCGAGCCCCACGACCGCGACGCGCGTGCCGGGGCCCGTGCCCCAGCGCACGAGGGGCGAGTACGTGGTGATCCCAGCGCAGAGCAGGGGCGCCGCGCGCGCCAGCTCCAGCGCGGCCGGCACTCTGAGCACGAAGTGCTCCTGGACCACGATGTGCGTGGAGTAGCCGCCGTAGGTCGGCGTCCGCCGATCCATCTCCGTGCCGTTGTAGGTGAAGGCGGCGCCGCGCTCGCAGAACTGCTCCTGTCCGGCGCGACACGGGCCACACTCGGCGCAGGAGTCCACCATGCAGCCGACGCCGACGCGGTCGCCGAGCGCGAAGCGCGTGACGGCGCTCCCGAGCTGTCGCACCTCCCCGACGATCTCGTGCCCCGGGACCATCGGATAGCTGGAGTGCCCCCACTCGTTGCGTGCCTGGTGCAGGTCGGAGTGACACACTCCGCAGAAGCTGATCTCGATGAGCACGTCGTGGGGGCGCAGCTCTCGGCGCTGGAGCTCGAGCGGCGCCAGCGGCGCGACGGGAGAGGTGACGGCGAAGGCGAGCGCGGTGGCCATGCTCGACCCTAGCACCGGGCCCCGCCACCCGTGGGCGAGCGCTTCCCAGGAGGCCGGCAGCTGCTACGCTGGAGCCGTGCAGCAACGGTCTCGGCGTAGGGTCTGGGCGGTGGGGTCGTTCGCGATGGCGCTCGCGAGCGCCGAGGCGTGGGCAGCGCCGCCGCCGCCGGCCGAAGGCGCGCCGCGCGCCGCGGCCGAGGCGCCGCGCCCCCCGCCCGCTGAGCCGCCCCGGCGCACGACCGACGAGCTCGTGGTGCTGTACCTCAACAGCGCGGTGTACGGCTTGGGGACGGGTAGCTTCATCGGCGCGCTCGAGGGGCGCCAGCGCTTCCCGGATTTCAACCTCGCGGGGCTCGCGGTGGCGGGGCTCGGGGTCGGCGGTGTGGCGCTGGCGGACGGCATGGGCGTGCTGCGCTACGGCATGCCGGAGGCCATCGTCAGCGGCATGGCCTTGGGCCTGGGAGAGGGCCTCACCTGGAGCCTCTGGCAGCAGGCCGTGGCCAGCGAGGGCAACGCCTGGAGCACGGGGACGGCCGCGGCGGTGATGTGGGGGACCACCACGCTGGGCGCCGTGGCCGGAGGGGTGGCCGGGGCCTATGGCCTCGCGACGCCGGGGCGCGCCGGCTACGTCGCGTCCACGGGGCTCTGGAGCAGCGCCGTGTTCGGGCTGACGGCGAGCTGGATCGGCAACGGGGGCTACGGAACGGACGATCGCCCAGGCGCCATCGTGGCGGCCGTCGGGCTCAACCTGGGCGCCGCGACGGGCGTCCTCACCGCCTCGGAGGTCTCGCCGAGCATCGCGCGGGTCCGCTTCCTGGATCTCGGCGGCATCGCCGGGGGGCTCGTCGGGGGCTTGGGGGCGGTGCTCACCGCGGGCCAGTGGGCCGAGCGTGGGGGCGGAGACGTCGGGGTGTCCATGGCGAACCTCCGCGCGGTCGGCGGCGTCAGCGCCTTGGGGTCCGCGGTGGGCCTCGGCGTCGCCTGGTGGGCCACCTCAGGGATGGCGCCGGACCGTGGCCCAGCCGCGCGCGCCGCGGGCGCAGTCGCGGTGCATCCCTGGTGGACGCCGCTGCCCGGCGGCGGCGCCTCGCTCGGGCTCATGGGCCAGCTCTGAGCGCGGGCGCCTTCGCGCTGGAGCCCCGCAGCGGCTAGCTCTCACGGCAGGGCTCGGCTAGCTAGCGAGCTGACCGCGCCTCGCCCCGCGCGCGGACAGGAGCCAAAGGATGCCGAACGCCTACATCTCTGGGACGGGCATGTTCGTCCCGCCTCGTGTCGTCACCAATGAGCAGCTCTCCACCGAGTTTGGCGTCGAGACGACGCACGAGTGGATCGTGCAGCGAACGGGGATCGAGGCGCGGCGCTTCGCGGAGGTGGGCGTGGGCACGTCCGATCTCGCTGCGGAGGCCTCCAGGATGGCGCTGGAGGCTGCCGGGCTCGCCGCGCGGGAGCTGGACATGATCGTGTTCGCGACGCTCTCGTCCGATCACTGCTTCCCCGGCTCTGGGGTGTACTTGCAGCAGAAGCTCGGGCTCTGCGACGGTCCGGACGCCAAGTTCGTCCCCGCGCTGGACGTCCGCAACCAGTGCTCGGGCTTCCTCTACGGCCTTGCCACCGCCAGCAGCATGGTAAAATCCGGCGCTTGCCGCCACGTCCTGCTCGTTGGCGCGGAGAAGCACTCGGCCGCGCTGGATCTCTCCAAGCGGGGGCGCACCGTGTCCTCGCTCTTCGGCGATGGCGCCGGGGCCGTGGTCGTCAGCGCCACCGAGGAGGACCGCGGGGTGCGCGGCTGGTGGCTGGGCGCCGATGGGCGCTACGCGGACGTGCTGTCGCAGCCGCTCTGGGACATCCGCCAGCGCCCCTTCATCCCAACGGACGAGCACGGCGTGGGCCAGGTGGCACCGGAGATGCTGTGGGCCAAGATGGAGGGCAAGCTCGTCTTTCGCCACGCGGTGGAGCGCATGGTGGGCGTGCTCATGACGGCGTTCACCGAGCAGGGGCTCACCCTGGCGGACGTGGATCTGTTTTTATTTCACCAGGCCAACCTCCGCATCAACCAGTACATCGCGGAGCAGATCGGTATCCCCTCGGACAAGCTCGTCAGCAACATCCAGAAGTACGGAAACACCACGGCCGCCACCATCCCGCTCCTGATGGCGGAGGCGGAGCGCAGCGGCAAGCTGCGGCGCGGCATGAAGGTGGCCTGCGTCGCGTTCGGGAGCGGCTTCACCTGGGGCTCGGCGATCATCGACTGGTGAGGCGCCGCGCCGAAGCCGTCACCGCCGAGGGCTTCAGCGCCGACCCTTGAAGTCCATCATGCCCTGAACGACCGCCTCGCTGGCCTCCGCGATGTCACCCTCTTCACGGAGACGGTCGGCGCAGTCTTCACAGACCTTCTTGGACTTGTTGGCGACCTTCACGCTGACCAGCTCGTCCACGTCATCGCCACAGGCTTTGCACGTCGGCATGTGCAACCCTTATCCAGCCTACTCCGGCGAGGCAAGCCGCGCCGCGGCTGGTGGGCTCAGCGGCGGCAGCGCTGCGGGGGAGCGTCCTCATCAGGATCCAGGAGCAGGAGCACCTCGTCGATGTGCAGGGTGTCGCTGCGCCACTGCGCGATGACCCAGCCGCGACAGAGCTGCTCTCCGCGCAGCGCCTCCGGTCGGACGGCGTCGCGTCGAGCATGGACGACGCCGTCGAGCCCGCGCAGCTCGATGTCCAGGCCGTGTCGGTTCAGCTCGCCCACGGTGAGGCGGAGGCTCTCCGCGGGCGCGCTCGCCCCACGGAGCTGGCTGATGGGGAGGCACTGGAAATCCAGCGTGCTCGCGCTCCGCCGCAAGCACACCTCCTGGAGCAGATCCTGTCGGACGAGGTCGGAGCCGCCGCTCATGATCTTCCAGGGCCTGAGACGCACCACGAGCTCCTCCGGGAGGTGCGCGTCGCAGCCCTGGGCGCCGCAGTCCTGGTTGGCCAGGCAGCACGGCTCGCTGCAGAGCTCGGCGCCCTCCGCGCAGCCCAGCGGTCGGCGCGAGGCAGGCGCCGTCGGCGCTTCGCCGTCGGGCGGCGCGACGCTGCTCACGGTGGCGCTCGGGGTGGGTGGGGTGGGCGCCGGGGTGGGCGTCGGTAGGCGGGGTGGGACAGAGGAGGCGCGCGTCGCGCTGGGCCCCGGCGTGGGGCGGCCGTGGAGCGGGCCCTTCCCCTCCAACGCCAACCAGGCCACGAGCGCCAAGCCAACGAGGAGCACGGCCGCGCCCGTGATGAGCGCGCCCGTGCCCGCCTCCCGAGCCGAGCCCCGCTGGGCCGCGGCGGGCGCAAGCGCGCCCTGGAGCCCCCGGGGAGCCGGAGCGCTGCCCGCTGCCCCCAGGGCGGTCACGGCCTCGCCCACCCCGAGGCCCGGCTCGAGCGCCCCCGTGATGCCCTCACCGGGCGCCCGCGGGGGCGCGCTCGGCTCTCGAGCGCTCACGGCGCCGGTCAGCGCCGCCAAGCGCGCCGCGACCTCGGCGGCGTCGGCGGGGCGAGCGCTCGGGCGTAGCGCGAGGCACTGCGCGAGCAGCGCTCCCAGCGCTCCGGCGGGCACATCGGGGGGCCAGGGGACCGGACCCTCGTCCCAGCTTCGATACTCCGCGGCATACTCGAACACATCCGCGCGGGCGGGGAGCTTCGTTGGGTGCTCTCCCGTGAGCAGCCGCCACCCGAGGACGCCGAAGGCGAAGAGGTCGCCGCTCGCCGCGGAGGCGCGCGGGCCGAAGCGGCGAGGGTCGAGGAGCTCGGGCGCGAGATAGCCTGGCGTCCCGATGACGGAGCCGAGGGCGGTCAACTTCTCGTCGTTCCCCTCCACGGCCGCGATGCCGAAGTCGAGGAGCCGGACGTTGCGCGGGTCCTGCGGTGCCTCCCAGAACCCCTCTTCCAACACCACGTTGGCCAGCTTGAGGTCACGGTGCACGACGCCGCGCTGGTGGACGTAGGCCAGCGCCTCCGCCAGGTGGCGTAAGAGCCAGCGCGTGGCGTGCTCGTCCAGCCGCGGGTCGCCGCGGACGCTCGACAGCGTGACGCCCTCGACGTAGTCCATGCTGAGCCCCAAGAGCTCATGCTGGAGGTCCTCGAAGAGGGCGTGGCAGCGCACGACCGACGGGTGCTCGAGCTTGGCGAGCGCCCGCGCCTCGCGCCGTACCCGCTCGACGTCGCTGGGCCGGCTGAGGACCAGGGGGACCAGCTTGAGGGCGCGCTTCGCGCCTCCCTCGAGCGGATCGGTCGCCAGCCAGACCGAACCCTGACCTCCAGAGCCCAGCTCGGAGACGAGCGTGTAGCGATCGATGCGGGTACCAGCGGTCAGGGCCACGAGCGACAGCCTAACACCATTGACCGCCCGGCACGGAGCTTCGGCGCCGTCCTGGGGGCTGGGCCTCAGCCGTGCTTTTCGTACTGGGTGTAGGACGTGAGGAAGTCCCCGGCGTCGAATTGAGCAGGTGACAGCTCTCGGATTCCGTCGCGACCCATCTCCAAGATGCGGGTGGCTACCTGGCTGACCATGTGGCGATCGTGCGTGACGAAGACGCAGGTGCCCGGGTAGGTGGTGAGCCCCTGCGTCAGCGAGCGGATGGCCTCGAGATCGAGGTGGTTGGTGGGCTCGTCGAGTAGCAGGACGTTGTTCTGCTGGAGCATGAGCTTGGCGAGCAGCATCCGCACCGTCTCTCCCCCGGAGAGCATCCGGAGCTGCTTGAAGGGGTCGTCCTTGCTGAACAGCAGCCGCCCGAACAAGCTGCGGATCTGCTCTTCGTCGGCCTTCTTGGCCCACTGCCAGAGCCACGCGTGCGCGGTCTGCTCGGTCTTCTCGATCTGCTCGGCGTGCTCCTGCGGCATGTAGCCCACGCTGGCCTCATAGCCCCACTCCACCTTGCCGGAGTCCGGCTCGAGCTGCCCCGCCAGCATCCGTAGCAGGGTGGTCTTGCCTATCCCGTTGGGCCCGACGACGGCGATCTTGTCGCCGCGCATCGCGCTGAGGTTCAAGCGCTCGCAGATGAGCTTGTCGCCCATGCGCTTGGTCAGCCCCTCCACGGTGAGCACCTGCCGGCCGCTCGGGCGAGCCACGTCGAAGCGGATCCACGGGCGCGCGATGTTGGAGCGCTTGAGGTCCACCAGCGCTTGCTTCTCACGCTCGAGCGCCTTCTCCCGGCTCTTGACCTGGCTGGCGCGTGAGCCGGCGCGGAAGCGCTGCACGAACTCCTGGAGGCTCTCGACCCGCTTGCTACGCGCGGCGTTGTGGAGCTCGAGAGAGGTGCGCGCCTCGGCCTTGGCCTCCACCATGTCGTCGTAGTTGCCGGGGTAGACGATGATGGTCTCGTAGTCGATGTCCGCGATCTTCGTGGTGACGGTGTTCAAGAAATGACGATCGTGGCTGATGACGATCATCACGCCGGTGTAGTCGAACAGGAAGCCCTCGAGCCAACGGATGCTCGCGATGTCGAGCGCGTTGGTCGGCTCGTCGAGCAGCAGCCCGTCAGGCTTGCCGAACAGCGCCTGCGCGAGCAAGACCCGCACTTTGTCGCCACCCTGCAGCACGGAGAGGGGCTCTTCATGCAGCGCCTCCGGGATGCCCAAGCCCTCGAGCAGCGTGGCGGCCTCGCTCTCCGCCATGTAGCCGTCCTCTTCGGCGATGATCCCCTCGAGCTCTCCGAGCCGCATGCCCTCCTCGTTCGTGACGTCCGGCTTGGCGATGAGCTGGGCCTTCTCCGCGAGGGCGTCCCACAGCGGTCGGTTGCCCATGACGACGACGTCGATGATCTTGTCGGACTCGTGCCCGTAGTGATCTTGCCGCAAGATGCCGAGGCGGCGGGGGCGCTGCACGAATCCGCTGGAGGGCTCTTGATCCCCCGACAAGATCTTCATGAACGTGGACTTGCCCGCCCCGTTGGGCCCCGTGAGTCCGTACCGCTCCCCCTGGTGGAACGTGACGTTGACGTTGTCGAAGAGCATGCGCTCCCCGTAGTTCATGGAAATGCTGCTGACGCTTATCATGAGGAGATCTCCGCGACCGCTCGCGCGGCCGCCTGGGGAGCCTTCGTGGTGCAGCGAGGGCGCTGCGAGGCCGGGCCATGGGACGCCCGCGCGGTGCGCGGGTGTAGGTGACGAGGCTGAGGCGCCGAAGGCTCGGCGGCTCAGCCTTCGATGAAGCTCTTGAGATCGCGCGCGCGCCGGCCAACCTGCAATTTTCGCAGCGCCTTCGCCTCAATCTGCCGGATCCGCTCGCGCGTCACCTGGAAGACCTGACCCACCTCTTCGAGGGTGTGGTCGCTCTTCTCATCGATGCCGAAGCGCAAGCGCAGCACCTGCTCCTCTCGGGGGGTGAGCGTCTTGAGCACGCGCCGCGTCTGGTCGGTGAGATCATTGGTGACGAGCGCGTCCATGGGGCTCGAGATCCGGGGATCTTCGATGAGATCGCCGAGCTGGCGATCTTCATCGTCCCCGATGGGCGTCTCCAGGCTGATGGCGTCCTTGCCGATCTCCAGCACCTTCTTGACGCGGGCGATGGGCAAATCCAGCTCGTCAGCGATCTCCTTCGGGGTGGGCTCTCGGCCGTGTTGGTGCAAAAACGTGCGGTTGACGCGCTGGACGGCCCGCAGCGTGTCCACCATGTGGACCGGGATACGGATGGTGCGCGCCTGGTCCGCGAGGGCGCGCTGGATGGCCTGGCGCACCCACCAGGTAGCGTAGGTGCTGAACTTGTAGCCGCGGCGGTAGTCGAACTTCTCCACCGCCTTCATGACGCCGATGTTCCCCTCTTGGATGAGGTCCAGGAACTGTAGCCCGCGATTTTGGTATTTCTTGGCGATGCTGACCACGAGCCGCAGGTTGGCCTCCACGAGCTGCGCCTTCGCACGGTCTGCCGCGCGCTGACCGCGCATGGCTTGGTCGTAGGTTTCGCGCAGCTTCTTCTTGTCCAGCCGGACGTAGACCCCGGGCTCCTCGCTCACCTCCTCCTCGTCCTCGGACAGCTCGCCGCGCTCCAGGCGCCGGAGCTCCTGCCCGACGGTGTCGACGAACTGCCGGATGATGAGCCGCGAGAGGCCGAGCTCGTGGAGGCTCTTCTCGGCTTGCTGCCGGCTCTGCGCCAGCTCCGTGTCGAGCTGGGCGCGGCGTGCGGCGTCGGCGCTCTTGCGCTCGTCTTGCAGCTCCACCATGCGCTTCTCCAAGCGCTTGAGCTTGTCGAAGATCTTACCCAGCTTGCGGTCCGCCTCGGCCTCGTCGAAGTCCTCTTCTTCAGCGGCATCGCCCAGGATGTCCACGAACTTCAGCTTGCCCTCCTTGAGGAGCCGCCGGAGGTTCAAGGCTTCACGCACGGCGAGGGGGGACGCCAGCACGGTGTTGCGCATGTCTACCTCGCCCTGCTCGATCCGCTGGGCGATCTCCACCTCACCCTCGCGGGTGAGGAGGCTCACGGTGGCCATCTTCCGGAGGTAGATGCGCACCGCGTCGTTGCTGAAGCCTTCTTCCTTGTTGTCCACGCTAGCTCCGAGCTTCGTCGGGGGACCCTCCCCGAGCGGGAAGGGGGCGACGGAAGGGGTCGCAGTTTAGTCGGAACGGCCGGCATGGCACGCCCGGAATCACGATCTGGAGCAATTGTTCCAAGCTGCTGACATCAGTGAGAAATTTCTTGTAATCCCCTCGTCGGGTGTTCAGTGAGGCTGGATCCTTGGCGTACGAGGGCGGACGTTGGATGTCCGCCAGCGGGGATCGCCGCTGCCGGCGCCGAGGCGCTTCATGTAGCGTGCGGCGGTGGGCTTCTACGTTCATCGCAGCAACCGCGTGGAGCGGCTGGTGGGGGCGCTCGCCGAGGTCCTGTCTCGCCCGCGCCGGTCCGTGTTCGAGCCGGAGCAGGTCGTCGTGCAGAGCCGGGGCATGGAGCGCTGGCTCCAGCAGGAGCTCGCGCGGCGGCTCGGCGTCGCCATGCACCTCGGGTTCCCGTTCCCGCGCGCGCGGCTGGAGGGGCTCTCCGCCCGGCTCTCCGGGCAGGATGAGCTCGAGGTGGGGCGCTACCGCCCGGAGGTGCTGCGCTGGACGCTCGCGGAGGTGCTGCCCGGCCTGGTGGATCGCCCGGAGTTCGGGGCGCTCGCGCGCTACCTCGAGGACGCCACGGACGAGCGCCGGCGGCACGCGCTGTGCGAGCAGATCGCCAGCGTCTTCGACCGCTACGCCGTGTACCGCCCGGATCTCGTCACCCGGTGGGAGCAGGGGGCGCCCGGCGGCTGGCAGGCCGCGCTGTGGCGCGCGCTGGTGGCGCGGGCGGGGCGCTACCACCCCGCGGCGCGCGCCGAGGCCTTGTGGCGTGGGCTGCGCGCACCGGGGGCTCGCGCCAAGCTCCCGGAGCGCGTGTCCATCTTCGGGGTCTCCAGCTTGCCGCCGAGCTACCTGCGCAACTTCGCGGCGCTCGGCGAGCTGATGGACGTCCACCTGTTCTGCCTCAGCCCGACCGATCACCACTGGGCGGGCCTCGCGACGCGCCGGGCGCTGCTCGCGGAGGTGGAGGAATTTGGCAGCGTGCTCGAGCAGAGCGTCGAAGAGGAGCTGTCGCGCGCGCACCCGCTGCTGATGTCCCTCGGCCGCTCCGGGCAGGAGTTCCAGCGCTTGCTCGAGCACGTCCCCGGCATCGACGCGGACGTCGCCTACGAGGCGCCCGGGGACGACACGCTCCTCGGCCGGCTCCAGGGCGATCTGCTCGCCTTGCGAGCGCGTGGCGCCGCGAGCTTCGGTGGCGGCGCCACCGCCAGCGGCGCTGCGCCGGCGCTCGCGCCCATCGAGGGCGACGTCAGCCTGCGGATCCACGCGTGCCACTCGCCGCTGCGGGAGGTCGAGGTGCTGCGGGATCAGCTCTTGGAGGCCTTCGCGAGGGACGCCGCGCTGCGTCCGGAGGACGTGGTGGTGATGACGCCGTCCATCGAGCGCTACGCGCCGCTCATCGCGGCAGTGTTCGGGGCAGTGGGAGGCGGGGGCGAGCCGGCGGGGGCCGCGGCGCCTTCGGGGAGAGGGGAGCTGCCGTATCGGATCGCGGATCGAGCGCCTCGCGGGGTCGAGCCCCTCTACGAGGGGTTCGCGCAGCTCCTCGAGCTGGCGGTCAGCCGCTACCCGCTGGGCCAGGTGGCGGAGCTGCTCGCGCAGCCGGCGCTCCAGCTCCGCTTCGGGCTCGGCGCGGAGCAGGTCGAAGAGGTCGTCGAGGCGCTGCGCGCGGCTGGGGTGCGCTGGGGGCAAGACCGTCGACAACGCCAGGAGCAAGGCCAGCCCGAGCTGGACGACAACACCTGGCGCTTCGGCATCGATCGCCTGCTGCTCGGCTGGGCGATGGGGGAGGAGGTGCCCGTCGCGGAGCGGGCGCCGCTGCCTCACCTCGACGGCGGCCGCGCGCTCGCCTTCGGCCGCGTGCTGGAGGTGCTGGACATCGTGTTCGAGCTGCGCCGGGAGGTGGCGACGCCGAGGCCCGTCGCGGCGTGGATGAGCGCGCTGGCGGAGCTGGCCGAGCGCCTCTACCTGGCGGACGCGGCCAGCACGGACACCCGCGAAGCCCTCGCCAGCCTGCGCCGTGAGCTGGGCGACCTCGCGGAGGAGGCAGCCCTGGCGGGGTTCACGGAGCCCGTGGGCTTCGGGGTGATCGGTCTGCGCGTGGTGGAGCGGCTCAGCGGCGTCGGCACCAGCCGCGGCTTTCTGAGCGGTGGCATCACCGTGTGCGCCATGCTGCCGATGCGCAGCATCCCCTTCAAGCTGGTGGCGATCGTGGGGCTCAACGACGGTGAGTTTCCCCGGAACCCCGCGCCGGTGGACTTCGATGAGCTGGGCCGCGCCCATCGCCTCGGAGATCGCGATCAGCGCGAAGAAGATCGTTACTTGTTCCTCGAGGCGCTGCTGTCGGTGCGTGAGCAGCTCATCATCACCTACGTGGGGCGCGGGCTGCGGGACAACGCGGAGCGTCCGCCGTCCGCGGTACTCGCGGAGCTGCTCCAGACGCTGCGCGAGGGCTACGGCGCGGGGCTGGAGCCTGGCCAAGCGCCGCCGTGGCTCGTCCAGCACCCGCTGCAGCCCTTCTCCCCGCGCTACTTCCAGCCAGGGCGCGACCCTCGGCTCTTCAGCTACGCGGCCGCGGAGGCGGACGCGGCGTCTCACCGGAGCGCGCGGCAGCGCCTGCCCTTTCACGATCTCGAGCCCGCCGCCGAGGCGCCCACACACATCGAGCTGTCGGAGCTGGGGCGCTTCCTCGAGCGGCCGGCCCAGGTGTACCTGCACGCGCGGCTCGGCGTGACGCTCGACCGCGCGGAGGCGTCGCCGCGCGACGAGCTGCCCGTGCAGCTCGAATGGCGTGAGGTGAACACGCTCCAGAACTCCCTGCTCGAGCGGCTGCTCGAGGGCCAGCCGCGCGCCGCGGTGGAGGCTTGGGCGAGGGCGAGCGGTCGCTGCCCGCCGGGAGTGCTGGGTGAGGTGGCGCTCGAGCAGTGGCTGAGCGACTGCGAGGGGCTCGCGCAGCAGGTGAAGGAGCGCCAGGGGACGCCGCCGGAGCGCCCGCTGGAGCTGAGCCTCGAGCTGGAGGGTGGGCTCGTCGTGTCCGGGGTGCTGGCGGGCGTGGGCAGCGCGGCGCGGGTCACGGCGGGGGCGCACACGCTCAACGGCGGGCGCCGCGCGCGCCTCTGGGCGGAGCACTTGGCGCTCTGCGCGTCGGGCACGCAGACGTCGAGCCTCCACGTCTGCTTCACGAGCCAGGGTGATCCCCAGAAGGACAGTGATCGGTTCAGCGTGCTCGAGCTGGGGGCGTGTTCGCCCCAGGAGGCGCGTGAGCTGCTCTTGCCCCTCGTGCAGCTCTACCAGGAGGGCCTGCGGCGCCCGCTGCCCTACTTCCCCAAGGCGTCGTGGACCTACGCCCACGAATACTCCAAGCTCCGGAAGAAGAGCTCCACGCCGCCCGAGGAGCCGGCGGCGGGAGCAGCAGCAGCGGCGGGCCCTCCCGCCGAAGGAGCCCTCGCCTCCCCGGAGGCCAGCGCGGGCAAGTCTAGCACCAAGAGGAAGGCCAACACCAAGCCCTCCACCGCCAAGAAGCGCAGCGCCGAGGCGTCCAGCGCGCCCCCGCCGGCGGTGGGAGCCGCGAGCCCCGCGCCACGGCCGTCGCCCCAAGAGCAAGAGTGGCGGAGGCGCGCGGAGGCGCTCGACAAGGCGCTGACGGTGTTCGAGGGTGACGGCAACGACGCCCACCAGACGCCTGAGCGCGCGGAGCCCGCGACGGAGCTGCTGTGGCGAGGCCAGGAGCCCATCGCGGAGCTCCGGAAGGAGGCCGCCGCGGCGCCGCTCACGGAGTTCGAGCGCTGCGCGCGGCTCCTCTTCGGCCCGCTGCTGGAGCTGCTGGGGGAGGTCGGATGATGCCCCTCGACCTCGAGCGCCACGAGCCCCTGAGCGCTGGATCGGCGGGAGCTGCCGGAGGAGGTCGGATGAGGCCCCTCGACTGGCGCGGCGTTCCGCTGCATGGCACGCAGCTCATCGAGGCGAGCGCCGGCACCGGCAAGACCTACACCATCACGCTGCTGTACCTGCGGCTCCTGCTCGAGGGGCGCACCCGGGAGGGGCGCCGGCTGGGCGCGGAGGACGTGCTGGTGGTCACCTTCACCCGCGCCGCCACGGCGGAGCTGCAGGAGCGCATTCGGGCCCGCCTCGGCGAGGCCATCGAGCGCCTGCAGGCCCCGGTCGAGACGTGGCCGCAAGAGGACCCGCTGTCCGTGGTCCTCAGCGGGCGTCCAGCGGCCGAGCGTGTCCGTGACGCCGAGCACCTGCTCCAGGTCCAGCGTTCGCTCGACAAGGCCACCATCTCCACCATCCATGGCTTCTGCGAGCGGGCGCTGCGCTCGCACGCCTTCGCCAGCGGCACCAGCTTCGGCACTCGGCTGGTGGAGGATTTCTCAGAGCTGGTGCGGGAGCTGACCGTCGATTTTTGGGTGAAGGAGACCGCGTCGCTCTCCAGAGAGCAGCTCCTCGTGCTCACCTCCACGCTGGGCGGCCCCGACGCCACGCTCGAGCGGCTGCTGGAGCTCGCGCGGGCCGTGGCCACCGATCCCATCGCGGTGGTGCCGAAGCTAAGATTCGTCGCGGAGGAGCTGAGGGCGGCCGAGGCGTGCTTCGCCCAGCGACGAGCAGAGGCGCTCCTGGCGGTGCAGCAGGCGCCAGCGAGCGATCGGCTCGAGCGCTGGCTCACCCAGAAGGGCCTCGGCAAGACCTTCACGAGCCGCAATCTCACTGTGTGGCTCCGGCACCTCCAGACCTTCCTCGGAGGCGAGCCCTCGACGAACGACCCGAAGCTCCTCGAGGCCGTGACGCGCTTCACCCCCGCGGCGCTGGAGCCCAAGTGCGCCAAGGCCTCCATCGATCCGAAGAGCATCCCCGCGTGCTGCGCCATGATCGCCGGGGCCTTGGACGCCTACGCCGAGCTCGAGCGGGCCCGTCTTGCCATGGGCGTGGACTTGCAGCAGCGGTTCATCGCTTGGCTGCGCGCGGAGCTCCCGGAGCGCAAGCGCGCGCTCGGGGTCTTGGGCTTCGACGACCTCTTGCACCGGCTGGACGCGGCCCTCGACGGCGACCAAGGCCGCGAGCTGGCGCGCGAGCTCGCGCGGCGGTTCCCAGCGGCCCTCATCGACGAGTTCCAAGACACCGATCCGGTGCAGTATCGGGTGTTCCGCGCCATGGCGGCGGCCGGCACGCACCTCTTGCTCATCGGTGACCCCAAGCAAGCCATCTACGCCTTTCGTGGTGCGGACGTGCGCGCCTACCTGGACGCGGCACGAGGCGTCAAGGAGGAGGTCTACACCCTGGACGTCAACCACCGCTCCGATCCCTCGCTCATCCACGGCATCAACCGGCTCTTCGCGCAGCGCCCGAACCCCTTCCTCATCAAGGAGATCGGGTTCACGCCCGTGGCCCCCAAGCCGGGCCGGCAGGACGCGCTGCTCCTCGGGGGCGAGCCGTGGTCGCGCGTCGTGCTCGAGTGGGTGTCGCGTCCGGAGGACCGCGGCGGCAAGGAGCTGCCGAAGGGGCGCTCCCAACGCCCCCTCGCGCGCCACTGCGCGAGCAAGATCCAGGCCTTGCTCGCGAGCGAGGCCAGCTTGCCGGACGAGCACGCGGCGCCGCCGGCGCGGCGCCGCGTCGTACCGGCGGACGTGGCCGTGCTCGTCCAGAACAACCGCCAGGCGCTGCTCGTCCAGCGGGAGCTCGGCGCGCTCGGCATCCCGGCGGTGCTGCGCGCGGCCTCCACGGTGCTGGAGACCGACGAGGCCACGGAGCTGTGGCGGCTGCTGTCGGCGGTGCTCGAGCCACACCGCAGCCGCCTGGTGAGCGCTGCCCTGACGACGGTGCTCGTGGGCCTGCGGGCCACGGAGCTCCAGGGGCTGTTCGAGGCCTCGTCGGAGCCGTCGGCGGCGCGGAGCCGCGAGCTGCTGGACGCCTTGAGTGAGGCGCGCTCGCTCTGGCAACGCCACGGGGTGCTCACCGCCTGTCGCTGGCTCGAGCGCCGGCTCGGGCTGGCGCCGCGCCTGCTCGCGTGTCTGGACGGTGAGCGGCGGCTCACCAACCTGCGGCACTCGTTCGAGCTGCTGCACCAGCTGAGCGCAGAGCGTCACCTCGGGCCCAGGGCTCTGCTCCAGGAGTTCGAGCAGGCCATCGCGAGCGCTCGGCTCGAGGCTCGCGCCGTGTCCCGGGAGGAGCTGCAGCTCCGGCTGGAGAGCGACGAGCGCGCCGTGACGCTCATCACCGTCCACAGCGCCAAGGGGCTGGAGTTTCCCATCGTGTACTGTCCGTTCCTGTGGGAGGGCGTCCTCAGGAAGCAGACCAAGAGGGGGCTCCTGCGGTACTTCGATCCGGAGCAGGGTAAGAACGTCTTGGACCTGAACCCGGCGGATGACACCCGCGACGCGCGCGTGGCCCTCGCCTCGCGAGAGCTGGTGGCCGAGCAGCTACGGCTCGTGTACGTGGCGCTGACCCGAGCGCGCCACCGCGTGGAGTTCAGCTGGGGGGTTTTCAACGGCCACGAGCACGCCGCCCTCGGCTACCTGCTGCACGGCCGCGGGGAGGGAGACGGCGCGCTGCCCGGCAAGCTCAGCGAGCAGCCGGACGAGGCGCTGCTCGACGCGCTCCGAGGCTGGGCGGAGGAGACCCAAGGCGCCGTCGAGGTCACGTCGATCTCGCTCGACGCGCCGAAGGCCAAGGCGCTCGGCGCGCCGACCCCAGCGCAAGGGAGCGCCCTCCCGGCGGGAGAGCGCGGCGCCGGTGGCGCGCCCTCTCCTGCGCTCCAGTACGGCGCGCGCGTGCTGCCGGAGCCCATCCAGCGGGGGGCGCAAGCGACGAGCTTCAGCGGGCTCACGAGGTTCGCGCGGGGGGCCGGCGCCCGCGCGCCGGAGCGGGATCACGACGAGGCGACGGGGCTGCCGTTGGCCTTCGGTGGGCTGCCGCGCACCGCTGCCGCCGGCAGCTTCATCCACCGAGTGTATGAGCGGCATGACTTTCAGGCGTCGCGCGAGGCGCTCGCGCAGATCGTCCGGGAAGAGCTCAGGGCCTTCGCGCTCCAGGCGAGCGACCCCGAGCGGCTGATCACGGAGCTGAGCGAGGTGCTCGACTGTCCGCTGGGCGTCGGGGGCCCGAGCCTCCGAGAGCTGGAGCCAGCCCGCTGCTTGAAGGAGCCAGAGTTCGCCTACCCGGCGGGGGAGGGGGAGGCCACGCGGCTCAGCGCGCAGGCGCTGGCGCAGGCCTTCGCACGGCATCGCTCGGAGGCCGTGCTGGAGGACTACCCCCGCAGGGTGGAGGAGCTGGGCTTCCACCTCTACGGCTACCTCCGGGGCGCCATCGATCTCATCTTCGAGCACGAGGGGCGCTTCTTCGTCGTGGACTACAAGTCCAACGCCCTGGGGCCCAGCGCGCGAGACTACCAACCCGAGGCGCTGCGCAACGCGATGGCCGAGCATCACTACGTGCTGCAGTACCACCTCTATACGCTCGCGCTCCACCGCTACCTCGGCCTGACGCTCCCAGGCTACCGGTACGAAGAGCACTTCGGCGGCGTCTATTATCTGTTCTTGCGCGGGATGCAGCCGGGCTGGGGGGTGGGGAGCGGCGTGGTCTACGACCGCCCGTCGCTATCCCTCGTCGAGGCGCTCTCGCGGGTGATGCAAGGAGGAGCGACATGAGCGCGCTCGGGTCTCTCGAGCAGCAAGGGGTGCTGGAGCGCATCGACGTGGCGCTGGCGGAGCGCCTCGGGGCGCTCTTCCAGGACGAGCGCCCGGAGGTGTTGCTCGCGGTCGCGCTCGTCAGCCGCGGCGTCCGCGCGGGTCACGTGTGCTTGCGCCTCGACCAGCCGCCCGCGCTGCTCGACGCGGACGGCGCGCCCGCCTCCCTGAGCCTCCCGGAGCCGAGCGCCTGGGAGACGCTCCTGGGGAGCTCTGGGCTCGTGAGCCAGGCGGGGGCAGCGGAGGCGCGGCCGCTGGTGCTCACCGAGCGACGCCTCTACCTGCGGCGTCATTTCGTCGGCGAGCGTGAGGTGGCGCGGCTGCTGCGCGCGCGCGCGGAGCGCTGGGTGGAGCCGCTGGACCCCGAGGCGCTCCGCCGCGCGCTCACGAAGATCTTCCAGGAGTCCGGGCCGTCGCGCTCACGCCGGGCGGCGCAGGTGGCGGCGCTCAGCCACCTCACGCTGGTGACGGGGGGGCCTGGCACCGGCAAGACCCACACGGCCGGCAGCATCGTGGCGTTGCTCACGGAGGTGGCCGCTCAGCGGGCCGAGCGGCACCGCACGCTGCTCCTCGCCCCCACGGGCAAGGCCGCCGCGCGGCTGGCGGAGAACCTCGGCGCTCGGCTGAGCGCCCTCGGGCTCTCGGAGCAGGCGCGCCCGCTGCTGCCCACCACGGCGCTCACCCTGCACGCCGCGCTGGGGCTCGGCCCAGCCGGCGCGAGGCCGAAGCACCACGCGAAGGCGCCGCTGCGCGCGGAGCTGGTCGTGGTGGACGAGGCCAGCATGGTGGACTTGTCGCTGATGCGCGCGCTGCTCGAGGCGGTCGCGCCGGAGGCACGCCTCGTCCTGCTGGGAGATCCGAACCAGCTGACGAGCGTGGAGGCGGGCGCCGTGCTCGCGGATCTCTGCCATGAGCCACCCCGGGGCGACGCGAGCGCGGAGCTCGCCCAGCGGTTGACGGAGGTGTTCGGAGAGCCCGCCGCGGGCTCCGTCGCTCGCATCCCAGCGCTCGAGCGCGCCCGCGTGCACCTCACCGTGGTGCACCGGCAGGGCGCCGAGAGCAACATCCCGGCGCTGGCGGAGGCCGTGCGCCAGGGGGACGCGGAGCAGACGCTGCGGCTCCTACGGAGCGGTGACGCGGCAGATCTCCACTGGGTGGAGCACCAGGAGCCCGCGCAGTGGACGCGCGCCGTCGCGAAGGAGCTCCTCACGCACTACGGTCACTACCTCTCCGCCTCGGGCGCGCAGGAGGCGCTCCAGCGCTACGCGAACTTTCGGGTGTTGACCGCGCATCGTCGCGGCCCCACCGGCGTCAGCGAGCTCAATGAGCTGGCGGTGGAGGTCCTGCGCAAGGCGGGGCGGCTGGAGGGCTCGCGGGAGCTCTACCGAGGCAAGCCGCTGCTCATCACCGTGAATGAGCACGCCCAGGAGCTCCGCAACGGCGACACCGCGCTGGTGTGGCCGCCCTCGGAGGGAGCGGCGCTGAGCGCGGCGCTGCTGCGGCCGAGCGGCGAGGTGCGCTGGCTGCCCGTGGCGCGCTTGCCGGCCTACGAGGTCTGCTTCGCGATGACCATCCACAAGAGCCAAGGCTCGGAGTACGCGAACGTCGCCGTCGTCCTGCCCCCGCAGGACTCCCCCCTCTTGACGCGAGAGCTGCTCTACACGGCCATCACCCGCGCCAAAGGGCGGGTCACGCTCTACGGCAGCGAAGGCTCCTTGCGCGCTGCGTTGTCACGCCGGGTGGAGCGCGCCACGGGGCTCGGGGGCCTGCTGTGGGCGGAGTCGCCCGACGCTTGACCGCTCGGAGCCGCCAGCGCACGCTGCTCGGTATGAAGCGAGCTTCGTGGTGGATGCTGGTGCCCGTGCTGGGCGGCGCGCTCTGGGTGTCGGGGTGCTCCGCGAGCGGCGCTCCGAGCGATGAGTGTGAGAACGGGAGCTGCGGGGGCGTGGGGGCCAGCGCGGGGACGGCGGGCGGCGGCGGTACCGGCGGCGCCTCGGGCGCCTCGGGCAGCGCGGGGACGGCGAGCGGCGGTCAGGCTGGCAGCGGTGGGGACGGCGCGAGCGGCGGTGACGCCGGCAGCGGAGGTGGCGGTGGCCTCGCGGGCGCCGCGGGCAGCGCGGGCAGCGCGGGCAGCGCAGGGACCGGCGGCGTCGGAGGGAGCAGCGGCTCGGCCGGCAGCGCCGGCACGGCGGGCACCGGGGGCAGCGCCGGAGGTCCCATCGACTTCGGTGATGGCTGGCAGATCCCCGACCCTGGCAACCCCTCGCCGGTCGATGGGGGGGGCGCGACGGACATCGTGGTCGGGCCAGGCGCGGACGCGAGCACGCCCGGGAGGTTCGGTGCGGCTGACACCGGAGAGGGCCCGAGCGTGGTCTACCCGCTGGATCACACGATGAGCCCGCCCAACATGAACATGCTGGACGTGCACTGGCGTCCGGCCGCGGGTCAAACCCACTTCGAGCTCAGCTTCATCGCGCCGACGCGGACGCTCAAGATCTACGTGGGCTGCACGCCGCTCGGCGGCGGGTGCAGCTACGCCACGGCCAACACGGAGTTTTGGAGCAAGCTCGTG